>CAXXQW010000011.1:0-387538 GCA_963677615.2 Oceanispirochaeta sp. | reverse complement strand
GATGCGGCCGCTGCCGGTCCTGCCTGGAAAACCGCCCCCTGTCCTGTCCGGATATAGAGCAGCTGGGGATACACAGGGACGGAGGTTTCGCCGAGTTCGTCGCAGTCCCGGCACAGAAGGTGTTTCTGCTGGGAACCGGCGCGGATCCTCTGGAATACGCCCTGGTGGAACCGGTTTCCAATGTGGTTCGTTCGGTCAGGCGCTGCGGTTCCCTTCTGGGAAGAAGCGCGGCTGTGGTGGGGGATGAGTTCATGTCCCTTCTTCACCTGCAGATGCTCCATGCCGCCGGAGCCTGGCCGGTTGTCCTTATCAGCGAAGGGACCGTTCCTCCCGGACTGGCGAAATCCATGGGGGCTGATCAGGTCTTCTCATTCTCTGAAGTATCAGATGGCGGTAACCGGGAAAACGAGGTTTTTGATTTTGTATTTGAAACCCGGGGAACCGTTGAATCCTACGGCCTTGCCCACTCCCTTGTCGGACCGGGCGGGAGGCTGATGGCGTTCGGTCTGACTTCGCCGGAGGAGCAGGTTCCCTATAAGCCTTTGCCTTTTATTTTGAAGGAACAGGGCATCGATTCCAGCGTGGCCGGTTCCGGGACGGATCTCTATGATGCGGTTGCACTGATTGAATCGGGGAAATTGGATTTACGGTTATTTACCCGGGTCGTTCTGGATCTGGGTGAAACAGAAAAAGGTTTGAATATGCTTGAAAAGGAGAAGGATCTTTTCAAGGTAATAATAAAGGTAGGCCAGTGATATGATTAGTGAAAATATTCTGGAAATGCAGGGAATCAGCAAGAGGTTTCCCGGGGTCAAAGCTCTGGATAATGTTTCCTTTTCCTGCCGTCAGGGAGAAGTGCATGCTCTTTTGGGAGAAAACGGCGCGGGCAAGTCCACTCTGATAAAGATCCTCAGCGCCGCTTATACACCTGACGGCGGTGAAATCCGGTTTCAGGGAGAACTTTTCAGGCATCAGGATCCCATAGCGGCGCAGAAAGCCGGGATCGGTGTGATCTATCAGGAGTTCAATCTGGTTCCCCATCTTACGGTGGCGGAAAATATCTTCCTGGGCAGGGAGCCTCTGGTTTCCACAGGACTGATAGATAAAAAGCATATGATCCGGGAAGCCGGAAAGGTTCTGCAGTCTCTGGGGCTTGATATCGATGTAAACTCCGAAGCCAAGCGTCTGAGCGTGGCGGAGCAGCAGATGGTGGAGATCGCCAAAGCGCTCTCTCTGAATGCGGAGCTGATTGTGATGGACGAACCCACAGCGACACTGACGGACCGGGAGATCGATTACCTTTTCGGTACTATCAGGACACTGAAGGAACGGGGAAAAACAGTTATCTATATCTCCCACCGGCTGGAGGAGATCTTTGAGATCTGCGACAGGGTAACGGTTCTGAAAGACGGATCCTATGTGGGGACCCGTGATGTTGAAAGTATGGACAAGGATGGACTGATCAGCATGATGGTCGGCAGGACCCTGGCGGACTACTTTCCGCCTAAAGTCTCCCATAAAGGGAAAAAGGTGCTGGAAGTCAGGAATCTGACAAGAAAAGGTGTGCTCGAAGATATCTCCTTTGAAGCCTATGAGGGGGAAATCCTGGGGATCTCCGGTCTCGTGGGGGCGGGGCGTACCGAAATGGCCCGTGCCATTTTCGGGGCGGATCCGGTAGACAGCGGAGAAGTCCTTATTGACGGTGAGATCGTGCAGATCCGGAATCCCCGGGATGCAATAGAACAGAAGATAGGATTTGCCACTGAAGACAGGAAGCAGCAGGGACTGATCCTGGGGCTATCCATTCAAAAGAATATAACCCTTCCCATTCTTAAATCCCTGAAATCCTGGGGGCTCCTCAGGCTGGGAGATGAGAAGAGCCTTGTAGATACGTTCATCCGGAAATTGAAGATCGCCGCCAAGGATCAGTTTGTCAAAGTAAAAACCCTCAGCGGAGGAAACCAGCAGAAAGTGGTACTGGCCAAGTGGCTTGCCAAGGACTGCAAGGTTCTGATACTTGATGAACCCACCAGGGGAATTGATGTGGGGGCGAAAGCGGAGATTTATACCCTTATGCGGGAACTGACGGCACAGGGTAAGGCTGTGATTATGATCTCTTCGGAACTGCTGGAGGTCATCGGGGTAAGCGACAGGATCCTGGTGATGAACCAGGGAAGGATCGCCGGAGAAGTCCCGGCTGAAAAAGCAACAGAAGAAAAGATTATGCAATATGCCATAGGAGGAGTTTGATATGTCAGATCATAGTGCAGCCAAGGTGCGGTACGACAATAATTTCAGTTTTTCCGTATTTGCTGAAAAATACGGGATGCTCATAGTGCTGGCGGTGCTGTTCATTGCCTGTTCCATTATATCCCCGGTGTTTCTGCGTCCTGCAAACCTGTTCAATATAACCCGTCAGGTTTCGGTGATCGGGATTATCAGTATCGGCATGACCTTCGTCATTCTGACAGGGGGAATCGACCTCTCTGTGGGATCTGTTTACGCCTTTGCGACTCTGGTTATTACAGGATTGAAATTCCTGGGCGGATTTCCTGCCATCATTATTACTGTGATTGCCAGTCTGGTCTGGGGATTTATTGCGGGTTTTATCATTACCAAGGGAAAGCTGCAGCCTTTTATCGTTACCATGGGACTGATGACGGCCATTGTCGGTTTCGGGCTGACCTATTCAAAAGGGCAACCCATTCTGGGAGCGCCGGGGAGTCTGAAATTCATCGGCCAGGGAACCGTTTTCGGTCTGATCCCTTTCCAGTCCATTCTGTTTGTCCTCATTGCCGTACTGGCCCACGTGATATTGAATAGAACCCGCCTGGGGCGGCATATCTACGCGGTGGGAGGTAATGAAGAGGGCAGCCGTCTGTCCGGGATCCAGGTGGACAGGATAAAAATCACCGTCTATGTGATCAGTTCCTTTCTGTCAGGGTTCGCCGGAATTATCACAGCCAATCATATGAACTTCGGCGAGGCCAATATCGGATCCGGTATGGAGCTGGATGCCATTGCGGCAGTCGCTGTCGGAGGAACCTCCCTTCAGGGAGGGGCAGGAGGTGCTGCGGGAACCGTAGTGGGGGTTCTTATCATCGGAGTTCTGAACAACCTTCTGAACCTGATCAACGTACCGGGTTATACCCAGAAGATTGTAAAAGGAGTCATCATTATTGCTGCGGTATTCCTTCAGAGCATGCAGGAAAACCGCAAAAAATCCTGAAAGGTCGGTGTTATGTAATCATACGGTTTCGTAGAAGCCGTAAAAATAAATGGAGGACTATATGAAAAGGTTATTAGTCGTTTTTCTGTTGGTTTCGCTTGTTGCCGGTTTTGGGTTTGCCTCAGGACAGCAAGAGAGTGGAGAAAAGGAGTTTATTGTCGGGCTTTCTCAGGAGAGTCTGGATCATCCCATGATGATTGCCCAGAGACAGCAGGTTATGGATGCTGCCGCGAAATATCCCAATGTGAAAGTGATTGCCACTGACGGACAGGGATCTGTTGTAAAACAGGTTGCGGGAATCGAAGATATGATGGCCCGCGGGATTGACATTCTTCTTGTTCAGGCTGCCAAAGCAGAAGGTTTGAGACAGCAGCTGACAAAAGTTCATGAAGCGGGTATCCCTTTCATGTTTGTCGGAAAAGCTATTCTCGGGACAGAGGCTACCACCCTTGTATCTGTAAATGACCGTGAGATCGGTAAAGAAATCGGTGAGTATGCTGTAGAGAAATTGATAGCGAAATATGGAGAACCCAAAGGAAACGTGGTTATTCTGGAAGGCATTCCCGGAGATCAGACTTCTGTAGAAAGAACTGGTGGATTCAGAGACATTATCGATCAGTATCCCGGAATTGTTGTGATTTCCCAGCAGCCAGCGGATTACAGAAGGCCCCAGGCTTATATGGTAACCCAGAATATACTTCAGGCAAACGGCCCCGGAACAATCGATATGATCATGGCTGCCAATGCGGATATGGCTCTGGGAGCCAGTCAGGCTGTAAAGGAAGTTGGCCGTCTTGATGAGATGATGATTACCGGTCTGGACGGTATGCAGGCTGAGATTGATGCCATCAATGCTGGTGAAATGACCGCAACCTGGACTTTTAACCCCTCAGGGAAAGAAGGCCTGGAACTGGCTGTGAAGATCCTGAACGGCGAAGAGGTGCCTCCCCGGGTGATTGCTCCTTCTACCCGGATCGACAGCACCAATGCAGCTACAGCTAAACCTGCGTTCTGATCTGTGACTGCGTAAATACATTCCGGATGCTGGGAAGGCTTTGCCTTTTCAGCATCCTTTCTCTATTTTACTCCCTTTTTCTCCCTTTGTAGAAGCAGATTTCCTATCTTTGCCTGCGTTGAAGTTTCTTATGACCTATGGTATTGTTATCGTTATTGATATTTTTAAAGGGGTAGGATAAAGCTAAACGTTTTAGATTTTCATATGGCAAATTTGAAAGATGTTGCAAAACTGGCCGGTGTATCCGTGGCTACAGCCTCTCAGGCGCTGAATGGTAAGAGCGTTAATGAAAAAACCCGCCAGAAAGTTCTGGAATGTGCAGAGAAGCTGAACTATGTGCCCAACCGGGGCGGGCAGACTCTGATTACAGGAAAGAGCAATTCCATCCTCCTGGTTATTATCAATTCCACAAAATATGCAGACCTTATCAAAGAAAATACCTTCTTTTATAGTTATATGATGGGAATCTTGTCAGAAGCTCAGAAGAGAGATTATAATTTTCATCTCGAAGTAAAAAGCTGGGATGACCCGGAGCTCCTTTCCTTTTTCCGCAACAGGTGCAGAGATAAATCTTCCGACGGAATGATTATTATTCCCCAGTATATAAAGTCCTACGGCTTCCTTCCTTTTATTGAGAAATTTCCTCATGTGGTTCTAAATCCATGTATTATGGATGACAAAATGAATTTCGTGATGGTAGAGCATGAGTACGGGGGGCAGTTGGTTGCTGATCTTGTTGTTAAAAAAGGATTTAAAAAGATTGGAGCCATCCATGGGCCTCAGGATCACTATGACGCGGAATGCAGAAGGGAAGGGCTTGTAAAACGTCTTTCCTCCCACAGAATACTACTGCCAGAAGATTGTCAGTATTTCAGTGATTTTACCATAAAAAGCGGATATAATGGAGCTTCTGAGCTTCTTGGTAAACATCCTGATCTGGAAGTTCTTGTCTGTTGTAATGACTTTGTTGCCTCTGGAGTTATCAAATTCGCCAGAGAAAAAGGACTTGATATTCCCGGAGATCTTGCGGTTATCGGTTACGATAATGTGGATGTTTCCCGGGCTGTTACTCCTGGGATCACCACGATCGATGCAAAGCTGCAGGAAGTGGGAGGGGCCATGGCCCGTCTGCTTTTCAGGCAGATCGAAAACGGGGAGAGGCATCTCCGTACCTATATCCGTCCTGAACTGATCCATAGAGAATCGGTTTAACCGGGATAATCCTATTTTTTCCTTGACAAACAGTCAACTCGTGTTATGATGGAATCTGAAACGTTTTAGATAAACTGAAACGTTTCAGATTTGAAGATTCTTAAAAAGGAGAAACCGATGAAAATAGGAATTGACAGTTACTGCTTCCACCGCCTTTTCGGCGAGGTTTACGATGATCAGAAAGCCCCGTCCAAAAATATAACCCTGGAATGGTTTATCAAAAGAGCCCATGAGCTGGGAGTGGACGGAGTTTCTCTGGAGTCCTGCTTTATTCCCCGTTTCGACTCGTCTTATCTCAGTGAGATAAAAGGAATGCTTGACGAATACGGTATGGACCGCGTATACGCCTGGGGACATCCCGATGGATTGGAGGGCGGAGGAAACGAGGCTGCCTGGGACGATATGATGAAACATATGGAATATGCCGAGGTGATTGGAGCAGATGTTATGAGAGTCTGCGGATCCAGCTTGATGTTCCGCTTTGGAGATCACGAGAAGCAGCTGGAACTTCTGACCAGAATGTTTCAGAATGCCATGCCTGAGGCTGTTTCCAAGGGAATTAAAATTGCGGATGAAAATCATATTGATTATAACTCCGATGAAATGCTTCGCCTGATTCATCAGGTCAACTCTCCCAACTTCGGTATCAACTTCGATACAGGTAACTTTATGAGAGTATTGGATGATCCCGTGGAAGGTATGAAAAAACTGGCGCCTTATGTCTTCTCCACGCATATCAAAGACTTGAAACCTCAAGCGAACTGCGGTGTCGGTAGTTGGCACTTTTTCGCCTGTACTCCCACAGGAGAAGGTCTTGTAGACAATCTGGCACTGGCAAAAATGCTTAAACAGGCGGACTACAAAGGCTTTCTGGCCATGGAGATCGATTATCTCCATGAGGATTTCAGGAATAACTGGTCTGATGATGATGAGGACAAAGCCGTTGCCGCTTCTGTTGCGGAACTGAAGAGGATTGTCAAGGAAGTCGGCTGATCTGCCTAAACCTGGCAGAAAAGAACATTTGGGAACTTTTTGTTTTGACTAAGGAAGAGCGATGAAAAAATTGAATGTTGCCCTGATCGGCTACAAGTTTATGGGGAAAGCCCATAGCAACGCCTGGAAAAAGGCGCCCCTGTTTTTTGATATGGAAACTGTGCCGGTACTGAAAGTTGTATGCGGACGGCATAAAGAGCCTCTGCAGGAGTTTGCGGACCGATGGGGATGGGAAGAGATTGAGACCGACTGGCGAAAGGTCCTTACAAGAGATGATATCGATGTTGTGGATATTTCTGTTCCTCAGCATCTGCATTATGAAATTGCCAAAGAGGCTGTGAAAGCAGGAAAACATGTGTTTCTTGAAAAGCCCATGGCCATGAATTCCGAGCAGGCCCGGGAACTGTATGAACTGGTAAGGAATTCCAATATTACCCACTATGTCAATCATAACTACAGGCGCTGTCCCGCTGTCAGACTGGCGAAAAAAATGATTGAAGAGGGTAAAATCGGCCGGATATTTCATTGGAGAGGAGCATACCTTCAGGATTGGATTGTGGATCCTGAATTCCCGCTTACCTGGCATCTGAAAAAAGAAACTGCCGGTATGGGCCCCCAGGGAGACCTCAATTCTCATAGTGTGGATCTTGCCAGGTATCTGGTGGGGGAAATCTCCACTGTCAGCTGCATGACTACCAATTTTATCAAAGAGAGAACCCTTCCTGATGAAGTGGCTTCGGGAACATTCAGCGGTAAATCTGCAGGTACGGCAAAAGGGGAGGTAACCGTAGAAGACGCAGCGTTCATGATCTGTAAATTTGAAAACGGGGCATTAGGCTCATTTGAGACAACCAGGTTTGCTCCGGGAAGAAAAAATTACAACTATTTTGAAATTTACGGAAGCAAGGGCAGCCTGATTTTTGATTTTGAGCGGATGAATGAACTGAAATATTTTAACCGGGAGGATCCTGCGGGAGAACAGGGATTCAGAACAATCCTGGCTACCGAAGCCGAGCATGATTATATTGCCAACTGGTGGCCCCCCGGACATATCATCGGATACGAACATGAGTTCGTTCATGCGGTTGTGGACTTCTGTGAAGCTGTCAGGACAGGACGGGAAATCCAGCCGAATTTCTATGACGGACTGAAAGAGATGCAGATTCTGGAAGCAGGCATGGAATCTGCTGGAAAAGGTCAGGAAGTATCCGTCTAGTTTTTTACCTGTCTGCAGCAGCTCTCTCAATAGGAGGGCTGCTGATAAATCAATAAGGACAAAATTGTGAACAGAGTGAGTAAAGGCGCTGTCAGTATTGAGCGTCTGAAACATGGACCAATTCCATTGGGGCTTTATGGAGCTCTGGGCGGGATTATTATCATTGCGATTATTATTAATCTGGTAATCGGCGTCAATTTTTTCAATCCGGGAAATCTTTTAAACGTGGGGCGGAATTATTCCATGGTTGCCATTGCCGCTATGGGGCAGACCTTTGTGATTATCTCAGGAGGGCTGGACCTGTCGGTGGGATCTGTCATATCCACTTCAAATGTAGTAGCCGCCACCTATATGGTGACAAATGGGTTAATTCTTCCGGTTGTATTGCTCTGTCTGGCCCTGGGAGCGTTTGTAGGACTCATTAACGGATATCTAGTAACAAAACGGAATGTCCCTCCTTTTATAGCCACCCTGGGGGTTTCCATAATTATAAACGGGCTCCGTTTGATCTGGACCAATGGAATGCCCCGTGGGTCAATCCCTGACGGTTTGAAGGCTTTCAGCACAGGAAACAGTTTAGGGATCGTTCCCAATCTGTTTTTACTGTTTCTTGTTATGGGGATGATCTATTCCATTATTCTGGGAAGGTCCGGTTACGGACGCAGGCTATATGCCATAGGCAATAACAAGAGGGTTGCCTACCTGAGTGGTGTTAAGACGGACCGCGAAGTGATTATCGCTTATGTACTTTGTTCCACTGCGGCGGCGGTTGTCGGGATCCTTCTGGGTGGATATACGGGTTTGTCGGACAACTGGGTAGGTAAAGGATACGATCTGGATTCTATTGCCTACGCTGTATTGGGAGGAGCTGTCATCGGCGGAGGTGCGGGAACTATTCAGGGAACAATCCTGGGTGGTTTTATAATGCTGATGATTACAAATCTGGTTTTATTAGCGAGCATGCCTTTGGAAAGTCAGCTGATTATTCGGGGGTTCGTAATAGTTGTGGCTCTTTACCTGTCAAACAGGAAGAGACATATAGCCTGAAAGAAAGGGCAAAAGAAGGAGAAACGTTATGCGTAATCTAAAAAAAGGATTTATGGTTTTACTGGTATTGTTATGTACTGCTGCAGTATTCAGTGAAGGTCAAAAAGACAGCGGACAGGCTGCACCTAAAACAGAAGACATTGTTGTCGGATTCAGCTGCGCAGGCATGGGAAATTCCTGGAGAATGTTCATGAAAGCCAATTTCGATGCGGAAGTGGCCAAGCACCCGGAAATTTCAAAAGTGTATTTTACCAATGCCGATGAAAAGCCCGAAAAACAGGCGGCTGACATAAATGATCTGCTGGCCAAGGGGGTGGATCTTCTCATTATACAACCATCGATTGGTGCTGCAATTGTTCCTGCTGTAGAAGATGCCTGCGATACGGGTATACCCGTTATTGTCTTTGACGGAACAGTTCCTACTGACAGAATCACCGCCTATGTGGGACAGGATATGAAAAAGCTGGGAGCCCACTATGCGGAAGCATTAATCGATATGATGGGCGAAGAAGGGAAAATCGTACTGATGAGCGGAATTGCCGGCCAGATGTCTGTGGAACTGAGACTGGAAGGAGCCAAAGAGGTTTTTGCCAAATATCCCGGAATCGAGATTCTGGGAACCCAGTATACAGGCTGGTCCATTCCCAAGGCAAAAGAAATCATGCAGGGTTTTCTTCAGGCCTATCCCGAGATCGATGGTATTTGGGCAGACTCCGGTCTGATGTCTTTTCCTGCTCTTGAAACCATGAAAGAAGCTGGCCGTCCTCTGGTTCCCTCCACGGGTGATCATCTGAACGGATATGCGAAATTCCTGGTAGCCAACGATGTTCCGGGATACATTGAACCTTACTCTACAAGACAGGGAGCATGGGCGCTGGTGGAAGGTTTGAAGGCTGTTAAAGGAGAAACCATTCCCAAGACAATCTATAAGGATCCTGATACATACAATTTTGAAAAGATCAAACAGTTTGTGGATATGAAAAAGTCAGACTGGTGGTGGCTGGGTGATGACCAGATACCTGCTGAGTTTCTGCCTGAAATAGATTAAATAGTTTTTTTGCCGGTTGCCATAGGCAACCGGCATCGAGAAATGGAGATTGATATGTCCGAATTACAGCCGCTATTGGAATTCAAAAAGATTTCAAAGTCTTTTCCGGGAGTGAAAGCTCTGAATGAAGTGGATATGAATTTCAGCAAAGGGGAAGTTCATGCTCTGGTCGGAGAGAACGGAGCGGGGAAATCTACTCTTATGAAAATCCTTTCCGGCGTTTACCAGCCTACCAGCGGGCAGATTTATTACAATGGAGAAGAAGTCCATATTAAGAATCCTCACGAAGCGCAATTGATGGGGATTTCAATTATCTTTCAGGAATTCAGTCTTATAAACCACCTGGATGTGGTCTCCAATGTTTTTCTGAATAGAGAACCTGTCGGGTTCGGCGGCTTTAAAGATAAAAATCTGGCAAGACAGAAGACTCTTGAGATTTTTAATCGTATGGGAGTCGAAATTGATATCGACAAATTGATATCAGAACTGAGTGTGGTTGAACAGCAGCTGGTCGAGATAGCCAAGGCTCTTTCGGTCACATCAAAAGTTCTCATTATGGACGAGCCTTCCGCTCCTCTTACAGACAAGGAGCTGACAAAACTCTTTGATATCATCCGTTCCCTCCGGGAAGAGGGCGTTACGGTTATCTATATCTCCCATATGCTTGAAGAAATTTTTGAAATTGCAGACAGGGTTACAGTATTGAAAGACGGCGAAGTGACCCATACGGATGAAGTGGCCAATATGACAAAAGACCTCCTTGTGCAGAAAATGGTGGGCAGGGAGATTGGTGATATTTACCCAGATCTGGGAACGCCTCTGGATGAGTCTATCCTCAATGTGGAAAAACTGAGCTGCGGCAGGAAAATTCAGGACATCAGTTTTTCTCTCAGAAAAGGCGAGATCCTCGGCCTTGCCGGTATGGTTGGATCCGGACGGTCCGAGGTGGTGAAAGCTCTTATGGGGTTATTGAAAAAAGATAGGGGTCTCATTGAGGTCGGCGGCAGGGAAATCGCGAACAGCTCTGTCCGGGAGGCCATTGCCAACGGTTTTTACTATATTCCTTCTGATAGGAAAAAAGAGGGCATTATCGCCCCTATGAGTATTAAAGAGAATACAACAATTGCCAATCTGGATGCCTACCTGAAAAAAGGACTCATTAACAGAAGGAATGAAAACAAGGCGGCAGTTGAAGAGAATAACAAACTGAGAACAAAAACATCTTCCATGAATGAACTGATTAGGAATCTCAGTGGCGGAAATCAGCAGAAAGTTCTTCTGGCAAGAGCACTGCTCACCAACCCCAAAATCTTCTGTATTGTCGAACCCACCAGAGGTATTGATGTGGGAGCCAAGCATGAGATCTACAAAATTCTGAGAGATTTGTGTGAAGCGGGAAATTCGGTGATCATGGTGTCTTCCGAACTTCCCGAGGTTATCGGAATGGCCGACAGAATCCTGGTTATGAAACAGGGAAAAGTCGCCGGAATTATCGATCAGGCCGAAAAAAAGGCTACAGAGGAACAGGTTCTCTCTCTTGCGGTAGGCCATGAATACTGTCTGCATAAGAAGGAGGAGTCAAAATGAGTATGAATGTCATGAAGTTGAAGAGGAATCTTCGGCCCAAGGAACTGGTAAAACCCGGAAAATTTGTCTGGCTGATCTTTGCCATCCTTTTTCTTGCCAGCGCTGTTTCATCTCCCATTTTTCTGACTTTCAGAAATTTAAGGAACGTTTTTTTGGTTCAGCCTATCGGTTTGGGGATTGCCACGCTTTCTCAGTCTATCGTTATGATTTCAGGGAATATCGATATGTCTATTGGCGCTGCGGTCTCCCTTATGACAACCATGGCCGCGGGATTGTTCAGGGATATTCCGGGGATCAGTCCAGTTCTCGTTTCTCTTGTGATTATTCTTACAGGAACCGCTATTGGAGGTTTTAATGGTTTCCTGGTTGTAAAGCTGAGAATTCCCGCCTTTATGGCAACATTAGCGACCATGTCTTTACTGCAGGGATTGATTTTCTTCTATACCAAGAGGCCTATAGGCGGTATTCCCCGGTCTTTCCGATTTCTGGCGTCTTACAAAATAGGGGGTATCCCCATCTGTATTTTCTATTTTCTGATTATTTTTGCTCTGGTACTGGTTCTGGTCAGAAGGCATAGATTCGGAAACCATCTGTATGCAGTGGGATCTGACTCTTTTATTGCGGGTATCTCCGGAATCCCCGTCAACAGGGTAAAAGTCATAGCCTATCTTCTGGGCGGCGCTCTGGTTGCTTTGGCATCCCTGTTCCTTTCTTCCAGAATGGGGGGAGGCGGACCGACTACAGGAGACGGCTATGAGCTGGATACCATAACTTCAGCTGTCATCGGGGGAGTCTCCCTGGCTGGTGGAGAAGGAAAGCTCCTGGGAGCTGTTGGTGGTGTTCTGATTCTCACAATTTTTTCCAATTTCATGAATCTTCTTGATATCAATCCGTATATCCAGATGTTCCTGAAAGGGTTGATACTGATTCTCGCTGTGGCATTTTATGCGAAGAAAGAATCAGAATAACAAATGAACTGGAGTATAAAATGAAAGCACGTTTAGTTCCTGTGTATTTTAAATCTGAAAGAACAGACCGGTTTGACATTCAGTTGGGCCGTCTGAAGGATCTTTTGTCGGGTATGGCGGAGATTCTGGATGAAAAAGCACTTGGAGAGGATATTCCAGACTGTGAAGCGGTCCTTTTTCCGGAAATACTGGGAGAGGCTTACCGGTCTGTGGATGAAATCATAGCTCTGGATAAGCCCCTGCTTATTATCACTTCCGAGTTTGCTACAGTTTCCATGTGGGACTGGGAAATCGGAAATTTTCTTAAAGGAAAGGGGCTGGCCCCCATCACTCCCTACAGTCTGGGTGATGTGGAAACCGTATGCCGGATTTTGGCGACAAAAAGGAAAATGGCCCAGTCCAAATTCCTGATTTTTCAGGATAATCCGGGAGATGGGTTCCAGCCGGAGATTTTCAAATCCTTCTACTGGTGGGAGGACGAATGTACCAGAACCATTAAAGACAAGTTCGGAACTGCTGTTGAAAGAAGGAGTTTAAAAGCTCTGGGGGAAAAAGCGGCTCAGATAACGGATGCAGAGGCGGAAGAAGTATGGAATAGCTGGGATTATCCAGCAGAAGAGGGGTTTGCCAAAATCCGCGGTTTAAATGCGGCAAGATTCTATATTGCCATGCAGGACGAATTGGACAGTGATGATATCATCGGCGTGGGATCCAACTGTCTGAATGAGTCTCACTACTGTAGCACCACTCCCTGCCTTACCTGGGACAGGCTTCTGGAAGAAAAGGGGCTTTTATGGGCCTGTGAAGGGGATACGGCGACCTTGACGACCAAGTATTTGCTGTATCATTCTATCGGTGCGCCTTTGTTTATGACCAACATCTATCCCTTTCTGATGGGGAATGCCGCTCTGAAGCATGAGAAGATCCCCTCCTTCCCAGAAATCGTGGATGATCCGGAAAACCATATTCTTCTGGGGCATTGCGGATACTTCGGTCTCCTTCCCAGAAAGTTCAGCACCAGCTGGACCTTGCGGGCCAAGCAGCTTGCCATTGTGGACGAGAACTCCCATATGTTCGATGCCCGTATGAAAACAGGTGAAGTCACGGTTGTAAAGCTGGATGCAGCCATGAAGAAGATCATGTGCCTGAAAGGCGAGCTGAAAGGGTATGTTCAGTACGGTAAGGAATCGGATGTCAGAAACGGGGGAATCCTCCGGGTACCTGATGGCAGAAACCTGATGGATAATGTGTACTCCCATCATGTGATCGTGATGGAAGGAGATCATAGCTATGCTGTGAAAACCATCGCTAAAATCATGGATCTTCAAGTGGAAGAGTTGTAGTCTTTCTTATCTGATTTTGGGCCTTCGGGCCCTTTTTTTATGAGAAAGAACCGTTTTGCCGGTACTCCAGAGGACTGAATCCCGACTCTTTTTTGAAAACACGGCTGAAGTAGTTCTGATTAGTATAGCCGATAAAGCTGGAGATCTCCTTCACTTCCATATCGGGGTACTGAAGAAGCAGACGCTTGGCAAGGCTGATTCTCTGATCCTGGATAAATTTTGAAGGTGTCATGCCATAATTTTCCTTGAAAGTGCGGGAAAGATAGGTCGGGTTCACATGGAAATTGTCCGCAATCTCCTGGATCATCAGATTCTCCCGGAATCTCTTTCTAATGTAGTCGGCTGTTTCTATGGCCAGGTCCTTTCTGGCCCTGTCTTCGTATCTCTCAATCTTCCCGTCTATCAGCTCCTCCTGTTTCTTCAGGATCTGCCTGAGCATGTTCAGTGTACTTTCAAGCTGTGCTGTATCAATGGGTTTCAAAAGATAGTCTGTGACCCCCGACCGGATGCTTTTCTGCATATAGTTAAAATCGCTGTATCCGGAAATGACAACGATCAGGATCCCCGGATAATGACTGCCCAGATGCTCCATCAGTTCCAGGCCGTTTATTCCTGGCATCCTGATATCTGTAAACACAACCTGGGGTTGCTTTGAGATTATCAGATCCAGAACCCTTTTTCCTCCTGATGCTTCTCCCAGAAGAGAGAAGTCTTCTGCCAGCGCGGATATCTTTTTAATCAGATTTCTGCGGATGGGTGGTTCGTCTTCCGCCAGGATATAGGTGATCTTTCTAGGTTCCATCCCTTGTTCCTCCTAGGATAACCACTGATCCTCCTTCCGGGAGATTCCCGGCTTCAAAGCGGTACTCACGGCCATAGAGCAGGGAATACCGTGCGCAGAGATTGAACAGACCCATACCGCTGATCTGGTTGGACAGCTGGATCTGGGGATTCTCGATTCCCTCTTTTATGTGACGCCTAAGACTCTCCAGTTCTTTTCCGTCAAAACCAGGTCCATTGTCTTCGGCCCTGATAGACCAGCGGTTCCCCTCTACCTCAAGGGACAGGGATATCCGGCAGGGTGGTTCTTCCGGCATTCCGTGTTTTATGGAATTTTCCAGTAGAGGGACGATGCTGTGTCTGGGTATTACGATATTTCCTGTGTCTTCTGGCACATGTAGGGAAAACAGCACATTGTCTCCGTACCTGTAGGATATACACTCCATATAATGCCGGGCCATCTGTATTTCCAGGTCTAGAGGTACCGTCAGTTCCCGGATGGAGGATACATGCCTGAGTAGCCGGCTTAAGTGGCTAATGACTTTCTGTATCTCCTCCGTCTGGTTCTCTTCGGCCATAATGCCGATGATGCTGAGCATATTGAAGAGAAAGTGGGGATCCATCTGTGACTGCAGAGCCAGCATCCTGGCATTCACTTCAAGAGTTTTTTCCGCTACGAAAAGATCCAGTTTTTCATCCATGGCCCGGTTCATCTCCGCAAAGGATACCTCAAGCCTGTTCAGTTCTGTAATAGACGTCAGATCCGGCTGTATCGTTTCCAACGGGTACCGGGTCCACTCCATCTGGTTCAGTTTCTGATTGAATTTCATAAGAGGCTTATTGATGCCGAGGCTGAGCTGGTGTGATATGAAAAAGCTCAGAAGCGTGATGATTGTGATGAGAGATATGAGTAGAGTCAGTATATTATGAATCGGTTGAAGGTATTCATTTCCCTTTATCACATTAATTAATCGCCAGGGAGCTTCAGTTGCTATTCCCAGGCACAGGATTTCTGAATCTTCGGAAAAACTGTTGCTGATTCTGGATATCTGATTCGGTACTGCTGTGAGAAGCAGATCCTGATAGGCATTCCCGTAAGGGAGTATTTCAGGAAAGATCTGCAGGTTCTGGTTATTGAATACCTTGAAATTGTCCAAATTTTTTTTAAGGGATGAGAAGAGGGTTTCGGTGTCCTGTTTTATTTCAATGTATCCGATTTTTGATCTGACATCATCGTATAGAACATGATAATAAGATATGTAGTGGGTGCTCTGGTCCGCTTCCACCAGTGATTCTGCCAGAGAATCCCGTTCGGGAGAGGACCAGTAGGAAGATATTCCGTTATTTTCAAAATACTGGATTCTGGCTTTCAGGTGATTCGGCAATTGCTGTATAAGATTGTACTGTCCCGAACTTATCATGGAATAATCCTGAAGGATCACATTCACCTGGGAAACCTGTTTAAGGGGGCCTACGGCCTCCAGAAGAACAGACTGGATTTCTCTGGCTCCGTAGTAGC
This sequence comes from Oceanispirochaeta sp., assembly GCA_963677615.2. Classification (GTDB taxonomy): domain Bacteria; phylum Spirochaetota; class Spirochaetia; order DSM-2461; family DSM-2461; genus Oceanispirochaeta. The sequence goes on along the minus strand of CAXXQW010000011.1, from coordinate 371,581 downwards.
GGGAGACAGAGGTATAAGGACTCTGCATGATTTTTTCATAATCATGAATTTTCTCTCTCAGGGTCGGTGAGTAGGCCAGGTTCAGGGAAATCCTCTTGATTTTCTTCAGTTCATTATCAAGCAGATCCGAGAGTATCTTTGTGCCGTTAATCAGGCTTGTTTCTTCCCTTTGCTTGATCAGTCCTGTTGTCAGTGTCAGGATTATCACAGAAAAAAGCAGAATGCTTATGATCATGGGGATAAAACCATATAAAAGGATAGACAGTCTGATACTGAGGGGCTTTTTCAGCATACTCAGTATTATAAAGGGGAATCTCCCCGGGGAATAGAAAAAAATGATCCTATGTCGGAAATGTCCTAATACCGGATCAGTTCTCTCCATATACGGCTTTAAAAAACGGGTTTAGTGTAAAAATATAAATTCCAGAAAAAGGAGAAATTAATATGAAGAAAGGATTAATTCTGATTTTGCTGGTTCTTTCAGCAGGCATTCTTTTTGCTGCAGGAAATCAGGACAAGGCCGGAGATGACGGTATTGTTATCGGCTGGAGTAATGCGGGAATGGGCGATTCGTGGAGACAGTTTCTGCAAAGCAACTTTCTTGCAGAAGTGAATAAACATCCAGAGATTGTGGATTACTACATCACCAATGCAGACGAAAAACCGGAAAAACAGATTGCCGACATTCACGACCTGATTGCCAAAGGCGTTGACGGACTGATTGTGTATCCCACTATGGGTGAAGTCCTGGGGCCTGCTATTGAAGCAGCCTACAGCGAAGGTATCCCGGTTGTCGTATTCGGCGGCAGTCTGGAAACCGATTCCTATACCAGTCTTGTGACTCAGGATCTGAAAGAGTTCGGTAGGGCTCAGGCTGAATGGCTCGCCAAAGAACTGGGTGGCAAGGGGAATATCATTATGTTAAGCGGAATTTCCGGTAATACCACTGCGGAGGAAAGACTGGCTGGGGCAAGAGAAGAGTTTAAAAAATACCCTGGTATTAAAATCCTTGATCATCATTACTGTGATTGGTCAGCGGCAAAAACAAAAAATATCATGGAAGCCATGATATCGGCTTTTCCCCAGATTGACGGCATATGGGCTGATTCGGGGCTGATGTCTCTACCCGCTCTTGAAGCCCTTCAGGAAGCCGGACGTCCTTTGGTACCTACTACGGGAGACCAGCTAAACGGCTACGCGAAATTCCTTGTTGAACATAATCTTCCGGGGTTTGTATTTCCCATGACAACCAAACTCTCAGCGGAGTCGGTGAAAGTTCTGCTGGACGCCATTGAAGGGAAAGATGTAGAGAAAATCCATTATATAGATGTTCAGGGAATGGGGCCTGAGGAGATCAGGAAATTCGTCAGGCCTGAATTATCCGACTGGTGGTGGATAGGAGATGACCAGATTCCCGAGGAATTCCTGCCGGAAATCTGATTCAAATATGCTGCCGGTACCATCCTCCTTCGGGGCCGGCAGTCCTTACTTTATTTTGATTTTAAGAGGCGATATATGGATAATTCACTTTTTTTCAACCCCCTGAAAATAGGAACGAAAACAGCTCCCAACAGGTTTATCTATCAACCAACCGAAACTAATAACTGCGACCTTACAGGCGCTCCTACCGAGGAGACTTACAGAGTTTATAAGGAACGGGCCGAAGGGAGCCCGGGTATCCTTTTTGTGGAATCGATCGATGTTTCCGCGGATTGCCAGGCCCGTTCCAACAGGATGATTATCACCGAGGAGAACAAGGAAAAATACAGGGATCTGGTTAAAGCCATCAAGTTTATCAGTCCTGAAACCCTGGTCCTGTTTCAGCTGAGTCATGCCGGACGTCTGAGTGATCCTGCTTTTAAAGCCCCTTTGTATGTGTATGCCCGATCTCCTGAAGAAACTGTCATGACAACCGGGGGAATCAGGAAAGCTGCCGACGATTTTATCAAAGCCGCTCTGCTTATTGACGAGATAGGGGGGGATGGGGTCGATATCAAACAGGCGCATGGATTTCTTGCGGGAGACTTTCTCCACCCTGGCAATAACAGGACGGATGAGTACGGCGGCAGTTTTAAAAACAGAACCCGGTTTTTCTCAGATATCTTTTCTGCTGTAAGAAAGAAGTGCCGGACAGATATCATCATAGGAACCAGAATCTCCCCCTATGAAGGGATTCCCGGAGGCTGCGGGACTGCGGGACCTGATGAAGTGATGGAGGATCTGACGGAAATGAAGGAACTGGTCAGGCTCCTTGAAAAAATCGGAGTGGATTTTATCAATGTTTCTGCCGGTTATGCTGCCGCGAATCTTGAAATTCTCCTCCCGACAGGAACCTATCCTGAAGGTGTCTACCGGCATTTCACGTGGACCAGGCAGATCAAGGAGGAGGTCTCCATTCCGGTTATTGGCTCAGGATACAGTTATCCCCGGAACGGAGACAATGGTTTGACAGGAGATGATCTTCAGAAAAAAAGCCTGCTGGGTTTTGCTCTTCATAACCTGGAGCAGAATGCGGTGGATTTTATCGGTATAGGCCGTCAGGTTTTTGCAGATCCTCTTTTCGTGGAGAAAGTGAGAACCGGAAGAGAAGATAAAATCAACTGGTGTACCACCTGCAGCGGTTGTGGAATCCTTCTGGGGAACAATAAAAAGATAGGATGCACTATTTATGACAAGGTTTTCAGGGACATTCTGAAAAGCGTGTCATGAATGAAATCAATATTCTTGTCCTTTACGATACCAATACCGGTAATACCGGAAAAATGGCTGAGCTTGTAGCAGAGGGAGCCTCTTCGTTTCACTCTGTGAATGTCAGGCTCCTCCATGTTTCAGATGCCATACCGGAAGATCTGAGATGGTGTGACGGGATCGCAATGGGATCACCCACCAATTATGGAACCGTGTCATGGCGAATGAAAAAGTGGTGGGATGATCTGCCGAAAGAATTATGGAACACCATTAATGGAAAGCTGGGATGCGCCTTCAGTTCCTCGGGGGCCTGGGGAGGCGGGAATGAACTTACCTGCCTCACCTTATTGACCGTTCTGATGAACTACGGATTCTCTGTTTTCGGAGTAACAGAATACGTGGCGGACCGTTTCACTTTGCATTATGGAGCGATTTCGGCGGGAGAACCTCTTTCAAAAGAGGTGCAGGATGCATGCCGCCAATTAGGCCGGGAACTTGTAAAAAGGCTTTAGGATTTTTCATTGTCATTTTCTGATACCGGAAAGTTTAAAATATGGAAAAATCTATTTCATAGCACCATTGTGTAAAATTCAATTTTTTTAAATACTGCTCATTGGAAGTAAATATATATCAATACATGGAAATATAATTCGTGTATGGTCAAGAAAATTGGCGCTTGGAGCGTCACAATCCACTCCGATTCTCTAGGAGACGATACTGCCACCGCTGTTAAAGCTATTATGAGTATTTTCTGAAATTATAGTTTTTTAATTTCCGAGGCCATCATGATACTCCTGAGTGATGGCCTCTTTTTTTGTTTAACTTCCTGGATGCGGAAGTTTCATGGCCGGAATCTGTTCGTTTACCTATTTATCCATTATCCTTTTCTCTATCTGATATAATTGTTAGTGTTGCTGGATAGAAGGATTTGAGATGGAATACAGTGGCAAGGTCTTAATTGCCGATGATGAAGATTTGGCATGCAAAGCGCTGGAAACAATGCTGAACCGCTTTTTTCCTGAACTGGAAATTGTCGGATGGGCGAATAGCGGGAAAGAAGCGATAGACCTCTATGAAAAATATCACCCTGATCTCGTATTCATGGATATCAAAATGCCCGGGATCAGCGGCAATGAAGCCTCATCGCTGATATTGAACAAAGACCGGAATGCGAGAATCATCATGTTGACTGCGTATGATAATTTTCATTATGTTCAGGATGCTCTCAATATAGGGGTTAAGGCCTACCTTCTGAAACCGATTGACACGGCAGCTTTAACCCGGGCTGTAAACAAGGTATTGAAATCTCCAAAATCTATTTCTCAAAATAATCATTCCCATGATGTTTCGGAATATCTGAACATTGAGATCATCAATGCCATCGTCTCCCATAAACCGGATTGGGATAAAATATATACCCTGGACAATCTCGTAGGAAACAGGTTGTCCGGGGGATTTGTATTCCTGGTTACCAGTGATGAACCCATTGAGGAACTCTTATTATTACTGAAGGAAAATTCCACCCATAGTGATATTTTGATAGCACCTGTATATGGATTTATTGCAGGGATTGTTCTGATATCAAAGCAAGATTATATTTCCGGAACTGAAATACGAATTGCCAACAGGATATATAATGATCTTCAAAACAAATTTCCCAACAGCTGCAGAATGGCCTACGGTTCATGGGGGACCCGTAAGGAAGGGATCAGACACTCTTTTGAACAGGCTCTAGAGGTGTTGATGAATCAGTCATCACCGGGAATCTTTGAAATACAGAGCCAAAGTACAGAAGATCAGATTTCACCTTCCAGTGAATCGGATATGATCCTGCAGAAAAATGAGATACTCCAGGCTCTGGAAACCGGACGAGCGGGGTTGTGCAGGGAACTGGTCATTAAACTGATACAGCATATAAGGAATATTCCTGAAGATTTTACCCTGTTGAAAGAGATTGCAAACGAACTGCTTGTGCATCTGAAAATGTATGCTCAGAAGAAGAGGCAGATCCCAGACCTGGACTCAATTAAAATACATCAGGAACTGAGTAGAATCCCCGGACAGAGACAACTGGCCCATTACCTGGAAGAACTGACAACCCATTTCCTGGGAGACGAATATCCAAAGGGGAATCAGGAGACAAAAACATTGCTGAATGCGTTTCTATACCTTCAGGAACATATCTTTGATGATATTTCTCTGGAGCAGATTGCGGATTACTCAGGGGTTTCTCCTCAGTACCTGAGTCTGAAAGTCAAAGAAAAATTCGGCATGAACTATATTGAGTATGTTACGGGGAAAAGACTGGAATACGCTCAATACCTTCTGTTGACTTCCAATGACCCTGTCAAAGATATTGCCCTGAAATCCGGGTATAATGACCCCAATTATTTCAGCAGGATTTTTAAAAAGAACATTGGTGTCACACCAAATCAGTTTCGTTCAGATTCAAGGGAAAAAGAAAGGTAAATTTTGTAGATCCGGGAGATGATGCAAAATCAAAGCTATGGGAACCAAACAGTAAATTCATACGGCGCTTAACATTGCTCACTCCTATGTGATGGCTTTCATCATCATCGTCCTGTTTAATCAGTATCTGTCTTTTTTCAGAAATCCCAACGCCGTTATCCTCAATGGTGACTTTTAATGAATCCCCCTGAATTTCCGATGTCAGGGTCAGCTTCCCCTGACTTTCCAGGGGTTCCAGTCCATGCTTTACCGCATTCTCCACAATCGGCTGGAGTATCATCGGAGGGATCATCAGATTGAGTGTTTGTTCCTCCGCAATAATCTCTGACTTCAACCGGTCGCCAAACCGTGTTTTTTGAATCCCCAGGTATTGTTCAATCAGGAAAAGTTCCTCTCTGAGGCTGATGGATTTCATGTCTGACCTGAGGTAGTACCGGAGAATCGCTGTAAGGGAACCTATCATGCGGCCGGTTTCATCAGCTTCTTCTATCATGGCCAGGGAGCTGATCACATTGAGCGTATTAAAGAGAAAATGCGGATTGATCTGTGCATTCAAGGCATCCAGTTCCGCTTTCTTAAGGAGTCTTTCCAGTTCTGCTTTCTTTTCCAGTTCACTGATCAGGCTGGATGTGTTGTCCATCATATTGTTAAAGGCGTCAATGAGTATCTGAATTTCTGTTTGCGCTGTTATATCAACTTTATGGTGGCTGAAATCTCCCCGGGCGGCATTTTGAGCCTGTAGAACCAGTGAATGAATCGGGTATGTGATTTTATCCGACATCCTGACAGATAGATAAATCATGAATCCCGCCGACAGAAGTGTTCCGAAAACAATAGCCATTGTCATAAACAACAGGTCATTGCCCATATTGTTGACAGTATTTCTGAGGAGGGCTGTCTGGCGGAATAGCAGATTTGAGCTTTGCTCGTGAATCCTTGTTTTATAATCCCGCAATTCATAGAGATGTTCATAAAGAAGGGCCCTTTTGCTTCCCCCTCTTGCCCTGGCGAGCAGTATTTTACTCTTTTCACTATACGTCAGGATCATTTCCTGTATTTCCAGAAAGTCGTAATAGTAATTAATTTCATTAAACTGTCTGGCTGTATTTTTAATCTGTGGATCAATTTCTGCAAGAAAGCCAATGAGATTCGTCAAACTGTCCAGGAACAGTGTTTCATGAACCGGCTCCTGGTAGGTGTTGAAAAAGTCTGTGAGATGCTGATGTGCTTCCCCCAGTCTGTAGGATATGGAGACCGTGTTATTCAACCGGTCAAAAAGCTGGAATATATTCCGGTTGTATCTATGAAGGATAAAAAGGACGCTGAAGTTGATCATGATAAAAAATAGAATGAAGTAGAGAAAATGTATGACTATCCTGGTTTTCAGAGATTTATATGGTTTTGTCCTCATACAATCCTCCCTAGCATTTTCTTAATCTGATAGCACAAATCCATAGTAAAACAGGACTCTTTTTAACCTTTATTAAAAAAAACAGTAAAAAAATACAACAGGATCTTAGAAATCCCCTGATGTGCTCCTTTCTATAGCGGGCTTATTATGAATTATACATTTCAAATTGTATTTTAGGAGGATATATGACTGAAGTCGTAACAGTCAATAATGCAAAAACGAGAGGATTAACTCTTCTGCGTAGAATGACGAAGGAAAGGGAGTTCGGAGTATTTCTGGTACTTATCCTTCTTAGTATTGTGATGGGAATTGCATCCCCGTACTTCTGGAAAACCCAGAATATCTTCAACATACTGCGGAACATGTCGACCATCGGGATTATTTCCATTGGAATGACAATGATCATAATTACCGCCGGAATTGATTTGTCTGTGGGATCCATGGTTGGAGCCACAGGAATGGTTGCAGCACGATTGATGTATGTTGGTATGAATCCGGTACTTGCTGTCATCCTGGGATTCGGATTCGGCTTCCTCTTAGGGGCTGTGAATGGTTTGATCATTACAAAAGTAAAAATCCCGCCGTTTATAGCAACCCTGGGAATGATGAGTGTTGCAAGAGGTTTAACATATTTTTTTGCAACAGGTATCAAAGGTGCCGTAGCGAGTAACATTCCTCTGACAAATTCGGCCGTTGGTTTTATGGGAGGGGGATATATAGGTGTCATTCCCTTTCCGGTAATCGAGATGGTCATCCTTGTGGCCATATTCCAGTGGTTTCTCAGCCATACCGTTCTTGGAAGGCAGATATATGCGGTCGGAGCAAATGCGGAAGCGGCCCGATTATCCGGTGTGAATTCCAATCGGATTCAGATCTTTGTTTATACCATCACCGGTGGATTCTGTGCTATGAGCGGTATCATCAGCGCCGGTTTGCTTTCTACTGCCGCAACAAATGCCGGTACAGGAACTGAAATGGATGTTATTGCCGCCGTTGTTATCGGAGGGGCAAGTCTGGCCGGGGGAGAAGGAAGTATCCGTGGTGCAGTCATTGGTGCTGCCATTATGGCTGTGATCAAAAATGCCTTCGTACTGCTTCATCTTCCGGCATTTGTTCAAACTATCACTCTGGGGGTTGTTGTTGTTCTTGCTGTCGCGTCAGATGGCTTAAGAACAAGAGGAAACACCGGGAAATAAGGGAATTATCCGGTTGTTAACCGGATGTATAATAGATTAAAGGGAAACCTTTATAAAGGAGCTAATTGTGAAAACTTTTAGAATGTTTGGATTTGTATTAATGGCTGTACTTACATCAGGTATGCTGTTCGCAAATGGTCAGCAGGAGATGGAGAGCAGGATGCTTCCTGCGCCCCCTCCGTTCAGCAGTGCTGCTGCAGCGGATGATGAAGGGGCTGTTAAACCTCTCAAGGCTTCTGAAGAACCTTTGAAAATAGCCGTTTTGGGACTCGAGAATAATCCGTTCTGGATTCCCGTAAAGGAAGGGGCATTTAAAGCTGCAGAAGAACTTAAGCCATATAACTGTACCGTGGAATGGATCGTTCCTTCGGGAACCAGCCATGGAGCCAGCGTTTTCGGAACGGCTATTGAGTCTGCGATGATACAGGAATATGATGCCATCGCCACCATAGCCGGAGACAGTGGAATCGTCCCTTATATCAATAAGGCTGTGGACGCCGGGATCCCTGTTGCCACTTTTAATTCTGAAACGGATACGGAAAACAAAAGGGTTTTCTTTGTGGGAGCGGATCTTTATCAGCAGGGACAGAGAGCGGCCCAGTATATGATTGAAGAACTGGATGGAAAAGGAAAAGTCGGTGTCATTACAGGTTTCTTCAGTGTAGAGGCTCATGAACTGCGGAGACTCGGATTTGAAGACTATCTGGAAGAAAATGCTCCCGGGATTGAAATCGTAGACCGTGTAGAAAACCAGGACCAGGCGGATATGGCATACGCACTGACCCAGGATATGATGACTGCCAATAGCGATCTTTCCGCGATCTATGTAACTGCTGGTGGACCTTTCGGAGTTGCTGCGGCTGTTGAAGATGCCAAAAAGAGTGGTGACGTTAAAATAATCTGCTATGACTTTGTTGATGAAACCATGGAATATGTAAAGAAAGGCGTTATTACAGGAACAATCGGTCAGGGACCGTTTGCCCAGGGTCATGATCCGGCAGTAAGACTCTTTAATTACATTGTTGCTGGAGAAGTTCCGGAGGCCGGCCGTCTTCTGACAGAAGCTGCTTTTGTAACCAAGGACAATATTTCCAAATATTGGTCAGAGTAAAATGAATGGAAGGGGTGGGATATCTCCCATCTCTTCCTTAACGTTATCCGAAATTAATAGTAACGGATAAAAAAATATGAAAAGGGATCTGGAATGAATACTCCTCAGAAAACAATAATTAACCTTCAAGGCATATCAAAGAGATACGGTGGATTACAGGCTCTGTCTGATGTGTCCTTAAATATAAACTCCCATGAAGTTCATGCTCTTGTCGGAGAAAACGGGGCAGGTAAATCAACTTTAATAAATATAATGGGAGGAATTGTTCCCCGGGATGAAGGAGTTATTACTTACAAAGGGAACAATGTTGAATTTGACAATGCCCAGGAAGCTATCACCGCAGGCATAGCTATTATTCACCAGGAACTCTCAATGCTGCCCACACTGAATATTATTGAGAATATTTATATGGGACGTATGGTGAATTCTTTTGGAAAAGTGAACTGGACAAAAATGGAAAAAATGGCCAGAGAACAGATGGATAAAATTGGCCTTGAAATAGATCCTTTTACTCTGGTAAGAGATTTGACTGCCAGTCAGAGACAGATGGTGGAAATCGCGAAAGCCCTTTCCATCGATGCAAGTCTGATAGTCATGGACGAACCGAATTCCTCACTCTGTGAGAGCGAATCGGAAAAACTGTTTGAAATCATAGAATCATTGAAATCCAAAGGGATATCCATACTCTATGTAAGTCATAAGATGGATGAGGTTCTGAGAATTTCCGACCGTATCACAGCTTTCCGGGATGGCAAGTATGTGAAAACCGTGAACACAGAAGACGTTGATGTGAATGATGTTATACAGATGATGGTCGGACGGGAGTTGAACAGGGAGCATGTTCATCGGACTATTGACGACGAGATCGTATTGGAAGTGAGCCATCTCTCATCCGGAGCATTCCGGGATATCTCATTTTCTCTGAAAAAAGGTGAAATTCTAGGATTTTCCGGACTGGTGGGAGCAGGCAGAAGCGAGGTGGCCAGAGCTATTTTCGGAGCCGATTCCTATGAAAGCGGTACTGTAAAGCTGCATGGAAAGGACGTCTGTTTCAAATCTCCTCAGCAGGCAATAAAAGCCGGCATCGCCATGGTGGCGGAAGACAGGAAAGTTCAGTCACTGTTTCTAAAGCAGCCGATTCAATTCAATATGTCATTGGCACAGCTTCCGTCTCTGTTTAGAAGCAATGTGATAAACCATGGGAAAATACAGAAGCTGGTTGAAAAATACCGGAAAGAACTGAATATCAAAATGATCGATCCGGAAGCTCCGGTAAACTCTCTGAGCGGGGGAAATCAGCAGAAAACCATCCTCGGCCGCTGGCTTGCGACATCTCCCCATGTCCTGATACTGGATGAGCCGACCCATGGCGTTGATATTATGGCCAAATCAGAAATATATAAGCTTATTTATGAACTTGCCAATAATGGAATGAGTATTATTCTCATCTCTTCGGAAATGCCTGAAATCATTGCCATGTCCGATAGGGTTCTCGTTATGCATGAGGGAAAAATCACAGGTGAACTTCTGGAGGAAGAAATATCAGAAGAGTTGATCATGTCCTGTGCAGCGGGAATCGGGAAAAAAACAGCGGTATAAAGGAGAATTGCAATGACTTCAAGAGAAAGAGTCGAAATGAGTCTTGGGCATAAACAGCCCGATAGGATACCTGTGGATTTTGACGGCACTGCCGTGTCGGGAATACATATCAGCTGTGTCGAGCAGCTTCGGGATTATTACGGTCTGGATAAACATCTGGTAAAAATGCATGAACCCTACCAGTGCCTGGGGGAAATTGAAGATGATCTTGCCGAAATTATCGGGATAGATACCCAGGCGGCCAATGGTCCGTCCACATTCTTCGGCTTTCCCAATGATAACTGGAAGGAATGGTCTTCGCCCTGGGGGCAGACCGTATTGGTCCCGGGAGATTTTAATACGACTGTTGATGAGAAGGGGAATGTCTATATTTATCCCGAAGGGGATCTCTCTGCTCCTGCCAGCGGTCATATGCCGGAAAGCGGCTACTTCTTTGACGCGATTATCCGACAGGATCCTCTGCCGGATGACGACCTGCTTAAAGCCGAAGACAACCTTGAGGAATTCGGTCCGATTTCCGATGAGGTCCTGGCAGATGTGAAAATGCGGGTGCAGGCCGCCTGGGAGAATAATAAATTTGTCTGCACCAATGTAGGCGGAACCGGCCTGGGTGATATCGCACTTGTTCCAGCTCTCTGGATGAAACATCCCAGGGGGATTAGGGATATCACTGAATGGTACATTTCCACGGTCATGCGGCAGGACCTGCTCAATGAAATCTTTGAGAGGCAGTATGATATTGCTCTGGAAAATTTAAAAAAGTTATACGATACGTGTGGTGATAAAATCGGGATGCTCTTTGTCTGCGGAACTGATTTCGGTACCCAGGACAGCAGCTTCTGTTCAACAGACACATACAAAGATCTGTACTTCAGGCACTACCGGCGGCTGAATGACTGGATTCACAGCAATACCGGCTGGAAAACTTTCAAGCACAGCTGCGGTTCGGTGCCCGATTTTATGCCCCTCTTTATTGAATCAGGGTTTGATATTATCAATCCGGTTCAGACGTCGGCCAAAGGTATGGAACCCGCCTTCCTGAAGAGGGAATTCGGAAAAGATATTACCTTCTGGGGGGGAGGAGTGGATACCCAGAAGATACTTCCCTTCGGTTCTCCCGCTGAAGTAAGAGAGGAAGTCCTGAAGAAAATGGAAATCCTGGGAAAAGATGGCGGTTTTGTATTCAACTCCATCCATAATATTCAGGCGGGAACACCTATAGAAAATATCGTAGCACTTTTTGAGGCTGTTAAGGACTTTAATACCTGATGCGTTTGATTTCAAAAACAAGTTAAAAAAAGAAAAGGAGGGTATTAATGGAACAAATACGTTTTTATAGAACACCGGTAGACAGGGCTGCATTAAAGGTTCTGACAAAGAGAAGAGACCTGCCCGGGTTAATGCAATCTTCAGGCCTTCTGGCGTTCTATCTATTCACAACTTTTGTGAGTCTGTATTTCTATAAAACCGGAAACTGGGTAATGATGGTCGTCTCATGTTATTTTCATTCCCTGTTTGTCAATTTTCTGGGTATGGAAGCGGCTGTCCATGAACTGAGTCACAAAACACCTTTCAGGACAAAATGGCTGAACGAATTTTTTTACGGCCTCTTTTCATTCCTTACATGGAATAATCCTGTCCATTTCAGAGAAAGCCATAAAAGACACCATCAGGTTACGGTTTTTGAAGGTCTGGACAGGGAGGTCATCCTCACTCCCGGAGATCCGGGGAGGCAGGATTATATCAGCTGGTTTCTGTTCGACTGGAAAAAATTCCGTATGATCATGCGGGCCAATTTAGCTTTTGTTCTTGGAAAAGATCAGCCCGATGTGTTTGCCTGGAATCCCCTGTTCAGCAGGGATGATCCCAGGAGAGAGAGGATGTTCCGGTGGTCCCGGTTTCAGATGCTTGGACATGGGCTCCTGATTTATATTTTTATCCGATACGATCTCCCGGTTCTGATATATACGGTTTCCTGCAGCTATTTCTTTGCAACAGCCCTTTCACGCTCCTGCGAGATCCTGCAGCATAAGGGACTGAAACCGAATATTCCCGACTGGAGGATGACTTGTCATACCATGATTGTCGGGCCTGTTATTAGCTTCTTTTACTGGAGGATGAATTACCATGTCGAACACCATATGTATGCAGCCGTGCCTTTCTATAATCTTCCCGGGCTTCATAAAATGATTGCATTCGATTCTCCTGTACCGGTAAAAGGATACTGGAAGGGTGTAAAAAAGGTCCTTTATTGTCTGAAAAGGCAACGGGAACTGAATGAGTGGTTTTACATCCCTTCTCTGCCGGAAACGGCAAATGACAGCAGGATCAAGTAATTTCTGAGGATTATCCAATGAACATGTATGTCTTCTGCCCATTATGGGGGAATGAAACTGATCCGTTTCCAGACCTTTGTCATCGTATGAAAAAAGCGGGTTATGACGGGATCGAAATGCCATTCCCTATGAATAAATTCAGAACCTGGGAGTATCTCAGAGTCCTTAAGGACTATGATCTGAAATTTATAGCCCAGCACTGTGAAACGAACAATCCCGTTTTCCCTGAGCATCGTGCAGAATATGAAAGGCGGCTGTGGAATCTGGTTGAAACAGACCCGCTTTTCATCAATTCCCAGACAGGAAGGGATATTTTCAGTTTTGATCAGAATTGTGATTTGATTGCTATGGCAGATCAGATCTCTTCAGAATCAGGTATCCCCATATACCATGAAACCCATCGCGGTAAGTTTTCCTTTGCTGCTCACGAGATGAAAAAATACCTGGAAGATATCCCTGGTCTGAAAATTACCATGGATATCAGTCACTGGTGCACTGTGGCTGAATCCCTGCTTGATGATCAGGTTGAGGCTGTTCAGCTGGCAATATCCAGAACCAGGCATATCCATGCCAGAATAGGACACCAGGAAGGACCTCAGGTCCTATTCCCCTTTGATGATTTCTGGATTGATATCCTTCAGGTATATCTGAACTGGTGGGACAAAATCTTTCAGAAATCCCTCTTATCCGGATCCGGGTACTTTTCTGTAACCTGCGAAACAGGGCCGTTCCCCTATATGATAATCAATCCATTTCTGAAAAAAGAGATGGTTAGCCAATGGGATGAAAACCTGAGAATGAAGGATTTCCTGTTGGAAAGATATAAGGGCATTGGCAAGTGATGAATGATAGGGGATTGATTTATAAGGGGTAGGATATGAAGACAAACATACCTGACACTTTGATTCAAGCAATCGGTATTTCCCGATCAATGTGTATTTCAACAAGTGTAGATTGCTCTGTGGTTGATCATAACAGTGATATTGTAAGTGTTAATGGACAGTTTCATGGCAGTTTCTTCTGTTGCAGGAACAAACCATCAGTAGCCGGAAGGTGCAATGATGTTCATTCATTCGGACTCCATCAATCTTTAATAAATGGAGAAACATACATATATCAATGCCGTTGTTCTCTGCTGTTTCTGATAGCTCCTATTTTACATAACGGCCTGCTGGCGGGAGGTTTGCTTTCCGGTCCGGCACTGCTTCCGGAATCCAGGGATCTTTTTTTCAGTTCAGCCCCTGAAAAGGGTGAGATCTCCTCCATCTCGCAGATTACATCAGAAAAGGCCCGGGCGATTGCACAAATGCTGTTATATTCTGCCAATTACCTGTCAACTGAAGATGTAAAATCCCCAAAGGAAAGATCCCTTCCGGAAAATGCCGAGAAATTACTGCAGTACTATCAGAAAAATGGAGAGATCAATTCAGAGTATCCCCTGAATGAGGAGAAGCAGCTGATTCAGTATATTAAATTAGGGGATACGAACAGTGCCAGAAAGCTGCTGAATGAAATCCTTGGAAAGATCTATTTTTCATATGAAAAGAATTTTGAATGTCTGAAAGTCCGTATTCTGGAATTAATTGTCCTCCTGTCAAGAGCCACTATCGAGGCCGGTGTTCCTACCGGAGAAGTTTTTGGAATGAATCTGCACTATCTGAAGGAAATAGATCATTACACTTCATTTGAAGGTATTAATGGCTGGTTCAACAGGATCATTGTGAATTTTTCCAGACTGGTCTTGTCTGAAAATAATATAAAACATGAGCGTGTGATATTAAACGCCGTTAAATATATCAATGAGAACTATCACAAAAAAATATCCCTGGAAGATCTGTCAAATGCCGTTTATATGAGTCCTCCCTATTTGAGTAAAATATTCAAAGAAGAAATGAAGTGCAGTTTCAATACATATCTGAATAACGTGAGGATTGAAAAAAGTAAATATTTGCTGCTTCACACAAATGATTTACTGGTTGATATTGCATTGGCAACCGGGTTTGACAATCAGAGTTATTTTACAAAAGTTTTTAAGAAAAATGTAGGTATTTCTCCAGCCAAATTCAGGGAGAGTCGGGGTCTCTTTCCTAAGTGATATCTGGATGCGAATAATTACTGTTAAATAATTCTGCTAGTGTTGTTAAAGACAGCTCACCTCCTCTAAAATCAGACCAGCAGCTTCTCAGGACAAAAAAAATACCTGACCAGAAAATCTGATCAGGTATCAAGTATCGGGCTGGCCGGATTTGAACCGGCGACCCCATGTGTCCCAGACAATCGTCAGGATTTTCCTCGTCTCTATTACTATGTATAACCCGGTTTCATGGGTGTTTCAAGATGTTTTTATTCCACTTGGTTCCATGGCGGTAGGGGAATAAATGTCGAATAGATGTTGAGAATGGTTTCTCTCGTGTAATAAATATTCTCTCTTGATTAAGAACTTCAATAATCCTTGATTTTGTATCTATGATTTATAGCTGTAAAAGTATGATGCATGCGGCTTACAGGAAATAAATTATAGATATTTGAAATTGATTAGTGAAAGGGCTTGAGATATCTATTTTAATAATATATTATTGCGATATATCGTAACGATTCAAAATGTAGTTTTATCGGAGGAATAACATATGGAAAAACACAAAAGAGGTCATCATGGTCATAGAGATGGCAAATGTCATAAAAAAAGCCATTGGCTCAATGAAATCAAAGGCGGCCGGGGACCGCGGATTGAAAGGGGCGAAATCCGGTATATTCTATTAGATGCTCTTAAAGAAACAGAACGTCATGGGTATGAGATTATGCAGGCTGTGGCGGAAAAGTCCGGAGGATTCTATAAACCCAGCCCGGGATCTGTCTATCCCGCCCTTCAGATGATGGAAGATCTGGAATGGATTGAACCGCTGGAGGGTAGCAGAAAAAAGAAATTCCAGATTACCGAACTGGGATTGAAAGAGCTGGAGAGCCAGAAATTCCTTATTGAAGATATCTATTCGGATATCCAGCGCATCAGTTCTCCCGAGCTGGATAAATTTATGGAAGATGCACACATCCGGTTCAAAATGATAATGAAAGGAATTTATCGGGCTTTTCAGGCTGGAAAGTTGAAAACCGATGATACACGGGCATTAAAAGCTATAGAGGATGCAATCCGGGAAATGGGTGAAAAAGTGGAATCTATACTGACTAATGATTTAAAGAAATAAAAATAAATTGGAGATACTGTTAGCTCTGCAGGGGGTAGATATCCTGCCAATTTGTAAAAAATGAAATATATACATCATTTAGGATTTGCTAATGAAAAATAAAAGTACCCTGATACTGGAAGGATCTATTCCAACAACACTTATCCGCATGACGATTCCCTCTCTGGTAGGGATGTTCGGCATGATGATTTTTAACATTGTTGATACCTACTTTGTGGGGCAGCTCGGCTCGGTGCAACTGGCTGCTATCTCTTTTACCTTCCCTGTGGTGATGGTATTGGGAAGCATTGTTTTGGGCATCGGGACGGCCTCGATGACGCTCTTTTCCAAAGCGGTAGGGCAGAAAAACAGGGAAAAAGAACAGCTCCTGGCCACCAGCTCCCTCTCTTTGGGGGTTATGCTCTCTTTGGCTATGGCATTGCTGGGTTTTCTTACGGCAAAGCCTCTGTTCAAAGCCATGGGGGCCGATGAAGAACTCCTGGGGTATATTATCGATTATATGAACATCTGGTACTTCGGGGCCGGTTTTATGGTTATCCCTATGCTCGGAGACTCTATACTCAGGGGCCTGGGAGATACGTCCACTCCCGCATTTGTTATGCTCTCTGCTGCCATCGGCAATGCCATTCTGGACCCCATACTGATATTCGGAATAGGGCCTTTTCCGGAAATGGGGATCAAAGGTGCGGCACTGGCAACGGTTATAGCAAGGAGCGGTACAGCTATCTTTTCAATCCTTATCCAGGTTTTCCGGGAGCATCTTTTAACCTTTCGGGGGCTGACTATCAAGAAAGTCTGGACAGAGTGGAAAGGGCTCTTTCATATTGGACTGCCCAACTCGACCGTAAAGGCGATTACTCCCCTGGGTGCTGCTGTTTTTACCTCGATCCTGGCCCGCTACGGCCATGAAGCTGTTGCCGGATATGGTGTGGCAACAAAAATTGAAAGCATATTCCTGGCCTTTCTCAATGCTTTTGCCATTACAGCTACAGTTTTTGTGGGGCAGAATCTGGGAGCCGGCAACAAAGGGAGAGTTAAAGAGGGAATTCGGATCATTCAACTCTACCTTCTCAGTATGGGAATTGCGGTGGCGGGTCTTTTCTTCTTTAACGGGAATTATTTTGCCGGTTTTTTTAACGATGATCCCCTTGTCCGTTCCACCACGGCTCTCTACCTGAAAATTGTCCCCATCGGTTATGGTTTCCTGGCATTTACACAGATAACTGCATCGGTTCTCAATGTGTATCACAAACCCGTATTGGCAGGGGGGCTTTCTCTGTTTCAGATTGGGCTCCTGGCAGTGCCCCTTTCATACCTTTTATCCTCTTTTTTTGGGATCAATGGGGTCTTTTGGGCTATTCTGGCCAGCTTTGTTATTACGGGATTTTTCTCTCTGGCAGTACTGAAAAAAGAGTCCAGGGGAAAGTTGGTTCTGTGATTTTATATTTCTGTTTATGATGGGATAGCACAACAATTATTACTGTAGCCAATGTATTAGAACTTTTTTAAGATTATAGAGTGGGGGAGTCGGTATGTAAAATCATAAATAGAGAAATAGATTTAATTCTGATGCAATGCGGTATCGATCCTGTAATTTCTGACAGCAGGAACAAAAAGGAATATAAATACAGTGATAACTATGATGACCCCGGCAAAGAAAAATGTCATAGATCTGGGACCTATCATGTCCGATCCGAATCCGGCTATCAGAGCTCCAAGAGGTGTTAAACCTGATCTGAGACTAATAATTCCCATAACTCTTCCCCTTATCGATCCGGGAATAGAGAGTTGAAGCAATGTCATATTTGTAGTGATGAATAGCATTTCACTGAAACCGGCTAGCCCCATAAATATCATGGCTGTCCACAAGCTGGTACATAAACCATTCCCTATCAGTGCCAGACTTAGTAGAATGAGCGAACCCAGCATCAGTATTCCCCTGTTCTGGAAATCTTTGAGAGATGTCACCACAAATCCGCCCAGGATCCCTCCGATTCCAATAGCCGAAAGGAGTAGCCCCAGTGATGTGGGACCTCCCTGAAATATATCCTTGGCATAGATTGGAGGGAGCGCATTGAAATTGGGGATGATGCACAGGGGAAGGAGCAGGCTCATAAGGAGAAATATCATCGGATACTTATGAGTTCTGATATAATTCCAGCCTTCCATAAAACCGGATGATATCTCCTCTTTTTCACCCTCTTTTTGCCCTTTTTCTGTGCTGTCCTGCTGTTCATAGGGCATCTCCAGCTTTATCAGTGTCAGCAGGACAAGGATATATGCCAGAGACTGAACAAAGAAATTTCCGGAAGCTCCCACCCACACGAGCAGAAAGCCTCCCAGGGCCGGACCCAGAGACCGCATAACAGCCCACCCTGTCTGAACCAGAGCAACGGCAGTGGGTATTTGAGGCCGCGGTACAACAGAAAAGACAACGGTCTGCCTGAGAGGCATACTCAGTGCCTGGCCAATTCCACCGAGAAAGCTGAATGTAAACAGGATGCCAATGCCTGATGGTCTGAACAGGATAATAAAGGCAAATAGGAAACTTATGAAGAATAACCAGATGCTAGTGGCTGTAAGGAGCTTTTTCTTTGAAAACCGGTCAATTACAATACCTGCAAGTGGTGCCAGGCCGACCGTCGCAATGGAGCGTACCAGATTGACCGAACCCAGAAGTGTACCGGAGGAAGTCCAGTCATAGATCAGCCAGCTCAGTGTCACTCCCTGGATCCACTGGGCTGCATTTGTAAGAGTCGTGCCTCCCAGGAACCAGAGAAAATTCCTGTCTTTTAAAGGAGATGAGGATTTCGTCTCCTTATCTGCGGGAGGTGGTTTTTTATTGTAAAGCAATTGCTGATCATTCAATTCTTCCGGTCTCTTTTTCAACGTTGTATATTCGTTTCGTATAATTCCTGCCCTTCAAAGGGGTAATACAGTTCGCATTGCTTTCTGACTTCGGTCATCACATGAGATATGGCAAGAGACTTGGCATGAGACGCTTCGGCACACTCTTTTTTCCCTTCTCTGAGAGCCTTTTCCACAGCCTGGAATTCAAAGTTGTAACCTGACACCGGTGGGATCCCCGGATTTTTTATCTGAGGTGGGATCTCCAATTCGCTGATAAGTTTTCCATCAAGGTCATAGACCTTGCACTCTTTCGGATTTGCTACAGTATCAAACCGGATTTTTCCTTTGGTCCCCAGGATTTCCGCATACTCCTGGTAATCCTTTTCAGGTATATCCATCGCCTGATGTATAGTCACCAATTTTCCGTCGGCATATTCCACAGTGATCCAGTCTTCCGCATCCACACCAGTCTCCAGTTTGCGCATTTCACCGGTTACATTGCTGATCTCTGTTCCAAAATAATCGGTCATCCAGCCGATCGTATAAGATCCGTTATCCAGAAGATATCCACCTCCCAATTCCATGCTGGAGACCCGGGGGAGAAACATAATGTTATCCATCTGAAGGATAGTTCCTTTTTTCACTTCACCGATAGTTCCCGCATCAATGATATCTTTCACCATTTTTTTGACAGGAAGAAAGGCGGCCCAGAGTGCCTCCATAAAAAACAGATTGCTCTCTTTCGCCAGGGAAATCATCTGTCGGCATTCGTTTTCATTGATAGCCAGGGGTTTTTCGCAGATTACGTTCTTTCCCGCCATTAAAGCTTTCCTGACCATATCCAGGTGGAAATTGTTGGGTACCGCAATATATACAACATCGACCAGCGGGTCGTTCATAAGTTCTTCAAAGCTCCCGTATTTTTTCCGATAATGGAATTTTTCTGCAAATTCTGTACAATCAAATCCAGGTGCTGTTGCACAGGCGTATAATTCAATCGAAGGGTCATTCAATTCATTTAATATACCGGATATCCATGACGCCACGTTACCGGTCCCGCATACACCTAATTTCATTTTCTTTCGTCCTTGTTGGTTAATTTTATAACAATACTATGTTTTATTACGTCAATTTGATCAGCCGGCAGCTGCTTTTACTGTACTTTCATTTCCCTGTTTCTTCATTTTGGAAAATACCAGGATAAAGTAGATGACAGACATAGCGATAACAGGGAGGGAGAACGAACGGAACATGTTTCGATATCCGAACATGGCAACTGCCAATCCCGCCAGGTTGCTGCCGATAAAACCACCCACATCTACTCCCACATAGCTGGTGTTACTGGCGTTGCCCCGTTTATCAGCCGGAGCCGATTTGACGCATTCCGCCATCAAAATCGGCTGTTCACCGGATATCCCGATTCCCCCGATAACAGCTGCTATGATAAAGCCGACCATTGAGTGGGAAAAGGACACTATCAAAAGACAGGCTATTGTCGATAATTGAGAGGGCAGCAGCATTTTTGCCGAACCGTATTTGTCTGCCATCTTCGAAATTACAGGTCTGGTCACCGCAATTGTGGCTGCCTGGATAGTAAAAAAGATCCCGATATTTACAATATCCATAGTACCGGCAAATATTATAAGAAATGCTCTAATGGAGGATTTTGCTATGGCATTAACCGCTGTCAGTGTGGCAGGCAGTAAAGCCGGTCGGTAAATCATGTTTTTCAGGTTGTAGGAATAGTTCCTTTTCTTTTTTACAGGGCTTTCTACCCTCATAAAAAGTGTAATTCCCAGGCATAGGGTGATTAAAATAACATTTCCGATATAGAGTGTGCTGTAACCCAGTTTCAGAGCAACCGGAACGGCAAACATGGGAGCCAGAGTCTGGGCAAAAACCTGCCCGAGGCCATAGATGCCGATACCTGCAGTCATATTTTTATTAGTAAAACAGCTGGAAGCTATGGTCATGAATAAGGTGGATCCTATTCCCCAGGCCAGACCATGAAGAGCTCTGAAAGCTACCAGTGGCCAGTAGGTTCTGGAAAACATGATTCCCACTACTGAAAGGAGAACAATAGAGAGAACCGCCCTCAGCATGAGAAGTCTGTTTTCATTGTCGACGATCTGGCCTGATATGGGACGCATCATTAACGCCGCTATCTGAAAAATTCCCGCCAGTAAACCGACAGCCTGTGCTGTTGCCCCCAGGTCGTTGGCATATTTGGGCAGGGTCAGGTTCAGCATGGTACTGGAAGTATAAACAAGAAATGCCACAATAAAAATTAGTAGAAACTGTTTATTTTTAAGTATGGATTCTCTGGAATCCTGTTCCGGATCTATGGATGGGTTTTTATCCATCGTATTTATCTCCTATAAAAATTGAATTGCAGAACCGGGAAAAATCTTCAGATGCTGCAGATGGGTTCAGGTAACGCGTCAGTACAATTCGATGCATTTATTCTCTTTCAGATCTTTGGCAAAACGCCTGACAAAGGACCAGGATAGGTTGATCATGGCGGGAGTCACTGTATGGGGCATATTCCCCAGTGCCACAATCCGCAGATGGTAATTACCATCAGAATTTTTTACATCTGCTATATAGTTTTCACTGCCGTCCAGAAACAGGACTTCTGTTTTATCTGCAGGGAAGCCAAGCTGCCTTTCCACATAGTCTGTACTTTTTCGGGTTGCCTCTATTTCATCAATGGTTGAGACGGGGCAACGGGCTGATTTCAGTCGTCTTTGCCAGCTGTCCGACCTTTTCTCAAAAGTATCAACTGCCACCCACTGACCGGGACGGACATGGGGTGCATCACTGTTCAGGGGGAACATGGTGTTCCTCTCGTTAAAACCGCTGATGTTGATTAAAGGGATATCCACAGATGCCTGAAGGGCAATTTTTTCATCGCTGATCTGGAAAAAACCGCTGGTAACAGCAGGTGACAGCTGCCCGGGTTCATTCCCCAGGGTTGCTACGGCAGCAATTTCATCCTGATGACGGCGCATGTACTCAGCAGCAAAACGGCCGTTATGGCTATGGCCTGTGATATAAATCCGGCTCCTGTCCAGGGGGTAGAGGGTTTCAAAATCCTTTAAAATTTCATGGAGCATATCATTGTCATCCAGAGATTCCAGAGCAAAAAAGAGGAGCATACACTCTCCCGTGGCGGCCAGTTTGATATATTCATAATAAAAACTGAAAGCTGTCACAGCCTGGTGGGGATCAAATTCATTGACTTCCTGAAGAATGCACATGCAGGGAAGTTTTTCTTTTTGATCGTTATGCGCGTTTACCGGGACAAAACTTATCCACTGTTCTCCGTTTTTGGCATGGAACTCACACCTGACCCCCATATCTTCCCATATCTGTAAAAGTGCGGGATCTTTGGCATCGTCAAATTCATACTCGAATCTCATTGCTTCGGCCATTTTCCGGCCGGCTTCACTATTGAGAAGAGACTCTCTGTCGTAAGTCAGATTGCTTGCCGAATTGCTGTACATGGATTTGCATAGAAGGCTGTCCTTGTTTGTCCAGCGGCCGGAAATCTCCAGTAACAGGGAGCTATACCATTTGACTATCATACTGTCAGGATCAGCAACAGTATTTCCATGATTATCATGATAGGAAAATCCGGGAATACTTTTTAAATCTTTTCCGGCATAGTAGACGGAGCTTACATTCAGAAATATCCTCCTGTAATTCAGGTGAAACAGAATAATCGCTTCCTGGACTATGCTGATATATTGATTCCCCGTATCGGGTTTATCGGATATGACAAACAGGACTGCGGCCCCTTTGTCTGCGGCTTCATGAAGGAGATCTGAATAACTGTCCAGTGCATACATACCGAATGAAATATCTGACTGATCCGCGTTTACCAGTACTATAACCGTATCTATATTATCATCGTAGCCCTGAACACCCATATGCTCTTCGGGGACAAGAGCAAACCAGGGGAGGGTCATGCTGGTGCTGTGGTAGTGCATCCCTTTGTTTTTCCAGTATTCCACAGTTTCCGGAAAGGTTAGAGCTTTGGCTTTAGGGTCATAATTTCCTTGGGTTCTGCGTTCTGATTCCGGTTTTGCCGGGATCCTGTTATTTTCGATATTATTTTTATCCATCCACATGGCCAGGGGAATGATAGAACTGTTTCTGTCCTTCCATGCTTCAGTATCCCATAATTCTTTATATGGATAATTGTATGTTCCTGTCATAATTTCCCGCCTTTATTCAGTTTTCGATCACATAGCCAGATCGCTGCCGATATGTTTCAGATGATTCTGAAACTCACTGGTGCCGTACAGGGCGTCCCGGGTATTGATAAGCTCGATTTTATTCTCTTTTATCCACTCCCTCAGTCTGGTGTCGCATAATGCGGCAACATCCTGGGTTCTTCCCACTACAAATTGCTGGGCTCTTGGCCTTTTGCCCCGCTCGCCCAGTCTGTAAATGTAATAATCCACATAACCCGGATGCCAGGCCTGCTGTAAAATCATATGGTCGGGATATTTCAGCAAACCCGCCCGGTCTTCTGTGTAGTACAGGACCGGATCGTATTTTGCTTCCACTTCGCTGATGGAATCCGTCAGAAGGTCTATGTAGGCAAAAGTGCCGTCAGCAATCATTATGTTGCGGTCAGCCCATCTGGGAAGAGGTATCTCTGCCGGTCTCGGCTCGGATGGGTAGAAGGATGCCCATTCTTCCCCGGCCTCCTGAGCCTCCAGGATTTTCTTCATAACCCGTTGGTCCGTAGGTTCTTTTGCCGCAAAGCTGTAGGGGATTCCGTATTTCTCATAAACGGACTTACAGGCTTTTCCCCATGGTGAGTCTCCGTGCATGTTGCCCGAATCGGGGACTCTGCCCAGATGCTTCAGGCAGAGGGCCAGCTGGGCTTCCAGTTCCTCGATGGCTTCGTCGTAATTCACATCAGCTGCCATAGAAAGGTCCAGCCGGAATCGGCCGGCAAAATCGCCGTCTTTTTCAACAAGGGTCGGTACTTTCTCTGCCGGAAGAACCGGAGCTCCCCACATATGCATGTGCCATCCCATAGAAAGCCAGGGATATTCTTTTAACCTTCTCAGGGCATCGATGGTGCCCGGAGAATCCAGCATTATATCCGCAGAAGTAACCAGTCCGGCATCGATCGCTGCGAATGATCCAATGTTGCAGACTTCGGTAAATCCGATATCGTCAGCTCTTATTATCATTTGTTTCATTAATGTCCTGCCTTTATTCATAAATAAATCCCTTATTTGGAAAAACCTTTAGACATAGCTATCCCATTCAGGCAAGTGCCTGTTTATATAGAAGAGATTTTATGCATTTCAATTGTCAAAACCCGAATGAAATCAGGCTGTGCACCCTTCCGGGTGCAGGAATACTTAAGGTTGGTAAATCTTAAATATTGACCGATAAATCAAAAACATCTGCAGTTTTCTCCCCGGCTGATTCTTCTTCTGTTTTCAGGGGACTCTGCCGCCCGTAGCGGTCAGCCACGATGACCATCTCATAAAGATCACTTTTTATTATTGTTTCACAGTATTCTATGATTTTTGACCCTGAGTAGGCTTGCCGTTTGCGAAAAAGCAGGGGAGATCCTACTTTAACATTCAGCAGCTGAGATTCAAGAAAGCTGGATAATTTTCCGCTTAATCTGTCTCTCACCTGATCAACCACGATTCCGTATGTTCTTTCCAGAAAGTCATATAGAATCACTATAGAACCGCTGTGTTTCTCCAGTTCGGGTATTTCAGAACAGCGTATATAACTGGTATCAAAGGCAAAGATTGTATCATTTACCATTTTTACCCTTTGAAGTCGGTAAACATTCTCTCCTATTTGAATTCCCAGCTCCTCAGCAATGGTCGTTTCCGCCGGGATAATATCCACAACCGAGGCCTGGGTTGAAATCTGCTTTTCTCCTTCTATATGAAATTTATTATCCAGAGAAATAGAACTTAACCCGTGCAATTTGGAAATGTTATACGAAGTCGGCCAGCTGCCGGTATGGAGAATCCGTGAACCCCTTCCCTGTGTAACTTCAATCAGCTTGTCGTCTTTTAACAGGACCAGTGCTTTCCGTACAGTGGTTCTACTTGCCTCAAACTGTTCCTGTAGTGCTTCTTCAGAAGGAAGGAAGGAATTTTCAGGATATTTACCGGAGATAATATCCTGCTTTAACTTATGGTATATGGCAATGTATTTGGGTGCGTTTTCATCCATCGTTAATCTCCTCCCTTTAATTTAGCATTAAAACACGATGCAGGGCGATAATGTTTACCCAGGCAGTTGATTATTCCTTTTTAAGATACAAATAAGATACGTGTTTGATTGGTATATTAAGGTCCTTTTACCAGTTTTGCAAGTGAAAAAATGAATAAAACACGATTTTATCGAAATATGTACCTTTTATGTATGCTTTTTGTGGTCCATTTTGAATCGTTCGACAAAAAATAAGATATGAATAAGTGATAAATATGCCAGTTCGGAAGAAAATAATCCTTGACAAGTCAAATTACGGTGCTAGTATGATACATATCTAAAACGTATGTGTAATTTCTGAAGACTTAATCGAATGATCTGTATTTAATTTGTATTTTCAAGGCAACTGTTTCGAAATTGAGGTGAAAGCTCATAAAACCTGTCCTGATTAATACAATTATATCTGATCAGGGGGGAGCAGTTATTACTGTGCTTTTTGGAAAAAATCAAAAGGAAGGGTGTAAATGAAAAAATCACTTGTATTGCTGACGAGTCTATTGATGATGTTTGTCTTGTCAAATGTATGGTCAAATGGTCAGGCTGACAAAGCCGGCGAAGACAAAGCAATGACCGTAGGCATTTTAAAGCCTGCAGACTGGACTGAGGCTGATGCCACACAGGATTTCGTTTACCATGTATCAGCTGCGATTTCCACGCTTGATACATGGAACGGAACAGGGAATGATACGTTGGCAATTGCTGCCAATCTGGTTTTTGATCCGTTATTTGTTATTGATGAAGAGGGACGTATTCAGCCCTGGTTGGCGAAATCAGCCGTTTTTTCAGAAGATGGTATGGAGGTCTCCATCACACTGAGAGACGATGTGTATTTTACAAATGGTGAAAAACTGACCGCCGATGACCTGGTTTGGCGTTTTGAAGATCTCAGGGATAATGAGATGTATACAGCCAGGTCTGTTAAGCCCTGGAGACCCTATCTTGGGGATGTCACGAAAACCGGAGATTACGAATTTACCATAAGCTTTGTAAAACCTATGCCTACCTTTTGGCTCCGCGCTACAGATCCCCGTCTGAATGTTATTTCTCATAAGGCTGTAGAGCAGATGGGGTATGACAAGTTCTGGCAGAATCCTGTAGGGACGGGCCCCTATACAGTAAGCAAATTTGATAAAGCCAACAGTATTGCTGATTTTGCTCTGAGGAGTGATGATCATGGATATTGGGCTTATGATGTGGAAGATACCTGGACCAATGTGAAAACAATCAAGCTCCAGTATTCCCCTGAAGGACAGACCCGTCTGTCTGCTCTGCGAGCCGGTGAAGTTCAGATGATTGATACTATCCCTACGACCGATAAGGCTATGCTTGAGCAATCCGGTTTTGATGTAGAAATTATGAATCCCAACAATGTGGTATTCCTTCAGACAACATCAGGCCCTGGTAGAATCTTTTCGGATGCAAAATTGCGGGAGGCTCTCTCTCTTTGTATAGACAGAGGTCTGATTGTTGATGCACTGCTTTCCGGCTATGGCGCTCCCAGTAACTGGGCCTGTCGCCCCAATGACCTGGGTTATTACAATGAAACTACCAAGTCATACCAGTATGGCTATGATGTGGAGAAAGCAAAACAGCTGGTGAATTCTTCAAGCTATAAAGGTCAGCCTATCGATTTTATTTATACCGGTACAACCGTTAATATCGGAGCAGAGCTTTCCCAGGCCATCCAGTCCATGGCTGCAGAAGTCGGGTTAAATCTGAGAATCCGCCCTCTTGAAGTCGCAATGTACGATGAGGCCCGTGACAAGATGGATTATGATCTGAGTATTGGAGCTATTTCCGATGACGGCAATATGTGGTGGAAAGTCGGTGCGGAGGTTATTGGAAATGACCGGTTTAACACAGGGTATCAGAATGAAACTCTGAAATCCAAGGCCAAGCTGATTCAGACGACTGTTGAGCAGGATGCTCTGGATAAAGCATTCTCTGATGTGTATAAGCTTGAAATGACTGAGTTTGCTCCCAATATCTATCTTTACTGGCCCAGTATCATCAGTGCATGGGTCCCCGGAATAAGCGGTATTAAATACCATCTGGAACAGTTTCCCGATCTAAGAGCCATCGTTGTGCCTTAATAAGGGTAAACATTAATACATAAAGTTCTTCTGTGTGCATCTCTGGTGCACACAGAAGCGTCATTATTCAGCCTTTTTCCTGATCATGTCCCTTGCCATTATGTCTTAAGCAGGCTGGGAGGTCGATTGCGGTATGAATACGCAGGACCAGGGTATTTAGGCTAAACAGAATACAGAGGTATTTAAACAAAGATGAATAGTATAGTAAAGAGGATTCTGTTCTCAATTATTGTTCTGTTAGGCGTATCTCTTTTAGCTTTCAGTCTCTTAAGGCTCGGAGCAGGCGATCCTGCTTCTATGATGGCGGGAGCAATGGCTTCTCCTGAGGAAGTGGAAGAGTATCGTGTTTTAATGGGACTTGATCAGCCCCTGATCGTTCAGTATCTCAAATATATCACCGGAGTTCTGCATGGAGATCTTGGTTTTTCATGGAACTATAATGCGCCTGTTGTTGATCTGCTTTCGGTTCGTATTATGCAGACCCTCCGGCTGGCCGGTTTCGGGCTCCTATGGGCAACGGTTTTTTCCATTACCCTGGGTATTATTGCAGGTATCAATCAGGGGAAAACCATAGATTTTGTAGCAATCTTTTTTGCTATTATCGGTCAGTCCATGTCCATTGTGTGGCTGGGATTTATGCTGATCCTTATTTTTGGTGTGAAATTGGGGGCCTTGCCAACCAGGGGCTTGGAGGTTTTTCCCATATGATCATGCCGGGGCTCTGTATCGGATTCGGTATCGCTTCTAAACAGACCAGACTTATGCGTTCCGGTATGGTGGATGTTTTAAGAGAAGACTATGTGGTAGCCACCAGAGCCCGTGGCATATCGAAGTATCAGACCTACTTCAGGTATGCTCTGAAAAATGCATTACTTCCTATAGTTACCAATCTGGGCACAGAGTTGGGAAGACTGCTGGCCGGTATGGTTGTTGTGGAAAATATTTTCAACTGGCCGGGGATGGGACAGTTGCTGATTCAGGCGATCAGTATGCGCGATTATCAGACTGTGCAATCCATTCTTCTGATCAGTTCTGTTCTGCTTGTGCTGGGTAATCTGATCGCAGATATCATGTACACGGTTATTGATCCCCGCATCAAGTTTAATTAAACAAGGAGAACAAAAATGCAGGCAAATAGAGTCTTACGAAAGATGTGGAAAAGCAAGCTGTTTATGATTGGCGCTGTTATCCTTGTTTTTCTGATATTTATATGTGCGACATCTCCCTTGTGGGTAAAATGGGATCCCACCACTTCAAACCTCAGGGAGAGACTGATTCATCCGGAATGGCTGGGCGGTGGATTAAACGGGCATCCCTTCGGTACCGACCCTCTGGGACGTGATGTTCTGACAAGGCTGGTTATCGGCGGTTGGATCTCTCTGAAAATAACATTCACTGTAACGGTTATTGCCATGGCAGCCGGGGCGGTGGTGGGATTAATCTCGGGATTTTACGGTGGAATCCTCGATATGATAATGATGAGGATTTCGGATATGCTGCTGGCCATCCCGCAGCTACTCCTTGCCATCGTCGTTGTGACTATTCTGGGCCCCAGTATGTTCAACCTGATATTCACCTTGTCGGTTACCAGCTGGGTGGCCACGGCGAGGCTGGTACGATCTGTTGTTCTGGATATGAAACACAGA
Organism: Oceanispirochaeta sp.; assembly: GCA_963677615.2. Lineage (GTDB taxonomy): Bacteria > Spirochaetota > Spirochaetia > DSM-2461 > DSM-2461 > Oceanispirochaeta. The sequence continues at coordinate 342,712 of CAXXQW010000011.1, read as the reverse complement.
GAGTTTGTTTCTGCTTCGAAAGTTCTGGGTGCTCCCACCAGACGGATCATCTGGAAGGAAATGTTTCCCAATACAATAACACAGCTGATGATCGCTGCCAGCGGCCACTTCGGGGGCACAATCCTGGTTGAGACAAATCTCAGTTATCTGGGGATGGGTGTTCCCGTACCGGATCCTTCATGGGGGAATCTGATCTCCGACGGCAGACAGTACATTGCCGCTGCTCCCTGGATTGTCATTGCTCCCGGTATCGCATTGATGCTGGCTGTTCTGGGATTTAACTTCCTGGGAGATGGTATCCGGGATGTCTTTGATCCTAAGAACCAGGATTAGGGAATAAAAATAGGATGATTAGTGATATGAATGAATCAATGACAATAATACCTGATACGGATATGAAAGAGAACTCCAAATCCGCTCAGGAAAGTATACAAAAAGACGACATAATAAAAATTGAGGATCTTTCCATCGAGTACAGAGCCGGCGGAGCTGTGGCTAATGCTGTGAACGGAGTGAATCTCTCCATTAGGAGGGGAGAAGCAATGGGGCTGGTTGGTGAGAGCGGTGCCGGAAAAACCACTACGGCTCTTTCCATTCTGAACCTGCTTCCTGATGTGGGCTTTGTGACAAAAGGGGATATCAGGTTCAACGGTAAATCCGTTTTTAAAAGGAACGAAAAAGAGCTATGTAGAATGCGGGGGGGAGAGATCGGTATGGTCTTTTCCAATCCTCTGACCTCCCTGAACCCTCTTTTTACCATAGGGCATCAGGTCGCCATGGTTCTCAGAAAGCATCTGGGCCTGAAAAAAGAGCAGGCTTATGAAAAAGTGGGAGAACTCCTGGAACTGGTAGGTATACCGAAAGAGAGGATCAATCAGTATCCCCATGAGTTTTCCGGCGGAATGAGGCAGCGTGTGGGAATTATTGCTGCTCTCTGCTGTTCCCCTCAGCTGCTGATCCTTGACGAACCGACCACGGCTCTTGATGTTACGATTCAGGCTCAGATCCTGGAAGTGATGAAAAAGCTTCAGGACGAGTATTCCACGTCTCTTCTGATGATTACCCACAACCTGGGCATAGTGGCGGAGCTTTGTGAACGGGTTGCCATCATGTATGCTGGAGAAATAGTAGAGACAGGAGCAGTAGAACAGGTTTTCAGGAACCCCAAACACTGGTATACCCATGGTCTGCTTGATGCTATCCCCAAGCTTACCGGTCCGAAAGAGGAGTTAAGATCCCTTCCCGGACTGGTTGCCAATGCTCAAAACCTTCCCATGGGGTGCAAATTCCATGACCGGTGTTCTCACTGTAAAGACAGGTGCAAGGACGAGCATCCGCCGCTGATCAGGATCGGACCTGATCACTATGCAGCATGCTGGGAAGCGGAGGTAAGAATATGAGCGAAACAATGAATTCCATTAATACTGAGGAAAAGGTAAAACCCCTTATTCAGGTAAAAAATCTGAAAAAGTACTTTCCCCAGTCCAACAACAGACAGCTTCATGCCATTGATGATGTTTCCTTTGACATTATGCCTGAAGAGACTCTGGGGCTGGTGGGGGAGTCGGGCTGCGGCAAATCCACCGTGGGTAACGTTCTTGTCAGGCTCCATGAAGCTACAGCGGGGCATGTGTATTGTGAAGACCAGGATGTGGTACATGCGTCAAAACATGATATGAGGGATATCCGGAAAAAAATGCAGATGATCTTTCAGGATCCCTACTCATCCCTGAATCCCCGGGAATCGATAAGAGCCATTTTGTCTGATGCCTACCAGATCTATAACATGGCCAAAGGTAAAGGATTGAAAGATAAAGTCACGGAACTGGCAAGTTCTGTAGGGCTTGAACCCTATGTATTGGAAAAATATCCCCATGAGCTGGACGGGGGTAAAAGGCAGCTTACAGGAATTGCCCGGGCTCTCTCATTGAATCCCCGTTTTATTGTCTGTGATGAGCCTGTATCGGCCCTGGATGTATCGGTTCAGGCAAAAATTATTAACCTTCTTATTGAAATGAAAAAGAAGATGAAGCTTTCCTATCTCTTTATTTCTCATGACCTGAGTGTTGTGCGTCATATTTCGGACAGGGTCGCCATCATGTATCTCGGACAGATTGTGGAAATTGCCGAAACCGATGAGATTTTTGAGAATACACTCCATCCTTATGCGATCGCTCTTCTTTCTGCTGTTCCCAAGGTGGATTTTGACGATGACAGCAAACGGATTGTATTGAAGGGGGATGTTCCCAGTCCTATCGATCCCAAACCGGGCTGCCGATTTGCTCCCCGGTGCTGGATGGCGAAAGAAACCTGTTTTGACAATACTCCCGAACTTGTAGAAGTTAAGCCGGGGCATAAGGTCGCCTGTCATTACTGCATGGAATCACAGGAAACAGCAAAAAGGATTCAGCAGGAAGTTTAGGGATCTAAAGTCAATTTCTATGTTCCATCGGTTGGGAATTCGGTTTTATTTCGTTTGGATCGAATTCCCCCTACTTTTTAAATGGCTTTCCTTAAGAGCCGAATCATTCAAATGATTTATTTAATATATTTCATGTAAAGAATAAAATAAAAGGAGCTTTTCTGGATGATACACCAAGAAAAAAGCATCAAACAGAATGAAGATATATGGAATCCTGTTTTCATCAATGTTTTTGTCATTAATATATTAACCCATTTATGCACTTATATGATGAATGTCTTAAGTGCAAAATACGCTGACCATTTAGGAGCTACCGCCACGATTGTCGGGCTTGTCAGCGGATTGTTTGCATTAACCGCCCTCCTGTTCAAGGTTATTTCCGCACCGGCTATCGATTCCTACAACCGGAAACATGTTCTGATTCTGTCTATCGGGATACTTCTTGCCTCTTTTGTGGGGTATGTTTTTTCCAACACCATTTCCATGCTGATCATTTCCCGTTTATTGACAGGTGCCGGGTTGGCGTTTTCAACCACCGTCTGTCTGACTGTCGCCTCAGACTCGCTTCCCAATGACAAAATGAGTACCGGAATAGGTTACTTTTCTCTGGGAACGGCTATCTGTATGGCCATATCTCCCTATGTGGGGCTCAAGCTGGCGGAAGCTGTCGGGTACAGATGGACCTTCCTTATCTGCGCTATTATTATTGTCCTAACCATCGCCTATGCGATGACCATGAAAATTGAACATAAAAAGGCGAAAGTTTTTTCCATCCGCCTGAGTAATATTATCGCCCAGGAAGCTCTGACTCCGGCAATTCTGCTGTTCATTCTGGCCATCTCTATGAGCGTGGTCAGTGCCTTTCTCGTCCTTTTTGCAGAAAAGCAGGGGGTCCGGTCCAATATAGGGTACTACTTTACGGTCAATGCGGTCACCATGATATTTACCCGGCCTCTGATCGGCAGGCTGGCCGACAGGTACGGGACAACCAGAATCGTTATTCCATCCATGCTTTTTGCGGCCCTCTCATTTTTTATTATCAGCGTTTCAGATTCTCTTCCCCTGTTTCTGCTGGCAGGCGTGGTTTCCGCCTTCGGGTTTGGAGGATCTCAGCCGGCAATCATTGCGGTAAGTATGAAAAGCGTTCCTAAAGAGAGACGGGGCGCAGCCAGCTGTACCAGTTATGTGGGGATGGATCTGGGAAATCTGGTTGGCCCTGTTCTGGCAGGAGCGATCATCGAGGTTTGGGGATATACCGCTATGTGGCAGATCATGACCATTCCGATTTTCGCAGTTATCGCCCTGAGTTTTGCATTCAAGAGCATGATCGACAATATGGGCAAAACCCTATCCCCGGGTAATGCGTAATAGAAAATCCGGGAGAAAAGGAGGAGCACTGATTTATGGGGAATAACGGGAATTGCGATATGATAACCAGGGAATTTTTTGATTCCCTTCTGATATCCACCAGGCAGATCGATGCTGTCCTGGCAAATCCTCAGATCGAACTTTTCGGGGAAACTCTGGATACCCCCGTCATGACAGCAGCCATGTCGCGGCTCGGAAGTGTCTATGAGGACGGCGCTGTAGAGATGGCCCGGGGCGTGAAGGATTCCGGAGCCCTTATGTGGGCCGGTGTCGGCGAACCTGATGAGATTGAAGCCGTCGGGGCCACCGGTGTAAGGCTGGTAAGGATTATAAAACCTCATCAGGACAACGGCCTTATCATTTCCGAGATGGAACATGCCGCAGGGTGCGGCGCCATAGCCGTGGGTGTCGATATAGACCACTCTTTTCACAATGACGGGAATTATGCCAGCTGGCGGGACCATCCTCTGTGTGCCAAATCCAGGGAAGAGCTGAAGCAGTTATCAAGGGCGGCCGGGCTTCCTTTTGTTATAAAAGGAGTTTTGAGCGTTGAGGATGCCGTAAAGAGCGTGGAAGCCGAAGCCGCTGCCATTGTTTTATCTCATCATCATGGAAAAACCGATTACTCTGTTCCGCCCCTGATGCTTCTTCCCCGCATTGCAAAAGAAGTGGGGAAAGACATCACAATCATCGTGGATTCGGGAATCCTCGATGGGTATGATGCCTTTAAAGTCCTCGCTCTGGGAGCGGATGCCGTGGGTGTAGGCCGCGGTCTGTTGCCTTCCCTTAAAGAAAACGGTGCCGCTGGCGTCCGTGACAGGATCCGGGAGATCACGGGAGAACTTGTGGGGTTGATGAATAAAACCTGTACTCCCGATGTTAAGAGTTTTGATCCGGATGTGATTTTTTCGAGGCAGTCCGGTAGGAATAGCGGGGCCTTATGGAGTATGTAAGGATGGGCCGGACAGGTCTGAAAGTCAGCCGCCTCTGCCTGGGGACAATGAATTTCGGGCCCAATACGGATGAGAAAGAGGCTTTTGCCATCATGGATCGGGCCCTTGATGGGGGTATTAATTTTTTTGATACCGCCAATATGTATGGTAACCGGAATGGCGGGTATTCCGGCTGGACCGAAGAGATTATAGGACGCTGGTTTGCTCAGGGCGGGGGACGGCGTGAGAAGGTTGTTCTTACCAGTAAGGTCTATAACGATATGTTTGATGAGAACGATGGCCCCAATGGTGAACCAGGTTTATCTGCCTATAAAATCAGACGCCACCTGGAAGGGTCTCTGCGCCGCCTTCAGACTGACCACCTGGAGCTTTATTTTATGCACTCTTATGACAGGGAAGCAGACTGGGATGAGATATGGGGCGTCTATGAGGCCCTGGTGGCTCAGGGGAAAGTTTTTTATGCCGGTTCGAGCAATTTTGGAGCCAGGCACCTGATTTTATCTCAGAGGAAAGCGGAAAACCGCAATTTTCTCGGACTGGTCTGTGAACAGCACAAATACAATCTCCTGTGCCGCCTTCCGGAGCTGGAACTTCTACCGGCAGCGAAGGAAATGGGGATGGGTGTTATGACCTGGAGTCCTCTGGCCATGGGGCTGCTGAGCGGGAATATCGGGAAAAACAGTGATTCAAAACAGAGGTCAAAAAAGTTTGAACAGAATCTGAGCCCCCAGATGCAGAAACAGCTGCGCGACTTTTCTGATCTGTGCAGCCGGATAGGGGAAAATGAAGCGGAAGTGGCAATCGCCTGGATACTCTCCCATCCCTCTGTCACTGCTCCTGTCATCGGCCCCCGTACAGTGGATCAGCTTGAAAGGACTTTAAGAGCTCTGGACATAAAACTGGATAAAGACATATCAGGGGAAATCGATGAGATTTTCCCGGGACCCGGAGGGGAAGCTCCCTGGGCATATTTACGTTGAAAGGATAAGCATATGGTAAATAAAAAATTCCAATACCCTCATTATGATCTGTGGTTTAACGATAAATGGGAAGACAGGCAGAGTGCGCTTCTTCCCCTGGCGGTGTGGATCGGGGAAAATGCCGGTGTTCACAGTTCGGAAAGCACCCGGTATCCCCTGTTTCCGGAAGGAACAGATGTCAGGAAGCTTCCCCTCTACAGAGCGAAGACCCAGAGCATCGATGATCCGGAAATGATGTCCTTCTGGGAAGAAAAGGGTTTGTCCTGTAACGTTCTGGAAATGGGGAGGGCTCACTGGGTCTCCTGTGTTCCCGGGGCAGCCAGCAAAGAGAAACAGGATAAACTGCCTGTTCTGACAGTGTTTCATAAGGAGAACCTCAAGGACCCCTACTGGGCTATGAGAACTCTGGAGTATTACGAACAGTATAATGAAGCGGCTATCCGCGAAAATTTTATTATTTTCTACCTGGTATCTGACAGGCCTGATACGGAGGGCATGTACGGGAATCAGCTTCAGGAAGGGCTTGTTCTGTATCCCTGCGATGAAAATCGTGTCCTCCTTGATGTGAGCCTTTTCAGGGAGGGGGATAAGAGCCTTAAGGATGTTCCCGGATACAACTATACCGATCCGGAAGGAAATCCGGCAGACCCTGACAAGGCGGTTCAGAGTTTCAGTTCTCTGGGGATTCCCGTACTGGATATTACAAAACGGTGGGAGAACAGGGACAGCATGACCAGGAACCTTTTCATGAACTATCCCATGAACAAGGATGAGTTTGATGTGGAACGGGTTCTTCACAGCGAGGCGGGGGCCAAAATGGCGGAGGCCCTGGCCCTGGAATATGATTACAGTACCATTCTGGAGCCGGATTTCGCCGGGTACTGGGCGAAGATGGGGCTCCGGTTTGAAATTCACAAGACAAGAGGAGAGCGTTGGACCACAGTGACTCCCGAGTGCTCCTTCGATCATCCCGGGGAGAAGCTGCCGGTTGTTGTTATCCTTCAGGAGGTGAATTACTCCAATGAGCATCTGGCAGTGAATGCCATGAGCTATCTCTATGAATATCAGAAAATAGCGGCCAACGGCGATGCGATTCTTCTCTATTTTGTACTGGAAGATCCCGAGAGCAATGAGATCCTCTGCGATATTCTGGATGAGGCTTTCGAAAAGTATCCCATAGACAAATCCCGTGTGTATCTGACCGGTCATTCCCATGACGGATTTTTCTCCATGATTTTTGCCCGGCGCCATCCGGAAATCGTTGCTGCTGTGGCCACCCTGGGAAATCCCAACGGCCTGATGGATCCCGCCATATCGGGAGAAACTGTTTTTTCTTCGTCAGACGAAACCATAGATTTGCTCAGTACTATGGATTTACCGGTCATCAATATCCTGGGAGTCCATGAGGGGGGACCTTTTAATAAGGAGGTCCATATCTCCAGCTGGCAGAGGCGGCTTAAAGCATCCCGCTGCCCCATGAAGAGTGCGGAAGAGATCGAAGCGGCTCTTGAAAGCGATGATAAGGCAACCCGCATGCTGGGAGTACCCAGTGATAGAAGTGAAACCTTTTATGCCGAAGGGTTTGAACACTATATTGCTGATATAAAGAACAGTGACGGGAAATTCCATCTCCGGATTGTACGGATCGAAGGGATGCCCCATGTGACAACGCCTTTTATGCAGACTCTTTCCTGGTCTTTTATGCGGAAATTTTCCCGTGATCAGAAAACGGGGAAGATTGTTGAACTGCTTTAGACACGGAATTGAATAAGGGAGGAGAAAAGAGATGAATAAATATTATTCCTATAAGAACTTTGAATTATGGAACAATGAAAACTGGGAAGATCATAAAAGCAATATCAATGGTCTGGTGCAATGGATCCAGGGGAACAGCGAAGTCAATCCCCGCAGCTTCCAGACCGATTATACGGGAGATCTGCAGAAACATCCCGGGTATAGAACCAAAACCTCGGGGATCGATGATCCGGCGATTATTCAATACTGGGCAGACCGGGGAATATGCCTCACTGTCCTGTCTCAGGGCGGGAAACGATGGGTTTCCATGGTGCCGGAACAAGCCATACAGGACCGGTCCCATAGGCTCCCTGCCGTGGTGGTCTACCATCTGGAGGATTATTCTGATCCCTGGTGGGCCATGAAGACAGTGGAATACTACAAAGAATACAATGAGAAGCTGGCCGCATCCCGGGATTTTATGCTCATATATGTTGTTACCGAAGGCCCCGATGAGGATATGATCTATCTGAATATCATGCAGGAGGCTTTTATCCTCTATCCTGCGGATCTGGAAAAACTGTATGTGGATATCTCATCGGTTCGGAAGAAAGGGGTAAAACTTTCTGAAATTCCCGACTTCCGATACCCGGCAGATCCTGAGGGCGCCGTGGAAACTTTCGGACAACTCGATATTCCGGTTATTAATATCAGTGGAATCTGGGGAAACCGGGACAGCCTTCTGCGCGGACTGGTTATGTACTTCAAAGCGAATGACGGAAAATTTGACCGGGAGTGGCTGATTCATTCCCAGACGGGCAAACGTATGATGGATGGCATCGTTCTGGAGCATCAGTACGATGATCTGTACCATGAGGATCTCATCCGGTACTGGGCGGATATGGGGCTGAAGTTTGAAGCCCATGATATGAAAGGTGAGCAGTGGACCTCCATGGTGCCACTCTGTGCGTTTGACCAGCCGGAAAAGGAGCTGCCTGTTATCCTGGTTATGCAGGAAGTTTACCACGGAAATGAGCACCTGGCTCTGTCCTCCAAAAGCTACTTCTATCAGAATTGTGAAATTGCGGCTCAGGGAGAGTGTATCCTTTTGTTTTTTGCCATGGAAGATCCGGATTCCAACGATATGTGGGTTGAAATTCTGGAGGAAGCCACAAAAAAGTATCCCATTGACAGAAGCCGGGTATATATTACCGGACACTCCCATGACGGTTTCTTTTCCTATGAGTTTGCCTACCGTCATCCTGATATTGTTGCTGCGGTAGCCACTCTGGGAGATCCCAGAGGTCTTCGCTCTCCGGAAGTGACGGGTAATCCTGTCATGAGCATCAGTGATGAGCAGCTGGAAGAGCTTTCCAGGGTGGATCTTCCGGTGATTAACCTGGCGGGAACCAATGAAGGATTCGGTGTTATACCTACCGACCCTGATGACTATGCCGAATTTGTCGAATCATGGCAGAGACGTTTGAAGGCCTCCCGTTGTCCTGCGAAAACTTTTGATGAAGTGAAAGCTGTCGGGAACAGTGATGACTATGTTGCCCGGATTCTGGGAGTTCCCACTGATAAAACCTGGTCCGTATGGGCCGACGGGGTTGAGCACTATCTGGGTGAGGTTAAAAACGTTGACGGGAAAGCTCATCTCTGCATTGGTTTATCTCAGAATATGCCCCATACCACAACTCCTTTCATGTTGAATCTGGCCTGGACATTTCTACGGCGTTTTTCCAGAGATCTGGAAACGGGAGAGATAGTCGAACTCTACTGATTGTAAACAGAAATTTAACCTCAGGAAAGTCCATCCGGTAATCCCCGGACAGACCGGGGAACCGAAGAAAAGGATGCATAAGATGAATAAGTACTATACCTATGAACATATAGATCTTTGGGATGAAGCAGTCTGGAAGGACAGGATCAGTCAGGTCCATGGGCTTGTCCAGTGGATTGGAGAACATGATACTTATGAGAAGGCTGACTATACCCGGCCCGTAAACGGACTATTCGGGGATGAATGCCGTTCTCTGGATTATTACAGTCTCAAAACAAACAGCGTGAATATTCCTGAAGTAATTGAAGAGTGGAGAGAACGGGGTGTTTTTTACGATTGCCGGTCCCAGGGTGGTTTCGGATGGATCATTATGGCCCCTTTGAAATGCCTGGATGACTACGGTAGGAAATTGCCCACCATCCTTGTGATGGCTCAGGATGATATCACCGATCCCTACTGGGCCATGAAAACCCTGGATCGGTATAGAGATTACAACGATATGGTTGCCGAGTCGCAGGAGGTCATTTTTTTCTACCTGGTGAAAAATGTTCCCGTTTATGACCGGGTTTTTGTGAATATCCTCCAGGAGGCATTTGTTTTTGTTCCCGGTGATGTGAAGGAACTGTATCTGGATGTGAGCACCGTGTATAAGTCTGGTCATAAACTGGCTGATCTGCCCGGTTTTGTTTACAAAGATCGTCAGGGCGGCAATATCGATGATCCTGACGGGCAGGTGAAAATATACGGCAGCGCGGGAATTCCGGTTCTGGATATTACCGGCCGCTGGGAGAACAGATGCAGCCTGAGCCGCGATCAGGTGGCCAAGGGAAACTGGAGCTCTGGGGATTACGATCTGGAAAGGGTCATCCATAGCGAAACAGGCCGGCGTATAGCGGAAGGGATGGTTCTGGAATATGAATTTGATACGGTATACGATCCGGGGTTTCTGGAATACTGGGAAAAAAGGGGCCTCAAGTATGTCAATCATGAATTGAAGCAGAGACGCTGGAAAGCCGCTGTCCCCCTGGATGCTTTTGACAACCCCGATAAAAAGCTTCCGGTCATTTGTGTCCTACAGGAAGTCAATCATGCCAATGAACATCTTGCGGTAACCGAAGCGAGCTATTTTTATGAATACTTCCGGATCGCTTCCCAGGGTGAGTGCATTCTGATCAATTTCGTACTGGAAGATCATGAGGGGAATGAGCTGCTTGCCGAAATCATTGAGGAGGCTTCCAGGCTGTATCCCATGATGGATCGAAGTCGGATTTACCTGGCAGGACACTCCCACAACGGGTATTACTCCCTGGAGTTCGCCGTACGCCATCCCGATCTAATTGCTGCGGTGGCCACATTCGGAGACCTTCCCGGTTTTTTCAACAGCGAACTCTTTCCCACACCAGATGAGAAGATTGAACGGATGAGCCGGCTGGATATACCGGTTATAAACCTTGCGGGCTGCTGTGAGCCGAGAAAGCACTTCCCCCTGCACAGCGACGGGACCGATTACCGGGAAGCCCATAAGAAACTACCTGTGTCTACGTTTGAGGATAGGGCTGCTTCCTGGCAGCTCAGGCTCAAAGCTTCCAATTGTCCTATGAAATCCCTTGAGGATATCAGGGCAACCAGGGAAAGTCCGGAAAAAGCCATTCGCATGCTCGGCGTTCCCGGAGAGTGGAGCGAAACCCAATGGCGGGATGGATTCGAGGTCTATATTGTGAAAGTGAAAAATAATCAGGGGAAGTTCCATCTCTGTATGGTGGGAGAAGAAAATATGCCTCATAACACCACGCCGGTCCAGCAGGAGGTCTCCTGGTCATTCCTCAGAGGATTTGCCCGTGATCAGGAAACGGGAAAAATCATCGAACTGTAAATCACGAGGAGGTATTTTACTGTGGAATTTATGAAATCAAAAGTCATATGGGAGGAGGAACCGATAGAGCAGTTGAGCGCTGCCTATATGAAACTCCTGAGAAATAGAGATAAAACAAAAAAAGTCTACCCTGTAAACCCCTACGCAGAGGTCTATCAGTTCCGGGAAAACATCTATGGGATCCTGACCGACAGCCTGGACGGGATGGGCCAGCCCTGGATGTATGTGATTATCGGGCCCGAAAAAGCCATGCTTATCGACACAAGCTTCGGACTGGGAAATTTAAAAGGCCTTGTGGATGAAATTACCGGCGGTAGGGAGATTGTCGTTGTGAATACCCATGCCTCCTTCGATCACTCCTATGGGAACCATCAGTTCGACAGGGCCTATTGCCATGAGTATTGCGCTCCCTATCTGGAAAAGCAGCTCACACCCCGTCTCTGGGACTACCTTTTTAATGAAGACGGCAGCTGTAAATGGACAGAGTTCGACAGGAGCGATCTGATTCCGTACAAAGAGTATGAAATTGTGGGTTGCCCCAACGGGCATATATTCAATCTGGGAGCTGATTATGATATTGAACTGATCTTCCTCCCGGGGCATCAGGCCGGGCATTGCGGGTTTCTGGATAAAAAGAGCCGGATCCTTTTTTGCGGAGATGATTTTATCAGTATGCGCGTTGGCATCGGCGGCCCCAGGGCCGGTATGCCCTACGGTGAGTTTGCCAATGTTCAGGCCTTGCGTGATGAGCTGGAAAAGCTGGTGAAAAGGACCGGAGAGTTTGACTCGCTGTTTCCCGGGCATTTTATTGTGGATATTGAGAATTCGGTTGTACAGAATCTTCTGGATGCCTGCAATGCTGTCCTGGATGATCCGGATGATTATGATTACGAATATACCTGGAAAAACAAAACATCCAAACTGAAATTTGTCAAAGGCTTGGGAACCCTCGCCTACAATGATCGCAGTCTGAAACCTTTGGAAAGCGAATAGGGAGGAGTTATGAACAAGTTGAACTTTTTTAGTCATGAAAAGATTTCTGACAGGCTCTATATACTGACCGAAGGGTATTCCATGGTGCACCGGTTCACCATCGGTGTTGTAATAGGCGATGAAAAAATCCTGGTTATCGATGCTGGCCTGGGGGCCACAGATGACTTGCGGGAGTACATCGAGGGGATTGTGGGTACAGACAAACCTCTGATCTGTGCCTGTACCCATTGCCATCCCGATCATGTCGGGGCGGCCAAATTGTTCGATGAAGCCTATGTAAGCCATATTGACTGGAAGGAGAGGGCCGACTTTGCTCTGAATACCGCCCAGCGGCTGGAAGACCTGGATGCGTTCGGTCTCTTCAATAAAGAGGTGAACCAGTGGGGCAGGGAACATATTATTCCTAACGAGGATACCCAGTTCCGGGATATCCGGGACGGGGATGTTTTTGATCTGGGAGGTGTGCAGATTGAATGCATACAGCTTCCCGGCCATTCCAGCGGTTCTATGCTCTTTTTCAATCGGGAGGATCAATACGTTTTCACCGGAGACATCATCAATACGGACGTTCACCTGAAAAGGATCGGAATGGAAGAACTGAAGACATACCGGGAGAACCTGAAGAAAGTCCATGCCGGAATCGGCGACGGTGTGACTCTCTATCCGGCCCATCTGCCCCTTCCTATGGAAACTGAAGTCATTCATGACCTTATCGCCGTATGCGATGATCTCATAGCCGGAAAGGTGCAGGGGGATCCTCCCGGAGAGACGATTTTTACTGAAAGGAATAACAATCCTCTCATCAGGATGCACTCAGTGGGCAATACCTGCATTGTCTATAATGCGGAAAATATGAATGTACCCCACCAATGGGATACCCTGAATTTCTATAGCCACGAAAAAGTAGGGGAGCGGGTGTATGTGGTGACCGAAGGGTATTCCATGGTCCATAAGTTCACCATCGGAGTGATTATCGGAGATGAGAAAATCCTTGTTGTGGACAGCGGACTGGGTATGGCCGGGGACCTCCGGACCTATATCGAAGGATTTGCAGGAACGGACAAACCGATGATCTGCGTCTGTACTCACGGATCCATAGACCATGCCGGAGCAGCCTGCCTTTTTGACGAAGCCTATGTGAGCAGCAGGGATACCCATATGCTGGCCAGCGCTTTTGACAGAGAAAGGCGGCTGAGGGATCTGAATGCGTTTTCTCTATTTAATGAAGAGGTTGTGGAGTACGGAAGGACCCACATGATCGATAACACAAAATCCGTATTTAAAGACGTGGATGAGGGGGATGTTTTTGATCTGGGAGGGATAACCGTCCAGCCAATCCGGGCACCGGGGCACTCCAAAGGACATATGGCCTACTATATTCCTCAGGAAAAGATCCTGTTCGGCGGTGACGGCATTAATGTGGATACCCATATTAAAAACCTGGATCGTCAGGGGCTTCTGGATTACAGTAAGATGCTCCGCCGTGTTCTTTCCATAACGGGAGAGGATATAAGAATCTTCGCAGGACATCTGAACCGTCCCCATAAAGCGAATGTCCCCAGGAACCTGGCGGCTGCCTGTGAAGAAGTTGCCAATGGGCAGACCGCGGGAGATCCTCCGGGGGAGACCATCTTTCTCGAAAAAGCGGGTAACCCCGCTGTCAGGATGCACTATCACGGCAACAGCTGCATTATCTACAACTCGGATCTGATGAAATAGAGTCTGTATGAGCGAATATCGGGATTATAAACGGTTTGAACTCTGGAGGGATGAGAGCTGGAAAGACCGGCTCAGCCGGATCGATCCCCTGGTCCGGAGGCTGAGTGAACTGGGCAGGGTGCATGGGGATGGATATACCCCTCCCGGGTGGAGCCGGGAAGAGGAAATGGCTCATTATCATAATAAAACCGGCAGTATTGATGATCCTTCGGTAAGAGACTTTTGGGAAAAACGGGGTATCACCTACCAGTGCCGGGACCTTGCCGGTCACTGGATGGCTGTTCTGCCGACAAGGTTTCTGGATTGTACAGATGCCATGCTGCCGCTTATTCTGGTCTGTCTTCATGTGGATTATGACGACTATTACTGGGCGATGAAAATCCTTTCAGACTTCAGAGAGTTTCATCATGCCCTGGAGGATGAAGACTTTATTGTTATTTACTCCGTATCCAACAATGGTCCGGATCTGACAGGAACCTATGTGAACGTTATCCAGGAGGCTTCTGTGCTTTATCCCTGTAATACCGAACTGATCTACCTGGATCTGAGTGTTCTGCATGACAGCAAGGAAAAACTCCGGGAAATTAAAGATCTGTTTCTCCTGGATCCTTCCGGCAAGACCGTAGAAAATCCGGATAGCCAAATAAAGAGAATTTCCAACCTGGGAGTTCCTGTTCTCAATGTAGCGGGAAACTGGGAGAACCGGGGGAGCCTGGCCCGGGACCTTGTCATGTCCGACAAATACAGCACAGCTGATTTCGAACGGCATAGCTTTATCAGAAGTGAGACTGGTTTGAAACTTATGCAGGGGATCGGGCTTGAATACGATTACGATCGTCTTGATGAACCGGATTTCTCCCTTTTCTGGAAGAACAGGAATCTTGACCTGGGAGTCCATAGCACCAGGGGGAGACGATGGCTTACACTTTCACCCTGCTCATATGATCAGAAAGAGGGGGAATTGCCTCTTTTCTGTGTTATGCAGGAAGTATACCGGGGAAACGAGCATTCTCCCGTTACGGCTCTGGGGTATTTTTTTGAACTGACAAAAATCGCCGCCGGAAGAGAGTGTATGCTTCTGTTCTTTGCCCTGGAAGATCAGGACTCCAATGATCTTCTCAGTTGCCTGATAACAGAAGCTGCGGAACAGTATCCGGTGGATACATCCAGAGTTTATGTGACAGGCCATTCTCACAACGGGAAGTATGCCCTTGAGTTCGGGAGAAGGAACTACCGGCAGATTGCCGCTGTCGCTACCCTGGGGAATTTTATGGGGCTGGAATCTCCTGCGGTTCTGGGTGATTCCGCAGCTGCCGTGTCTGATGAGAAAGTGGATTTTCTCAGTAGTATCGATCTCCCTCTGATCAATCTCTGCGGCTGTTGCGAGCACGGAGGAAAGCTGCCTGTTAACAGGGATGGAAAGGAGCTTCCTCTTAGAAAGGGCCAGGAATTCGGCAGGACTCTCCGACTGGATCACAAGATAGAGGCCTGGCAGCGGAGGCTGAGAAGCGCCGGCTGCCCCGTAAAAAGCAAAAAGGAAATTCTCGGTGCTGCTGAAAGCTCTGACAGGGTGGAGCAGAAATTGGGATTCCCCGTTGACTCCAGTCAGATTCTTATGCAGGACGGGTTTGAGCACTATATAGGGGATATTCGGAACAGGGATGGAAAATCCTATCTGAGAATGGTTGGTGTCGAAAATACACCCCATGTTCCCACCCCTTCCATGCTGAATCTTGCCTGGTCCTTTGTCCGGAGATTTGCCCGGGAGGGGGGAACCGGGTCCATTGTTGAGCTTGATCGGGAAGCGGAGGCCTTTCTATGACAGACAATATGTATGCCCTGGTTGGGAACTTCGGTTTTGATTCTACTCCCAAAGGCGTCTCTGTTTTCCGGTATGATCCCGGGGACGGCTCCCTGGAGGAAATTGGAACTTTTCTGGAACATGTCAGTGTAGGAAGCCAGTGCTTTGATAGTGAGAGGCAGGTTTTGTATCTGGTTGATGAGCGAGCTCATGACAGAGAGGGGTTTGGCGGAGGCGGATATATTCTTTCGGTAAAGATAGACCGGCTGAGTGGGGAGTGTTTTCTGTTAAATGAAAAGGAAACACTGGCGCCGAAACCAGCTTATGTATCCCTGTCCGGCAGGGGTGACTATGCTCTTGTGGCTCACCATGTAAACAATGACCGTGTTGTCAGGATTGTGCGGGATGATACGGGAAGCTTCTCTTCCGAGACTCTCTATGATGATACTCCTCTGTCTCTATTTCCCATAAGCAAGGACGGTTCTTTGGAAAATGCGGCTGATATGATGATATTCAAAGGAGAAGGAAAGACGCTTCTTCATGGTATCTCCCATCTGCACTCGGTGATACCTGACCTGTCAGGGAAATTTTTTATTGTCTGTGACAAGGGGCTGGATAGAATCTACTGTGTGAAAATCCAAAGGGACACCGGGAGTCTCATCCTGACTCATACGGAGGTTGTTTCTGATGGTTCTGCTCCCCGTTATGGTGTTTTTCATCCGACTTTGCCTCTTGTATATATCAATAACGAATCCAGAGCGGAGATCGACTGTTATAGTTATGATAGAGAAGAGGGATGCCTGCAGTATATCTCTTCATCACCTCTTCTGCTGAATGATGTGGATAAAAGAACAAGTAATAATGACGAAATACAATCCTCAGATATATTGATTCACCCGTCAGGAAAAGTCCTTTATGCCACCGTTAGAGGTGTCGATTGCCTGTCTGTTTTTAGCCTTGAAAGTTCCGGGAAGATGAATCTGATACAGAATATCCCCAGTGGCGGAATCAATCCCCGGGGGCTCTGCCTTTCTCCGGACGGCAGGTTTCTGTTTGTTCTGAATATAGCTTCCGGTTCCATTCGTGCATTTTCGGCAGACAGGTCAGGACGAGGACTCAAGGATCTTGGTGACAGGGCCAGTACATCGAGGCCGGGGAATATGAGAATCATAACAGTGACATAACTTTTTTACATTCTGAAATTTAAAAGAGAATACATAAAGAACAGTAAAGGAAGGAAACAATGATCATTTTGCAATCAGACAGATTAAGAGTGGAAATGCCCATGCCCGGAGTGGCCCCTAATACAAGTCTCCGTTTTGACAGGGCGGGTTTTATATCGGAAGTAGAGCTGGACGGGATGGTGAGATTCTGCGCCAGTGAGCCCAAAAATCTGAGCCATCCTACGTCTGGAGGAAGAGGTCTCTGTAATGAGTACCGGTTTGATGTAAGCCCCGATCTGGCGGTAGGTGAGTATTTTCCGAAGTTTGGAATCGGACTGATCCGTAAAGAAGAGGAGGGCAAATATGTTTTTCATAGAAAATACAAAGATGTGGTGCCCTTTGAGGTCAAGGTGGAAAGTTCCAGGGATAAAGCGGTTTTTACAACCGAACCGAATCTCTGTCAGGGTTATGCCATGAAAACAGTAAAAACTGTATCAGTGGAAGATAACAGGCTGATCATGACCATCACAGCGGAAAATACAGGGGAAAAAACTATTACCATGCAGGAGTTCTGTCACAATTTTATCAGTATCGACGGTATGGCCATAGGCAGTGACTATCGGTTGGAGCTGCCCCAGTGTCCTGATTTGGGGAATGAAAGGCTCCGGAACAGAAGCGGAGGAAAATTCGGTAGTATGCGCGGATGCGGTAAGGGGATAACCTTTTGCGAATACAGTGCCATAGATACGGATTACCTCATTGATGTTGATCAGGTGGAAGACAGGCCGTTTAACTGGATAATGAGCCACAAAGGGGCAAAAGCCCGGGTTTCCTGTGTGGAAGAAAACAAACCGGCGATGATCGCCATCTGGGCCGTGGATCATATGTTCAGCCCTGAAATTATCCACGGATTTGAACTGGAACCGGGTAACAACCACCAATGGACCCGGTCATGGGAGTTTGATGCCCGGGTCTGATTGTTTCACAGCTGTCAGGCAGACAGGAGCGATGGTATCGGGTAATAAAAAATCTATAAGGAAAAGATCATGTATCTGGGTATTGATATTGGCGGAACGAATTTGAAAGCGGGACTTGTTGACAATGACGGGACGCTGATAGCAACAAAAAAAACAGCACTTGGAAAGGTAAAGGATGGAGACGTTTTCTGTGAGAAGCTGGCATTCCTGTGTCATGCTCTGCTTGAAGAAAACAGTATCTCCCGGAAGGAAATCCCTTATGTTGGAATTGGGATCCCTTCGGCTGTCAGTGATAAAACAGGGGTCATCCCCCGTATTACAAATATTGATATCGGCGAGTTTCCCATACGGGAATTGTTTTCCCGGTACTGGGATGTACCGCTGGTTCTGGGAAATGATGCGGTTTGTGCCGCCTGGGGTGAATACCTGTTCGGAGCCGGCAGGAATAGTGAAAGCTTTGTGATTGTGACCATAGGGACTGGAATAGGCGGCGGGATCATCCTGAATGGAAAAGCCTTCCTCAGTACCAATGGTGTTGCCGGAGAAGTGGGCCATATGGTTATCGTACCCGAAGGGGATCAGTGCAATTGCGGCAGAAAAGGGTGCTGGGAGCGATATGCCTCAGCCTCTGCGCTCATTCAAATGACAAAGGATGCCATGGCTATGGATCCTGAGAGTCTTCTGTGGGAGTTCTGCGACGGAGATCAGGATTATGTTGATGGCCGTACGGCATTCAATGCAGCAGAAAGGGGAGATGAGGCAGCATTGAAAGTCTGTCATGATTTTCGATCCTACCTTTCTCTGGGAATCCTGAATATTATCAACATCCTTCAGCCCGAGGTGATTGCCCTGGGCGGCGGTGTATCCCATGAATCTGATCATGCCCTTTTTGATCCCTTGAGAAAAATGGTTGAAGGGAAAAGTCTCGCTGTTCTGGGAGGGGTGGATGCCGCCCGTATTGTCAGAGCTGAGCTTGGCAATGATGCCGGGATTATAGGTGCGGCTTTTCTGGGAGAGAGCATGTGACTTTTTATGGTGGCAGTTTAAGAACCTCGGCATTTTTTGAAAGTAAAATAATTTGAAACTGGCAGGTTTTCCGTTCTTTTTTGCCGGGTCTCTTCACCTCTGGGAGGCCTGGCTTTTTTACCGTCCCGATAGCTGTCCCAGGGCAGGTTGTTAAGGGTTTTGGGTTTTCATTGTTTCAGGATGTTCGGAGTCCTGTTAAAACAATATAGCAAAGGATTTCCCCTTCTCCTTCTGGGGTAATCAGTTGTTTTTCCTCCCGGATACCCTGTTGTTCTGATGATACGGTTATTAAAATAATAGGGTATCCTTTTATTAGGGGAGAGTTCCCCTGTGTTAAAGAATAATAATGAGGGATATAAGGAATCTCTCAGGCTCGTATTGACCAATATCAAAGATGTTCTATTCATTACTGAATTGGAATCGATATGGTTAAATAAAACCAGTTATCTTTCAAACTGATCCTCATGGCGCCATTATACTTGGAAATGGTTTTCTGAATGCTTTTCAATCCGAACCCGTGGTAGACTTTGTCATTTTTAGTGCTTATGGGAAGATGGTTTTTCATTGTCAGTATATTTTCGGAATAGTTTTCCGAATGGATCATTAGAAGCCCGTTTTTTGAAAAAATATTCAGCCTGATAATCCTTTTTTCGGTAGCTTCAAAACTGATAACGCTCTCAATAGCATTATCCAGAATATTACCAAAGACAGAACAAATATCCATGGTATTCATAAAACTCAGAAGAGAACCGTCTGCCATACAGGTAAAACGGATATCATTCTGAGCGCAAAAAAGATTTTTACCTGTCAGGATTGTATCGAGAACAGTATTGCCCGTATCGGTCTGGGTATTCCACATCTGAAGATCATCCTCAAGCTGTTTAAGATAGGAGTCACGTTTTCCCTTATCTGCTTCAACACGTATTATCTCGATTTGATGTTTTAGATCATGATACTTCTGATTGATGATTTCTATGTTTTCTTTTGACTGCTCATATTGCTGGTACTGTTTGTACAGTATGAGGTTTGTAGCGGCAAGTTCCTTTTCCAGTTGAAATTCCCGGTGTCTGTCCTGTAGAGCAAAGAGTATCACCAGCCCGGAAAAATCCACTAATGCACGAATGTTGAAAATCTCTGTTATATGGATGCTGCTGAAAGGTGTATCAGGATATACATAGCTTAAATTGCTCATAAGGAAAACAAACAATGTAATAATGATAAAAGTAATGGCGCTTCTATTGGTAATGTAATATGAAAAATCCTGATATATATCCTGTAACATATATTTTTTCTGAAGAATATAGAGGAGGATAAAGAAAGCACCATAGAAAACAACCAGCATTGCATAACGGAACCATAATTCGCCATACCCTTTTTCAAAGAAAAAACTGTAAATCTGCCATTGGAATGCAGCTATAAATTCTGCTGCGATAAAAGCAATTGCCCAATAATACCCTGTCGCCTGAAATGAGATATCGGAGCTTATTTTGATAAGGCAATACATGGAAAACAATGCCAGGAACATTAAAGGAATCCAGTATATATCAGGCACCCGGCCTATTATGTAATGAAGGATTATGAGGAAGAGGAGGAATGGGAGCTGGATCAGGATTAATTTCCTGGTTTCTACTCTTTTTGTCAGTAGAAGGATATAGACGAAACAGGCAAACCATTCCGCCAGTGCTGTATAAATTTTAGGGATATCCTGCATAACCCTGTCTCATAGCATCATATCTCCATTATATTCAAGCAGTGCGTCCATTAGATGGCTTCTTCTGGAACGGCTGATTTTCAGTTCTTTACCGGCAACTGTTACCACATCCTGATTGATTTTTTCAACAAATCGGAGGTTGATAATATAGCAGTTGTTGCATCGGACATAATGAAAAGGTTCAAGCAGGCTTTCCAGCTTCTTTAAAGTATAGCGAAGAGTATGAGCCTCTTCCCCCAAGTGGATAATAATATCATGTCCCAGACTTTCAATATAGCATATCTGGGTAAGATTCAACCTGAACACATTGCCTTTCCTCTGAAGGGTGAGGTATTGGCATTCCCTGCTCTGAAGGTGTCTGATCGCTTTATTCAGCTGTTGGAAAAAGTCCAGTCTGGAAATCGGTTTGATTACATAATTGAATGCGGAGACGGAATATCCTTTGATCGCATAATTTGAAACGCTGGTAATAAAGATAATGATGACAGAATCATCGAGTTCTCTGATTTTTTCAGCTGTTTTAATGCCATCCATGCAGGTCATCATTACATCAAGGAATATGATATCGTAATCAGCCTTAAAATCTTCTACCAGGTCCAAACCGTCCGAATAAACTTCCACCTGGAATTTTACATTCTCCTGTTGTTCAAAATCTCTGATATATTCCTGAAGCTGATCCTGGTAAAAAGGTTCATCCTCTACAATTGCGATCTTATACATTTCGTCTCCGATCTGATTTCAATTCTTCTTCATTATAACAAATTTCATCATGGGATAATTTATCACAACCTGTATGAATATATTCACCATATTTGCAAAGGTGGGGGCAGAACGGCCTGTATAGGGTTGAATCAAGTGTATCACATGAGGCGGTAGCCATACAGAGATGATTCCTGCAACGGTAACGGTCAGAACATAGACAGGGATCGCCGCAGACAGATTATTTTTCGCTCCGAAAACAACTTTTCTCTGAACTATAAAATTTACAATTTGTGCAGAGGTGTATGCAAGGAGAAAGCTGAGAAACCCATTCAATCCCCCGTTCTCGACGGCATAGGTAAAGATAAACCATTCAAAATTTTTTTCTGATAATCCCTTGAAAAGAAATGCCGAGGATACCCAGAGAACCAGGAAATTGGTTATGGTGGCAACATTACACATAATATTAAAAAGGATGAATTCATAGAGGTCGGGGTGATCCTTTTTCCAAAATTTTATTCTTTGGACTAAATTAGTTTTTGTAACTGTTTCATTTGGCATATTTTTTCCTTTTTACATCATTTTAAAGTGAAGGCTGAGAAAGCTATGGCACCCGAGCCTTTATACTGAAAATAGAGGGGATGAATTCCTGAATTAATATTCAGAACACTCTGGAATTCCTTAAAGTCCTTGCTGTTGCAATCAATTGGAACATTTGCTACAGGATGGTGCAGATCTGTGTCTGAAAAGATAAGAAATTCCCCTTTTCCATTACCTGCAATACTGATAACTATCCTTTCAGTATTTTCAATCTGAAAATATTTGAATCCAGCGACAGATCCGTCTTTCATATTGGCAATATACTGTTTCGAGTTCTCCGCTTTATCTGACCCGTCCTGGGTGAAATAGGGGTGGTCGGCAAACTTCTTTCTGGCTCTCTTGACATCATATCTTCCTGTACCTGCAGAAGACCAAATATTGCAAGCTATTCTGGCTTCAAAGGTTCCTTGACCTGGAAGGGGACCTCCGTTTAATCCACAGCTTGTCATCTCCGCCTGTTTGAATATCCCCTCCGGAAGCATTTCCAGTTTTTCGGCACAGGCCTGGCGTGAATAGGAGGTGCGGTTTGTATGACGGTGGTAGAAAATGTAGTACTCACCCCTCAACTCCAGGATACCGCCGTGGTTGTTGCCTATATAATTCAGGGCATCTGTTTCTTCTCTGTCCTCAAGGAAAATATCTCCGTTGCTGACAAGAGTGCCGCCGAAGACAAATCCACTGTCTGGTTTATCGCTCAGGGCGTAACAGAGTTCATGGTTATGTCGGGAAGAGTATACAAAATAGTATTTTCCCTTTATTTTCCGGATAGAACTGGCTTCGAAAAATTCGTGATCCGGAAAAGATCCTTCCCCTTCTTTGGGGAAGAGAAGCTTCTCCGGTTTTTTGATTGTCACCATATCCTGATGAAGCTCCAGAACATATCCGCCGCCGGTTTTCAGTTTTTTCATCCCCGTCATAAAGGGAGGTATATCGAAATAGAATCCGGAATAGAGAAAGATTCGGCCATCCTCATCATTCAGAACACCCGGGTCAAAAGGAAGGGAGTCTCCTTTCTTTCGTCCCCAGAGCTTTCCATCCTCATACCGGACATGTCCCAGAAATTCATAGTTCCCTGCGGGAGTATCACATACGGCTACTCCCATGAGACCCATGAAATCAAAAGCATAATAGAGATAGAACCTTCCGTCCGGTCCCTGAACCACATCGGGTGCGAAAAGCAGCCTTAACCCCATAGGATTCCTGGGATCCTGCTTCTTCCGGTAAATGACGCCTTCATACCTCCAGTCGCTCAGATCTTCGACCGGAGCGGACCAGCAGACATAATCGTTAAGACAAAATATCTTTCCGTTGAACCGATCATGGGATCCGTAGACATAGACACGATCTTCAAAAACATAGGGTTCTCCGTCGGGAATATATTCATTCCCCGGTAGATAGGGATTAAAGGCCGGTTTTTTCATTCAATTTTCCTACTGTCTGTATCTTTCGGGATTTTTATGGCAGTCTTTTGTCCTTAAGACCATCAGAACGGCCATGATTGCAGCAAAAATGTAGACAGCCAGATTGAACAGCCATAATCCGAGTCTCCAGGGG
This sequence comes from Oceanispirochaeta sp., assembly GCA_963677615.2. Classification (GTDB taxonomy): domain Bacteria; phylum Spirochaetota; class Spirochaetia; order DSM-2461; family DSM-2461; genus Oceanispirochaeta. The sequence goes on along the minus strand of CAXXQW010000011.1, from coordinate 319,356 downwards.
GAGATGGAATAGGAGACTATTACACCGGGAGCCACACCCTGCATGGCATTGCTGTTCACCACCATATAGGCGATATGTTTGACAGCATTTCTTGTGACATTCAGGGCTGTGGGACTGGAATAATCCTTCAAATCGCCGATTTTGGCTTTCTTGAAATACATATATTCATCCACCCCGGCCCGGAGCATCATGTCTTTGGAGTAGTTGGGGTTTTCGGCCATATCAGTCATGATCATGCCTCTGAATCCCATCTCTCCCCTGAATACGTTTGTCGCCAGGTTGTAGTGGTTGCCGCAATAGGTACTGCCCAGGCTGCCCATGCTTGTCATAATACCGTTCGCTGCCCGTACGGAGCGGGTTTCAACGGTTCCCTTATTGTCAGCAATATATTTGAGGGTGGTAAAGGATTTCTTGATGGCGATCTCAAAGGGCTTCAAATAGATTTCCCGCATGACCTGTTCATTGGCCCAGGTACTGATGTAATCCCGGTGGGATTCCTGATCATTGAGAAAAGCATGTTTAATTACAGCGGAAAGGCCGTTATCCGCAGCTCCCGAAACCACATTGGCTCCCATATAACCTGCAAGCAGAGGATCCTCGCTGTAATATTCGAAATTTCTTCCGGACCAGGGGGATCTATGGGTGTTCAGGCCGGGAGCGTACCAGGCGCTGATTCCTTTTGTCAGAGCCTCCTGTCCTACAGCTTCTCCCATTTTATATGCCAAATCCACATTGAAGGTCGCTGCCAGTATTGGAGCGCTGCACCAGGCATTTCCAAACTCCCGGGAGTCCCCAAACATGGAACTTATTCCCTGAGGTCCGTCTGATTCTGTGGTCATCGGTTTGCCGATACTCTCGAATTCCCCAACTGTATAAGCGCTGGCAAGAAGGACTGACCAGACATCGGAGCTGATGGATAGATCCAGCTGGTCCAGTAATTCATCCCATTTTGCATCTCCAAAAGGTACCCCCCTAAGATCCGCCAGAGATAAGACAGCCAGTGCTTCAGTTACGGGAGGATCTTTTGTGTATACGAGGCTGCCTTCCTGATTACCTAGAATAGGATCCGTTTCTGGATCGAAGTATTTCAGTGTATAGACATTCTCCAGCATCCCATCCGGTGCTGTCAGATCCTCTCCTGTAGGAGACTCCGTGATATTGTGCAGCTCACCTGAGACCCGGGAAAGGACATCTGCCTTTTCTGCCATATGCTCATTGCTTTCGGGGAACTGGTTTGTGGCAGCCATAAAATTGAAAGGATCATTACCGCCGCCGGCAGACAGCTGAGCATCAATTTCAGACTGTCTGATATGTTTATTATCACTTCCGTCATACCAGATAGTCGATTCTACCGAGACAGAGGCGGTTTCATATATTTCATGACTGTTTGCACGTAGAGAAAGAATGTATTCACCTTCTTCGAGCATATAGCAGCCTTTTGATCCATCCTTATTAGGGTGAAGAAAACTGTATGAAGCCATATCCTCTTTTGAAAACGACAATTCAAATGTTTCTGACCCACCGGGTGCTATCAGTCCAGTTTTCCCATAAGCAATCAGAGTCACATTAGGTTTTTCAACCAAATACTCTTTATCAAGATTTGTGTATGGAGGAGTATAATATACCTGAACCGTATCCCTGCCGGGGATCTCTCCGGTATTGTGAATATTGATTTTGAGTGTTATTTCTGTTTTTGTTTCATCTATTGCGGCAATTTCCTGACGGAAATCTGTATAGCTCAGGCCGTATCCGAAAGGATAGACAACCGCTCCTTTTTCTGAAACTGCTCCAAAACTGGTAAGTTCGCCATATCCGGTTTCGGTTCCATTGACAAAAAAAGAGCCGTTAAGGTCATTTACAGTTTCATAATAGCGGTAGCCATAATACATGCCTTCATCGTATTCCACCATGGCCTGCTGGATATTATTATATGAAAGATTCTTATAATAGAATTCTCCAAAATTGGATGAAACCGGGTCGTCTTTAATGGATGTCATCCAAATATCCGGGAGATGCCCGGAAGGATTTACCTCTCCAGTTAGCACTTTGCCCATGCCTCTGAATCCTTTTGCTCCAGCGCCTCCGATCCAGACTATGGCATCGACAGATAGTTCCCCTTCTTCTGCTGCCAGTCTGCTGATCTCCATAACATTGGATGTTTCAAGTACCACAACCACTTTTTCGCAGCTTATTTTTGCAGCTTTTATAGTTTCAATTTCATACTCATTTAATTGCAGCTCATGTTCTGCTCCATCCGCATAGGAACCATTTTTACCGTAATAGATGTCATTACTTTCTCCCCCTACCCGGCCGAGGAATATGATGCCCACTGTTCCGTCTGCTGCGGACAGGAATTCCTGGTCATAGACTTCCGACGGGTTGAATTCGTCCATCCATGTGTGGTTTTCAAAAAAGGTGGCGCTCTCCTCTTCCGGCTTTTTGGTCTGCCAGTTTTTGGGTGCTTCACCTGGCGATCGTGGAGCAGGAAGATAATAATGGATTCCTGCATCCAGCTTCTTCTGAATCAACGGGTTGATAGTGAAGTATTCATTCATTACTTCTACCGCCGTATCTACATATTCCATACTGACATCCACATTTCCCGAACCCGTTCCACCGTATAGTGGTTCAGTATACCGTAGTCCGAAAGGTGTTATGTCCGATCCCTTTTTCAGGGGAAGAACGTTATCATTTTTCAAAAGCGTGATCCCTTCTTCGGCAATGCTCAAAGCAACATTCGCCGAATTTATCTCTCTGGCATGGGTGATTGTTTCGAAATTCTGTTTGTAAAATTCCGTGTCCCAGTCTTCAATTCCATCAAGTTCCTGAACAATCCTTTTACCCTTTCCAAGATAATTGTCCAGGGATGATTCGTAAGAATTGGATAAGAATATGGCGCTTATAGCTAAAGCAAGAAGGATAAGGATGATAGGTATCCAGACCTTCATAAAAGTTTTATTACTGATGCGAAGCTTCGCTTCCTTCATTCGTTCCTCCGTGAAGATGTAAACATTAATTTTAGATTTTCTGAGAAAATATTAGCACAGCATATCTGGTAAAAAAAATAATGGTCCTAACTTGCAGGTAATATGCCATTTTTGGTTGTTCCCTTGTCGCAAAAACCAAAAATGGCAACAGAGCGACAATGTACGACACATAGATTTCTGCTCAACAAAATGGTGATAGGATGATTCCAGCACCTAGAAATATATCCTAATATAGTTATGGAGGAATTATGATTAATTGGAGAAAAAGCAGGTTCAGATCGATTTTTTCATTTTGCAGTCTCGGAATTTTGTTATCAGCTTTTTTATCATGTTCAGGGGATCCTTTTGAAAATAGTATCTATAGTGAGGCTCCTGAAATCGGCTTATACCAGGATTACATTCAAAGCAATCCCGGATTACCTCAGGAAGGTATCGCTCCCATCCTTACGAAAGGAGCAGAAAAAGGGATAATTACAAAAAGCGGCCTTGAATTCAAGGATTCAAATGGCAATGGTAAACTTGATCCCTATGAGGATTGGCGCTTAGCTCCAACAGAAAGAGCCGAAAATCTGGTAAGTCTGATGACGGTCGACCAGAAGTTGGGATTGTTCAGCCTGGACAGTAAATCCGGTAACACTTATATGACAAAAGCTGATGATGGCACTTATCTTTATGATATTCAGGGGTTGAATGCTGATGGCAGTGTAGAGGAAGAGATCAATAAAAAAATATCCAGAGCTAAAATGTTCATAGATGATCACATCCGTTATACAGCTATTCATTTTGATATGGATCCTATGGATCAGGTAAAATATGCCAATAATTTACAGGGACTGGCAGAACGTCTTGAACTGGGTATTCCAGTTATGCATGCTGCTGACCCTGATCAGGATGCTTACGGTTTTAATGAGCAAACAAAAAGTCGTGTTACTTTGATGCCTTTTTATATGGGGCTTGGTGCAGCTGATGATTTGAGTATTACCAAAACTTTTGGCGAGGTTGTTTCCAGTGAATTCAGAATGACAGGTGTCCATATGATTTTGGGGCCTATCTGTGATCTTGCAACAGAGCCCCGGTATGCACGTATACAGCATTCCATTCATGCTACTGCTGATGTCACTGCTAAACATATCGGCGTTCTTATAAAAGGATTGCAGGGTGGGAATGAACTCACACCTAATGGCGTTGCTGCTGTTATGAAGCACTTTCCCGGTTCCGGAGCAATCGAAGAGGGGATGGACAGCCATACGGCAGCAGGACAGTACAATGTCTATCCCGGTGGTAATTTTGAAGAGCATCTGAAACCATTCATTGCTGCTATTGACGCAGGTGTTGCCGGAGTTATGTCTTCATACAGTATTATTGATGTGGACGAGTATAAGGATATTGAGAATGGTAAAGCTGTAGATGAGGGAGCAGCTTTCTCTACAAAATTAATGAAGGACCTTCTTAGAGATGAGCTAGGTTTTACTGGTATGTCCACCTCTGACTGGAATATAGATAGCTCTGCGCCCTGGGGGCATGAGGATATCGCATCCACTCCTGAACTTTTTGCTATGTTTTTCAATGCCGGTGTTTCCCAGTTCGGTGGTAAAGATAGGATGATATTCTGGAGGGAGGCCTATGAAAAAGGTCTAATGAATGATGAAGACATTGACAGGGAAGCGATAAGACTACTTGAGCTCCCTTTTAAGCTGGGACTCTTTGAGAATCCCTATGTCGACGTTTCCGAAGCCGAGACATTTTGGGATCCAGACGGAGACGCCTTGAAAAAGCGTGTTGCTTTTGGTGAAGAAGCTATGAAACAGGCTATGGTTATGGCAAAAAATGACGAATCCGATTCCAGTGCACCTCTTCTTCCTGTCAAAGCTAATGACGACTATTATGTAGAAGTTATGGATACCAATGGAAATGGAATGATTGATGTATATTTTGACAGCTTCCTCCCTGATTGCGATAGCGGACAGTCTAAGACAAAAGCTGTTGCCAGTGACAAGTTATATCTCGGCACAAATTTTGTTTCATCCATATCAGATGCCGATATCCTTGTGGTAAGAACTAATGCCAGAGGGGGTACCTATTTTGGAACTCTTGGTGGTACACCACTTTCCTGGGAAGCTCCCATATATGTCTGGGATCATGATAATCAGGTGTATACGGATGAAGAAGTGCCTGTTAATACCGAAGTGGGACAATACCGCGGGGGTATGACCAGCTGGGTTTTTAATGACTGGAGTCAGGTAACAGGAACAGATGGAAGGGGAACAGGATATAAATCGTATCTTAGCGGATTTGATGCGAAAGCACAGGTGGATAGAGCTCTGGCTGCTAAAGTGGCAAATCCCGATTTGAAAGTTATTGTCGGTATTACCCTTACTCGACCTGTTATTGTATCGGATTTTGTTGATAAAATTGATGGTCTCCTGTTTGATTTCGCAGCAACAGATCAGGCCTTTCTTGACGTTGTTTTCTGGCAGGACGGAGATGCTCCCGGAGGAACTCTCCCTGTTGAAATCCCCTCGAGTGATGCGTCTGTTGAAGCTCAGGATGAGGATGTACCCGGAGATTCGGAGAATCCTACTTTTAAAATCGGTTATGGTCTTACGTATTCTTCTCTGGGGGGATATTAAGATACATCTCATAAAGAGCATAATGTATTAAAGATTTGGAGCTGGTATGTTTATTATGCATCCCAGCAAACATAGGAAACGTATCGGAAGAATATTCTGATGCGTTTCTTTTCTTTTAAAAATAATAATATTACAAGCTATGAAAACAAGAAAGAAGAAACCGTTTGACTTTCTGATAGTCGGCTCAGGATTATATGGATCAGTCATTGCCCGGGAGCTATTTAATGCAGGAAAGCGTTGTTTTATTCTCGAAAAAAGGGATCACCCGGGTGGGAATGTCTACACTGAAAATATTGCTGGAATTGATGTTCATCGGTACGGAGCTCATATCCTTCATACGGATAATAAAAAAGTTTGGGAGTATGTGAATCAAATTGCTGAGTTTAATCGATTCACCAATTCACCTCTGGCAAATTATAAGGGACAAATCTTCCATCTTCCTTTTAATATGAATACTTTCCATGCCATGTGGGGAGTTGTTCGGCCTCAGGATGCCCGGGATATCATAGTGCAACAAAGAGCTTCCGAGTATTGCGATAATCCGAAAAACCTTACGGAACAGGCTGTAAACCTGGTAGGGTGGGATATCTTCGAAAAGCTTATTAGAGGCTATACGGAAAAACAGTGGGGAAGGAAATGTGAAGAATTGCCTCCCGATATCATTACAAGGCTCCCTGTACGTTTTACCTGGGATAACAATTATTTCAATTCCAGATATCAGGGGATACCGATTAAAGGGTATACGAATCTTATAGGGAAAATGCTTAAAAATTCTGAAGTAAGACTGAGTTGTGATTTTTTTGAAAATCGTCATTATTGGGAGAGTCTGGCCGAACAGATCATTTATACCGGGCCTATCGATGCCTATTTTGATTATGTTCTGGGCCCTCTGGAATATAGAAGCGTACGTTTTGAAACACATGTCCTGAATATTCCGGATTTTCAGGGCGTTGCTGTGATGAATTTTACTGATAGAGAGACTCCCTGGACAAGGATCATTGAACACAAACACTTCAATTTCGGGTTCCAGAAAAATACAGTCCTCTCCTATGAATACAGCGATGAGTGGAATCATGGAAAGGAACCTTTTTACCCGATAAATGATAAAAAAAATACCGCTTTATATAGGCAGTACAAAGACCTTGCAGACAAATTGGATAATGTTCATTTCTGTGGAAGGCTGGGAGAGTACTGCTACTATGATATGGATAAAACGATTGAGTCCGCTTTGAAAAAATCATCGGAACTTCTTCATTCTGAACCGTTTAAATTCAATTCATTAGAAAAATCCTCCATTCCGCCTTATCCAGTGTTTGAAGAACAGGTCGAATGATGAAATATAAGAAAGTTATTGATGAAATGACACTTGAAGAAAAAGCGTCTCTTATGTCGGGTAAGGATTTCTGGCAGACCCGGGATATCTCCCGCTTGGATATTCCAAGTATTTTTCTGGCAGACGGTCCTCATGGCTTGAGAAAACAGGCTGTAGCCTCAGATCATCTTGGTTTGAATGAGAGCCTGCCTGCAACCTGTTTTCCAACGGCCGCAACCATAGCAAACAGCTGGAATGAGGGGCTAGCAGAAGAAATAGGACGGGCACTCGGCGAAGAAGCGGTCTCTCAGAGAGTGCATGTACTGCTGGGGCCTGGCATCAATATAAAAAGAAATCCCCTTTGCGGAAGGAATTTCGAATATTTCAGCGAGGATCCTTTTCTGTCAGGGAAAATGGGTGCTGCCTATATCCGGGGAATTCAGAGTCAGGGCGTTTCCGCCTGTCTGAAGCACTTCTGTGCCAATAATCAGGAAAAAAACAGAATGACCATCGATACAATAATAGATGAAAGAACCCTCCGGGAAATCTACCTCACCGCCTTTGAAATCGCTCTACAGGAAGGCAAACCAGGCATGGTCATGTCCTCCTATAATAAACTGAATGGTGTTTATACCAATGAAAATCCTCATATAATGACAGATATCCTGAGATCTGAATGGGGCTTTGATGGGTGTGTCGTAACGGATTGGGGCGGCGGGAATGACCGGGTAGAAGGTCTTAAATGCGGCAATGAGCTGGAAATGCCGACCACGGGGGGAGAGACAAACAGAGCGATCCTTGCAGCTGTCAAGCTGGGAGCACTGGAAGAATCGGTCTTGAATGAAGCGGTCGACAGGCTTCTGAATCTGGTTCTAAAAACCAGTTCGGCTGTTACGCCGGATAAGGATCACTCCTGGGATATTCATCACAATCTGGCCTGGAAAGCCGCGGAAGAGTCCATCGTCCTTCTGAAAAATGATGAGGGAATCCTACCTCTTGATTTGGGGGCTTCGGTTGCTATAATCGGTGATTTTGCGGAGAAGCCGAGGTTTCAGGGGGCAGGGTCTTCGATTGTTAATCCCAACCGGCTTGATACCTTTTTGGATTTGGCATCTAAATCTTCCTTTAATATTACTGGGTTTGCCAGGGGATACAAACGTTATGGCGGTCGCAGCAGAAAGTTAATCAAAGAAGCCTGCAGGCTTGCAGATCAATCTGATGTCCTACTCCTGTTTCTCGGTTTGGATGAGTTTTCCGAAGTAGAAGGTATGGATCGCGACAATATGTCTCTTCCCTCCAATCAGCAGGAACTTCTTGACGCTCTTTATGAAGTGAACTGTAATGTTGTAGCAGTTATATCCAGCGGCTCTGCCATTGAAATGCCCTGGGTCCATAAAACCAGGGCTTTGCTTCATACTTATCTATCTGGTCAGGCTGGAGCCGGAGCTCTTTTGAATGTTGTTTCCGGGGTGGTCAATCCTTCGGGGAAACTTGCTGAAACATATCCTCTTAACTATTCAGATTTACCCTCTTCTCCCTTTTTCCCGGGAAGGGAAGTTTCGGTTGAATACAGGGAAGGGCTCTATGTGGGATATCGCTATTTTGATTCTGTTAATAAAGAGGTCCTTTTTCCCTACGGGTTCGGATTAAGCTATACGGAATTTGACTATGCAGGTTTGACGATTCAAAAGGATTGTGTCCGCTTTTTCCTGAAAAACAGCGGAAGAAGAGCCGGAGCGGAAATCGTCCAGTTATATGTGTCTCTGCAATCGGAACATATATTCCGTCCGGAGAAGGAGCTTAAGGGATTCAGGAAAGTATTTCTCCAGCCTGAAGAGACTACAGAAATCACAATTCCTTTTGATGACAAAACTTTTCGTTTTTACAATACCGCTTCCGAAAGGTGGGAAGTGGAAAACGGAGAGTATACCCTTTCAATTGGGGCTTCTTCACGGGATATCCGACTCTCCGCAACACATTTCATACAAGATAGGGGAAGGTCAAGCATGCCCTATGAGAAAACAGAACTCTCTTCTTATTTCTCAGGTGAAATAAGAAGTATCAGCAGGAAGGAGTTCGAATCCCTTCTGGGAAGGGAAGTTCCGGATCCTTTCTGGGACAGGAGTAAAGAAATGGGCATCAATGATACCATTGCCCAGTGCCGTTATTCCAAAGGTCTGTTTTCCCGGTTGCTCTACCACCTTATTGTTTTTATCCACTCTGTATTAAGAAGAGCAGGGAGGAGAGACCTGGCTAATCTGATAATGATGTCAGTTTATCATATGCCCTTTCGGGGAATCTCCAGGCTAACTGGAGGTCTTTTGAGTATGTCTGCCATTGACGGTCTGCTACTGATGGCCAATGGCCATTTTTTCAGGGGCCTGGGTAAGTTAATAAAAGAACGTAAAAATAGAAGAAGGAAAAACTAATGGGGTCTATAATCTTATCAGTCATCGTTCCCTGTTTTAATTCACAGAATTATATGGATAAGTGTCTGGATTCGCTTCTGAGTGTTGGGAGTTCCGCCTTGGAGATCCTGATTGTTAATGATGGCTCTACAGACCGTACAGGAGAAATTGCCGATACCTATTCCAGAAAATATCAGGGGATTGTACGGGTTCTCCATCAGGAAAACAAGGGCCATGGAGGAGCTTTGAATACAGGTCTTCGCAATGCCTCGGGTCTTTATATAAAAGTAGTGGATAGTGATGACTGGGTGGATACGGAGTCCTTCGCTGAAATACTGAAAACCTTAAAGACTCTTGAAGAGAGAGGAACTCCTGTGGATATGTTGGTCAGTAATTATGTGTATGAGAAAGAGGGGGTCCGTTGTAAAAAGGTTATCCGTTATGGAAGTGTAATGCCGCGAAACCGTGTTTTCGGGTGGAAGGAGGTAAAGAAGTTTCATAAAGGGCAGTACATGCTTATGCATGCACTTATATACAGAACCACAATCCTGAAAGAAAGCGGACTGGAACTCCCACTTCATACATTTTATGTAGATAACCTTTATGCGTTTATTCCTTTGAATTTCGTTAGCAGTATCTATTATCTGGATATGGATTTCTACAGATACTATATTGGCCGGGAAGATCAATCAGTGAATGAACAGGTTATGATTCAGAGGATTGATCAACAGCTAAAAATTAACAGGTTAATGATAGAGCATATGCTTACATCCTCATTTTCAAATCAGCGGATGAAAAAATATATGCTTCACTATCTGGAAGTTATCATGACAGTTTCCACTGTGCTTCTCATCCGATCCAATGCTCGGGAATCACTGGAAAAAAAACAGCATCTTTGGTCTTCTGTAAAAAATAAAGATCAGGGGCTGTACTATAGACTTCGATATGGAATGATGGGGTTTTTTACAAATCTTCCAGGCACGGCAGGCCGATTTTTATCCATTTTTCTATATAAACTCTCTCAAAAAGCTATTGGTTTTAATTAACGGGATAAACACTTAAAAATCACTCCTGCTCATAATGATCCGAATAATTATCAATGGAGATCACAAGCTTATAAAGGTCGGGTCTGATTATGGTTTTAGAATACTCCAGAATACCCTTCCGGCAGTGGGCAATCCGGTTGAACACCAGGATAGGGGTCCCCGGATTCACATTGAGAAGTTTCGACTCCAGAAAACCAGAAAGAGCTGCAGATACTGTTTCCTCGCCATTTTTAAACTTCACATCATAGTTTTCAAACAGGAAATCATAGAGGTTTCGGATTTTACCGCTGTGGCTTTCCAGCCCCGGGGCATTTTCCAGGGGAACATAGTTTACCACATAGGCAAATACCATATCATTAATCAGTTTAACTCTCTGAAGGCGGTAAACGAGGGTCCCTATATCAATCCCCAGAGCTTTAGCAGTATCTATTTCGGCCGGGACAATATCCACTTCCGCACCCTGGGTTGTGGTCTGCTGTTCCCCTTCGACCAGAAAGCGGTTTGAAATATTAATATTCTGGAACTTGTGAGATTTCTGGATTCCAAATGTGGTTGGAAAACTCCCTTCGGAAAGAACTTCCGTACCCCTTCCCTGCTGAACATTCACCAGATGCTCATCCTTTAATAGGGCAATGGCTTTCCTGATAGTAGTCCGGCTGGCTGAAAATCTCTCAATCAGTTCCCCCTCGGTGGGTAGGTAGCTCCCCGTCGGGAATCTCCTGGAAAGGATGTCGGCCTTCAGTTCGTGATAAATCGCTATATAGCGCGGCGCATTTTTGTCCATAAATGATTCAGTATTCCTGCTTTAATCTGAACAGAATGATAAAGCAACATAATACCTATTGTCAATGAAAAATCTAAAATAGGTTCTTACAAAGGTCTCTTAAAGGTATCTTTTTTAAAAGGAGCCTTTAAGAGAAAAAACACTGTATATAGTATAAAATAATCTTTAAAATATTGTAAATATATGCAATGTAAGAAAATAAAAGTTGTAGATTTTAAGGGTTGGTGTTGAAAAAAAACATTGACAGATTAAGAGAATGAATTTAATATAAGATACCAATAAGATATGTATATTTGAAAGGTTCTTTTTAGGTATGTTAAAAGGAGATGTGTTGAATGGTTCAGCATAACATTGAACTTAAGAGTAAAAAACTGGGATGTCCTATCAGATTGATTGTTCTGGCTCCTGATGTTCCCAGGGACGCAGATCCCCGGGAATTTTTTGAGTCGAATAATAAAATGAAAGTGCTCTGGCTGCTTCACGGGGCAACCGGAGGGCCTGATGACTGGATTCAGAGCACAAGCCTGGGGCGGTATCTGGAGGGTAGGAAGGTTCTGGTTGTGCTACCCAGTGCTTTGAATAGTGATTATTCCAACTATACGGTTTTTGCCAATGGATTTAATTTCTGGGACTATTTTCTTGAAGAGCTGATGCCCTTTGTATATAACTGGCTCCCTGCATCGGATAAGCCGGAAGATAACTATATTGCAGGATACTCCATGGGCGGTACCGGCGCTATGCAGTTCGGTTTTGCCCATCCCGAAAAATTTGCGGGAATTGGTGTCTTGTCCAGCGCGGTCAGAGATGTTGATGATTTACGACCCTATCGGACTATGACTTCCGAACAATTCAGAGTAGAAGGTACCGATACTAGCCGGTTTGTGGGAACTTATCCTCCGGGATATAACTCCAAAGAGATCAATATGATTGCCAAATACCCCACTGTGGGAGATTATCTGGATTCTCCCGAGAATACCTGGGATCGTTTTATTGATGTTCAGAAGTCAGGAAAACTCCCCAGGATGTATGTGACTGTGGGGATGGAGGATAGATGTTTCGGCAGGGTGAAAAAATTTATGAAGCTTGCTGAGGAGCTCGGTGAAACTTCCATTACCTTTGATCCAGTAGAGGGGTATGACCATAACTTCGAATTCTGGGATGTGGCAATCCGGAAAACTCTGGATTTTTTTGAGATTTAGTTAATCAGTAACCTAAACACTTTTGGTGTTTTGAAATAAAATTTTTAAAGGAGATTGAAATGAGAAAAAGATGGAATGCTGTTCTGACAGCTTTGCTGATGTTCTGTGTGGTTAGCGGTGCTTTCGCCAATGGATCACAGGACAGTTCTGCTGCTTCCGGAGGTTCATCCGGTATAGAGGGACGCATTAATATCGGCCTTCCTGATGAAATGGGAGATTTGTCTCCCTTTGGCGCAGTAACGCTGGGAAGAAACTATCTGAAATATAATCTTTGGGAAAACCTGGCTATTTTTAAGGAGTTCGGTCAGCCCTATGATGAGATGGATTGGGTTCTGGCAAAGAACATTGTTGCTGTTGATGGATTTACCACGGATATTGAAATCTATGACAATATCTACGATTCTGAAGGGAATCATATTACGGCCTCCGATGTTGTTTACAGTTACGAGATGAGTGCGGCATCCGGTTTTATGGATAAAGTAAAAACCAATCTAAAATCGATTACAGCTTTGGATGATTACAATGTCAGACTGGTTCTCACCAATGATGGAATCGGATTCAGGGAGTATATGATTTCCTATCCTCCTATTGTGAGTCAGAAAGCTTTTGAAAAGTACGGTTCCGAAATGTCTACCAAACCTGTATCCACTGCTCCTTATAAAGTGCAGGAAGTGGTTGCCGGCTCTCATATTGTTATTGAAAAAAATGAGAACTACTGGCAGAAGGATCCGTCCAAACTGGCATATACAGCTATTCAGCCGATGGATGAGTTTAAATACTATGTCATTAAAGAACCTTCCCAGATGTCGATTGCTCTGGAAACCGGTAAAATCGATGTGGCTGCCCGTGTGGATAGCAACGAGATTGGCCGTTTCTGGAATGAAGACGGAACATCAAAGGCCGGTTATAATGTGGATGAAGAATACGGTGGTCTCTGTACGATCATGACCTTCAACAGCAATTCCGATTACAGTGCCTGTGGAGATCAGGACCTGAGACAGGCTATCCTTTATGCCATTGATACGAATGCCATTGTACAGTCTGTTTTAAAGGGTAAAGGCCGTGCCATAGGTACTACAGCCAGCCCCTCCTGTGACGATTACAACCCGGAATGGGATGTAGATTACTATAACTATAACCTGGATATGGCCAAGAAAAAACTGGCTGAAGCGGGGTATGAAGAGGGTGAATTGACTCTCAGACTGATTACTGACAGTGAAAAAGTTCATCAGATGGCTGCCCAGATTATTCAGGCTTACCTGATTCAGATTGGTGTTAAGGTTGAGATTACATCCTATGACAATGCCCTGTTCTCTACTTACAGGCTTGATCCCACCCAGTTTGATATCTGTATTCAGGACAAAGGTTCCAGCGGTCTGGTAGTGAGTGTTTGGGATTTAACATTTAATTCAATCGGTTATGACCACGGTGCAGCCGCTATATTTGTAAAAGATGACAAGCTACAGTCACTGCTTGAAAAAGCTGCCAGTGCTGAAACACATACTCAGCAGAATGTTAATGCTTTTGCCGATTATCTTGAAGAGCAGGCTTATGCGTATGGTTTGTATGTTAAAGCCAGTTTTACTGTAGGTAATGAAAAAGTCGATGATATTGTCTGTCATCCTTTCGGTCACTTTATTGCTGGTGCCAGCAGCTATAACTGGTAGGATTGTACGAGTCCGTTTATGATCTGAAAGCAGTGTCCGGAGAGTTCTCCATCCGGGCACTGTTTTCTCTCCTGTTTCTTTTCATTTAAAAGGATAAAAAAGTGATAAGATATATTTTAAAAAGGCTGCTCTGGATGATACCGGTCATACTCGGAGTTGCCATTATGATTTTTTCTGTTATGTATTTTGTACCCGGCGACCCTGCCTCCATTATGCTGGGAAGTACAGCCACTCAGGCGGAGCTTGAAGCGGCCAGAGAAGCCATGGGTTTAAATAAGCCATTCACGGTGCAGCTGGTGACCTATTTAAAAAATGTGTTTTTACATTTCGATTTTGGTGTTTCCTATCAGAATGGAACATCCGTAACCCAGGATTTGCTCATACGGTTTCCCAGGACACTGTCTCTGGCAGCCTTAAGTATATTGATCTCTGTTGTGGTAGGAGTTCCTCTGGGAGTTACCGCGGCAGTTCATAGAAACTCTATCCGTGACCGATTATCTATGCTGATCTCCCTTATCGGAGTTTCCATGCCCAGTTTCTGGCTGGCTTTGATGCTTGTCATACTGTTCGCTTTAAAACTCGGATGGTTACCGCCTTTCGGTATGGGCGGTGTTTCCTATATCATTCTTCCGGCACTGGCAAACTCCTTTGCGGGGATTGCAGGCCAGGCAAGGCAGGCCCGATCCAGTGTACTGGAAGTTATCAAGGCAGATTATGTGACAACAGCCCATTCCAAAGGCCTCTCTCCCAGAAAAGTCCTGATCAGGCACGTTATTCCCAACTCCCTGATTCCCATTATTACCTATTCGGGGGTTATTTTCGGAAGGCTTCTGGCGGGAACACTGGTGATAGAAACTGTCTTTTCCTATCCGGGAATCGGGAATTATATGATCCTTGGAATCAACAACAGGGATTATGCTGCTGTCCAGGGATCTGTGATTTTTGCGGCGATCACCTTCAGTATTGTCATGCTGCTGGTGGATTTAATTTATGCTTTCGTGGATCCCCGGATCAAAGCACAATACGCTGGAAAGTAGGGGGATAGAATGAGCAGTGTACAAACAAATACTATAAAAATGGCTAAAAAAAATAAAAAACAGAATTCCCTTTCCATGGTAATGATGCGGCTGATCCGGGATAAATCCACATTGGTGGGTTTGATTATCATCGGTATTCTGGTGCTTATGGCCCTACTGGCTCCTTGGCTGACACCGTATGATTACAGCGAAATGGATCTGTTGAATACCTTTGCCAAGCCCTCTTTTCAGCACCCCTGCGGTACTGATGAGCTGGGAAGGGATATTCTGACCAGATTGATGTACGGGGGAAGATATTCTCTGGCCATCGGTTTGTTCGGTGTGATTATTGCTGCCGGGTTCGGTGTCATCTTCGGTGCTATTGCCGGTTATTTCGGCGGTCAGGTGGATAATGTCATTATGCGTGTTATGGATATCCTCCAATCTTTTCCGCAGCTTCTATTGGCTATTGTGATCTCTGCTGTTCTTGGTGCGGGGTTTGATAAATGTATTATTGCTCTGGGAGTTGCGGGAATACCCACATTTTCCAGGCAGATGAGAGGAAGTATTCTCAGTGTCAGGAGTATGGAGTATATCGAGGCGGCAAACTCCATCAATTGCTCGCCTCTGCGTATCATCATGAGGCATGTGGTTCCCAATTCTCTGTCTCCGGTAATCGTACATGGTTCCCTGTCCATGGCGGTGGGAATCCTGGCTGCGGCATCATTAAGCTTTATCGGCCTTGGTGTACAGCCTCCAACCCCGGAATGGGGAGCAATGTTATCGGGCAGCCGGGCCTATATCAGGGATTTTCCCCATATGGTTCTGTTTCCGGGGATCTTTATTATGATTTCTGTACTCTCCCTGAACCTTGTGGGAGATGCTCTCCGGGATGCTCTGGATCCCAAGCTGAAAAAATAGGAGTTATGTTTAATGTCTGAAATAAGTGAAAATAAAACTCCTTTTCTCGATATCCGGGATCTGGTAGTTGAATATACATCAGCGGGAGAAGTTATCCATGCTGTGAATGGTGTGTCCTTGAAGCTGGAAAAGGGAAAAACTCTGGGATTGGTCGGTGAGACCGGAGCGGGTAAGACGACGATTGCCAAATCGATTATGAGAATCCTGCCTGATCCCCCGGCAAAGGTCAGGGGAGGAAGTATTTCTATCGAGGGGCATAATGTCCTTGGTTTAAGTGAATCCAAAATGCAGAAACTCCGGGGAAGCAAGGTTTCCATGATTTTTCAGGATCCCATGACAGCTCTCAATCCGGTTATCCGTGTGGTGGATCAGATCTCCGAAGTGATCAAACTGCATAACAATTTCAGTATGGCCGAGGCCACAGCACGGGCGATCAGAATGCTCCAGCTTGTGGGAATAACAGAAGACCGGGCCCGGGAATATCCTCATCAGTTTTCAGGAGGTATGAAACAGAGGGTTGTTATTGCCATGGCTCTGGCATGCAGTCCTGAACTGCTGCTGGCGGATGAGCCGACCACAGCCCTGGATGTCACCATTCAGGCTCAGGTTCTGGCTATGATCAATGCTCTCAAAGATGAGTTTGATATGGCCATGATTATGATCACCCATGATCTGGGTGTTGTGGCGGAAATCTGTGACGAAGTGGCAGTGATTTACGCTGGTGAAATCATTGAGTATGGTACAAAAGAAGAGATCTTTGACAATCCTTCCCATCCCTACACAAAGGGGCTTTTTGATGCCCTGCCGGACTTAAGCAAGATGGTGAGACGGTTGAATCCCGTGAAAGGGCTTCCGCCGGACCCAACCAACCTGCCCCAGGGCTGCGGTTTCATCCCCGCTGCCCTCTGGCGACCGAAGAGTGTATGTCAGAAAAGGTCGCTCTGCTGCCGGTCAATGAGGGAAGCCATGTTTCCCGGTGTTTAAAAATTCAGGAGGTAAGTCATGTCGGCACTCGTCGAGATAAAGAACTTGAAAAAATACTTTAATTCTCCCAAGGGAGAAGTGCATGCTGTGGATGATGTGAGCCTCCGGATTGAAAAAGGGAAAACCCTGGGCGTTGTCGGGGAGTCGGGCTGCGGTAAATCCACCCTGGGGCGAACGATTATCCATCTATTAAAGAAAACTGACGGCTCCATTATCTTTGAGGGAGAGGATGTCTCTGATGTAAGTATAGCAAAGCTGAAAGAACTCAGAGAAAACATGCAGATCATCTTTCAGGACCCCTATTCTTCTCTGAATCCAGGATGACTGTTCAGAGTACTATTGAAGAGCCTCTGCTCCTTTCGGGGAGGTATTCCAAAGAGGAGCTGGAAACAGAAGTTGAAAGACTGATGGATCTGGTGGGGATTGAACCCGTCTCCGGATGGCATACCCCCACGAGCTGGACGGAGGGAGAAGGCAGAGGGTCGGAATTGGTCGGGCCCTGGCGTTGAAACCCAAATTTATCGTCTGTGATGAACCTGTTTCCGCTCTGGATGTTTCCATTCAGGCTCAGATCCTCAACCTTCTGCAGGATCTTCAGGAGGAGTTGGGTCTCACTTTTATGTTTGTAACCCATGATCTGTCGGTGGTTCACCATATCTCCAATGACATTTGCGTTATGTATCTAGGACAGGTGGTTGAGTTGAGCCCCACGGGAGAGCTCTTTGAGCAGCAGCTCCATCCCTATACGAAGGCACTTCTTTCGGCTATCCCCTCGGTGGATATCCACAATAAACGGGAGAAGGTTATTCTGGAAGGTGAAGTCTTCTCTCCGATAAATCCCAAACCGGGTTGCCGCTTTGCTCCCCGCTGCATTCATGCAACTGAACAGTGTAAAAATCCTCAGATTCTGGAGGAAGTCAAACCGGGGCATTTCGTATCCTGCTGCAGGGTACGGAGATCAATAATCTGTAAATAAGCAGTATCAGAAGAAATCAGGAAGGTAAAAAAGTGTCTCAAGTTAAAAATACAGTCAATGTCTCTCCGGATGTTTTGTGTGAACAGCCCGGTCAGGCAGTGGGGGAGCCTCAGAAAATATGGAATCCCGCTTTTATCAGCGTTTTCATTGCCAATATGATGATGTTTCTGGGACAGCAGATGATGAACACCCTTATTGCCAAATATGCGGATTATCTTGGTGCCACTCCCACTCTGGTGGGGGTGGTCGCCAGTGCATTTGCCTATACGGCGATTCTTTTTAAAATCATCGCTGCTCCCGCACTGGATACGTTCAATAAAAAATATCTGCTCACCAGTGCAATTCTGGTGATTGCCACGGCTTTCTTTGGTTACAGTCTGTCTGATTCCATCCCGGTTATGATCGCCTGTCGTCTGCTTCAGGGGGCGGGAATGGCCTTTTCGGCTACCGCCTGTCTGGCTCTGGCTTCGGATGCTCTCCCGGCGGATAAAATGGGAACCGGTATCGGGTATTACTCTCTGGCACAGGCTGCCTGTATGGCTATCGGACCCACTATCGGTCTGTTTCTGGCAGATAAGCTGGGGTATAATCCCACTTTTGCTATCGGAGCGGCAGTTATGCTGATTGCGGCATTTGCTGCGTCCAGGATTAAAAATGATTTTAAAAAAGTGAAAAAGTTCCGGATTTCCGTGGAGAATATTGTGGCAAAAGAAGCAATCCTCCCGGCGGTGCTGATGTTCTTTCTCTGCATGGCCTATTATAACGTTAACTCCTTTCTCGTTATATATGCAGAGGATCGGGGAGTCACGGCAAATATCGGTTACTTCTTTACGGTTTATGCGGTGACTCTCCTTTTTTCAAGACCCATGGTCGGTAAGTTAGCCGACAGGTATGGCGTTATCAGAATTCTGATTCCCGCAATGTTCTTTTTTGCAGCAGCATTTCTGCTGATCAGCTTCTCCTATACCATTTGGATGTTTCTGATTGCTGCCTTTATTTCCGCCCTGGGATACGGAGCCTGTCAGCCTCTGGTGCAGACCCTCTGCATGAAAAGCGTTCCAAAGAGAGACGGGGAGCAGGAAGCAGTACCAATTACATCGGTCAGGACCTGGGAAACCTGGTGGGGCCGGTGGTGGCTGGCACGGTGGCGCAGACTATGGGGTATTCATCCATGTGGCGTGTTATGATTATTCCGGTATTTATGGCCATGATTGTGGTATATATTTTCAGATTCCGGATTAAGAGTGCTGGAGAATCTCAGGTTGCCTGAATCTGATGAGGGTAATTGTTATTTTTTTGTATAGGGCAGGTCGGTTTTCCTGATCTGCCCTTTTCCCGTTAGAAGAAACCCGCTAAAATTATACCATAAGTATAAAGTGAGGGGGCTTTATGTTTAGCAACCGATATTTGAAAAACCGGGATACGATTTCTGTTGAGGATAATCGTGTCCTGAAAGAAAAGAAGGTTTTTATAGCTGGGGCCGGCGGTCTTGGCGGGTATGTCTGGAAGCACTGACCCGTATCGGTGTTGGGCAGATTGTTATTGCCGACCCGGATGTTTTTGATGAACCAATCTGAACAGACAGCTTCTTTGTCGGGAATCCAGTCTGGGTAAACCCAAGGTTCTGGCAGCTCTGGAGAGAGTTCGCAGTATCAATAGTGAAATCCACATCGAAACCATACAGGAAAAAGTCTCCGAATCGAATGTGATGGATATCTGCAGGGGATGTCATATCCTGGTAGATGCTCTTGATAATGCCCCGTCCCGTCTATTGCTGGAAAAGGCTGCGGAATCTCTGAATATTCCTCTGGTGCACGGGGCAATTGCCGGTTGGTTCGGCCAGGTCTGTGTAGTCCGCCGGGAGACAGGTCTCTCAGTCTGCTCTATAAGGGAAAGAAAGACCATGGTGTGGAATCGACTATGGGTAACCCTTCCTTTTCTCCTGTTGTGATCGGGGAATTCAATCAGCAGAAGTTATCAAACTGCTTCTGGGTAGGAGTGAAAAAACAGGAAAAACTTTGCTGTATGTAGATCTTCTCAATCAGGAATATAGAAGGATTTCACTGGATTGAAGTCACCGTTTCTCCTACCTGTGTCATTCATCCCCCGCCGATATTATTGACTATTATTAGCTCCCCGGAACGGTCCAGTTTATGATCGGGTGAGAGTAAACTGTTCTCAAAGGATGCAAAACCCACTTCCACAAGAGGGAGATCAAGCCTTTTCATGAGAGCTTTCAGGGGCAGTGCAGATTCAATTTCAGAGAGTAGATCTCTCCATCACATGTCCCCAGTCGTTTTGCAGTGTGCCGTAGGCTTTAATTTTTATCTGAAACATATCTCATGGTAAAAGGAAAAAAAGAATTTGACAACTGCATATCTATTGTATACAATAAGTCGACAAATAAATAAGGAGGACGTAATGTTCAAGAAGATTTCTTCACTTTGTCTGCTGCTGGTTATGATCAGTCTGGCAGTCTTTGCAAACGGCCAGCAGGAAGCGGCAGCTCCTGCAGCTGAAGCCTCGGATTCAGGTCTGGAAGCACCCAATTCCAAATACCTGATAGCTTTTTCCAATGGAGACATGAATAACACATGGAGATGGGCTTTTGTTCAGTCCATGGAAGACTGGGCCGGGATGTATAAGGGGATGAAACCGGGGATCAATTATGTGTGGACCAACAGTCACGCCGATTCTGCCAGGCAGCTTATGGACTGTGAAACCCTGTTGGCTATGCAGCCTGATATGCTGATTCTCTCTCCAAATCAGGATGAACCCCTTGATCCGGTCATTGATATGGCAACGGACGCCGGGGTTCCCTGATGGTAATTGACCGTTCGTTAGTAAGGAAACGGGGGTCGGTACCTATTTCACGAACATTACCCAGAACTTCGCTTTTTCCGGTATGTATCAGGCCGTCTATGCTCTGGAATACCTGAAAGAGAAGTATGGTGAGTATAAAGGTACGATCGTTGAAGTTCAAGGATTGATCGGAGCCAGCCCAGTACAGATGAGTATGTCGGCTTACGCTCTGTGCTTAAACACTATCCAGATGTAAAAATCATCGCAACCGGTGATGGAGGATACTCCCAGGACGGAGGAAGAACCGTTATGGAAGGTTTCCTGGAAAAATATCCCAATGAGGATGATTTTGACCTGATTATCTGCTACAGCGATTCTGAAGCCCTCGGTGCCATAGAAGCCATCGAAAGTGCCGGGAGGGATGATCTTCTGGATGGAAGAATCATGGGTAAAGACCAGATGGCGATTTTCTGAAAGAGATTAAAGCCGGAAGAGCTCTTATGACAACAGAGTGCTCTCCCTACTATGGCCCCTTTGCCATGAAAGCCGCCATTGAATACCTGAATGGTTCAACCACTCCCGATCCTGTGACCTACCTGCCTCTGCGCTGTTGGGAAAATCCCAATGACAACATTGATCTGACTCCCGCTGAGAATGATGAGGAAATCCTGGAAAGGCACATCGCCTATGCGGAAGAGCATGACCTTGCTCTGGTTCCGCCCGAAACAGGAGATTACGACGTTCTGACCATCGATCTGACCGGCGTCAAAGGGTATGACGAAGTCATGGCTTATTCTGCAACCCGTGTAATGCCCGAAGGCATCTACGATCTTCAGAATACAAAATAAGCGAACTGGGGCTGGCAATGGAACCCTCCAGAGAGGGATCAAATGGCAGCCCCATTCAAGGACAGTTAGTAATAATGAGTGATTTGATAGAATTAAAAAATATCAGGAAAATCTACGGCAGCACCATAGCGCTGGACAAGGTAAACCTGACCTTTAAAGCCGGGGAAATCCATGGTCTTGTTGGAGAAAACGGAGCTGGAAAAAGCACCCTGGCAAAATCATATCGGGGATATCCATGCCACAGAAGGGGAGTACAGGATTAATGGTGACGCTTTTACTGAACCGACGCCCCGGAAAGCTGTTGCAAAAGGGGTTTCGATTATCCATCAGTATGGAGATCTGGCACTGAATCTGACAGTTCTGGAAAACCTTTTTCTCGGGTATGAATTGAAAAAGCCCTCAGGACTTCTGGATTATGAAGCCATGATAAACAAAGCCGGAGAGGTTTTCAGTAAATTCAAAATAGATATTGATATTCATGCCGTCACAGGAGACCTGGCTCCGGTTTATCAGCAGGTAACTGCAATAGCCAAAGCCCTGTGTAAAGATGCCCGGGTGCTTATTGTAGACGAAGGCGGGGTTTCCCTGGACCGGGATGAACTGGAGTGCCTCTTTTCGGTACTTCTGAAATTGAAGGACGACGGTGTCTGTATAATTTATATCTCTCATCTTCTGGATAATGTTCTCAGACTTTCCGACAGGATCTCGGCACTGCGGAACGGCGTACATATCAGTACCGTCAATGCGGCAGATGTGGGGATACCTGAACTGGTTGATTTTATCGTCGGTAAATCGGTGGAGAAAAAATCCAATCTGAACAGTCATTTCAGTGATGATAACAGGGATTTGGTCCTTGCTTTCAAAGATGTGAAATGGATCGATTCGGGATACCCCCTGAATTTCAATCTTCATAAAGGGGAAATCCTGGGATTTACGGGTCCTGCCGGGGCGGGAAAATCCGAAACTTTTCGAGCCCTTATGGGACTTCTGCCGGTTCTTGATGGGGGAAATCGATGTAAAAGGGCAGATCCTGAAAAAATTCTCTCCCCGGAAATTAACGGATATGAGAATTGCCTATGTTCCCGAGGACCGATTTGCCGAAGGTATGGTGGTGGGTTGGACCATAGAGAAAAATATATCCCTCCCCAATCTGAGACATAAAAAGGGATGGTTGGATTTTAATAATCTCAAAGCCATAGCCATGGATATTTCATCCAAACTTAAAGTGAAAATGGAAGGTGTTCAGGACACTATGAATGAGTTGTCCGGCGGTAACCAGCAAAAAGTGGTTGTCGGTAAGTGGCTTGATGAGGATTACGATATTTTTATCTTTGACGAACCCTATAAAGGGGTGGACATCGGTGCCAAAGAGGACATTAACGATGTCATTAAAGATCTGGCTGACCAGGGAAAATCCATTGTTGTTATCTCAACAGAGTTCTCTGATCTTATTGGATTGGTTCACAACCTTAATATCATGGTGAATCGCCGGATCGTCACTTGTCTTCCCGCCGGGGAAGTGAATAACAAAAAAATAATGGAATTCTATCAGAGTTCCAGTGAACAGCAGGAACTGGAAACATGAAAAGTCAAAAAATCAATTTACGAAAATACGATCTGTTTTTCATATTTGCAGGCTTACTGGTAATCGCACTGATCTTTTCTGGTTCAATATTCTTCCGCATGAGGAACCTGACATCTGTGCTCCGGTTGGCTGCTATCCTGGGTTTTGCCACTATCGGGGAAACTTTGGTACTTCTGGTTAAGGGGATAGATATCTCTGTAGGTGCCGTCATGGGGATCTCCTCCATGTTTATTGCCGTACTCGTACCGGTTGTCGGGGCTCCCATGGCGATCCTTGTTGCCCTTTTGGTGTGTGTCGCCATCGGTATTCTGAAGAGCTTTTTTATTGTGAATTTCAAAATTCCCGCCATTGTTACAACCATGGGTCTCATGTGGTTTATCAGAGGTCTCTCCGGTGCATTTTCCAATGGTAAACTCATAAGGGTAGAGAGTGAAGGTTATAATAAAATAGCCAGTCTCTCTCTGTTCCATACAATCCCCGTATTCTTTATTGTGGTTTTTGTGATCGGTGCGGCTCTCTACTACCTGCTCAATAATACGGCGGTCGGCAAACATCTGTATGCGGTGGGGGGGCAATGAGGAAGCGGCCTTTTACTCGGGTATCAACGTAAACAGGATCCGTTTTGTGGTCTATATACTGGCAACTCTTCTCTTTGGAATTGCCGGGATACTTATGGCTTCCTATGTCAGGGCGGGTATGCCCATGCTGGCGGAAGGATACGAATTCCGGGCTATCACAGCCGCTTCTCTGGCAGGTGTCTCCCTCTCCGGAGGAAAGGGTAACCTTCTGAAAGCCCTCTTCGGAGCTGTGATCCTCATTATGATTTTCAATCTTATTACCAGTCTTGGTATCTCTCCCTACCTTCATGGAATGCTGGAAGGATCCATACTGATAGGAGCCGTATGGTTATGTCAAAAGAACTGAATATAAAAAAACTATTAGCAAAGAACAGCCAGTTCATCATATTGCTGGCAGTACTCCTGATTTCTATCGTCATGACAAAAGGATCTTTTTTAAGACCCAGCAACCTGAAACTGATAATTGCTTCGGCAACCATTTTCGGTCTCCTCTCTCTGGGGCAGGCTCTGGTTGTTATTTCCGGCGGATTTGACCTTTCCGTAGGCTCTCTCATTGCAGTTGCGATAACAACCATCGCAACCATGGAAGGCCTTGTCGGGATATTGCCCGGTACAGTGATCGCCATACTGTTTGTGGTTCTGTTGGGTGCTTTGAATGGAACCCTTGTTGCTTTTACTTCGATCCCTCCGTTTATAGTAACCCTGGGGATGATGTCTATTGCCAAATCCCTCTCTCTGCTCCTCATTACAGGACAGCAGGTTCGGGTTCAGGCCTTCAAAGATATTCTCACACCGGCTTTTTCCTGGCTCCCCTTCGGGTCCAATTCTTTTCCTATCTTTATGATTGTGATAGCCATTGCCGGAGCCGGTATTCTCCTGCATAAGACCCGGTATGGAAGGTATCTTTATGCCATTGGCGGGAATGAAAAAACCGCCATTGCCAGTGGAATACCTGTGAAATGGATAAAAATCCGGGTTTATGCCCTTTCCGGACTTATGTGCGGTTTAGGTGCCGTGGTGTATTTGTTCAGAAATATCAGTGCCACCCCGGGCTCAGGAAGTGAATATCTTTTATATACATTTGCTTCCACCATGATCGGAGGAATTTCCATGTATGGCGGTTCGGGAAATATAGGCGGTACTGTTATCGGTATCTTCTGCCTCTCCAGTATCTCCATTGTATTGCTTGTAGCGGGGGTGCCCCCTGTTCTTCATAAGGCTGTTCTGGGGGCTATCGTACTGATGGTTGTACTGCTTCAGTCCTGGCTGAAAAAAAACAAAGTGAGGGTTATAGAATGAAAATAACAGCAATTGAAAGCATTATATTGAAAGTTCCTTTGAAGAATAAAACCTTCCTTTCCTCCCAGTGCCATTTTCCGGAACGGAACAGTCTGCTGGTAAAAATCTCAACAGACTCAGGGCTTATTGGTTGGGGAGAAGGAGGCCAGTATGGTCCTCCCGAACCTGTGAAGTCCTGTATAGATGATGTACTCGCACCTAAGCTGATAGGAAAAAATCCACTGAGTCCGGTTGTATTGACTGAACAGCTGTATGCGCAAACCCGTGATTTCGGCCAGAGAGGCTCCTATATTGAAGCTATCAGCGCTCTGGATATCGCCATGTGGGATCTGGCGGGGAAACACTTCAATGTCCCTGTTAAAACTCTTTTGGGTGGAGCATACCGGGACCGGATAGCAGCTTATGCAACAGGAGGTTACTATCCGATCAAGGACTTTGAACAGAATATTTTTGATATGGAAGCCCTGGCGGAGGAAGCAAGAGGATACCTGGAGAAAGGTTTTAAAACTGTAAAGATCAAGATAGGTCTCCTGTCTCTGAAAGAAGATTATGAACGGGTGAAAATGATCCGGGATATTGCCGGGCCGGACCTGAAAATCCTGATCGACTGCAACCACGCCTACAATTCCACTACAGCCTCCCAGATGATTCAGAAACTGGCGCCTCTGGATATCGGCTTTCTGGAAGAACCTGTGCCCCCGGAAGACCTGGATGGGTATAATAGACTCCGTGAAAGTTCTCCTATCCCCATTGCCGGGGGGGAATGTTTCTATACAGGATATGATTACAGGAATGTCCTGGAAAAGGGGCTTATCGACATTCTCCAGCCGGATATCTGCGTGACAGGCGGTTTTACGGAATTTATTAAAATCCGGTCCCTTTCCATCCTGTACAATACACTGCTTGTTCCTCATGTCTGGGGATCGGGAGTGGCTTTCGCAGCAGCTCTTCAGGCTATCAGTACAATTCCGCAGATCCCTTATACAGCCAAAGATGTTCCTTTGCAGAATACCCCTATGGTTGAATTCGATCAGAGTCCCAATCCTCTGAGAGATGATCTTCTGGTTGAGAAATTTCATCTCGAAGAGGGGAGCGTCATTGTCCCCGATAAGCCGGGACTGGGTGTCAGCATCGATGTGGATATACTGGAAAAATACAGAGTTTAGGTATAGGTGATCCCGCTTCAGTGAGGAGAGATATGGCAAAAGGAAAAATCATTACAAAATCTTTGAAACAGCAGGCTTATGAAAAGCTTTCAACCATGTATCTCAAAGGTGATCTGAAACCGGGTGATCCCCTGCTGGAGACGGAACTTTCAGAGGGGCTGAATATCAGCAGAACCCCTCTGAGGGAGGCTTTTCTTCAGCTGGAAAAAGAAGGGCTTGTGGAGATCATACCCCGGAAAGGTGCTTTTGTAAGGAGAATAACACTGCATGATATTCAGGAACTGTTTCAGATTCGTGAAGCCGTGGAAGGGATGGCTGCGTATCTTGCTTCTACACGGCTGACAGAAGATCAGTTCAATGTGCTGGACAGAAAATTTCTGGCGGTCTCTCTGCAGGAAGATAAGCTATTGAAAAATCAGTTGGCAGAAGAAGCGGGCGGTATGCTGCATTCCATTATTCTCATTGCCTGTGACAATCAGAGGATCCGGGAAATTCTGGGGAGTTACAGAACCCTTTTGACTCAGGAGCGTGCTGTTGCCTCCTCGATCCCTCATCAGCTGGATAATGCTTTTGCAGAACATCTGCTGATACTGGAGAATCTAAAGAAAGGGCCGGAAGAGGCGGAACTCTCAATGCGGCAGCATATCCGTAATACTTTAAAAATGGTCATGGAAAATCCCGGAAGGGATTAGTCGTGGAATAAAGATACTAATTGAACAGGAGGAACCGGATGAATCAGGTAGTAATTCGGATTAATTTAACAGCTAAAACTTTTGTAAAACAGGAATTACCATATGAAGTACTGAGATCCTATATGGGAGGTGACCTGCTGGGAGCCTATTTCCTGATGAAGGAAACAGAGCCCGGGATCGATCCTTTATCTGAGAAAAGCATGCTGCTGTTTATGACATCTCCTCTGACAGGTGTAAAACTTTCAGGAACCGGCAGGCACTCCATTATTGCAAAATCTCCCCTGACTGGAGGCATCGCAGCATCCCAGAGCGGCGGTTATTGGGGAGCTACATTAAAAAAAGCCGGGTATCTGGGGCTCATCATCACCGGCCAGTCCGACAAACCCTGCTATATCAATATCAAGGATGATCTGGTAGAAATTCTTGACGGGGCTTCCCTGTGGGGGTTGAACATGGATGATGCGGACAGGGTTCTTAAAACCCTTCACGGGAAAGGAGTGAAAAGCTGCATCATTGGGCCTGCCGGTGAAAATCTGGTTGACTATGCCTGTATCGGTGCCGATCTGCACCATTTTGCGGGGCGGGGCGGACTGGGAGCTGTTATGGGTAGTAAAAACCTGAAAGCGGTTGCTGTTCAGGGCAGTCAGGATATAGTCCTTCATGATGAGGATACTTTCAAAGAAATAAAAGACTGGTTCCATAAGGGAACAAAAGAGCACCCGGCTATATCGGTTCATCATGAATACGGTACTGCCAAAGGGGTTGTCCCCATGAGTGTGGGAGGAATGCTGCCCACCAGGAATTTTCAGGATGGGTCATTTGAAGGAGCCGAAGCCATATCCGGAAAGGCTCTTAAAGAGATCGGTACAAAAAGCGGAACCTGCTTTTCCTGTGTGGTAGCCTGTAAAAGGAAAATCAAACCCGATCCGGAAGCAGGGATTGCCGGAACTGTGGGGGGGCCTGAATTTGAATCGATCGGTTCTCTTGGTTCCGCCCTGGGAGTTGACAGCATTAAAGCCGTAGTCAAAAGTAACGAACTCTGTAATCAGTTGGGGATCGATACAATCTCTGCGGGAATGACAATTGCCTGGGCTATAGAGTGTTTTGAGAGAGGTTTGATTACCACTGAAGATACCGGTGGCATTGTGCTGGATTGGAATCAGCCGGAAATCATTCAAAAACTCCTTTATATGATTACTAATAAGGAAGGATTTGGAAAGATTCTTTCTCTGGGCAGCCGGAAAGCTGCTGGTGTGATAGGGAAAGATACTATCCGCTATGCCATGCAGTCCAAAGGTCAGGAATTCCCCGGCCATGAGCCCAGGCCCAAATGGAGTGTGGCTCTGGGATATGCTGTCTCTCCCACCGGGGCTGATCATCTTCAGGCTGCTCATGATCCCTGGTTTGAAAAAGAGGGAGAGCCTGACAGGGAGTGGGGATTTGTGGATCTCTATGACCTAGCTCCTCTGGGTCTTCTGGATCCCGAACCGTCGCAGTCTCTTTCTCCCCGGAAGGTCAGGATGTTTACCTACCTTCAGCATATGTGGGGATTACATGATGTTCTGGATATCTGTATTTTTGTAACGGCGCCAGAGTTCCGGGCCATCGATATGGATAAGATCAATCTGATTGTTCAATCCGTTACCGGATGGAATACCAGCCTCTTTGAACTCATGAAAGTAGGGGAACGATGGGTAACACTTCTGAGAGCCTACAATCTGAGAGAAGGTTTGACATCAGATGATGATTCTCTGCCGGAAAGATGTTTTGAACCGATCCGTTCAGGAACTTCCAGGGGTGTCAAAATCGATCGGGATCAATTCCTTAAGTCTCTGTCTCTCTACTACGGTATGATGGGATGGGACAATAAAGGTATACCCACAGAAGCCAAACTGGAGGAATTGAACCTTGGATGGGTGTTGGAACAGCTGAAATCCGTGGGACTTGCCTGAAGTGGAGATCCTGTGCGATGTCAGAACTGAACTGGGGGAAGCACCATACTGGGATAAGAAATCAGGATCCCTTTTCTGGGTGGATATTTTCGGGAAATGCTTTTACCGGTACTTTCTGAAAAAAAAATCCTGTTCTGTCTGGTTGCTTCCTGAAATGGTCAGTGCTGTTTTTCCTCTGGATGAAGAATCCTGTATTCTGACATTGGAGCACAGGATAGTCCGCTTCTATTATAAAACAGAAAAAATTGTATTCCTGGCTCTTGCGGAAAATCATGATCCTGGAAACAGACTGAATGATGCCAAATGCGATAATCAGGGGAGGTTGTGGTTCGGGAGTATGGACCGGAATTCTACCCGTATCAGCGGAGCTTTTTACAGGATGGATCAGGATGGATCTGTTAGAAAAGTGTTCTCTCATGTTTCTGTTTCCAACGGTATAGGCTGGAGTCCGGATTATAATACCATGTACTATACAGACACTCAGACTTTCCGACTGGATGCCTTTGATTTCGATAGACAGAGTGGTGAACTGTCCAATAGAAGGATTGTTCTGAGAGTCGCGTCTTCCATGGGACTTACCGATGGCATGGCTGTCGATTGCGAGGGGATGATCTGGCTGGCTCTGTGGGATGGGGCCAGGATCATCAGAATAGACCCGGAGAAAGGTGAGGTCCTTAAAGAACTACCTGTTCCCGCTTTGCGGGTTACCTCACTCTGTTTTGGAGGAGAGGGAATGGATGAACTTTTTATCACCTCCGCCAGAACCGGGCTTAATCAAAGCAAGATTGCAAAATATCCTGATTCAGGTGCCCTCTTCCGCCAGCCTGTGGGTATCCGGGGAATGGATGTTTCTTCCATCAGTTTGTCTGATTGATAACAGCATTGAGAGTTTTTCTAATATGGGTCCGCATGGCTTTTTCCGCGGCATCCGGGCTCTCTTTTAAACCGGTCAGAATCTCTTTATGATCATCAAATGCCTGTTCTATGATAACAGGAATGGAAGCAGCTTTCTTTTGCTCTCTCATCAGAAGAAGCTGATAGCTGTTCAGAATCTCTCTTATCCTCAGATTGCCGGATATCTGCAATACCATTTCATGAAGATTGTCTCCGGCTTTTTCCGCAGCTTTCAAAAATGAATCATCACCTCTGCACTCATCAGCCTGGTTGAAAATTTTTTCCAGGGCCTCAATCTGATTTTCAGTTATTTTGGTTGCAGCCAGATGAGCTGCCATTCCTTCAATTGCTTCTCTGATCTGAAAAACTTCCTGAATATCATGGAGCGTAATCCTTTTGATAAAAGCACCTTTCCGGGGAATAATTTCTACAATACCCTCTTTTTCCATCTGAAGAAAGGCTTCTCTCAAAGGCGTTCTGCTTATTTTCATCTTTTCAGAAAGGTTCAGTTCAATCAGAGGATCCCCCTGTTTCAGTTCTCCTTTCAAAAACATGGTTGTGAGTTTTTCATACGCCTGCTGTTTTAGGGACTTACCCTGACTGTTCTGCTTTGCCATTATAGATTTCCTGTAATCAGGTTGTAACCGCCCTGGGGGATTTCCTATTAAAATATCACATATGAGCTGAATTATGAATCACCGAATTAAAAAGATATGATGTCCTGTTTCAGTGGCCCTGGCCGCAAAGCATTTTCCGGCTGTGCTCCATAATCGGAATGAGAACTTTCGTGCAAAGGCGTACAGCTTTCAGGGAACCCGGGAAATTGACAATGATCGTATTGCCTTTTAAACCAGAATATCCTCTGCTTAACATGGCCTGAGGGGTTTCCCTGTAGGATTCCATCCTGAGAATTTCAGAGATCCCCGGGAGCTCTTTTTCGCAGAATTCACTTGTCACATCAGGGGTTATATCCCTCGGGGAGATACCTGTACCTCCTGTAGTCAGGATGAAGTCCTCCTCTATCGCTGATTCAAATGCTTTCAGAATCTCTTCTTTCTCATCGGGTACGATAACCGTACGAATCCGGCTGTCCGGGTAGGCTTCGTTCAGAATCCTGACCATTTCAGGACCGGAAAGGTCTTCGTAATCCCCCCGGCTTGCCCGGTCACTGACAGTAATAACAGTTACTTTCACGGGTAATGGTCCCTCCCTTTAGAACTTTGACAAAGATCCCTTTCCGGGGCATCACACAGTCTCCGGTTGTATGATAAATGGCGCAGTGCTGATGACATTCCTTGCCAATCTGGGTCACTTCGGTTTCGCACTCTCCCAAAAACAGTTTTGTTCCTACAGGCAGGGAACTCAGGTCCACTCCTTCGGTCGTGATGTTCTCCGCGAAATCCCCGAATCCGATATCCATGCCCCGGCCTCTTATTGTATCAGCATCCTCATTTGCCAGAAGGGAAATCTGTCTGTGCCAGGACGCCGCATGAGCGTCACCCACGATTCCATGATTCGGTTTCAGCTCCATGGAATCCACCGGTTTCTTCTGAACGCCCTTTCTGTCCGATATATTCAGGGAGAGAATCCGGAACTCTTTTCTTCTGTTCATACAAGGATCTCCTCTTTGGTTTTTTCCAGCAGTCTGATTCCCGTGATCTCCATGGATTTATCTACCGCTTTACACATGTCATAAACAGTCAGAGCAGCCAGGGAAACCGCCGTAAGGGCCTCCATTTCTATCCCGGTTTTATCGGTACAAACAGCTTTTGACCGTATCCGTATCCCCTTTTCCTCAGGTGTAAGCTCGAGAATTACCTGATCTATGGCTATGTTGTGGCACAGAGGTATGAGGTTGGATGTCTGTTTTGCAGCCATTACACCGGCTATCTGGGCCACAGTTAGAACATCGCCCTTTTTAATCTGATTATCTCTGATCAGATCCATGGTTTCTCTCCCGCAGAGAATCATACCTTCTGCGATGGCTGTCCTGTGGATCACGGGTTTGAAAGACACATCCACCATTTTTGCTTTACCGGTTTCGTCTACGTGCGAAAATCCCATTTCAACCTCCTATCTCCACCATCTTTCTTGTATGGCATACGCTCCCGCAGCGGGGCTTGTTCTCTATTGTTTCTTTGATGGATTGTGAAATTTCATTCATATTAATCAGGATTTCCTTATCCGAATGGAGGCAGGGTTTCAACCTGCCGTCCGAAAGGAGTCTTATCCGGTTGCATCCTCCGCAGGGGGGAGGGCGGTGATAGAGAAAATCATCATTTTCTTCCTTGTGGCTTTTCAGAGAATACTCTCTGATCTTCTGGAGTTTGATTCCTTTCCGTTGGCAGAATTCCTGCATCTCAAGAATCTCCTGCTCTGTTGTGTCTTCGGTTGCAACCATGTTCAGTTTCAGTGGAAAGCCGGCGGCCAGAGCAGCTTCAATTCCTTCCAGGACTTTCCTGATATCCCCCCCCCTCGTTAGACGGGAGTAGCGCTCTCCGTTCAGGGTATCCAGAGATATATTAAGACTGTCCAGGCCGGCTTCCTTCAGGGGGTCCGCATACCTGTCAAGGAAATGGCCGTTGGTCGTCATACCAATAACCTTAATGTTCGGGATTTCTCTGAGCATCCCCACCAGTTTGACAATACCGCTGCGGACCAGGGGCTCTCCTCCGGTAAGGCGGATCTTCGTGATTCCCAGCTCTGCCGCTTCACGGGCTATGGCGGTTATCTCCTCAAAACTCAGGCATTCGGAATGGGCTTTTTGGGGGATACCTTCGGGTGGCATGCAGTAGAGGCAGCGCAAATTGCATCTGTCGGTTACGGAGATCCTCAAATAGGTTATTTCCCGGTTATAAGAGTCTAACATTGACAGTTTCCCCCTCTTTGACTTTCCTGATCTCCCTGTCTATGGTCAGAAGTCCGTGTGTTTCGGCCATGGCATTCAGGTGGGAAGACCCGTGATAAGATACTGGGAAAACTTTTCCGTCCCTGAAAAAGACCGGATAAAACTCCGTTCTGTCCCAGGTTTTTCTGCTGATGGTCCGTCCCAGTTCGCCTGAAAGGTACTCGGGCCTGTATTCGATTCCGCAGAACCGGTAGATGAGATGTCGTGCGAATACTTCAAACAGGATATACGTGGAAACCGGATTCCCGGGAAGGCCGAACACGGCACAGCTCCCGGATGAGCCGAACCAGAGGGGACGGCCGGGCTTAATGGCCGGTTTATAGAAAATCTCCCCGACGCTCAGCTGCTTCAGGGTCCGGGGGACATAGTCGAACTCTCCCATGGAAACGCCCCCTGACAGAATCAGAAGATCATTTTCCTCCAGCCCCCGCTTGATGGCCTGGTAGTGGAGTTTCTCATCATCCGGGATGATGCCGTAATAGTTGACAAGTCCACCGCAGTTTTCCACCTGGGCTTTCAGCTGATGGCCATTGCTGTTATAGATCTCCCCATCTTTGAGGGGTATACCCGGCTCCCTGAGTTCCGAGCCTGTGGAAATGATTCCTACCCGGGGAGGAATTGCTACAGGAACACTGTCCAGACCGAGGCTTGCCAGTATGCCGATGTCTCCCGGTCCCAACCGCCTCGGCGTTAATACGGTATCTCCTTTTTTCAGATTCTCTCCCTGTCGGATTATATTCTCATAGGGTTCCGCGGTCTCCACAATTACCACGCCATTTTCCTGGTGAGTGTACTCTACCCGGATGATTTTTCCGGTACCCGGGGGAATCTTTGCGCCGGTCATGATAGCCGTGCATGTCCCCGGTGTAAGGGGTGCAGAAGGTACATCGCCGGCTGCGACAGTTTCAAGGATAGTGAGGTTTCTTGATTTTTCCCCTTCCAGCACGGCCCAGCCGTCCATAGCAGCTTTATCAAAAGGGGGAGAATCGAGGGGTGATACCACGTTCTCACTCAAAAACCTGCCGCAAGCATCAGACAGAGGAATTCTCTCCGTTCTAATCTCCATGGGAAACTTGTTCAGAATATTAAATATATCATCAACGTTCATCATCTTTTTTAACTCCCGAATATCAGTACAGTCTTACAGAGGATGGATTGAACAACAGGACTACACAATCTCCTGCATGAAGATCCAATACAGAGAGTTCTGCATCGCTGATCAGCACACTCAGTTCAGCGGTTCCCGTGATAGACAGAATCTTCATACCTGTCTTCGAGGGAATGATCTCCAGTATCTTACCGGAACAGACATTCCCTTCCCCGCGGCTCTGATTCTCAGGGAGCAGGGTGATGCTTTCCGGAGGAATCACCGCTGTATTGAATTCCCCCTGCAGGGAAGGGCATCGGATAATCCAGTCTCCTATGGAAAACTCGGAAAACATCCCGGGGCTGTACTTGTAAATCCCCTTGAATATATTTTCGTCATGATCCACCGGACAGCCCTGATAGAGATCCACCAGATCGTCACATGTCCGGTAGGCAAAACCTCTGTTATGGGAACAAAGTATGATGGTCAGTCCTTTATCCTTCAAGTCTCCGATCAGGTATTCCAGCTCTTTGGATGTTCTGTTGTCCACATTGGCATCAGGCTCGTCCAGAAGAAGAACTTCCGGATCAGTCATCAGAGCCCTGGCTATGGCGACTCTCTTTTTTTCTCCTCCCGACAATTCCCGGGCTTTTCGTTTTTCAAAGCCCTGTAGACCCACCATCTCAAGGGCCCGGGAAGCCTTTTCATTCTCACCGGACTGTCTTCCCCTTTGAAAACGGAGGGCCGCTGTCAGATTATGCAGGACCGAACCGTGAAACAGGTAGGGCTCCTGCTGCACCAGAACGGACCGGAGCTCCCTGGATGTTTGTATTACACCTTCAGACGGGCGGAGCAGTCCGCAAAGCAGTTTCAGCAGTGTGGATTTCCCCGAGCCGTTATGACCACGGATTACAGTCACCCTGTTTTCCAGGATCTTAAGGTCTGATATCCGCAGCACAGGGTCTCCCGTCAGGCTCCCTTTCTTCTGATGGTAGGAGAAAACCAGTTCGCTGATGTGGTAGAGCCTATTTTTCATAACCCACCACAAGGTGCATAAAAAAGTTGAGAGTAAAGGCAATGAGCATCAGAATTATGCCCAGCGCGAGAGCCAGTTCGAACTCACCCTTGCTGGTCTGGAGGGATATGGTGGTTGTAATAGTCCGGGTGAACCAGCGGATATTTCCTCCGAGCATCATGGATACGCCCACCTCCCCAATGGCTCTCCCGAAGCCTGCCAGTATTGCGGACAGGATAGGGCCCCGCATTTCCCTGACAAGCATGATGTAGTAACTGTGCCCCGACGCTCCCAGGGTTTTCAGTGTCTCTGGAAGCCGGGGATCCATATCGGAAACGCTTCCGTAGATCATGGAAGTTACAATAGGCAGAATCAGGATAACCTGCCCCAATATGACTGCTGCGGGTGAAAAGAGCAGACCATACGGCCCCAGTGGACCTGAACGGCATATAAAGGCATAAACCAGCAGCCCCACCACAACGGTCGGCAGAGCCATCAGGCTGTTGGTTATGACAAGGATCAGTTTCCGCCCGGGAAAATCTTTCAGTTTCAGGAGAAATCCCATGGGCAGACCCGCCAGGGAGGCTATTCCTATGGACGCAGCTGAAAACTTCAGAGAGGTGAGGCAGATAATCAGTAGCTCTCTGTCGCCTGAAACAATCAGACCCATGGCGTCTCCCAGAGCGGACATTTTCGATCCTACTTTAAAGCGTCAGGATAGAAGAGGGGTTCCCCGTTCTTTGTAAAATCCCTGATGATGGACTGGCCTTTTTCTGAAATCAGAAAGTCAATGAACTTCATGGCTCCCTCTGTGTTCACATGGGAGTGGAGTTCCGGATTGACGGCGATCACGCCATAGGGGTTGAAGAGACAGGGATCCCCCTGAACCAGAACTTTCAGATCCAGGTCATCCTTCATGGCAAGCCAGGTTCCCCGGTCGGTCAGGGTGTATCCCTGCATCTCTCCCGTCATGGTCAGAACAGTCCCCATTCCCTGGCCGACTTCCTTGTACCAGGCTCCATCGGGTGAGATTCCCGCTGCAGCCCAGATGGCTTTCTCCTTGGTATGGGTTCCTGAATCATCTCCCCTTGAGAGAAAATCCGAACCGGATCCGGCAATGAGGGACAAGGCTGCGGCAGCATCGGACATTCCAGTAATTCCCGCAGGATCAGAGGGAGGTCCAAGTATGACAAAATCGTTGTGCATCACGTCTTTCCGGTTAATCCCGTAACCGGCGTCAACAAAGGCATCTTCCCGGCTTCTGGCATGAACGAGGATAACATCCACGTCACCGTTTTCACCATGGGCAATGGCTTTTCCTGTTCCTACGGCAATGACATCGACCTGGATGTTTTCTTCTTCCAGGAATACGGGCAGAAGCTCTGCCAGAAGACCTGTATTTTCCGTGCTGGTTGTGGTTGCCAGTTTGATATGAACAGGTTCCTCTTTCTGGCCTGAGGCAAAAATGCTTAAACTGATAAAGAGAGCGCAAATAACTGCCATCCCTTTTTTTCTGATAATCATGATTCTACTCCAATAAAAAAATTCTATTGAAGGCAGGAGAGATCTATTTCGGTGTTTCTCTTATCCGAGATGTATTTCCCCGCCTTTCCACACTGGGAGGCTTTTCCGTTTACAGAAAAACCCTATCGGCTCAACTCCCTGCCGTTCCGGACCGGTTTAGGAGTTTATGCTCGGCGAACAGTATTCTTGTGTATCTACTGTGGACATATTGTATACAATTAAGTTTTGAGTTGTCAACCATTTTTATACTTTTCAGGACTGTTCAGTTTTCGGGATAATCAATACCATGTTGTAATCACATATGTGTTTCGGCAATGGACCTTTTTTTATATCTGGAGGAAATTCTATGAATACCATAAACATAAGAAGAAGTATACGGAAGTATAAAAATCAGCCTGTGGATCGGGATGTTATTATCAAATTGGTTAAAGCCGCTATGCAGGCTCCTTCAGCCGGGAACCAGCAACCATGGAAGTTTCTTGTCCTGGAAAATCCTGAAATCCTTCAAAAGCTCAGCAATGTCAGTCCCTACGCGGGGATTGTTGCCCGGGCGCCGGCGGTCGTTGTTTTTCTGATTGATAAATCCTCCCTGAAGTTTCCCGAGATGTGTCATCAGGATCTTTCCGCAGCTGTACAGAATTTTTTACTGGAAGCGGTGGAGCAGGGACTTGGTGCCGTATGGCTGGGGGTCTCTCCCCTTCGGGAAAGGGAGGAGTTTATCACGAATCTTCTTGACCTTCCTGAATGGATTACTCCTTTCTGCATTGTTCCCTTCGGGTATCCTGTCGAGGAAGAGGCCAATAGATTTGTGGATAGATTTAAGCCGGAGCGATTGTATTTTGAACATTTTTCCTGAGAATAATGCTTCCGGCTACCTACATGCTCGATCAGGAGCTGGCTAATGGAGTCAACGATACAGCCCCCAATCTGCTTAAGTAAATGAATACATGTGAATTGGAGGCCTGATTATCACCAATACCTATGAGAAAAGCTCTTGAGGATTAATTCTCTCAAACATTTCAAGTATAGGGTTGTAGCCTTCTCTGAGGCTAACCCATTCCGGAAAAAATCAGATGTATCAAAAAATCCTAGAAGTTGAAGATGTGTATCTTTTTTAGGAGCAGCAATCAAAGCTCTGAGAACATAATTTCAAAAAATTGTATCCAGTTAACTAATACCCATGCTGTTGTCTGCTTTTTTTTTAAAAATAATCACTCCTATGTAAACATCAAATGCAATGACTTTTGGATATGCTAACAAAATTCAACATGTAATATAATGATAAATAGATGTAATACAAATGTAATAAAATATTGATTGACAAGTCTAAATAAGTGGAATACTATAGAGTTAATTCTTATAGATGTATTACATATAATTTTTTTAAATTAAATGTGTAATACATAAGTCGTTTGTTCAGGATGTTTTTCTTCAAAGGGGAATCCCATGGCAGAAAAGGTATTAAGTAAAAAAGTGTCAAACTATGTCATTGAACAGATTAAAAAGAACAAGTGGAAACCCGGAGATAAAATCCATACGGAAAAGGAACTGTGTGAGATACTTGGTGTCAGTAGAATTGCAGTAAGAGAAGCATTGGGGCAATGTTCTGCTCTAGGGATACTGGAAAAAAGAAAAGGAGCAGGTACATTTATTTCGGAAATTGATATTGATCATATTATGAAGAATATTGTTCCTCTTTTATCTTTGAAAACTATGGAATTACAGGATGTACTTACATTCCGCTTGTACTTTGAACCGGGAATTGTTACAGAATTCATGATTAATCGAACAGAAGAAGATCTGGTTGATCTGGAAGCATCATACATGAAAATGAGAGACAGCTTTGGAGACAACCAGGAATTCTATACGGCTGATTATGAATTTCATAGAATATTGGCTCGAGGAACCGGGAATCCAATAATTAAATCCGTGAACTCAATGCTTACCGGGGTTTTGATGGCTTCACAGGAGTTGACGAATTTAAAAATCGGACCGGAGGTGGGGTTGGAATTTCATGAAGAGATCCTTGCGGCAATTAAAAAGAAAGATGAGCCAATGGCGACTCTTTTGATGAAGCGTCATATCGAAGCAACAATAAGCTGCGTTAAAGAAACGAATACAAAAAAACATTCTGAGGAGTAATAAAATGAAAAACATTTTGAAGGACCATGTTGAGGTTAATCAGGACATCATTGATAAGTTTCTGGAAATGAAGGATGTCTTCAGTCTTTCGGCTGTCGTAAGCGATGCACAGGAAAGAGATAACGTTATGCGGCATGATATAAAGCCAAGAACGGTAAACCGCCGCATTATCGGACCTGCTTTGACAGTTAAACTGACCCCCGGTGACATTGTTGACTGCCTGGCAATCTTTGATGTGGCCAAGCCCGGAGACGTTGTGGTCATTGATGCGTTCTCCGAGTCGGCAACTTCAATATGGGGCGGTCTTATGTCCGGATTGTGCAGGGCCGCAGGAATTGTCGGAGCCGTAATCGATGGAAGTGCCCGTGATACGGATGAATCCAGGATGCTGGACTTTCCTGTGTACTCGGCATATGTCAGTCCCAGGGCCTCTCACACTGCTTATTCCGGAAGGAAAGAGCCTATTGAAATTAATACTCCCATCGTCTGCGGGGGGATCATTGTGAACCCCGGAGATCTGGTAGTAGCCGATGAACTTGGTGTCACTATTGCTCCGGCGGAAGATCTGGAAGAGATCTATGAAAAGGCAAAAGAGCAGGCTGATAAAGAGGAGGCAACCAGGGCGGAGATCCTTAAGGGGGCAACCGTAGATCAGCTGTT
The DNA here is from genome assembly GCA_963677615.2 of Oceanispirochaeta sp. Lineage (GTDB taxonomy): Bacteria > Spirochaetota > Spirochaetia > DSM-2461 > DSM-2461 > Oceanispirochaeta. The sequence continues at coordinate 280,274 of CAXXQW010000011.1, read as the reverse complement.
GGAAAAGTTCGGAAGGATTTAATTCTCCGGGAATTTTATTGAGAAAACTCATTCTGAAACGAGTGTGAAAGAGGTTTGGTATGAAAAATACGATTGATATGATCAATAGACATAAAATTATTGCCATCGTCAGGGGGGTGGATCCGGAAGATATTCTTTCTGCGGCAAGGGCGCTTTATGACGGCGGTATCCGGCTTATCGAAGTGACTTTTAACCAGTCCAGCAGTACGGGCGTGAAAGACACGACTGAGGCGATTAAGGCATTATCGGAAGAGTTCGGGGCAGAAATGGCCATTGGAGCGGGTACTGTGGTGTCGGAGGAGCAGTGTGTTCTCGCTATTGAAGCAGGGGCTAGGTATATTATTTCGCCCAATATGGATAAAAGCGTGATTACAAAGACAGTGGAAATGGGGTGTGTTTCCATACCCGGTGCTTTAAGTCCTTCCGAGGTGAATGATGCCTACAAAGCGGGAGCGCATTTTGTAAAGCTTTTTCCTGCCGGGGTTCTGGGGCTTTCTTATATAAAAGCCATAAAAGCACCTCTTAACCATATTCCCATGATGGCTGTAGGCGGGGTGGATGACAAAAACCTGAAAGAGTTTCTTGATGCCGGATTAAGCGGTGTCGGTATCGGATCCAATATTGTGAATACGAAACTGATAAAAGAGAAACGTTTTTCCGAACTTACGGATCTGGCAAAAAAGTACACAACGCAGATTTGATATATAAAAACGATTTAAAAGGAGGAATGCAATTTGAAGAAAGTAGTTTGTTTTGGAGAAATTATGGGTCGTCTGAATCCGGAAGGATACCTGAGGATCGGACAGGCAAAGAAATTTGAGTTAAGTTTTGCCGGTGGAGAAGCAAATGTGGCGGTTTCCCTTTCCAATTACGGAGCTGAATCTGCCTTTGTCACAAAGCTTCCGGATAATGATCTATCCAAATCTGTTATTAAAGACCTACGCGGTTATGGCGTAGATATATCTAGCATTGTCTATGGCGGTGATCGTCTGGGCATGTATTATGTTGAAAAAGGGGCATCCCAAAGACCCTCCAAGGTTATATACGATAGGAAGTATTCTGCCGTCTCTATGGCTGAGAAAAAAGATTTTGACTGGGATGCCATTCTGGACGGGGCCGGATGGTTTCATTTCACCGGTATTACTCCTGCTTTGTCTGATAACTGTGTGGAGATCTGCCGGGATGCTTTGATAGCGGCGAAAGAAAAAGGTCTGACTGTCAGTTGCGATCTGAATTACCGGAAAAATCTCTGGACCAGTGAAAAAGCCGGCAGTGTTATGGCAGACCTTATGCAGTACGTGGATGTCTGCATTGCGAATGAAGAGGACGCTGAAAAGGTTTTCGGTATTAAAGCGGAAAATACAAATGTCGAAGGCGGTTCCCTGGATCATGACGGGTACACTGAGGTGGCTAAAAAGCTTATTGACCGGTTCGGGTTTAAAAAGGTTGCCATTACCCTGAGAGGGAGTATTTCTGCCAGTGATAATAACTGGGGGGCAATGCTCTATGACGGAGAAAAAAGTTATTTCTCTAAAAACTATCTGATTCATATTGTGGATAGGGTTGGTGGTGGAGACTCTTTTGTAGGCGCTCTGTTATATGGGTTGGTATCGGAATTCGATTCTCAGAAAGTTGTGGATTTCGCTGCAGCCGCATCCTGTTTGAAGCATACGATTGAGTTTGATTTTAATCAGGTATCGGTTGACGAAGTGGAAAAACTGATGTCCGGAGACGGATCCGGTCGGGTCCAGAGGTAAAAAGAGGTGTTGTTTTGTCACAAGTCCTTGAAGTTAAGGGAATAAGGAAATACTTCCCTGGTGTCAAAGCAGTAGATAATATTAGCCTGACCCTTGAGAAGGGGCAGGTTATAGCTCTGCTTGGTGAGAATGGTGCCGGAAAGTCAACTCTGACGAAAATGATTTCCGGGTCTTTGAAACCGGATGCAGGAGAAATCATCGTCGATGGTGCTTCCATGCATTTTGAATCTGCTTATCAGGCTATGCATACCGGTATTGCCATGGTTTATCAGGAACTGACTATGATCGGGAGCATGAGCGTTGCTGAAAACGTTTTTATGAATCGGCAGCCGGTAAAAAAGATGGGAAACATCGACTGGAAAGTTTTAAATGAAAATACCAGGAAGCTGCTGGAAAAGTTCAATCTTTCAATAAATCCGGGTACTCTTGTAAAGGACCTGTCAATTGGAACCCAGCAGCTTCTGGAGATTCTGAAAGCACTTTCATTTGAAGCCAAGGTAATCATACTGGACGAGCCCACCAGTTCTTTGACTGAGGCGGATACACAGCTGCTTTTTGAAATTATTGAGAAACTGAAGAAAGAAGGCTACTCCTTTATCTATATTACCCACAAACTTTCTGAGGTCTTTCAGATTGCGGATAAAGTAGTCGTTATGCGCGATGGTATGCATATCGGTACGGAAAAGATCGAAGATTTGAATGAGCGTCAGATAATCAATATGATGGTCGGCCGGGAAATCAAAGATCTGTACGGATCAGGCAGCAGAGAGAGATTCCTTTCAAAGGATTTCTTTTTCCGGGTAGAGAATCTGACTGCAAACGATCTGTATCAGAATGTTTCTTTTGGTGTAAGGAAAGGGGAAATTGTCGGTTTCGCCGGTTTGATCGGGGCCGGCAGGACTGAAATGGCCCTGGGAATTATGGGGGCCCATAAAAGGGACGGGGGGGAAATTTATATAGACTCCCGGGAAATCCCTGTGAAAAATCCCAAAGACGCTATTAAAGCTAAAATCGCCTATCTGACGGAAGACAGGAAGAAACTGGGGCTTACCCTGGATTTTTCCATTAAATTGAACCTGGTTTCAACTCACCTGGAGGATTATACAGAGAAGGGTATGATCAATTCCGGAAGAATAGATCGGAATGCTGTTTCAGAAGTAGAGAAGTATAAGATTGCCACTCCCTCGATAGATCAGAAGGTGGGAAACCTTTCAGGGGGAAATCAGCAGAAATGTCTTATATCGTCATGGATGGGAATTGATCCGGAACTGATCATATTTGACGAACCCACAAGAGGCGTGGATGTGGGAGCCAAAGCGGAAATCTATGAGAAGATTAAAAATTTCTCAGATGAGGGAAAAGGGGTTGTTATTATCTCCTCTGAACTGCCGGAGCTGCTGGGAACCTGTGACCGCATTTATGTCATGCATGAAGGTAAAATCCAGGGAGAACTTGAAAAACAGGATTTTTCAGAGGATCTGATCATGGAATATGCCACAGGTGTTAAATCAAAGTAAAAAAGGGTGAAAGTATGGAAAATAGTTTATTGTTGAACGTTAAAGGGCTGACAAAGCAGAGGGAATCGATCCTTGTTCTGGTTATTGTTTTTGCGAGCCTGTTGGTATCGCTGTTGACTCCCTATTTTTTCACTTCTGCAAATATTCTGGCAATGCTAATGGGGCTTACAGTAGAAGGTGTTCTGTGTATAGGGATGGTAGTACTTCTAATCACAGGCGGAATGGATTTATCCGTAGGGTCTGTTATGGCTCTAACAGGTGTTGTTGTGGGGATGTTTTTAAAAACAGGCATGCCCGTGGGGCTGGCTATCCTGCTGGCAATGGGAATAGCGGTTCTGATAGGAGTCATTAACGGGATTCTGATTGCCCAATTCGGTTTGAATCCCTTTATCACGACTCTTGGTATGATGATGGCGGTCAGGGGATTGATGCTGATTATCTCCAAAGGCCGTGCTGTGCTGGACTTACCTGAGAATTTTAAAATAATCGGCCAGGGGAGCCTGTTTAATATTCAGTTCCCGATTCTGATGTTTATTATTCTTGTTCTGATATTTGATCTTTTAATGAGAAAAACCAGATTTATGAGACAGAGCTATTATATCGGCGGGAATGAGACTTCAGCTATCCTGAATGGAATTGATGTTCGTAAGATCAAGATATTTAACTACAGCCTGGCTTCATTTTTTGCGGGTTTATCCGGGGTTATTATTACAGCCCGTTTCGGCGCATCTTCCGTTACCCTGGGTGAGAATACGGCATTGAACGTCATTACCGCCTGTATTATTGGAGGCGCCAGTCTGAACGGCGGTGAAGGAACTGTTCTGGGAGCTGTTATGGGAGCGACATTCATGCAGATCCTTTCTACTTCCCTGAACCTTCTGGATGTAAATATCTACTGGCAGAACTTTATAACCGGTGTGATTCTGATTCTGGCCATACTAGTGGATTCTATCAACGAAAAAAGAAAAAACGGCAATAAAGCAATCTGATTCTGATATTAGGAGGAAGAATTATGAGTAGAACTATGAAGGCTTATCGTATTTATGGGCCCCTGGATATGCGTCTGGAAGATGTCCCGATTCCTGAACTGAATGATGATGAAGTACTGATAAAAGTCCTGGTTTCCGGAATCTGTACGACTGATAAGGAACTGTACGACGGGTCTATGCCATATTTTGCCCAGGGGCTTTCCAAACGTCCTATGACGGCCGGACACGAATGGTCCGGGATTGTCAGTGAAGTCGGTAAAAACGTCACAAATGTGAAGGTGGGAGACCATGTTATCGGGGATATAAGTATCGGCTGCGGAAAATGCACAAACTGTCTGAATGGAAACTATCACCTTTGCGATAACAGAACCGAACTGGGGGTTATCCGCTATGATGGTTCCTTTGCAGAGTATCTGAAAACAGAAGGGAAAAATGTCTACAAGGTTCCCGAGGGTGTTACACCCGAAGAGGCAGCTTTAGTTGAACCATTGGCAACCGTTCTCTATGGAGTCCGAAGAACAGGGATTAATCCCGGAGAAAAGGTCGTGGTATTCGGAGACGGGTCTATCGGGTTATTAAATGCCCAGTTAGCCGCTCATTCCGGGGCATCGGAAGTAATTGTTGTATCCAGAAAAGAGGCCCACAGGGAAAAAGTGGAAAAATGGGGGCTGCATCTGGTCAACTCCACAGAAGTTGATCCTCTGGAAGAAATCGAAAGGATTCTGGGACAGAAAGCGGATGTGGTCTTTGAAGATACAGGAAACCCCGAAGCCATTAAAACAGCGATAGAAACTGTACGGCCGGGAGGGAAAATTTGTGCTCTCAGCATTACTGGTGCTAAAACGATTCCGGTGGATATGGACTATGTCGTAACAAGGGATATCACCGTATACGGTGTTCTGGCGAGCCCCAATTCGTTTATACCGGCCATTAATATGATCGCGTCTAAAAAAATAGATGTGGCCAGTTGTATCTCCCATGAATTCCCTTTTGATAAAGCTGTTGAGGCTCTGGAATTTGTAAGGGACAGTCATGGAGAAGCAAGGATAAAAGTTCTGATCAAGGGACTTTAAATATTTGGAGGGAATTATGAAAAAGAGTTTACTGTTTATCGTGCCGGTAGCTTTTATGCTGCTCGCATCATGTTCGGGAGGCAAGACGGAAGCTGCTGTATCTGATGCGACTACAGGGAACAGCAGCAATCTGCTGGAACAGGTTGCTGCGGATGAAAGCTATGTTGTTGTCAATATTCTGAACAATATTGAATACTGGAATGCCGCAAAATGGGCTTGGAAAAAATCAGGAGAACTGTTTGGTGTTAAAACCAGTTTTGTAGGCCCCATGGATGGTGATACCAATGCTATGGTGGCGGCATTTGAATCGGCCATAGCCAAAAGACCTTCCGGGATTTGCGTAATGGGATGGGATCCCGGTCTTAATCCGACGATCGAAAAAGCCATCAATTCAGGGATTCCTGTTGTAACTTTCAATGGCGATCTGCCAAGCAGCGAGCGTCTGACCTTTGTCGGTTCGTCCAACTATGAACTGGGCTATGTGGGTGCTACGGAATATTCCAAAATGATCGATGGGAAAGGTAAAGTTGCATTGCTGACCCTCCCCGGGAACCCTATGTTTGAGGAACGGACTGCTGGGTTTAAAGACGGATTTGCCAACTTTCCCGGAGTGGAAATCGTAGCGGTGGGAGATACCCAGGCGGATACGATAGTGGCTGTTTCCGCAGCAAAGGATATTCTGGCCAAGACTCCTGATCTGAAAGGTTTTATCTGTGCCGATTCAACAGGTGCTATGGGTGCGTCAATGGCGATTAAGGAAATGAAGCTGACCGGAACCATTGATGTCATGGGTATGGACCGGAATACGGATGTACTGGGTATGATCAAAGACGGTACGATTACCGCCTCTGTAACACAGAACGATGTTTCAATGATGTATTGGGCTATGTTTTCACTTATATCCGCCAAGCATGTCGATATGCCTTTGACAACTGATAATTCCGCCGCCGGTGTTAAAGTCGCTCCCAGCAACATTTATACATCTGTAAATGTGGTAACAAAAGAAAATGTCGATCTGTTTCTGCAGGCAAACGAATTATACGCAGAAGCTGTAAACTAAAGTAGAAAATACTGGAGTTGTACTGCCGCCGGTACTGCGGCTCCAGTATAAACAAACATGGGATTATTTAAATTATGGCAAAATACAAAGTATATATCAGTGATTATGACTATCAGGACAATGAAATAGAAAAATCTATTCTGGAACCCATTGGAGCGGAAGTCATTGGTTTGAAGTGTAATACCGGCGAAGGGTTGGCTGAGATCGCAGCAGATGGTGATGCCATCATTCAGCAGTATGCAAAAATCATGAAACCGACCATTGATAAACTGGATAAATGTAAAATCATCGCCCGCTACGGTATCGGTGTGGATATAGTGGACATTAAAGCGGCAAAAGAAAAAGGTATTGTTGTAACCAATGTTCCGGACTACTGTATTGACGAAGTAGCCGATCATGCTATTGCTTTTGCTTTTATGATGATGCGGAGTCTGCCTTTCTATAATAGCAAAATCCATAATGGCAGCTACAGATGGCAGGACTGGCATGTACCTATTCCCCGCTATAGGGGGGCACAGTTCGGTATGATCGGTTTCGGCAGGATTGCCAGGAATGCGGCAGCAAAATTACAATCTTTCGGATTTAAAATTAATGCCTATGATCCCTATCTCACAGCGGAGCAGATGGCTGAATTCGGAGCGGAAAAAATGGAGCTGGAGCAGATGCTGCAAAACTCGGATGCGGTGACAGTATTTGCTCCTTATACAGATGATACCCATCATATTATCAATGAGAAAACTCTCGGGATGATGAAAGATTCTGCTTACCTGGTATGCGTTTCCCGCGGGAAATGCGTTGATAACGAAGCTCTTTATAATGCTCTTAAAAACGGGGTGATCGCAGGAGCCGCTTTGGACGACCCGGAAGAAGAGCCTATGAAAATGAAAAACTGGACTCCTGAAATGAATAAACTTTTTAAACTGGATAACTGCTTTTTTACTCCCCATACCGCTTATGTGAGCAAGCAGTCTCTGGAGGAGTGCAGGAATGTGGCGGCTAATAATGTTAAAGCCGTACTTTTAGGGCAGGAGCCTATTAATATCGTGAACCCTTGATCAGGGAAGCAGGTGAGTATTAAAAATGTTTGATGAGATCAAAGAACTTAAATTAAAAATTGCCCATATCGGGATTAATAGTGAAAATGAAGCTGCCTCTATGGGGATTTCCGAAGATTTCGCCGGTTTGTTGAATCTTCCCGTTAAGGTTGGCAACAGTTCGGTTTTTGTCGGGAATATCCTTGAAATTATGAAAAAACCGTTTTTAGGGACAAATGGTCATATCGCTCTGGAAACAGAGAACCTGGATAATGCAATCAGAGTATTGCAGGCCCATGGTTATGAATTCGACCCGGATACACTGAAAAGTGATAAGGAAGGTGTCAAAAAAGCCATCTATCTAAAAAAAGAAATAGGCGGTTTTGCCATTCACTTATTAAAAGCTTGATGAAGTAAAAAAAATAATACCAGGAGGGTGATTATGGGTCTTTATGGAGATAGAGCGGACGCTCTGCAGCGGGAAGGATATGCCTGTTCCCAGTGTCTTGCGGGAAGTCTGGCGGAAGTCCTGGGGGTCGACAGAACGTTAGCATTAAGATTTGCCGGTGCCTTCGGAAGCGGGATCGGCTGCAGTGGAGAGACCTGCGGCGCCATTACAGGCGCCTTGATGTTGATTGGGTTAAAATATGGAAAAGTGCTTCCTGATGATCCGGATGATAACCTCTGTCTTGAAGTCTCTCAGGAATACATTAAGAGATTCAAAGAAAAGTTTGACGGAAAGACAAAATGCAAAGATCTGCTGGGTTCGGACCCCAGTACTGAAGAGGGTATGAAATACATCCTGGATAATGAGTTATGGGACAAAAAATGTCCTGTTTTTATTCGAGAGGGGACGGAGCTTATCCTGGAAATCCTGAAAGAACGGGACTCCCTGTAAGAAAATGACCACTTATCCTCCGGGAGTGTTCAGTCCTTGAGGACTGTGCTTCCGGAGATCTTATAACACACAAATACTATTTAAAAAGTTTTAATCATGGTTCTCCCGGGATAAATCTCGGGACTATATCCCGTAGAGATTCGCAACGGACCGGTTTTATCAAATTTTATCAAACCAGCCGTGTATTTCCGGAAGGACTGCAAATAAGGTCAGTTCGATCCTAATAAGTTTTTCCAAGCTAATAGGTTTGAATAAATAAAGATTTTAAAGGAGAAGAATTTAATGAAAAAAAGGATGAGATTGATTCTCTGTACCACCATGGCGGCTGTATTATTTTTTACAAGCTGTGCGCATATGCCGGTGAGTTCGGGAGAGACTGTGAGTTCTGATTTTATCTCTCTGGCAAAAGGTGTTCCGGGGATTCTCTACAGGCCGGCTGTTCCAGGTGAGAATGCCAGGATCGCTGTTGTGGCCATGCACAACCGTGCTGACTTTCTGCAGGACTGGAAGGAGGGGCCCCAGAGTCTTGCGGATCGGGGATTTACTGTATTGTGCGCAAACACATCCACTTCAAAATCAGGTTTCGTAGCGGATGATGATATCGATAAGATGCTTCTGAATGTCAAAGCTGCGGTAACCTACCTGAAATCCTATCCAGGTATTGAAAAAGTTATCCTGTGGGGATACAGCGGCGGCGGCGCTTTGATGTCGGCTTATCAGAAAATTGCAGAAAACGGCGTAGAGGTTGCCCGGGGAGAGAACAAGATTATTGATTGTCCCGATTCACTGAAAGATCTGCCTCCGGCGGACGGTCTTCTGCTGATTGATGCCACAATCGGTGAATCCATGACAGCATTTCATCTTGATCCGGCTGTTATTCAGGAAGACAACGGTATAAGAAGAGATCCTGATCTGGACATGTATAATCCAGCTAATGGATATGATCCCGAAGGATCTTCCTATAGCGAAGAGTTTAGAACCCGTTTCTTCAATGCCAGAAGGCAAGACTGGAAAATCTGGTAGCAGCAGCGGAAGCTCGCTGGGAGGTGATTCAGTCCGGTGACGGAAGTTATCTTGATGATGAGCCATTTATTATCCCCGGTTACGGCGGTGATGCCAGTAAGTTATACGCAACAGATCTGAGCCTTTGCGCACATACCCGGAATGCCTATGACCTGATTCATCCCGACGGATCCGTTACGAAAGAAATTGTTCATGCCAACAGGACTGTTACAAAGAAACCCATGGAAACGGAACTGTATGCCAAAGGTGCTATGAAAACCTCTGTTCATACTTTTTTAAGTACAATGGCAATCCGCCCCAGTATGGCGGATGAGCGTTACGGATATGATGAAACCGGTTTAATATACGGTGTTGATTTTAACTCGAATTATGAAAACACTGTTGATAGCGTGGAAAATATCTCCAAACCCATGCTGGTGGTGGGTATGACCGCGGGCGTGTTCTTTCTGGAGGAAACCTTCTACGAACATGCAAAAGCAGAGGATAAAACCCTTGCTTACGTGGACGGTGCGACCCATATTTTTCTTCCGGTGGAAGAAAAATACGGGGATGTCGCCGGTTCACTCAATGACTATATTGCCCGCTGGCTGAGCCAGCCCGGTCGGTTCTAGTACAACGTTTGATTAATAGTATTCCTCCATCCTCCGTTTATGAAAGCCTGATATTTAAAAAAGTTGGTTTGCTTGTATCTGGGGGAATACTGATTTTATCCCGGAAGGGAAGTCTCACCTAGAGAGAAAACTGTTTAGGAATAATTTGAAAATATAATTGAAAAAGTTTCTAAAATTTGCATTTATCAGGGAATTGTAATGACTGAACAATTATTTGAATTGGGACCCATACGTCCTGTGGACGAACAGAACAGCCTTTTAATCAGGACAACCAGGAGCTGCCCCTGGAATAAGTGCAGCTTTTGTGTGAACTATAAGGATATGCCTTTTTCTATACGATCGGTAGAGGATATTAAAAAGGATATTGAAGCAGCGGCAGAATATTACGGGCAGAGTCAGTTTGAATCCTGCTTTCTTCAGGACGGGGACAGCTTCATAATGAAGACAGAAGATCTTCTGGAAGTATTAAAACACCTAAAACGGTTCTTTCCTTCTTTGAAAAACGTCTCCAGTTACGGGCGGGCCCAGACAATGCTGGGAAAAAGCCTTGAAGAGATGAAAGAGCTTAGTGATGCAGGCTTGAAGACTCTCTACTGCGGAATGGAATCGGGATCCGACAAGGTTTTGAAGAAAATCCAGAAAGGCATCTCTTCGGATGATCTGATAAAATCAGGACTGATGGCCCGGGAAGCAGGAATGATCATCTCCGAGTTTATAATTCTCGGTTTAGGAGGGAAGGAGCATTGGAAAGAACATGCTGTAAAAACCGCTTCTGTTCTGAATACGATAAACCCTGACTTTATCAGGGTTCTGACAATCGGGGTAAAAAAAGGATCGGATCTGGAACAACAGATGCAGAAAGGCGTTTATACTCTTCAGAGTGAAAAGGATCTCATTGAAGAACAGAGGCTGTTAATTGAAACTCTGGAAGGTATTAACAGCTATTATAAGAATCACCATGCGGTGGATCTGCTGATGGAAGCAAAAGGACAGCTGCCGGAAGATAAAGACAGGCTGCTGGGAATCATGGACCGTTATTTGACTTTACCGGAGGAGGAACAGTTCCTGTTTACCCTCGGCCGCAGACTCGGTTTTTTCCGTTACCTTATGGACTTGCAAAATGCAGAACTCCGGAACAAGGTGAAAGAGGTCGTTGCCAATATTAATGAACGTTATCCCGACTCCCTTGATTTAGTCTGTCATGAATTACGGGAACGGATTGTCTAGGTTATAAACAGGAGGAATGATAAAAAGGGAAACATGAAATGTTGGGTCCCTTTTTGATCATAAGCGGCAGGATTTTTTCTTCAGGAAAAAGTCCGAAAGCTTTTTTAGGAGGAGATGATATGGAAAATGTAGAACTTCTAATCGACTGTCAAAATATTTTGGGTGAGGGGGTGCTCTGGAACGATCAGGACAATTTCCTGTATTGGACGGATATCGAGAGTAAAAGATTTTACAGATGGAACTCTGAAGATGGGGATACGGAATACCGGGAAATGCCAGAAAAACTCTGTGCCTTTGCGTTCAGAAAGACCGGCGGATTTTTGATGGCTTTTGAAACAGGACTGGCTTTCTGGGATTGGGATACACCTTCATTTTCATGGCTGACAAAGTTGCATGAAAAGGGTGGTCCCGTCCGTTTGAATGACGGTCGCTGTGACAGACAGGGCAGATTTATTGTCGGTGATTTTGATGCAGAAGAAAAAAGCCGGGGAAAAGCCTACAGGATAGATAAATCGGGAGAGAGTACTGAACTTTTCGGAGACCTGGATAGTGCAAACAGTACCTGTTTCAGCCCCGATGGTAAAACCATGTATTACTCCTGTGCCGTAAAGGGTGAAATTTGGGCTTATGATTACGATCCGGAAACCGGGATACCTTCCGGGAGAAGGCTCTTTCATTCCTTTGATGGTCAGCCTGGTCTGCCTGACGGTTCTACCATTGATGAGGAAGGTTTTCTCTGGAATGCCCAGTGGGGCGGCAGCCGGATTGTCCGGTTTAATCCGGCAGGTGAAATCGATAAAGTCGTTGAAATGCCTGTAAAAAATATTACCTGTCTCTGTTTCGGGGGAAAGGATTTGGATACACTTTTTGTCACAACCGCCCGGATGACTCTTACTGATGAAGACATAAAGGTCAATCCTCAATCAGGAGGAATCTTTTTATTAAAAACAGATTGCAAGGGATTGCAGGAGAGCCGCTTCCGAGGATAAGTAAATAGGTTGGATTTTGTTGTTATGATTTGAAACATCGATTTGTGATATACTGATCTTACCTATATTGAAGGAATATGAATGTCTGAAAAAATTCTGAGCAGAAAAGTATATGATTATGTTATTGAGCAGATCAAGGTGAATAAGTGGGTTCCCGGAGACAAAATATTTACAGAAAAGGAATTGTGTGAAATTCTTGGCGTAAGCAGGATTGCTGTGCGAGAGGCTCTGGAACAATGCTCCGCTCTTGGTATACTGGAAAAAAGGAAAGGAGCCGGAACCTATGTCTCAGAGATTGATATAAATCATATCATGAAAAATATTATCCCATTATTGTCGCTTACACCAATGGATTTGATGGATGTTCTAAGATTCAGGCTTTCATTTGAACCAGGAATTGTTTCTGAATTTATCGCTCATCATACGAGTGATGATATATCAGAGTTAGAAAAATCTTTTTTGAAAATGAAAAACCATTATTCTGAACGTCAAGAATTTTATACTGCTGATTATAATTTTCATAGTATACTGGCCCGTGGAACTAAAAATCCCATCATTGTTTCTATAAATGCTATGCTTACAGGAATCCTTATGTCTTCACAAGAACTGACAAATATAAAAATCGGACCAGAAGTTGGGATGAAATATCATAAAGAGATACTAACTGCGATTAAGAAGAATGATGAACCTATGGCTACGCTTTTAATGAAGCGGCATATTGAAGCAACTATTGAATCTGTTGAAAATGCTAATTGTGGTACTGATAAAAAAATCAGTGATCTTATTTAATTAAATAATTTTTATTGCTTAGTTGTTTTCTTCTATAAGGTAGATTATTGGGTTTAAAAATTCAAAGTAGGGAGAATTATTTTTTATCAGAACCAAATACCCATTTTATATGCATAGTAAGTAATAGTTGATGGAGCTAATGATTGTAATAAATATCCACTTAAAGAGAGATAAGCAAGTGCTTAGAGGCATTGAAGAGGATCTGTGGCAAAAGCACTGAAAGAAAGCTATTCTCATGTCGTGTTATTCGTTTTTTTTAGTTAATGTTATCTGAAATCCTCAATCTCCAGGCCGTATTTCTGAATTTTTCTGTAAACGGTACTCCTGGCAATATTTAATCGCTTCGCTACTTCCCTAAGGTTACCCTTTGTCTCTCTGAGGAGCCTTTCCAGATGCTGTTTTTCCATGAGATCAAGGCTCTCACTCTTTCCGGAGGGGTTTTGGATAGACTGTTTTCCTGTGATGGATTTTATAATTTCAGCCGGAAAATCTTCAGGCTGTATAATCCCCTCATCAGCCATAGTAATGGTTCTTTCCATAATGTTTTCCAGCTGACGAATATTGCCGGGCCATGAATAGGCTTCCAGATGGCTATAAGCGTTTTCATGCATAATCAGTCTCTCTTTTCCTGTTTTTTGAGAAAAAATCTTCAGGAAATAGTCTGTGAGCAGACGGATATCCCCTTTTCTGGCCCTCAGGGATGGTAGCTCTATGGTAAAGAGGTTTATTCGATAAAACAGGTCTTTACGGAAAGTCCTGTCATTCACAGCTTTATACAGATCTTTATTCGTGGCAGTGATGACTTTTACATCCACAGAAATGGTATGTTTTGAACCGATCCTGTTCACCTCGCCTGTCTGAAGTACCCGCAACAGGTTCGCCTGCATTTCAAGGGGAAGCTCTCCGATCTCATCCAGGAATATGGTTCCCCCGTTGGCCAGCTCGAATTTTCCGGGATTTCCGTTGGATTTCGCTCCGGTATACGCTCCGCCTTCATAGCCGAATAGTTCACTCTGAATCAATTCCCTGGAAAGGGCGCCGCAATTCAGAGCAACAAAAGGCATGTCCCGTCTGGTGCTGCTGTTATGTATACTTTGGGCAAAGAGTTCTTTACCGGTTCCGCTTTCGCCCATTATCAGTACATTGGAATCATACTGGCTGATCTGCTGTGCCTGTGCGATACAATCCCGTATTTCTTTTGACTGGCCTATAATATCTTTAAAATGGTAGTGGGCTTTTGAGCCTGACATCTTATTGACGATTTTCATCATGGACTTGGATTCCTGTACAAGGATTGCCAGAGCTCCGGGAGAATCCCTGTTCTCTATGGGGGCTGTGGTTAGTAATAAATGGTTGTGTTTATTCTGAATCCTGACTCCAGTCTCATGAGAATCCAGTATGATTTTATTTTTAAGGATTTCCTGAAAGTCAATGCTGCAGTTCAGAACCTCTTTTATATGTTTTCCATACCAGTTTCTGCTATCCTCAAGGATCTCATGGACTCTGCTGTTATCCTGAATTACAGTGCCGTCATGAGATATCAGAATAATACCGTCCTTCATGATTTTTAAAATGGTTTCCTGCTTTTTCATCAGCATTTGAACATCATTCAGTGAGTTTCTAAGCTCCAACTCCCTCTCAATGGCATTGACAGCTGAAACGATGAGTCCCAGAGAAAGAGGGTTGTCATCCTGGGAGGGCGTGGAGAGATTCAGGCAGCCGGCAATTTTCCCGTTAAAATGAATTGTTGAGGCGTTACATGTCCAGGAGTGATTGTCTTTGAACCAGTGCTCGGCTCCCCGAATCTGAATAGGAGAATCGCAGACAAGGGAAGTTCCGACTCCATTGGTTCCTACAGTTTTTTCCGATTGGACCGAACCGGCAACAGGGAAATTCTTGTGGGATTTGCCGGCTTCGTCAGAGGCCACATCAATGATGACTCCCTCTTCGTCAGCCAGTATGATAATCGATCCGCTCCCCTTTATTATTTCGTACAGGTGATTCATATAGGGGGTTGCGATTTTTCTGAGTTCGGCTTTCTGATCCCGTTTTTTCTGTAGCTCCTCTGAGCTTATGGTTGTGAATCCTGAAGCGTAGGGATTCACTCCGTATGATTTGGATCTTATCCAGGATTCCCGGACTTCCTGTGATATAACATGGGACGTCAGGATTTCATCCTTTTCGTTAAACCTTTTCCATTCTTCAAATCGTGCTGTTGCCGGATTACTCATATGATCATTCTAAATCAGGTTTCAGGGACTGAAAATAGTGTTTGCATGAAATATATAATATCTAGGCATATTTTTTGTTTCACCATGATACATGTTTCGGTACATGTCCGGAATCAAGACAACGAGAGAGTCTGTAAGGGAATATTATCAGTCTTTCAAGTTTGGCACAGACATTGCTATGTAATGTAATCCAGCCCCGTCATCCTCACCGGCGGAAATGAAAAAATATACTGGGAGTAGTTCAAAATGGAATATAAATATCTTGGAAATACTGGTCTGCTGCTGTCCTCTGTCAGTTTCGGAACTCAGACAATGGGATGGAATGTCTTTGGTAATGAGGCTCATACATTGCTGGATGCCTATTGTGATAAAGGGGGGAACTACCTTGATACGGCAGACTCCTACAACGAAGGGCAGTCGGAGATCATACTGGGGGAGTGGTTAAAAAAAACTCCTCATAAAAAAGATATTGTCATTGGTACAAAAACCTTTTTTTCAACCGGGGCGGATATCAACAGAACCGGTCATTCCCGCAAGCATATCTGTCAATCTCTGGAAGAGAGTCTGAAGCGTTTGAATGTGGATGCCATCGACCTGTATCAGCTCCACTGTTATGATGCCGCCACCTCTCTGGAAGAAATTATGGCAACCATGGATACTCTGGTAAAGCAGGGGAAAATACGGTATTACGGCCTTTCGAATTTCACACCTTCCAATATTATGAAAGGCGTGATGCTTCAGAAACAGTTCGGACGCTTTCCCATCGCATCCCTGCAGTTGGAATACAGCCTGCTTGTGAGAAGTCCTGAATGGGAACTGCTCCCCCTTTGTTCTTCAGAAGGGATCGGGGCTCTCTGCTGGTCTCCACTGGCTGGAGGCTGGCTTACCGGAAAGTATAAAAAAGATCAGGATGCTCCCGAAAACAGCCGGGTAGGCAGGAAAGACCGCTGGGATGATCAGGAGGATCAGAGGGGCGGGGAGAAAACCTGGGATATCCTGGAGGTTCTGCAGGATATAGCTCAGGACAGAGGCTATCCTGTCAGTCAGGTTGCCATTAACTGGTTGAGAAAGAAGGATGCTGTGACCAGCGTTCTGATGGGAGCCCGTACAATGGAGCAGTTATCAGGGAACCTGGGAGCGGCTGACTGGTCTTTGAGTGATGAAGAAGAAGGCCGACTGGATAAAGTCAGCGCTGTCGGTGCCCCGTCTCCCTATAGTTTCATTTCCCGCTATACCAGAAAAACCGGATCCATCAGTGACGGGAATGAGCTTTGAAAACTATTGTTAAGGAGAAGTGTTATGCTTTTAAAAGGTAATCTAGAGAGGTTTGAGCACCTGGGTATTCCTGTTTCCGATATCGAGGTTTCCCGGGGATTCTATACAAAACTGGGATTTGAAATAGCCAGCAATCAGCAGATTGAAGAAAATGGAGGAACCACTCTTATCTCATTCCTGACACTTGGTCATTTCTGTATTGAACTGTATCAGGCTTCGGGTGGCAAGGAAGGACGGTCCTTTGCCGGACCGGTCGATCATATCGCTTTTAAGGTAAAGGATGTTGAAAAAGCCTACAGGGCAATAAAAGAAGCCGGTTTTGAAATCCTGGAGGATATTCCGGTTTTTCTGCCTATCCATAGCAAGGGTGTCAAATATTTTAATATACTGGGGCCGGACAAAGAAAAAATTGAATTTGTCCAGATCATATAAAATTCTAAATGGTCAGCCGGCCCTTTAAGGTACACCGGCTGCCTTTTAACCTGGAATAAAAGTATTCTACCGCTTGTCTTTTATTGTCATAACTGATGGCTTTTAATGTCAGGCAGGGTTCCCACATGGTTGTTTTTAAAAGGGCCGCATCTTCGATGTCCATCCGGGATGAAGATACTTCCCTCTGGGTGGAATGTATCGTGACACCACAGTGTTCTTTCAGAAGTTCCATAAGGCTTGAAGAAAATCTTTGTTCTGGAAGGGTTTCCAGAGGGGTGTATCCTTTCCGGCTCAGGTAGGAATCGACAATCAGAACGGGCTCTCCCTCCACAGAACGGATCCTTTTCAGGTGTATCAGTGGTTCAGTCTCATCCAGTCCCAGCATCCGGGCTATGTCCGGACGATTGGAAACGGTTTCTCTCTGGAGGAGACGGGTCTCCTCCTTCCATCCCTGAGCTTCAGTCATACTGCCGAAGCTGATCAGTTCATCAAGGAATACCAGGGGGAGTTTTTCCTCTCTGTTTATTACAGCTCTTTTACCCCGCTTTCTTGTCAGGTAGCCTTTTTCCGAAAGGTTTTTCAATGCCCGGTTTGCTGTGGGACGGCTGATATTCAGAATTTCCGTAATCTCTTCTTCGCTGAGAAAGTCACTTCCCCGGGGAAAATCCCGTTTTTCCATAATCCCGGTTAATATGTATTCGACCTGGGTATACACAGGTAACCCTTCGGATTCTGTCAGCAGCTCTCTGTATTTTATCAATTCCTTTTTCAATTCATCTATCATAGTTTGTCCGGTATGCGGGAGAGCAGGATTTCCAGAGTCCATTGGGCCGCCAGGCCGCAAGTCTCCGTACAGCCCCATATATGGGCTCCCGCCTGTTCAAATTCGGTTTTCTCCTGTTTGTTCAGCAGATTAAAGTTCCTTCCATAGAGTTTTTTATGAATCTCACGGCATATGACAGTATCATACTTTTCAAGGAATTTGTCATGAAGGAGTTTTACCATCTCAAAGTTCAAGGCATTTTGTCCGGAGGCTCTGGGGTCTTCCTGATTTTTATTCAGATCTTCCAGCCTTCGTCCGGTTTTCATACTGATAAAGAAAATTCCTGCCGTATAGGCACCGCAATTTCCGTCAGTCAGGCAGCCGCCGCCGGCGGCAAAACCGGCCATTTGCCGATACGCTTCCGGATGAAGCGAATCAGCCGCTTCCATGATGGCTCTGATTGTGGATTGGGCGCATCCATGATTCTCTTTTTCATAAAGTGTCCCCAATTTATATGCTTGCCGGGGGATTTCCTGTAGTGAAGTATTCTGCATTTTTACCACCTCCTAACTCAGCATTTGCCACTCTTTGAGAATTGAAACTCCGGCACTTGTTCCCAGTCTGTCAGCCCCAGCAAGAATCATCCTCTGGGCATCAGCCGCTGTTCTTATTCCTCCGGCTGCTTTGATCTGTACATGCTCAGGGGTGGCCTCTCTCATTAACTGCACATCTTTTTCGGTCGGGGGGAATCGGTATCCTGTGGATGACTTTATAAAGTCCGCACCTTCTTCCGAGTAAATGGAACAGGCTGTTCTTATCTCTTCTTCTGTCAGGAGGCAAACTTCCAGGATGACTTTCATGATTCTGTTTCCTATGGCTTTCCGGCATATTTTTGCTTCATCTCTGAGTGTTTGATAATCCCGGTTTTTCAAAGCATTGATATTAATGACAAAGTCGCAGTCTGAAGCCCCCCTGGCAATCGCATCCGTGATCTCCCCGGCTTTCATTTCGGCTGACCAGGAACCATTGGGGTAGGATATGGCCGCTGTAATGCCTACAGTAGTACCTTTGAGAATTCTATATGCCCTTTCAATATTTGCGGGGTGTATGGCAACTGAAGCAAATCCATACAGTAGGGCTTCCATGCAGATCTTATCGACCAGTTCCAAAGGTACATTCTGTTTCAGCATAGTATGATCTATTCTTGAGGCCAGAGAGAATCCACTTTTCATAGGAGTACTCCTTCTGTCTGGAAGGGGTGGATGCCGGGAATTTCCGGGTATCTGGTTTTCAGGTACTCCAGAAACCCGGCATCTATCACATCATCCTGAATTGCCGCGTAGGAATATACAGCTGCTTTAGAAGACTCTTTTATCAGATGAAGAGTTTTTTCCAATATCCTAAAGGGAAGCTCTTTGAGGAGCAGTAACAGGGCAATTTCGATCTGTCCGGAAGTCTCTTGGATGATGTTTTTCAGCTCCTCCCTGAAGTAAAGGATATCTCCCGAAAGCAGGCGATTGTGGTCGGGTGTATAGAATATATGACTGCAGCCCTGGTTTACCGCTTTGCTTATGAGAGCCGATTTTGTGGTAATAGTTTCCGCTCCGAAAGGATATGAGATCAGGAGTCCTTTGTTTTTTTCCGGAATTAATTGGGATAAATCCTTCAGGTAGTATTCATCTGTCAGAAATATACAGTTCTGAAAGTTTCTTTTTTCCTGAAGGATTTTTTTCAGTCCTTGAATCGTAAGAACCGGGCTGGCAATATTGATGATCATATCTTCTCCCTATAGGTTTGCATAATCTGATTATTATGTAAAGATGTAATGATAATATTACAACATGTTATCATGGAAAGATGAATGAGAACAAGTCATGAAAGGCTGGATTGCAGTTTTATCTGTTGATACCTGAATTTTTCTCCTATTGTACGAATGACTATGTCCATTTAGACTGGTTTTATGGACAGCTCCGAAATTAACAGAAACTCTCAGAACCGCCTGGAAAAGGGACATTCTGCATCAAATGATACGAAACGTTCCTACGCCCGTTCTGCTGATACATGGGAAAAAAGCAGAAAAAGGAAAATTCTCAGAGATATGACTTCTCCTCCCATGGCACCTTCTGAGGTACTGGAAAGTACCAGAAGATCCTGTCAGTTTCTTATTTCATCATCCCTTCCGTTTATGCACAGGCTGTACACCCTGGTAAAGCCGGCTGGCTGTGTTCTGATGCTTTCTGACTCAGAGGGTCTTATTCTCGAAGCATTAAGAGATGAGCAGGCTGCAAGTGCTGTGGATGATCCTGTCTGGAAATTCCTCAGAGCAGCATCTCTCTATGATGAAAACAGCTTAGGATACAACAGTATCTGCGGCTGCCTGGAAAAAGGTGAGTCAGTTTTTCTCGGTGCCGGTGAAACATATCAGGAATTGCTGGCGCCTTATTCATTTCAAACCGTACCTGTCCGTCTTTACGGGGTTCTGCAGGGGACTCTGTCAATTGTCTCATCCGGAAAGAACCATGAGCCGTATTTTTCAGATCTCCTTGTTCTGTCTCAGTCTGCCATTGAAAAACAACTGCCTTTGATGGAAAAGAATGCGGATCTCTCGGAATTAAATCGTGTTTTGCATGCTGTTCTGGAATCCAGAACTGTGGGATATCTCATCTATGATGCTCAATTCAATATTAAAAGGCTGAGTCCTCTGGTCCGGGAGGTTTTGGGTTTGGCAGGGGCTACCGGTCCTGCCGGTCTCAGGGAAATACTGGAAGATTCAGATCTAACCGGGAAAATTGCAGAGGGGGAAAGTTTTACTGATGAAGAAGTTGTTCTCAGCTCCTCTTCCGGTAATGCCCATTTCCATGTTTCCCATATTCCCGGACATAAGGTGATTCTTATTCAGGAAAACCGCGATATGGTAAAGATGGTCAATCGTTTCACAGTGACTAAAAAACTTTTTACAGTGGATGATATTATCGGTACTTCCCGGTCTGTGAAAGAGTCGATCAAGAAAGTAAAGATTTATTCAGGGAGCAATGCCTCTGTTCTTATCCTCGGAGAGAGCGGAACAGGGAAAGAGCTGATGGCTCAAGCCATTCATACTTATGGCCAGAGATACGATGCTCCTTTTGTCTCTCTCAATTGCGGGGCGATTAATAAAGAGCTTATACAAAGTGAATTGTTCGGGTATGAAGCCGGTGCTTTTACGGGAGCCTCTTCTGCTGGAAGCCCCGGGAAATTTGAACTGGCTGACGGGGGGACTCTGTTTCTGGATGAAATCGGCGAACTCCCTCTCGATTCGCAGGCAGCCTTACTGAGGGTTCTGCAGAATGGGGAAGTCTCAAGGATAGGGGGTACAAAATCTGTCTCCGTGAATGTAAGAATTCTGGCAGCCACAAACAGGGATCTCCATTCGGCAGTGGAAAAAGGTTTTTTCCGAAGAGATCTTTTTTACAGGTTGAATGTTCTTCCTCTGGAGCTGTCTCCGCTGAAAGACAGAAAAGAGGATATTCCTCTTCTGATAGATTTCTTTCTGACAAAGATTTCCCGCAGGGTAGGAAGAGTTAAACCCCGGGTGGAGGAAAAGGCCATTGAAAAACTCTGTCATTATGACTGGCCGGGAAATGTCCGGGAGCTGGAAAATACAATAGAACGCCTTTTTTACCTTTGTAGCCACAATATGATTTCAGAAAAGATGGTAATGCATCAAATGCCCCGGAAAACTATCGGGATGTCCCGTGAAGTAAACCCTCCCGGGAGGGTAAGTATGACTCTCAAAGAGCTGGAAATCCAGGCCATAGAAAGAACCCTGGAATTCAATAAGGGAAATGTTCGGAAAAGTGCCGGCGAACTGGGTGTTTCCAGGAGTGCTTTTTATGAAAAACTCACAAAATACGGAATCCTTCCTGAACGGTACCGTTAGTGTCTCACCTTGGGACATAATGTCGTACATGTCCGGACACCGGACATGGTTTGATTACGATACAGGATATATAGAGAACTCCAGAAGCCAATAACAATTGGCACAACATTTGCAATTATAGAGACAAATCAAATGAAAAGGAGTTTCAAGAATATGAAACGTGTGAGATTGTTAGCAATTGCGTTGATTTGTCTTCTCATTTCTCCGGTAATTTTTGCTGTGGGACAGCAGGAAAGCGCCGGGGGGGAAGGACCAG
Organism: Oceanispirochaeta sp.; assembly: GCA_963677615.2. GTDB lineage: Bacteria > Spirochaetota > Spirochaetia > DSM-2461 > DSM-2461 > Oceanispirochaeta. The sequence goes on along the minus strand of CAXXQW010000011.1, from coordinate 258,410 downwards.
CTGGAGAAAAACCTTATGAGATCGCAGTCATTATCAAAGCGACTGATTCGGATTTCTGGCAGTATCTTCTTGTTGGTGCCGAAAACTATGGTAAAGAACATTCTGATCTTGTAAAAGTCACAACATACGGTCCCCCTTCTGAAGCGGATATCGATAAACAGGTGAGTATCCTGGAAGATGTTGTTGCCACAAATCCCGACGGTATTGTTATTGCCTCTACCAGTTCAGATGCAACTGTTCCAGCTCTGGAAAAAGCCTATGACAAAGGCATTGCCATCATCACTGTAGATAACAGGGTTAACACAGATAAGGTTCACTCCTTCCTGGCTACGGATAATAAACTTGGTGGTTCTCTGGCGGCAGAGCACATGGTTGATAATATGAAAGCTAACGGAATCCCTCTGAAAGGAACTGTCGCTGTTGTTTCTGCTATGGCAGGTGTACAGGTTCTTATAGACAGAGATTCCGGTTTTACCGAAACCATGAAAAAAATTGCTCCGGAAATTACTGTGCTCGAACCCAGGTATGTGGATAACGATATCATCAAAGCACTCGGTACTGCTGAAGACCTGATTACCAAGTATGGCGATGAACTGGTTGGTGTCTTTGCAGATAACAACCATACTGCTGACGGTGTTGCCAGAGCGATTGGAGAACAGGGGCTTAAAGACAGGATTATGGTTACCGCCTACGATTCCGATCCCGAAGAAGTTAACGCTCTCCGGGATGGAATTATCAAAGCCCTGATTGTTCAGGATCCTTATGGAATGGGATACAAAGGAGTTGATTCCGCTGTTATGTCCATCCAGGGAAGCCAGCTGCCTGAGTTCCTGGACACAGGTGCTACCGCAATTACTCCTGAAAACATGGATGAACCTGCCATGCAGGGACTCCTGGATCCATTCAGTCTTAAGAAATAAGTAAAAACAGTCTGATTTTCCCGGAGAAGTATATACTTCTCCGGGTTTATCTATGAGAGAGGTATTCAACTATGGGAACACCAGTTGTTGAGCTTAACAATATAGAAAAGTCATTTCCCGGTGTAAAAGCATTGAATGGTGTAAAGCTGAAAGTGCTGCCCGGAGAGGTTCATGGCCTTGTCGGAGAAAACGGTGCCGGCAAATCCACACTGATAAAAATCCTGATGGGGGTTTATACCAGGGACGAAGGTGAGCTTCTGATAGAGGGTAATCCTGAAAATATCAAAGGACCTTCTGATGCCGCAGCCAAAGGGTTGGGGGCCGTTTATCAGGATCTTAACCTGGCTATGCACCTTTCCATCGGCGAAAACTTTTTTCTGGGGAAACTGCCCAGAACTACCATGGGACTTGTTGACTGGAAACAGGTTCATTCCGTAACAAATGACACATTAAAAGAGTTGAATCTGCCGGTGGATTCCAAAATGATTATCAGGGATCTGTCTCCGGCCCAGCAGGAAATGGTGGCAATTGCCAAAACAGTTCATCAGGACTGCAAACTTGTTGTATTTGATGAACCCACTGCACTGCTGACGAATGATGAAGTAGAACAGTTGTTTTCTATTATCAGACAACTGAAGGAAAAATCCATTGGAATTATCTATATCTCCCACAGAATGGAGGAGATATTTACCATATGCGATACAGTCACCATCCTGAAAGATGGCGAATGGGTGGATTCTTCCCCCGTATCGGAAACAAATGAAAATGATCTGATTGCCAAAATGGTCGGGCGGTCGGTGTCCGAAATGTATGCTATTAACCGCTTCCCCCTGGGAGAGGAAGCCCTTTCGGTGAAAGATCTTACCAGAAACGGGGTTTTTAAACCAGTGAGTTTTTCCGTCAGAAAAGGGGAAATCCTGGGGTTTTTCGGCCTTGTGGGATCAGGCAGAACAGAAATCATGAAAACCATTTTCGGAAGCGATCCGATAGATTCCGGTTCTATCAGCATTTATGGGCAGGAGGTTCGTCTCCGCAGTCCAAAGGACGCTATTAAAAATGGAATAGGATTCCTCCCGGAAGATAGAAAAGAGGAAGGCCTGGCTTTGGATCTCTCAGTTATGACGAATATAAACCTTCCCTCCTACCGGCGAATTTCCAGAAAAGGTTTTGTTCAGTCCCGTCTGGAGCACAAGAATGCCCAATCCTTTATAGAAAAAATGCGTATAAAAACCCCGTCGGAGGCTCAGATATCGGGTAATCTCTCAGGGGGGAACCAGCAGAAAGTCGTTATTTCAAAATGGCTGTGCCGGGAGTGTGACATCTTTATTTTTGACGAACCAACGGTGGGTATCGATGTGGGGGCCAAAATGGAGATATATCGTCTTATGGAGGAACTGACTTCCCAGGGTAAATCGATCATCCTCATCTCTTCCTATCTTCCGGAAGTTATGGGATTGGCTGACAGGATGGTTGTTATCTACGAAGGTCAGCAGATGGGCGAGCTCATCAAGAGGGATTTTTCAGAAGAGTCGATTCTGAAACTTGCCTCAGGCATTAATTAATACATAAGGTATGAGGATTTTTTATCATGAAAAATAAACTTGGATCACATAAGTTTGCAGAAAGGAATCTTGTCATAATCCTGGCGGTTTTCTTTGTTTTCCTTTCTATAGTCTCTCCGACGTTTCTCCGGATTAATAACCTGTACAATCTGGTTCGACAAACTGCCATAATCGGAGTGGTCTCCATTGGGATGACCTTTGTCATCTTTACCGGAGGTATAGATCTTTCGGTAGGTTCCGTACTGGGCTTTGCCAGTATTACTTCCTCAATGATGATGGTAAAAGGGATGCCTATTTTTCCCGCTATTCTGTTTACAATGATATTCTGTGCGGTTTTAGGCCTTGTGAACGGTATCATTATTCAGGATGGCCAGGTCCCTCCGTTTATTGCCACTCTCGGTATGTTAACAGGTGCCAGAGGTGCTGTCATGCTCCTTTCTGATGCCAGAATGATAGCCGGGCTTCCCCGGAATTTTACCCAGTTTGCCCAAATTACAATCCTGGGACTCCCATCCCTGTTTTTTGTCTGGCTTCTGATAATCATCATTTCGGTGATCATTACTAAAATGACTGTGTTCGGTCGTAATATTTATGCTTTCGGAAGTAATTCCGAAGCAGCAAGACTCAGCGGAATCTCATCCAGAGCCATCACATATTCGGTATATACAATTTCAGCACTCCTTTCCGGAATTGCCGGTATTCTGATGACTTCCCGTCTGTCGAATGGAATCCCCACGGCCGGTACAGGATATGAATTGAACGCCATTGCTGCTGTTGTTGTCGGCGGGGCCAGTATGACTGGTGGTTCCGGGACAATCCTTGGTACCATCCTGGGAGCAATGATCATTGCCATTCTGGGGAACGGAGGAAATCTTCTGGGAGTCAATCCCTTTGTACTGAATATCATTACCGGAGTCCTTATCGTAGCATCTGTTATGATTGACCAGAAAAAGAAAGCTCCCAAAAAATAAGTGCCCCAATAGATGATACATAAGGGAGAATAGAAAATGGAACGACTGATTTTAGCACATGATCTGGGAACATCCGGAAATAAAGCCAGCCTGTTTTCAGAATCCGGCAGCTTGATTGCCAGCTGTGTGGAGTCATACGGAACTCTTTATCAATCCGAATCCAGAGCAGAGCAGAATCCTGCAGACTGGTGGCGTGCTGTCCGTGAATCAACCAGAAAACTGCTTCTGTCTGTAAAAGATACCAGTTATATTAAAGCCATAAGCTTCAGCGGACAGATGATGGCCTGCCTCTGTGTTGACCGCCGGGGGGAACCTCTCCGGAATTCTCTGATCTATAGTGATCAGCGAAGTGATGCCCAGGCAAAACGGTTGGTGGACGCCATTGGGGACTATAAATTTTTCCAGATAACTGGCCATAGGGCCAGTTCGTCCTACTCCCTTGCAAAGCTAATGTGGATCAAAGATAACGAGCCTGAGATTTATGAAAAAACCTATAAATTCCTTCAGGCAAAAGATTATATGATCTTCAAATTAACAGGACGAATGATCACTGAAATGAATGATGCTTCAGGAACAAACTCCTTCGATCTGAAGACTTTCAGCTGGTCGGATACCATAATCGATGCTTCAGGGGTGAGCCGTGATAAATTTCCGGACGTCCTGGCCTCAGATGATGTGGTTGGTCCGATCCTTCCGGAAGTTGCGGATGATCTGGGACTGCCCAGGGCTGTGCTTGTCGTGGCAGGCGCCGGTGACGGAGGATGTGCCACCATTGGAATCGGCTGTGTAAAACCGGGAATCTCCTATAACTGTCTGGGATCTTCTTCCTGGATCTCTACCACAAGCACAGTTCCTATGAAAGATCCTGAAATGAAAACTTTTACCTGGGCTCATCCCGTCAAAGGTTTATATCAGCCTTGCGGAACCATGCAGACAGCCGGATCCGCTTTAGCCTGGATCAAGGATCAGCTGGGCGGTGAAGTAAAAATTCAGTCAGAAAAAGAGGGCAAATCTTTTTTCTCTCTCTTTGACCGGGCTCTGGCAGAGATTGCCCCGGGAGCCGGAGGAATCCTTTTTCTTCCCTACTTGCTGGGAGAGCGGTCCCCCTGGTGGAACAGCCGGGCAAAAGGGGCATTTCTGGGGTTAAGTCTCCATTCCGAGTATGCCCAGATAGCCCGCGCTGTGCTGGAGGGAATTTCATTCAATCTCGGTATTATTAAAAATATTCTTGAAAGCGAGGTGGAAATGCCTACCATCCGGCTGATGGGCGGCGGGGCGAAAAGTCTGGTCTGGTGCCAGATGCTGGCCAATATTTTTGATGTGCCTGTGGAAATCCCCAACTATCTTGAAGAAGCTACATCCATGGGAGCCGCCATCATCGGGGGAGTCGGTGCGGGGATCTTCAGGGATTTCAGTGCGGTAGACCGGTTTTGTAAAATTCAGACTGTTCTCTATCCTGATCCGGAGATCGCCTCATTCTATAAGGAGCGCCTCCCGGTTTTTGAAAATGCCTATAAAACCATTTTACCTCTGTTCCCCGAACTGGAGATTTAGGTGGATAAATGGATCCTTGCCTCATCTATTGGGACTTCAGGAGTAAAAACCATTCTTTATCATCAGGATGGTACAATTCTGAGATCCCGGTTTGACACCTATCCAACATCTTTTCTTCCGGGAAACTGGGTCGAACAGAACCCTCTGGACTGGTGGAGGTCTTTTACTGGTGGAGTCAACCATATTTTACGGAATATGGATAGCCATAAGATAGGAGCGGTTTCTTTCAGCGGGCAGATGATGGGGTGTGTTTGTATGGATCACAATGGCTATCCACTGAGAGATGCTATTATCTGGGCTGACAGGAGGAGCCGGAAAGAAGCGGATGAACTCCATGAGAATATCTCCATGGAAAAATTTTATGAGATCACCGGTCATAGATTGAGTGCATCCTATAGCCTGGAAAAGTTGCTCTGGATTCGCAATAACCAGCCGGAAGTATACAAAGCAACCTGTAAAATGCTGAACCCCAAGGATTATCTGGTATTCAAACTGACAGGAGTTATGGCAACGGATTATTCCGATGCCAGTGGAACAAATATATTTAATATCAGAAAAAAACAGTGGTCCGAAACTATTCTCAGCATCTCCGGGCTGGAGAGAGAAAAACTGCCGGATCCGTTTCCTTCTACCCATGTCATCGGTGAGGTCTCTCTGGAAGCAGCGGCAGAAACCGGATTGAATCCGGGAACTCCCGTTGTGATCGGCGGGGGCGATGCGGTGACATCCGCCATCGGCAGCGGTGCTATTGAGGATGATCAGGCCTTTGGGTATCTGGGGTCATCCTCCTGGATCGCCATGAATACAACCCAGCCGATTTTTGACCCTCAGATGAGAACTTTCAACTGGATTCATTGCCTGCCCGACAGGTATATTCCCTGCGGGACCATGCAGGCTGCTGCGACATCTCTGCAATGGCTTCTGGACGAGATCTGTCTTTCCGAGAAGGAACAGTCCATGGTGCAGCGTAGGAACCCTTATGAAATCCTGGACCTGGAAGCTTCTTTATCAATGCGAGGGGCTCAAGGTCTTATTTTTCTGCCCTATCTGATGGGAGAACGGTCTCCCTTCTGGGAACCTGATGCCAGGGGCAGTTTTATCGGTCTCAAACGGGATCATCACAGGGAGGATATTATACGATCGGTTATGGAAGGCGTTTTTATGAATATGCGCCTTATCCTGGATGCTTTTACAGAAAATAACAGGCCCATTTCCGTCTTTTCCGCAACCGGTTCTCTAGCGTCCTCTGGTTTCAGACGGTCTCTTCTTGCTTCAATACTCAACGTACAGGTCTCGCTTTCAAGGCATTATGAAGATTCGAAAACTTTCGGTGCCGCATTAATTGGTGGCGTCGGTTCGGGTATTTATAAGGATTTTTCCATAGTAAAACAGATTGATCCTTCTGATGAGGCGGTTGTCTCTGATAAAGATGATGCCGCTTTCTATAACAGTCTTCTGCCTGTATTTGTCTCTGCATTCAGAAACCTGCAGGCTATTAATAAAAGTTTATCCGAATTAGGAAAGGGGTGATATGAAATGCAGAAAATTCAGAAACTGAGAAACCAGGTGGAAATACCGTCACTGGGATTCGGGACATTCCAGATTCCCGATGGAAATGATACTATCAATGCGGTTTGTACCGCCATAGAGGCAGGCTATCGGCATATTGATGGAGCTGCCATCTATGGTAATGAAAATGGGGTCGGTGAAGGAATCCGTAAATCCGGAATTGACCGGGAAGAGCTTTTTCTGACCAGCAAGGTCTGGAATTCCGACCATGGTTATGAGAGTACATTACAGGCTTTTGAGGACAGTCTGGCCAAATGGCAGACAGATTATCTGGATCTTTATCTGATTCACTGGCCTAAACCTTTGAATGCTGAAACATGGAAAGCAATGGAAAAATTGTACAGAGACGGGAGGGTGCGTGCTATCGGTGTCTGCAATTTTACTACCCGGCAGATGGATGAACTCCTGAAAACGGTGGAAATCCCTCCTATGGTTAACCAGGTGGAACTGCACCCCCAGTTCCCTCAGTATGGATTGCAGGAGTACTGTGGGGAAAGGGGGATTCTCATTGAATCCTGGGGCCCACTGATGCAGGGGCAGATATTTAAAGTCCCTCTGATACAGGAGCTGGCTGAAAAATATCATTGTACTGTCGCTCAGTTTGCCGTGGCCTGGCAGTTTCAGCTGGATAATATTTCTCTGGTGAAATCGTTGAATTCTGAAAGGATCAGGTCCAATTTTGCTGTTCCGGAAATTACCATCAGCGATGAGGATCTGGAAAGAATGGAATCCCTGGAAGGGAATCGGATCGGCCCGGATCCGGAAAATTTTGATTTCTGAGACGACACTTTATATCAGTTGGAAGAGGCAGGTTCCGGAGTCTTTCATTTCGGACCTGCCTCTTCTTTTTTTTATACAAGATTTCACAGAGATTCCTCTCCATAACATCCATTTTAACTTAATGATCAGGACAGTATTTCAAATAAGCTGCTTTTTTTGATTTTTCTATTATCAAGGGTAATGAAAACTTGTTCTGTTTCCGAATGTCCCGCCTGCTGATATGGTATCAGTCTGTACCGGTTTTCCAGTCCTTTGCCCGTAATCAGTTCTGAGACCTGTCCAGCCACCTGGGGGGCTCCTTTTTCAATACAGTCTGAACACATGCAAACATGGATCTTTTTTCTCTCCAATGTATTATGGGAATTCTCTTCCTGTATCTTCCGGGGGGTATAGGTTGTATGGAGGAGCTCTTTCGCAGTTTCAGAATGAATCTTACCAAGAAGGTTCCGATAGAGATTCAGCACATCCGGATTGTCCTGGGATTTCCTCAATGTTGAAAGGGAATCCTGTTCCATCAGAAATGTGGATCTCTGGGCCCAGTCCTGTTTTTTTCTGAGCCTGGGTGTTCCCGCACCGGATATACATCCCCCGGGGCATGCCATAATTTCAATGAGATCCAGTCCTGTGTCTTCCCCGTTTCTGATTTTCTCTACAATTGGAATGGCATTCTTTATACCGCTTATGATTCCCAACCTGACCGTTGCATCTCCCAGTTTTGCCTGACTGATTTTGACTCCTTCCATACCCCTGGCCTCTGTATATTCCAACGGTTTATGCCTGTATTCAGGATCCAGTTCCGACGCAGCCAGTCTGAGGGCCGCTTCAGAAACACCCCCGGAAACTCCGAACAGAATTCCTGCTCCGGTGCTTTGTCTGAAAGGATTATCAAAAGCTTCGGGTTCAATCTCCTGTTTGGAAAGACGCAAATCTTCTGCCATTTCAAAAATTTCAATCGCAGTCAGCACAGAATCCACATCAGGGATCCCCTCTCTGGACATTTCAGGCCGGCAGGCTTCTTCCTTTTTGGCCAGGCAGGGAACAATGGAAACCACATGAAGTGTCTCTCTTTTCAGGCCTTTATAGAATTCAGGAAGATAGCGTTTAACTACAGAACCCATCATCTGCTGGGGAGATTTACAGGATGAGAGATGGGGGATAACTTCCGGGTAGGACTTTTCTACAAAATTGATCCATCCCGGACAGCAGGATGTCATATGGGGCAGGGGAGTTCCCGCTTTCAACCTTCCCAGGAATTCGGATGTTTCCTCCACTATGGTCAGATCTGCCGTGAATGCGAAGTCATAGACATAATCAAAACCGATTTTTTTCAGAAGCCCCGCAATAAAACCGGAAACTTCTTCTGTTCTGAGGTTGTATTTTTCTGCCATCAAAGCCCTTACTGCCGGTGCAATAAAACCTACTGTAACGCTTTCCCCGCTGTTGATCGATTGGAAAACAGCATCAGTGGCCCGCACAAAATCCAGAGCGCCGCAGGGACAGACGCTGACGCACTGACCGCAGCTGATACATCCGGTTTCTGTTAAAGGCTTTCCAGATTTTGTGGTGACTTTGAACTGCCCGTCCACCGGGTTAAGGCTGAGGACATCCACACCTTCCACATGAGTGCAGGCATTAACACAGGCACCGCATCCTATGCATTTGTTATGGTTTCTGCGGATAAAGGGATGATCTTTTTCGATGGGCAGGTAACTTGTGATTTTAGGAACTTTTCTGTATTCAATCCCATATTTTGATGCTGTATTTCTCAGGCTGCAATGATTTTCCTGACTGCAGCCGCAGCTGAGGCATCTTTGACTTTCTGCTATGGCCTGTTGGGCGCTGATCGTATGCTCCACTTCTGAAAATGCGGATTTTCTGTATTCCGGGAGATCCTGCTCCGGTTTGACTCTGGGGATTCCGGGACGGTCGGCAAACTCATGGCGTGGAAGATCCTCGTAGGAATCAAGGTAACATGTGTATTTTCCGCCGGGAGTTCTGGAATAGCCATGCGTGACATAATGATCCATCGCATAGGCTGCCTGACGCCCTGCATTAATTGCCTGAATAACTGTTGCCGGGCCTGTGGTGCAGTCTCCACCGGAAAAAATCCCCTTTGCCGAAGTTTCCATTGTGCAGGTACTGATTTCAATGTCTCCCCACTTGTTGAGTTTTACAGGAAGGTCATTCCATAGATAGTCTGTATTGGTCTTCTGGCCTACTGCAGATATTATCATGTCGCAGTTAAGAACTGTTTCGCTTCCCTCTACCGGGACCGGCCGGCGTCTACCGGATTTATCCGGCTCTCCCAGTTCCATTTTCATTATGCCCAGCCCGGTAATTCTATTGTTATCATCTAATATAATGTGATTGGGGGCGGCCAGGAATAGCATGTGAATTCCTTCTTCTATGGCTTCTGCCACTTCATATGGTTCAGCCGGCATTTCATCACGGGTTCTTCTATAGACCACAGTTACCCGGGCTGCACCGTTTCGCAAGGCAGATCTTGCACAATCTATAGCAGTATTGCCTCCGCCCACAACAACTATATGACCTGTATTGGGTTTCTCCCTGCCTTTGGTCACCAGCTCCAGATAATGAATTCCCGGTCTGACCCCCGCAGCTTTCTCTCCATCCACTCTCATGGAAGAGGCTTCCCAGCAGCCCACAGAGAGGTAGACCGCGTCAAAATCTTTCTGCAGGTCTTCCAGCCTCAAATGGCTACCCAGGCTTTTGCCGGTTACAATGTTTACGCCGGCTTTTTCGATCCGCTGTATCTCTCTGTCCAGAATCTCTTCAGGCAACCTATAGGAGGGGATCCCGTACCTCATCATCCCACCGGCTTTTTCCTGTTTTTCAAAAAGGGTGACATCATGACCGTTCAGTACCGAATAGTAGGCAGCGGTCAGCCCGGAAGGGCCTCCTCCTACGATGGCCAGTTTCTTTCCGGTGGGGGAGGGAACCGGGTAAACAGGAGTATTCTGTTCGGCAAAATCCGCTACAAATCGTTTCACCGGATTTATGGCTACTGAGACATCCACCAGACTCCTCCTGCATGCTGCTTCGCAGGGATGAGGGCAGACTCTTCCGCAGATGGCCGGAAGAGGGTTATTGGCAAGGATAATATCGTAGGCCGCTTTGAAATTCCCCACAGAAACCTGTTTCAAATAGGCCTGGATATCCACTCCGGCAGGGCAGGCTCTATGGCAGGGAGCATTACAGTCTGCCTGATGATCCTCCAGTAACTCTTTCAAACGGTATTTCCTGAACTGCTCCAGATCAGGTGTTCTGGTGTAGACGGACATACCTTCTTCGCAGAAGGTGACACCCGGATGGACAAGACTTCCATCCTTAAGTTCCACCATGCTCAATCCGGTATTATCTTTCCAATCCTGAAATTTGGCATCGAAACCCAGAAGAGGAACTTTGATGCTTTCCTCCAGAAATAGCTGAAGCAGTGTTTGCTGGCTGAAAGCCTTATGGGGCTTTTCGTCAATGAAAATTGTTATTTCCCCTGATGTGTCGGGCATAGTGAGACTCCTTTTTAATAGACTTATTTCTCTTTACCTTTTCAATACCGGGAAGTTCTATTTGAGAGTGTTCTACCTCGTGACTGTTTTTCAGAATTTCAAAATTGGAATCCCCCGGCAAAGACACTGTTATACACGCTATGGAAACACTTTGATATTCAAGGACTGAATATGGGGTAGTGATATCACTGCAGTAGAAGTCCTCTCTGTTCTCTTATGTCACTTTTCATAGAGTGTTAGCATTATTTGTTAAAAATTATTGATAATTGTTATTTGCGATTATTTTATGGCTTTGATTTTGCATTGTCAACAATCAATGATAACATATGAATTATGAATGATAAAATATGTGAATAAAGTAGTAAGGCATGGATAAGACAAAGGTTTAGCTTGGTTCGTATAAGAGTTGCTTCAATCTGATTTTTATTAAAATATTAGAATCAATCATTTTTAAAACCCAATTTCAAAAAAAATATTGACAGCCTATGGGACCCGGTATAATATGGAACAAATTGTGGGAGCGGTCCCACAATCGGGAGATCCTATTGAACATAACTATACGTGACATTGCCAGAAAAGCTCAGGTATCAAAATCAACCGTTTCCAGGGTTTTAAGCAATTCAGGTTATGTCAGCGAAGATGCCCGAAAAAAAGTGGAAGATTCCATAGCGCAATTGAATTATGTTCCCTCCGCCATGGCTCAGGGGTTGTCAAAAAGTGTGGCAAATACAATTGGTGTGCTCGTTCCGGAAATAGAGAACAACTTTTTTACCGAGGTATTAAGCGGGATCAGTGAAATTGTAGATGTCAATGATATGACACTTCTTTTTTCAGATACGGCCAATGATGCAGTAAAGCAGTCGAAAGCACTGCAGATGATCCGGAGCCAGAGAGTAAAAGGACTAATCATGACTCCGGCAATAGAATTTGAATCTTCTCTGGAGAATCAGAAGTTTCTGAACCAGTTGGAACTGCTGCATATGCCAATTGTTATCGTAGACCGGGATATACCCAATTCCAAATGGGATACCATACTTTTTGAAAACTTCAATGCCGGATACCTTGCGACCAAGGCCCTGATCAATGCAGGAAGAAGTAGAATCGGTATCATAACCGGTGATATGACGCTGTCCATAGCCAGGGAGAGGTACAATGGGTATAAATTCGCCATGAAGGAAGCAGGACTGATTATCAACCCTGATTATGTGCTGAAAGGGGATTTTACAAATAAAACAGCTGCTATGCTGAGTGAGAAAATCCTGGTGGAAAAGAAGAATATGCTGGAAGGCTTAGTCAGCAGTAACAACCTGACTTCTGTAGGTCTTATGCATGTGATGATCCAAAGAGGCATTAAACTGGGAAAAGATGTAGGTGTGGTTGGAATTGACAGGGTCCGGATGTTTGAGGAGCTCAGTCTGCCTTTCAGCCACATCAAAAGGGATACCAGGCTTATGGGTAGGATGGCTGTGGAGAAACTGATAGAGCGGATAGAATGTCCTGATAAAGCAAAAGAAGTCTGCCTTATGCCGGCACAATTGGTACTGGAAGGAACAGAGTAATTTTTTTTATGTCATATGGGACCGGTCCCTTTTTTATGGTTTTTTGTGGGACCGGTCCCACTTTTTAGGATTTTGGAGGATTAGGTGAAGTATAAAAAGGTTGGAAAAATTGAAGATCCAATCTCTGCAATAGGTGTAGGTTGCTGGATATTTGCCGGTGACAAATGGTGGGGACCGACCGATGACAGCAATTCTATCAATGTGATTCAGCAGGCCCTCGATCTTGGGATTAACCTTTTTGATGTGGCTGCCTGTTATGGACAGGGGCATGCGGAAGAAGTTCTGGGAAAAGCTGTGAAAGGGCGGGACAGGAGTTCTTTTCTGGTCAATAGCAAATGCGGCCTCCTCTGGGATGAATCTGGACGGGAATATAACTGCCTGAAAAAAGCGTCCATTCTGAAAGAAATTGATGATTCCCTTAAAAGGCTGGATATGGATTATATCGATATCTATCAGCTTCATTGGCCTGACCCTGAAACTCCACTGGATGAAACTCTGGAAGCCCTGCAGATATTAAAAGCAGCTGGAAAAATCCGGTATGTGGGTGTTACAAACTACGGAATTGATGATGTAAGAAGCATCATGGAGACCATTGAAGTAGCCTCCCAGCAGGGACTCTATAACATGCTGGAAAGGAATTCCCGGACATATCATGCCATCAATCTGGTATATCGAACTGAAAGGGAAACTCTTCCTTTCGTCCTTGAACAGGAACAGGCTTTTTTTCCCTACTCTCCCTTGTTTCAGGGCCTCCTGGGAGGAGAATGGCAAAGGGATATCCGGTTTGGAGAAGATGACGTAAGAGGATTGAATCCCAAACTGACAGATCAAAGATTTGTTCTCTACTACGATGCCATGTTGAAGTTGAAGAACATCGCTGAAAAATACGGTCATAAGATCAGTGAGCTCGCCATTAACTGGCTTGTTCAGAATCCGGCGGTAACCAGTGTGATTGGAAGCCACCAGACAGTGGAGCAGGTTGAATCGAATGTGAAATCCCTGAATTGGGATATCTCAGAAGAAATGGCTGCTGAAATCTATCCTATCCTCAGGGATTTTGAGGATATCTAGACAATCGACAATTTGTGAAGATGGTCAAACCCCCGGTTGGCCTTTAATTTTAAGGAGGATTCTATGAAAAAATTGATTGCTGTAGCATTGGTAATGTTGACAGTAGCCGGATTTGCTTTTGCAAATGGACAATCTGATGCTGGTTCTGATGAACCTTTGACTGTAGCTGTAAGTATGAGATCCACATCCAGTGAATATCATATGCAGTATGTGGCTGGTGCTCAGGCTTTTGTTGACAGCCTGCCTGCTGGAACCGCTGTTGTTCAGATGCTCCCCTGTGAGGCAAATGATGATAAACAGATTAATGATATCAAAGCGTTGATTGCCAGCAAAGGGGACAATGTCATCCTTTTTGTTGACCCCAACAATGCTCCCAATATCACAGCTATTGCTGAAGTTTGCGAAGAAGCCGGTGTATACTGGACAAGTGCCTGGAATACCCCCGATGGTATCACTCCTATGAGTTATGATTATTGGGTCGCCCATCAATCCTGTGATGGTGTGAAACAGGGATATGATATTGCCACAACTATGTTTGAAGCTTTTGAAACACCCGGTAAAGGAAAAATTCTTGTTATGGAAGGTATGCTGGCCAACACAGCGAATGTTGCCCGTATGGAAGGTCTGAATCAGGCTCTGAAAGAGTACCCCGGAGTCGAGGTACTGGATGATCAGGCTGGTGACTGGTCAACGAAAAAGGCCCTTTCCATTACAGAAACCTGGCTTAGCAAGTACAGCGATATAGATGGTATCTGGTGCGCATGTGACGATATGGCACTTGGTGTTCTTCAGGCTCTCCGTGCAAAAGGGCTTGATAAGAAAGTAAAAGTTACCGGTGTTGACGGTGTGGCAGATGCCATCAGTGCCGTTGATAATGGTGATCTGATCTGTACAATCGCCAACAATGGCTGGATGCAGGGAGGGTATGGTGTTGCCTACGCCTATGCTGCAAAAACCGGGAAGCTTGATCCTTCAAGCATGCCGAAAGCTGATCGTATGTGGTACACCAATGGTTATCTTATTACCGGTGATACCTATGGAGATTACAAAACCAACTTTATCGATGCGACTCCCTCATACGATTATGATGATCTGAGTTTTCCTATTGCCAGAGCAATGGAATAATGGTTTATCCCGGAAGGAAATTCTTAAGGAACAACTCTTCCGGGAGCCTTGCAGTCAACCGGGCGGATGACTGTTCCGTTATATGAAATGCCTGGAAACTTTTGGTGTTCCATAAGTAACGATACAGTAGGGATTGGTAAAATCCAATGTAAAGATAGATTTAATAATCAGTATGTTTTTCCCGGGATAGTGCAGTTTTACTGCTTCCCTGTTTTGAGAAGAGAGGAACCTGAAATAAGAATAATAAAATAAATATACCTGATTAACATCAGAAAATTTGCCTGAAATGTATAAAAAAGAAGATTCGACGAGCTTTATATTCGTCAGAACCATATAAAAAAGTGAAGTCTTTGACATCGCTTTTTATCAAGTTAGGAGATGTAGCAATGGAAACGGAAATGATTAAATCAAATATAGCCATTGAATTTGCTCAAGAGATGGAAAAGAGAAACAGGAGAACCAGACTGATAAACTCCATGCCGGTGATTATCCTGGCTGTTCTCTTTGTGATTCTCTCTTTTATCGCAGAGGGGTTTTTAACCCTCTATAATATTCATACTATTTTAAATCAGTTATCTATACTTCTGGTCATGTCCCTGGGACTGACTTTTGTTATCCTCATTGGAAGTATAGATCTCTCAGGTGAAGGTGTCGCCGGATTTGTCGGAGCCATAACAAGCCTTCTGGTTCTTAACGGTACAAATACGAATGATTTCGGCATGGCAGGAGTTTTCTTTGCGATTCTCTGTGCTGTGGTTCTTGGTATCATATCGGGCCTGATTCATGTAAAAGGAAAAATGCCTTCCTTTATTGTTACATATGCGGTTTCCAGTATTATGTCAGGTTTTGCTGTACTCAGTTACAAAGGTCAACCTGCCATGATCAAATATCCGTTATTTACGAGAATTGATCAAAGTGATTTTCTGGGTATTCCGGTCATGACCTGGGCAGCTCTGGCTATTTTCGGAATCGCCTATGTTCTGCAGACCCGCACCAAAATGGGAACCTATGCCTATGCCATCGGCGACAATGAAACGATTGTTAAAAATACGGGAATTAATATCAGTAAAGTGAAGGTTGCTATTTTTGCCTGGTCCGGTTTCTGCATCGGTGTCGCCGGTGCCATGGGAGCTGTCCGTGTCGGAAGGGGGATCGTTGATATCGGTCTGAACCTGGTATTCCCGGCAATAACCGCAGTTGTTGTAGGTGGTACGGCTCTGACTGGCGGAAAAGGCGGCGTTGTGAATACCCTGATGGGAGCCTTGATCGTCACAATCATCAATAATGGTTTGATCCTTCTTGGAGTCAGTACCTATATTCAGGCTGCCGTGCAGGGAATCATCATTATTGTAGCTGTCGCTTTATCTGTAGAGCACGGTCGCAGGGATGTCTGTAAATAAGGAGTCAAGGTATGGAGAAAAATACAATATTAGCTGTCAATAATATATCAAAACAGTATCCCGGGACTCTGGCTCTCGATGATGTCTCCATGGAGATCCGGAGTGGTGAAGTTGTGGGACTTGTGGGAGAAAACGGCGCAGGTAAGAGTACGCTGCTCAAGCTCATAATGGGAGTGGAGTCTCCCTCTTCGGGTGATATGGTCATGCACAATCAGGGATATAAACCGCAGACACCCATAGAGGCAAATAGAAGCGGGATAGGAATGGTTTTTCAGGAACAGTCTCTGGTTCAGAATTTGTCTGTTGCAGAAAATCTTTTCTTCGGCCAGGAAGATAACTATACAAAATACGGGCTGATCAATAAAAGACAGATGAATAAGGATGCTGTGGAAGTCCTTGAAGCTGTTGATATCCACAATATTAAAACAGAAAAGAAAGTGTATAACTATGATTTTGCCGAGAGGCAGATGATTGAAATAGCTAAGGTTTTTCATGTTGCCCAGAGGGAAGACCATTTAAACAGTATCATACTATTGGATGAACCTACTTCTGTATTAAGCGAAAATGAAGTGAATCACCTCTTTCATAACATTAGAAAAATGACAGACAAAGGTGATTCGGTGGTTTTTATCTCCCACAGGCTGGATGAGGTTATGGAAATCTCAGACCGGATCTATGTTTTTAAAGATGGAAAAAGGGTTGCGGAACTGGACGCAAAGGATGCCAATGAAGAGATCCTCTATGAAAAAATGGTTGGTAAGACCGCTAGTGGAGAATACTACAAACTGAACAGACAGCGGGAAGCATCGGATGAACTGCTGCTTGAAGTGGAGCATCTGGGTCTTAAAGGGTTCTTTAACGATGTTTCTTTTAAACTTCACAGGGGTGAGATTCTGGGGATTACCGGTGTCATCGGTTCAGGTAAAGAAGAACTTTGCAGTGTTATCTGCGGAGATGAGATCCCCTCAAACGGAGAGATTCTGGTCAATGGCCGGAAATCCAGAGCCAATGAGCCCTATCAGAGTTTAAAAAATGGAATACTTATCATTCCCAAGGAGAGGAGAGAGGAAGCAATTATTCCGGATAAGAGTATTTATGAAAATATAAGTATGTCCAACTACGGGGCAATCTCCCAGAGAGGAATAATTTCATCTCAGAAAGAGAAGGAGCAGGCTCATGTTTATGTGAAAAAGCTTTCAATCAAAACTCCCAACATCCAGGAACAGATCGGAAACCTGTCTGGGGGAAATGCTCAGAAGGTTGTTTTTGCCAGAGCTCTGGCCAGTGATGCTTCCATCCTGATTCTCAATCATCCAACCCGCGGAGTGGACATTGGTGCCAAAGAGGAGATCTACTCTCTGATCAGGGATTTGGCCGATCATGATAAAGGGATCATTCTGATTGGGGATACCCTGGATGAATGCATTGGTCTCTCATCCCGGATTCTGGTAATGAAAGATGGAAAGATAACTCATCAGTTTGACAGCCCTGCATCAGAGAAGCCTGAGCAAGTGGATATTGTCAAATACATGATGTAAAAGGAGGTTTGCCATGTTAAATTTTCAAAACAATAGATTATTGAAAAAGATTAATAGCAATAATATCAGCACTGTACTGACTGGGATCTCTTTGATTCTGATCATTACCATTTTTACATCCATAAACCCCAGATTTCTCAGTGCCTATAATATTAAAAATATACTGACCGATTCGGCACCGCTGCTTTTGATGACAATCGGGGTAGCCTGTGTTCTGCTCCTCGGTTCAATTGACCTGTCCAATGGGGCTGTAGCCTCCTGTGCGGCAGTTATGCTTACAGTTTTACTCCCCCATATGGGAGCAGCTGCATTTCCTGTGGTAGCCGCATACGGTTTAATAGCAGGTTTTCTCAATGGATACCTTCACACCAGATTAAAGGTACCTTCCTTTATTGCAACCCTCTGTACTCAGGCAATCTGGCAGAGTGTGGCTCTTCTGGTTTCGGGAGGACAGCCTCTGACGATGTTTCCCGAAGTATGGCCCTTGCTGAAGTGGGGTAAGATCTCTTTCGGTCCGGTTCCTCTCCTGTTTATAATAGCTGCTGGTGTGATGACTCTGTATTTTTTCATTCAAACCAAAACAGCTACAGGTAGAACCTTCATGTCTATCGGCTGTAATGAAAAAGCTGCCAGGTTGATAGGTTTGAGAATCGAACATTCCAAAGTTATAGCTTTCATGCTTTCCGGGTTCGGAGCTGGTCTGGCAGGAATCTTCTTTGCTGTAAAACTGAAAAGCGGGATTCCTACAGTGGGAGTTCAGTATAACCTGATGTCAATTGCATCAGCCGTTCTGGGCGGAGTTCTATTAACAGGTGGGAGAGGAAATATCCTCTTTACATTCCTGGGAGTGGCGCTGATTACTGTGATTCAAAACGGTATGAATGTGATCGCAGTTGATGGGTTCTGGCAGAAAATTGTATTCGGTCTGATTGTAGTTACCGCTATTTATATAAACTCTGACAGAAAGAACAGAAGACTTATTGTGAAATAGATTATTTTATTGGAATCTACCTTTTCTCCTTTGGTATGATTCATTTCCTCCGTTTGATACCCCATGATCCGGTTTGGATTATGGGGTATCTTTTATTTCAGGGTGCGGATGTTAAACAATAGTATTTCTATTTAGAAGTACCGTAAGCGTCAAATAAACACAGGCCCTTTATCAGCTGTAATATCTTCCTTTAAATTCCAGGGTAATATGGCGTCCCATTCTTGTTCATTATTGATCAATGGAACCTTGGAAAAAACATAATGTAGGTAATCATAGGGGTTCAAATTATTTTGTTTTGCAGTCTCAATCAGAGAATACATTCCGCAGGAACTGTCTGCCCCTTTGGGATTCCCGGAAAATAGCCAGTTTTTCCTCCCCAGAACAAAAGGACGAATAGCATTTTCGCTGGCATTATTATCCGGAGTCAGATAAGGGCTTTCCAGATATCGGATCAAATAATTCCATTGATTCAATGCATAATGAACAGCTTTACCTAAAGCACTTTCAGGTAAAACATTTTCAGCCCTTTTATCCAGCCATTGTTTAAATTTTTCAAGAATGGGTTCGGCCTTGCTTTTCCGTTGTTCCAGGAAATCTTCAGGAGATAATTTCTTGCTCCTTAGATCATTTTCCAAGGCATAGAGCTTCTTGATATGCTTGATTCCTTCCAGAGCACTTTTAGATTTTTTACTGGCTTTATCAGCCTCAAAGAACTTCCTTCTGGCATGAGCAAAGCAGCCTACCAGATGTATATCGGGATTGCCTTCTACCGCGGTTTTGTATCCTTGATATCCATCGGTTTGTAGATACCCTTTAAAACCTGTGAGAAAATTCTTTGCATGTTCTGATGCCCGTGTCAGATGGTATTCATAATAAACAGCTTGTTGTCCCGGTGGACCGCCTCTGGCCAGCCACATATAGGATTTTTGTTTGTTATCCCGACCTGGTTCATTCAGGACCTGTACGGTTGTTTCGTCCATTTGGAGCACCGGTCCGGATTTTATATGGGTTTTCAGCAGTTCAAAGAGAGGGAGAAGAGCATCAAAAGCCTTTTTTTGCCAATTACTCATATTCTGACGGCTAATCCGGGCACCCATACGCTCAAACCGCTTTTCCTGTCGGTAAAAAGGAAGATGGTCCACGTACTTGTTTACCATCAGAAATGCCAACAGACCGGGAGTAACGATCCCTTTGGGGATGATGGAAGGCTCCGGAGGGGCAATCTTTACAGCAGGAACATCTTCATCGGCGGTTCCTTCACAATTACCGCAGGCATATTTTAACCGGATAATCCGTTCTACCCAGATACGGGGAGGGATCACATGCAGTTTCTCAGAGATTTCTTCTCCGATCTTCTTCAGTTCCGTACCGCAGGCACAGGTTTTCTCATACTCTGGAATATCTATGATCTTTTCTTTACGGGGAAGGTTTTCATCCAGAGGCTTTCTGCCTGTTTTCTTACGCTTGTAAGAGGCTATTTCCTGTTTTTCCGAACTGTCTTCCTCTGGTGTGTCTGATTCATCAGAATCAAATAATTCAATCTGATCAGGAATATTTTCTGCTCTTCGACCGAATTGACGATGCAATGCCAAAGCCAACTTCTCTTCAAGAAGCTGATATTTCTTTTCCCAGTTCTTGTTCTGGGCTTCAAGTTGTGAAATATACTCCTGTGCCTCTTTTGGAAGAGCTGCTTTATCCATAAAAGAATTTTAGCAAAGACTGGAATTTGAGTAAATTCCTTTCAGGCAATTTCTGAATATTCCAATGTTTCGTGGGCTTTCCAGAAGTCTATACCCTTTAGAAGCATAGAGAGTTCTTCAAAGCTGATGGCTTTTGCAGCTTCTTCCGTATCCGGCCAGGGAAAACGGTACTTCTCCAAACGCTTCTGCCAGAGGCAAAACCCTGTCTGATCCCAATAGAGAGCTTTCAGAATCCGTCTTTGTTTATTACAGAACATAAAAAGAGAGCCGCAAAAGGGATCAAGTGACATTTCATCCTGTACTTCTACAGCCAAACCGTTAATGGCTTTCCGCATATCGGTAACACCGGGCCGGATGAATATCTTTATCTGGGAGAAATCCTTAATCATTGTATTGCTCCAGTGTCTGAAGCAGTTTTTTCAATGTGATTGTATCAAAATCCCGGTCCAGTTTTATCCGGTAGGATTTCCATTGCAATTCAATGGATGAGCCTATGGATGTTTCCCCGGGCTGTTTAGCAGGAATTTCAACCAAAGATTGTGGTTTCCGTTTGTATCGCTTCCTCCATCCGTGGAATGTTGTTGCTTTCAGGTTTTTATCCCGGCAGAATTGATTTACTGATTTGCCAGACAGTTCCCATTCTGCCATAAGAGCATGGCGTTGGTTCATTGTGTATTGTTTCAAGGAAGACCTCCTTGTGAGATTGTACTGGGAGGTCTTCAAAATTATTAGATGGGGTTTATTTGACACTTACGAAGTACCAATTGTAATAATGAGGGAATTTATATAATTTCCTGGGCTTCCTGCCAGTGTGTCAATGCAACTTTCATTGCTGCTGATTTTGTCTTCTGCCCGCTGGATTTAAAGCTTTTCCAGCCTTTGAGCCTGTAATACCAGTAGGGTGATTTCTCTTCTTTCTTTAATAAAAAGTCTTCTGCATGCCTTCCCATGTCTAATCCTCCAAAAATAAATGTCGAATAGATGTTGAAACAAGGCATTAATAAAAAAAGCCTTGTCCACAGACAAGGCTTTTATTTCGTTATATTACATTGAAATAACGGTATCGGGCTGGCCGGATTTGAACCGGCGACCCCATGTCCCCCAGTTCGCTCTTAGGAATTTCGGATATTTGCGCTTTTCTTCTCGTTTATGGTTATTTGTATATTGTACAATAAAATAAGTCAAATGGTATTTTTAAGTTCTTTCTAGTTTCTTCGTGTATTTGACCTCTGAGTTGGTCGCACTTTTGGTCGCAGAAGAAATTAAATACTTAATTTCTTCTGTAAGTACAGGTAATATCCATTACCTGTAGTTGCATATGATATTAGTGTTAACTTCTCTAGGCTCTTACGGATTGCATCTTCATCTTTCTTTTCAAAATTATCTATCAGTTCTCCGTATGTGCTAAATATTTTATCCCATAATTCTGTTGGGAATGCATTCGCTATAGAACCCGGTGCACTCGGTGTTTGCAGCCTATGATTTACTGCTTGGTGAAGTTGGTTTAAAACTTGGTGCATAAAAACGAGTATGGAATGACATTCCAGATTCAGAACACGATTTAAAATGCCAAAACTAGCACTAAAGAAGTACAACTTGTCATTTGGATTCTTTGTTTCATTGCAGTTTTTCTGAACTTGTTTTAATTCATTCAATATTATTTCATAATAGTTATCCGAAATATTCATTTTCTATCCTTCCTCTATGCAATAGACAATGCAGCAGATGCTGGTGTATTCGTTGTATTTATATTTTTCAAATCAGACTCTTGTTCATTTCTTTCTACTTGGTATGTATTGTCATCAATGACAGTTGTTAATAATGAACTATCGTACTTCTCAAACCGTGAACATTTTATTTGATCCTCGATTGCATCTTCAAGAATTGCCTGAACATATTCTTGGGGTTCTAATCCTTTTATATGGGAGATTTTCCTTATTTCTTCTTGCATATGTAAAGGTACAACAGCCATAAAATCTCCGCTAACAGTTATACCCAGTTTGTTATTAAATGCTAGAGATAGTCTCGAAAGAAAATCATAGTTTGGTAACCGGCCCATATTTTCGAATCTGGAAATTGCAGACTGTCTTGTTTTCATCTTATCAGCTAACTCTTTCTGGGATATTTGAAGATGATCCCGCATTTCAATACTCTCCATAATGAGATGACTAATTGGTTGCCAGTAATCAATCTGAGATCTATTTTCAGCTGTTTTGTATCCTTCGTTTAATGTTTCAAAAAAATCTTTTTCAACGAACTCTTTTCTTTCCATGATATACCTCTTCATATATCTCTTCGGCAGCTTTTATTTTTGTTGGATTACCTTTTGTTTTTTTCTTTAATTCTGAGGAGCAGATAATAATTTTATCTGTATCAATTGGATCATATATGAAATAAAGACGTACAACTCCACCAGATTTAATAGGAGGAATCCTAAACTCATGCACTGGTTTTTTACTATATTTTAATGGAGCAACCCATGGCTCTTTTTTATTCTTTAGGAAATCTAAATTATCTGCCTTTTTTACCTTTTTCATAGTTTCGTAAACAAGAGCCCATAAGTCAGGACGTTTCTTCTTGATTTTGTCTAAATCATGCAAAGAAGGTCCCTTTCCTGATTCGATATTCTCTTGATCAGGATAATATACAACCCGCATCCATGCTCCTTAAAGTATAACCAATTGGTTATATGTGTCAATCTTTTTTACTTTTTTTGTTATTTCTCAGGAGAAGATGCCTTATTATATCAGAATAGGAATAGTAAGCAAATGTTGTTGTTAAAATAGATGCAGGTATTTCTTATGAAGTATTGAATCCACTTCTTCTCGTCCAACTCTATTTGCTTGAATCAGCTTATCCAAATCCATCTGCGGATACACCTTTTTCACTTCTTCCAGAACCCTTTCCCCGTTGATGGAAAAGTCAAGCTTCTGAAAATCTTCTCCATAGAGAAACCTGTAAAGACTCATCCGGGAGACCCCAAAGAGATTAGCAAGCTGTGCTTTCGTGTGATTTTTTTTCTGAAGGAGAAACCACAGGGAGTATCGGTTGTTAAACAGTCTCTCCTGTGCAGGTGATTTCCGTGGTTGCTGGCTCATTATCTTAATAGTACATGATACAGGTAAAAGTTCCAGAATTATGTTGTATCTTCCGGAGCACTGCGCTGGAGCAACTCTCAGAGTGAAAATACCATCAGTCTGCTGTTACCTAGAATGTATCATCTGTCAACTTTATCATCCTTTTATAGGGGAACGCTGATCAGTACTATGAATCAAATAATTGCTTACTAGCGTATAATGTTATATAATACGCTACTATAAAAGAGGAGGTACTTTATCCATGACAGACCTGATAACCAGAACAGAAAACGGGCACCTTGAAATCAATGCTGATGCACTGAAACTGGAAAACTATTCTCAGGAGGATCAGGTTCATTTCCTCAACCGTGCTATGGAGAGAATCCTCACTAATCAAGGGGAAGCTCTAATTAAAGCTCACAATGTGGATATTGAAGTGCAGGTCTCCCAGTGGCTTAGTATAAAGAAGTCTTCAACCACCAGAAAAAACTACCAACTTGCTATTTCTGATTTTTTCCGGTACATCAAAGGTATTGGAGTGCATCCTCTTTTGATCACAGCCGAGCATGTGGATCGGTATATGATCACCCTGAAGAGTAAGTATTCAGCGAACAGCATAAGAATGAAAATGTCCTCCTGCTCCTCATTTTATTCCACCATGAAACGGTATGGTCATATAAAGATGAATCCCTTTCTCGGCGCAGATTTGCCTCAGCAAGAGTACAAAAAAGCTGTAAAAACCAACCAGAAAAATAATGTCCCTGTGATGAGTTCTCAGGAGCTTGAAGCTATCAAAGACCGGATCTTCCGTAAAATGCAGAATTCTGGGAATAGGAGCTGTGATCAGAAAAGTCGAAAAAGTGCACACCAGCTTTTTTACGCATTGCATTTTATGAGCACATATGGATTAAGAGCGGGAGCTATCCAGATGATCCGGATTGAGAGGAACCGTTTCACTTACACTACAAAAGGGAGTAAGTCGTCCTTCAGAGAAATGACAGAGGAAACCCTGCAGTTGATGGGTGGGAGATCTGGACAGATCTTTAAGGGATATGCAATCCGCACTATGCAGGGGTCTCTTACCCGGATTACCAGAGAGTTAAAAAGTAATGAGAAAATCAGACATGCTTACTCTTGCCATGATTTGAGGCATTTTTATGCAGTTACTCATTATAAAGAGCATAAAGATATTTACCTCCTTTCCCGTGTACTGGATCATGCATCAATCAATATCACACAGATTTATTTGGCTGGGTTGGGAATCCGTTAACAACTCCAATGTTCGGGTAAGTACATTGGAGTTGTTATAAAAAATACTTGTAAAGGAATATTATTATTTCCAGTTAGGAAAAGCTATAATTTTACATTCACCATCATTTTCTTGAGGAGAATCTCCAATGGTTTCTCTCCTCTCATATATTGTGGATTCATCAACGGATCTTGATTCAAATCCTTTAGATTTTTCTATTTCACTTGCATTTGATCTAATTTGTTTAATCTCATCAAAAAAACGTGAATATAAATATGAGGAAAACTGAAGAAAGGACTCTTCCATTGTAAATGAATGCAATTGCATGACCCTTCTCCATTTTCTAAGAGCCTCATCACTCTGATGCTCAAAATTTAATGAGTAGTCTGAGTTAAAAAAGTAATCCAAATCTGAAATAGCTTTAATCATTTTCACTGAATCTGAAATATGTTCCTTCAGATTTTCAATGTCTTTTAATGTTGATAAGTTTAAGTAATATTTTTGTGTCAATTTATCAACTTCAAAAAGTAAATCTTCAAAGTAATCCTCCACTCTGTAAATATTAAGTTCAACATTGTCTTTAAAATCATAAGTCATTTTAATGACCTCCAAAATAATATTTTGTAAGTTCGTCTCTATAGGATCGCCTGATTCAATATCAATTCATTGTATCCACAAACTTCTTACATACTGTAAGTGCTCAGTTTTCCGGTTTTTTGGGGAATTTTCTTCATTTTTTTTTAAGGATCATATAAAGGCCATAACAGTCGGTATGTTAATACCGGTATAGGTAAATTTCCTGACAGCTTAAACCGGAGGTACACTTTTCTACATAGCATCCCAGAGTGCCTTTTTTGTTTTCTTAATATACTGGAACTCCTGACCGGGTAACCATCAAAAAAAATCGACCAAATTTCTGAGTTGAATAGTAATCGTATGTGCTCTTAAAGTGTCTAATCAGAAAAAAAACAACAAATTTCCCCAATAATCACTGTTTCCTTGCACTTAAAAGGTGTCGGGAAAATAAAATGCTGCGGCACTTCCTGACTATCAAAGAGGAAGCTTATCGCAGTAAATGCGAGGTCTGAATCAAACCGGGAGAGGAGATATTGATACTTCACCTTTTCCGGTAGATCACCGAAAAGTTCGGAAGCTTCTGAATCTGACACAAGAGGCTTCCACATGGATTTTCAACAAACAAGTTCTCCAGAATGGAGAGAACCGTTATCTTTTTACACGCCCAATACTTTAAGAGTTCCTACATTTTATGATCTTGAGCAACGTATCCCGCTAACCGACCATATCCGGGTTAAAGAATTTAAAGAATCAGCTCCGGAAACATCTGATAAAAAACATCTGCCGAATTTCATGCTCTTCAATCCCAATAATAAAAAGTTTGTCAACACACTTGTGTTTGACATCGATAGTGAAGAGCACATGGACTGTTTGCACTGGATGGATATTCCCGAACCAACAGTTCGAAGTGAGAATCCAGTGAAAGGAGGTTTCCATCTTCAATTCCGTCTTAAAGATCCAATTCAGATGATAAACCCATCGCCTAAGGTGAAATACAAACTGGATATGGTTATGTATGGGTTACAACAGGTTTTTTGTGCAGATCCTACCTACAATGGCCTCTTTACGAAAAACCCGTTCTCAGGCCAACACTATGTCTATATGAGCGCCGATCCAAACCTCAGTTACTCCCTTGAGGATCTTCTGGATTTCATCCCTGAGAAGATTTTGGATCAGTTCCGTGAGATGAAAGATAAGAAAGTAAAGAGGGGTAAGAAATCTAAGAAGGAGAATCCTTACTCTCCAGAGCAGGGACAGCGACATATGTGGTTGTTTCAGGAAGGTCGGTTTGTATTGTACTCAGATTGGCACAACAAGGAATTACAGCAATATTCAGTGTGGAGGCAATATTGTCAGGAAACTATCAGGAATATCCATGATAACCAGTTTTCATATGATCCTCTTTCGACTCCGGAAGTATCCAGAATTGCAGGGAGTATTGCCGACTACATTTATGAGTACTTTGAGAATTTTGAAGCATACAATACAAGAACACATAGTTCTGATGTACAAATAATACGCAATCAACGATCTCAGAAAGTTAGAAAAGCCTCCGCTGATAAGAAGAAAGATCTTGTCCTTCTGACACGTGAAGAACATCCAATGGCATCCGCACAGGAAATCTCGACTTTAACAGGTATCCATGTCCGGTCTGTTTACAGGTATCTTGCAGCGTGACATTTACCTATATATTGTAATTCCCACGTAAGTGGGCCCGGAAGAGCAGCTGCATAGGCGTGAGGCAGAGAGAGGATTCCCGTTCTGTGAAAGGTCTCCTCTGACCCCAGTTATTCTGCTGACTCCGGGAGGGAGTACATAACCTGTAACTTGTGTGTAAGAGATTCATAGGCTGATATCCGGTGCCATACAGAACTTCAACTATCAAGGTAAACAAACGTAGATAGGAGAAACTGTATGTCATACGGAAGAAACAAGCATGGCCATATTGCCCGGAATAAAAGTTCAAAGATTCCCAGTGGGGTTCATAAAGGGAAAGGTAAAAGCTGGACTCTCCAAGATGAGGCAAACCGGGAAGCATTGAGATATGAGAGGCTGAATGACAAATGTGATTCCCCATCAGAAAGGATGAGGATTCGTTACGAAATAAAGTGCTTGAAAGAAGAGATTGCTTTCAGGGAAGAACAGAATCAACCTGTTGATCTCCTGAATATTGATTTACTGAGATTGGAGAGCCTTTTAGAAAAAAAAATGGGAATGTAAAGAAGTTTTCAGTACTCCCAGTTTTCATGCCGAGTGGGATGTCTGTTTCACTCAGCATGGATCGAATTGCACCTTGAGTAGAAATTCCCGCAAAGTTATCAACAGGATGCCTGAAACGTAGTAAGATTGTATTCATAAGTATTACACCAGTTTGATATTAAGTAAGCGTCAAATAAACCGCATCTAATAATTTTGAAAACCTCCCAGTACAATCTCACAAGGAGGTCTTCTTTGAAACAATATAAAATGGATCAGCGCCATGCTCTTCTTGCAGAATGGGAACTGTCTGGCAAATCTGTAAATCAATTCTGCCGGGATAAAAACCTGAAAGCAACAACATTCCATGGATGGAGGAAGCGATACAAACGGAAACCACAATCTTTGGTTGAAATTCCTGCTAAACAGCCCGGGGAAACATCCATAGGCTCATCCATTGAATTGCAATGGAAATCCTACCGGATAAAACTGGATCGGAACTTTGATACGATCACATTGAAAAAACTGCTTCAGACACTGGAGCAATACAATGATTAAGGATTTCTCCCAGATAAAGATATTCATCCGGCCCGGTGTTACCGATATGCGGAAAGCCATTAACGGTTTGGCTGTAGAAGTACAGGATGAAATGTCACTTGATCCCTTTTGCGGCTCTCTTTTTATGTTCTGTAATAAACAAAGACGGATTCTGAAAGCTCTCTATTGGGATCAGACAGGGTTTTGCCTCTGGCAGAAGCGTTTGGAGAAGTACCGTTTTCCCTGGCCGGATACGGAAGAAGCTGCAAAAGCCATCAGCTTTGAAGAACTCTCTATGCTTCTAAAGGGTATAGACTTCTGGAAAGCCCACGAAACATTGAAATATTCAGAAATTGCCTGAAAGGAATTTACTCAAATTCCAGTCTTTGCTAAAATTCTTTTATGGATATTTCTTCTCTTCCGTTGGAAGCACAAAGAGAATTTCTATCTCTGAAAAAGCAACTTGCTGATTCAGAAGCCCAGAACAAGAACTGGGAAAAGAAATATCAGCTTCTTGAAGAGAAGTTGGCTTTGGCATTGCATCGTCAATTCGGTCGAAGAGCAGAAAATATTCCTGATCAGATTGAATTATTTGATTCTGATGAATCAGACACACCAGAGGAAGACAGTTCGGAAAAACAGGAAATAGCCTCTTACAAGCGTAAGAAAACAGGCAGAAAGCCTCTGGATGAAAACCTTCCCCGTAAAGAAAAGATCATAGATATTCCAGAGTATGAGAAAACCTGTGCCTGCGGTACGGAACTGAAGAAGATCGGAGAAGAAATCTCTGAGAAACTGCATGTGATCCCTCCCCGTATCTGGGTAGAACGGATTATCCGGTTAAAATATGCCTGCGGTAATTGTGAAGGAACCGCCGATGAAGATGTTCCTGCTGTAAAGATTGCCCCTCCGGAGCCTTCCATCATCCCCAAAGGGATAGTTACTCCCGGTCTGTTGGCATTTCTGATGGTAAACAAGTACGTGGACCATCTTCCTTTTTACCGACAGGAAAAGCGGTTTGAGCGTATGGGAGCCCGGATTAGCCGTCAGAATATGAGTAATTGGCAAAAAAAGGCTTTTGAAGGTCTTCTCCCTCTCTTTGAACTGCTGAAAACCCATATAAAATCCGGTCCGGTGCTCCAAATGGATGAAACAACGGTCCAGGTTCTAAATGAACCAGGTCGGGATAACAAACAAAAATCCTATATGTGGCTGGCCAGAGGCGGTCCACCGGGACAACAAGCTGTTTATTATGAATACCATCTGACACGGGCATCAGAACATGCAAAGAATTTTCTCACAGGTTTTAAAGGGTATCTACAAACCGATGGATATCAAGGATACAAAACCGCGGTAGAAGGCAATCCCGATATACATCTGGTAGGCTGCTTTGCTCATGCCAGAAGGAAGTTCTTTGAGGCTGATAAAGCCAGTAAAAAATCTAAAAGTGCTCTGGAAGGAATCAAGCATATCAAGAAGCTCTATGCCTTGGAAAATGATCTAAGGAGCAAGAAATTATCTCCTGAAGAGTTCCAGGAACAACGGAAAAGCAAGGCCGAACCCATTCTTGAAAAATTTAAACAATGGTTGGATAAAAGGGCTGAAAATGTTTTACCTGAAAGTGCTTTAGGTAAAGCTGTTCATTATGCATTGAATCAATGGAATTATTTGATCCGATATCTGGAAAGCCCTTATCTGACTCCGGATAATAATGCCAGCGAAAATGCTATTCGTCCTTTTGTTCTGGGGAGGAAAAACTGGCTATTTTCCGGGAATCCCAAAGGGGCAGAC
This sequence comes from Oceanispirochaeta sp., assembly GCA_963677615.2. GTDB lineage: Bacteria > Spirochaetota > Spirochaetia > DSM-2461 > DSM-2461 > Oceanispirochaeta. The sequence goes on along the minus strand of CAXXQW010000011.1, from coordinate 228,717 downwards.
AGTTCCTGCGGAATGTATTCTCTGATTGAGACTGCAAAACAAAATAATTTGAACCCCTATGATTATCTGCATTATGTTTTCTCTAAAGCTCCGTTTATCAATAATGAACAAGAATGGGAAGCCATATTACCCTGGAATTTAAAGGAAGATATTACAGCTGATAAAGGACCTGTGTTTATTTGACACTTACGATATTAAGAGGAATCTATGGCAACAGATCTTGCAACACTCGAAACACAGCTATGGGCAGCCGCAGATGAGTTACGGGCAAATTCTAAATTGAAAGCAGGAGATTACTCAGGCCCCGTCCTTGGCCTTATCTTCCTGAAGTTTGCAGACCACCGATTCCAGAGTATCAAGTCTGAGATTGAATCTCAGGGCACAGGACGGCGCAAAATTGGGAAAACTGACTACCAAGCCCGTGGAGTGCTGTATGTGCCCGAAGAAGCCAGCTACAAAGCTCTCACAGAGCTTCCGGAGGTGCATGACCTTGGTAAAGCCGTCAATGAAGCTATGAAAGCCATTGAGCAGGAGAATGAAGAGCTTCGGGATGTTCTGCCGAAGACATTCCACCATCTGGAGAACCAGACCCTTGCTACACTGTTAAAGACTTTCAACTCTATCCCCATGGATACGGAAGGAGATGTGTTCGGAAAGATCTACGAGTACTTCCTCGGAAAGTTTGCCATGTCAGAAGGTTCCAAAGGAGGTGAGTTTTTCACCCCGACCTCTATTGTAAAACTCATCGTTGATATCATCGAGCCGTTTAAAGGACGCATCCTTGACCCTGCATGTGGATCAGGAGGTATGTTCGTACAGTCTGCACGATTCATTTCTGAGCACCATGCGAATGCCAGTACTGAGCTCTCCATATACGGACAGGAGCGAGTCGATGACAACGTTCGACTCTGTCGTATGAACCTCGCTGTACATGGTCTATCCGGTGATATAAAGCAAGGCAATACCTATTACGAGAATTCACATAACTCTGTTGGACAGTTCGATTTCGTCATGGCTAATCCTCCTTTCAATGTTAACGGAGTTGATAAGGAACGCATCAAAGATGATCCCCGTTTTGAACACGGTATCCCGAAAATTGATAACGGTAACTATCTCTGGATTGATATCTTCTATTCTGCACTGAATGAACAAGGTCGTGCAGGTTTTGTCATGGCTAATAGTGCAAGTGATGCCCGTGGCTCAGAAATGGAGTTACGGAAAAAGCTGATAGAAGAACAGGCTGTCGATGTTATGATCGCAGTTGGCACCAACTTCTTCTATACCGTAACACTTCCGGTAACAATCTGGTTTCTCGACAAATCTAAGAAGGATACTCTTCGTGGAGATAAAGTCCTTTTTATTGATGCCAGACACATCTTTCGTCAGGTAGATCGAGCTCATCGAGATTTTACAACGACTCAGCATGAGTTCCTTGCAAACATTGTTCGTCTATACCGTAGTGAAAAACCGGAAAACCTTCATGGTAGCCTTGATGGGATTGTAGAATTTATTGATGGCAAATCTGATACAGGCAGATTATTCAGTGATCTATTTCCGGATGGATATCAGGATATTGTCGGGCTCTGTAAGTCTGCCTCATTTAAAGAAATTGAAGATCAGGGATGGAGTTTAAATCCGGGGCGCTATGTCGGTGTCGCTAACATGGACAATGAAGATTTCGATTTCTTTGAAAAACTTGAAGAATTAAATGAAGAGTTAGAAGTTCTTAATAATGAGTCGAAAGAGCTTGAAAATAGAATTGCTGAGAATGTTGCGTCATTATTTGAGGTTTAATTGTGAAATGGAATACAATCAAGGTTAAAGACCTCGGAAAAGTTATTACAGGAAAAACACCTCCAACAAAAAATCCTGAGAATTTTAGAGGTGATTATCTATTCATTAAACCACCTGATTTAAGCGAAAGTTTTCGGAGTGTTTATAGTACAGAAACTACTATATCTGAGATAGGCTTACGCACTCTCTCTGGAAAACTTTTACCATCAAGAACTGTTTGTGTTGTATGTATTGGTACTATTGGAAAGAAAATAGGTTTTACAACACGCCCATCAGTAACGAATCAGCAGATCAATGCTGTTATACCAGACAAATCAAAATACTCTCCTGAGTTTGTCTACTATCTATTAAAATATAACCTCCCAAAATTAAAGCAGATTGATGCGGGTTCAGCTTCAGGTAGGGAAAATGTTAATAAAACTTCGTTCGAGGGAATAGAAGTAAATGTTCCACCACTCCCGACCCAAAAATACATAGCCAATATCCTCTCCGCCTATGACGACCTTATCGAAAACAACCGCCGCCGAATCCAAATCTTGGAAGAGATGGCACGGAACCTGTACCGAGAGTGGTTTGTTAAGTTCCGATTCCCCATCTACCGACCTGATGGAACCGTTGAGCATATCCATGATCCTGAAACCGATCCGATGGTGGAAAGTGAGTTGGGATTGATTCCGGAGGGGTGGGTTGTTGATAATATTGATAAGTGCTTTACGATAAAAAAGGGAAAAAACATCACGAAGAAAACAATTGTTGAAGGAACCGTGCCTGTTGTGGCTGGTGGTATTCAACCAGCGTACTATCACAATACTGCTAATACAATTGGACCGGTAATTACCATAAGCGCATCTGGAGCAAATTCAGGATTTGTAAATTTGTATTTTGAAAACATCTGGGCATCTGATTGCTCTTATATTGACTCTTCTATGACAGAGTTCATCTTTTTTACAAATTTACTACTCATAAATAAGCAAGTCGAGATCACCCATTTACAACATGGCGCTGCACAGCCTCATGTATATCCAAGAGATATTGTAACAGTTAGATCAGTACATTCCCCCTCTGAGCTTAGACGTAAATTTGAAAAGATCATTACTCCTCTTTTTAAAGAAATCGGAGTGCTTAAGAAGAAGAATGTGAATCTTACTCAAACTCGAGATTTACTACTACCTCGCCTTATTTCAGGCAAGCTTGATATATCCTCTTTGATCCCACCTGAAAAGGAGACTGTGAATGTCCAGTCCTGATTCTGAAGATGCACTTGAGCAGGCAATCATTGAAGTCTTCCTCTCCCTCGGATATGAACATGCGAACCTCTATCATGAGACTTTTGGGGAAGATGCCAGTCATGGCCGGGACACTTCCAGAGAGGTCATATTCTCTCCCATACTGAATGATGCTTTGGTAAACCTGAATCCTGACCTACCGAAAGAAGCTTACTTTCTTGCACTGGAAGAGATGAAACGAGATCGCAGTGCAATGAATCCTGTTCTGGCGAATCAGGAAGTATACTCATTTCTGAAGAACGGAGTTCCTGTCTCATGGGTGAATGATGATCAGGAAGAAGTTAGAGAACGGCTCCGTGTTATTGATTGGGAGAATCCGTCTAATAATGATTTCTTTCTTGCACAGCAAATGTGGGTGAGTGGGGATCTTTATCAGAAGCGTTGTGACATTGTCGGGTGTATCAATGGAATCCCTTTGGTCTTTATAGAACTGAAGAAACCCGGAGTTAATGTTCGACATGCTTATGATGATAATCTGAGGGACTACAAAAACAACACCATACCTCAGCTCTGGTGGTATAACGCCTTTATCATACTCTCCAATGGTACTGACAGTCGTCTTGGCAGTATGACATCAGAATGGGAACACTTTTTTGAATGGAAGAAGATTTCCAGTGAAGGGGAGAAGGGCGTAATCAGCCTCGATACCATGATTAAGGGAACCTGCGAACCTTCACGGCTCATCAACATGATTGAGAACTTTCTTTTATACATGGAAGTCCCCGGAGGTCTTGCCAAGATTGTTGCGAAGAACCACCAGTTTCTTGGAGTGCAGAATGCCGTACAGGCGGTAAAAGAACTTGAACAGAATGCAGGCCGTCTTGGTGTTTTCTGGCATACCCAAGGGTCTGGTAAAAGTCTGAGCATGGTCTTTTTTTGTCAGTATGTTATGCGTAAGGTTCCGGGAAACTGGACTTTCCTGATTGTTACTGATAGGAAGGAGCTGGATAAGCAGATATACAAGACCTTCGCTGGTTGTGGTTTGGTTCAGGAAAAACACTGTAGAGCTACTAGTGGAGATAATCTGAAAACACTTTTGAGAGAAGACCACCAGTTTGTGTTCAGTCTGATTCAGAAGTTCCAGGCCAATGATGGTAGTAAATATCCGGAGCTTTCTGACCGAAAAGATGTGATTGTCATCACAGATGAAGCGCACCGTTCGCAGTATGACACGCTGGCTATGAATATGCGTATCGCCCTTCCGAATGCTGCCTTCATCGGATTTACAGGTACACCTCTGATAGCAGGGGAGGAGCGTACAAAAGAAGTGTTTGGAGACTATGTATCCGTCTATAACTTCAAACAGTCTGTTGAAGATAACGCCACAGTACCTCTTTACTATGAGAACCGTATCCCAGAGCTCCAGCTTATCAATGAGGACTTGAATACAGAGATTGAAGAACTACTTGAGAACGCAGAACTTGATGAAGATCAGGAACTGAAACTGGAAAGGACATTTACAAGAGAGTATCACCTTATTACACGGGAAGAGAGACTGAATACTATTGCAGAGGATCTGGTTGATCATTTCCTAGGACGTGGTGTGATGGGGAAAGCCATGGTGGTCAGTATTGACCGGTTCACTGCTGTTCGCATGTATAACAAAGTTAAGAGTGTCTGGGCTGAACGTCTTTCTAGTTACAAACAGGATTTTGATTATGCACAAACAGATGCACATGATGCACTACGGAAGAGAATAAAATTCATGGAAGAAACGGATATGGCTGTTGTCATTTCCAGTGCACAAAATGAACAGAGTGAGTTTGAAAAACGTGGTCTTACAATTCTTCCCCACCGGGAACGGATAGCTAAAGAGGATCTTGAACAGTCCTTTAAAGATCCGGACTCTCCTTTGCGTATTGTGTTTGTCTGTGCCATGTGGCTGACAGGATTTGATGTACCAAGCTGCTCTACGTTGTACCTTGATAAACCAATGAAAAATCACACTCTCATGCAGACGATCGCCCGTGCAAATAGAGTCTTTCCTGAAAAGAACAATGGGCTCATTGTGGACTATGTTGGTATCTTCCGAAACCTCCAGAAAGCATTGGCTATATACGGCCCCGCATCTGGAGGAGGAGTCAAACCGGGGGATTCCCCAGTCGAAGATAAAGAAGAGCTTCTTACTATGCTCAGAAGCGCTGTAGCAGAAGTCTCTGAATGGTGTCAGTCAAAAGGGGTGAACGTTCAGGAAATCCTGCCGTTACCAACCCTTGAACGCATTAAAGCTTACAAAGATGCTGCAGAGAAGCTTATATACCCAAATGAGGATAAGAAGGAGTTTATCAACAAGGTGAACCTCTTTGTCCGTATCCATAAAGCTGTCATGCCTGATCCTGTCGCTCATGAGTTTGATGCCTTCAGATCTGCAATTACAAGTATCCGGGATATGCTTAAACCAGATTCCAGTCAGATCAGTATTGATGGCGTTCTGAGCGATGTAGAAGATATTCTGGATGATGCTATTGGCATCAATGGGTATGTCATCAAAGGATCAGGATCAGGTGAGGTTGCTGAAACTGGAGCAAAAGTCTTGGACTTATCACAAATTGACTTTGAGCAGTTGAAGAGTTATTTCAATAAAGGCAGAAGGAGAACATCTGTTGAAAAATTAAGGGTAGCCATAGAAAAACAGCTGTCGGTAATGGTGAATTTCAACAGAACGAGGATCGATTTTCTGGAGAAATTCTCCAAGATGATAGACGAATACAATTCTGGAAGTAGGAATATCGAAGACTTCTTTGAAGACCTGAAAGACTTTGTTCATGCGATGAATGAAGAAGATCAGCGAGCTGTCAGAGAAGGATTGTCCGAGGAAGAATTGTCCCTTTTTGATATACTCACCAAGCCGGAAATGAAGATGTCAGAAAAAGATCGGAAGAAAGTTAAACTTGTTTCCAAAGCCCTCCTTGAAAGTCTCAAAAAGGAAAAACTGGTGCTGGACTGGAAGAAAAAGCAACAGACTCGTGCAGGAGTAAAACTGACCATCGAAACTATTCTGGATGAGCTGCCCCGATCATATACTCCTGAAATCTGGCAGAAGAAGTGCGACATGGTTTTCCAGCATATCTTTGACCACTATCAGGATATGGAACACAGTACCTTTGCGACTGTAGGATAGAACTATTATTAGAGTTAAAGGTTCCGGGAATTAAAAAGCCCCGGAATCTTCTCCGGGACTCACTGTCAGATAGCCTTGATTTTCATACTGTTCAACCAGTCTTTCAGATCATCTTCATCAAAGAAGATGCTCTTCCCTCTTTTAATGAAAGGGATTTTTCTTCCGGAAGTGTACTTGTAAATAGTTGAGGGTTTCAGCCTCAGTAAATCAGCTACTTCTTCTACATTTAAAAGTTTCATAATTTCTCTCCTCAGAATCATAGTGCAGATTCTGAAGGTGCTCTATTTTGGAAGATTTTGTTCTGATACTCCTCAGCTTCTTTCAAAGAAGCTAGTTCTGGATGGTTGTACTTTTCTGTCATTCTGTCAGATTTATGACCAGTCAGAGTCCGGGTTTTGTCTCTACCTATTCCATCAACCATAAGGCTGTTGAACATATGACGCCAGCTGTGAAACGCAATATTTTCAGCTTTTCTGGCTTCCTCATCAACTCCAATCTTATCCAGAGCTTTGTAAAAGGCTTTTCGGGGAGCTTTATGATCTACAGGGGCGTTCGTCTTACAGTTGAATACAATACCCATCGGAGTGTTCTTATTTAGATGTGCACTAACATATTTTTGTAAAGCTTTATTTGTAATCTCTGGTAAAGTCACTCTCCGATAGGATTCATATTTTGGAGGTATCAATTTTTTATCAGTTCTGCTCCACTGCCATTCAACATCAATGTATCCGTCATGTACACATCCGAAAGTTAGCCCGAGGATTTCCCCCTGTCGAAGTCCTGTGGTCGCGGCTATGAGAGAAAATGTTCTATAGATTTCTTCTCCATTCCAGATCTCCATAGCTTTCTCTTCATCAAATATTGCATTGAAATGATCTAAGGTACACGTTCCTCTTTTTTTATGTGTTTTAGAAATGTTTTCGACTCTCTTGCAGTAGTTTTCTGTAATAAGTTCCTGCCTGTAGGCTTCATCCATCATCATGTCGAGTACCTCAAAAACCTGCGCCTTAAGAACCGAACTAAATTCGTCACCATTTTTCTTACGCTTACCGTTAAGATAATCCAAGAAGGTTTCAAGTTCCGGGACTCTGATATCACTAAGCTTCATATCCTTAAAGAAGGGGAGGATATGATTCGACAGTCGGCTCTTGCATAGATCTGCATAGTTCCGGGAAAACTTTCTGTTCTTCCGAAGCTTCGCTTGTACATAGGGACATGTCTCATAATCAAACCATCCCTTGGCAAAGTTTTCAAAGCTATCGGATAGTCGGTTATTCAGTTTTCCAGAAGCAAGATAATTCAATGCCCAACGATCGGCTGCCGCTTGGCTTGTTTGGTTGGTTGTGATGGGGGAAAGCCTTTTTCCAGTAGCAGGATCTCTGAACCGTACCTGATAGATCGGCTTGGTTTTTTTCTTTCCCTTGGACTTCCGAGGGAATGTAGTAAAGGGTTTTGGCTCCATTTTCTTCTCCTTGGGTTAATAGTTGGAGAAGAAAATAAGTGCAAAAATGGGTTAAAATCGGGTTTCAGGTGGTCGCACTTTTGGTCGCACCAAAAAAAAAGTCCTACAGGTAAGAAATAAATCCTTATCCTATAAGACTTTAAATCGGGCTGGCCGGATTTGAACCGGCGACCCCATGTCCCCCAGACATGTACGCTAAACCCCTGCGCTACAGCCCGTTATTAAACGCTCGGAAAAAATAGCATAGGGGGTAAAAATTGTCAATCGATCCTGAGAATTTATTTGGAATCTCCCAATGTAATCAGATTTTCCTGGGATCTGACGATCTCTTTGCTGTGTTTTACAAATACTTCCAGCAGGTCGGGATCAAATATCTGGCCTTTTTGGCTTTCCATATAGGAAAGAGCATCCCGGATGGTCAGGGCTTTTCTGTAGGGTCTGTCGCAGGTGAGGGCATCAAAAACATCGGCCAATGTAAAAATCCGGGCATAAAGGGGGATCTCCTCACGTTTTAAACCTTCGGGATACCCGTCTCCGTCCCAGCGTTCATGATGGTTATAGATGATCGGAATGGCCGGTTTAAGAAAAGGGATGTTCTCAACAGAACTTTTTCCAATTTCCGGATGTTTTTTCATAATATCCCACTCGATTTCGCTCAAACCTGAGGTTTTATGGAGTATCCGGTCGGGAATACCCAATTTGCCTATATCGTGAAGATAGGCTCCCCTCTGTATCTGGATTTTATCCGCTCTTGTCAGGTTCAGAAGATCCGCCATCTTCAGTGATATGGATACAACCCTTTTGCTATGACCTTCGGTTTCAATATCCCTGAGTTCCAGAATCCTGGCCCAGGCTCTGAGAATCTCATCGTAGGAATCTTCCAGAATTGTTTTGCTTTCTTCCAGGTGCTGGATCAGCTGCTGGTTGGTTATGGCTCCGGAAAGCTGAAACAGGCTTAGCTGAAGGTATTCCAGTTCTATTGAATCGGGTTCTCTGGAAAGGATCAGTTCCAGAAACCCTTTCTGATCGGTTGTGTAGAAGTGACTGCCGAAATAGATTTCTCCCATCCGGATAATCTTCATCATTTCTGTCTGATCATCCGGATTGGACAGTCCCGGTGACTCGGTCATGAGAAAAGGGCCGTTGAACCGGGGCAGCCGGAAGGGGACACCGGCAATATCATCAGGTTTGGATGTCAGATAGGTCGACGTGGTGGAGTTTCTATCTACCAGAGACAATGCTACCGCACGGACCGGCAGCTCCTCATGGATACTGTTCTGCATCTGGGTGAGCCTTACTTTCAGTTCCAGGCGGCTGTCCGAAAGGTAGTTTCCCATCTGCCGTAAAGATTTCAGCAGGCGGATCTGCTTGGTGCTCTCCTCCCTGATCCTCTGGAGAGTCGTATTGGTATGACGCTCTTTTCTGTACCGCCGTTCCATACCCTCCAGAATAATGCCGATCATCTGGGTGACCAGGATGTTCACAAACACCAGATTAATGACAATGATCCACCAGATTTCCCCGTAATCGGCAATGGGGAATCCATTCAGGGAACCCTCCAGATAGAGGATGCTGATGATTGCCAGAATTATGGCATTGAACGCGATATGGGTAATTCCCTTTTCCCTGTTTACATTGACTGCCATATAGACAAAAGAGAGGATCATAAACATCAGGCCGGCGCCGTAAGGACCGGTTGTGATCAGAAGCAGAAGACCCACCGCATAGATCGATTTTCCCAGTATTACCATTCTGAATCTGTATCGGATAGGTTTGAGAAAGGCCACACCGGCAAACAGGAAGTAAAAGAGAAAAAGGGATATTCCCATTTGGGGAGAACCTTCCTTAAAAAACTGCAGAGCTCCCGTTATGGAAGCCACGATTCCCAAACTCAGGATCGACAGCATGATGGTAATGAATATGGTTTGCTGCCAGTACAGAAGGGTGTCCCTTTTGCCTGTATCTTCAGGGCGGATCATCAGCCTTCGGCTGCGGGACAGAATGGAATAGATGAGTTTTGTCTTCATAGCTGATTATTTGCCCTCTGTTTACTAAAGCATAAAACTCATAGAGAGCTAATTCAAGAAAGACACAAAATTTATCTTATCAAAGACGGTAAATCTATCTCATCCACTTTTTTCTGAGAATGTATCCCTCTTCCACGGGAACTCCGGGCTTGATGAAACAGGCTTTGCCATGATCCGCCTGAGACATGGGATTCCCCTCCGGATCAATCAGGGTATAATCCCTGTCTGCCAGGTACAGCAGGTTCGGCCCAATATACTCCAGCTCTTCTCCGGGAAAGATCTGATTTTTCACATCCAGTTCGAAAAGGCCGTTTTTCGCTGGTTTCCCTATAGAGCCCAGAAACTTGTACTGGGCGTTTTCCGGTTTTTCCGCAGGCTCTTCGATCTCATCTTTTCCGAAGTAGAATCCGGTAGAGAATTTCCTGTGGCTGACTTTGTAAATCTCTTCTTTGTATCCTTCCAGATCGGGAATATCCTTTCCTTCCAGAGAATCGATCATTTTCCGGTAGGCTCTGGTGACAATGGCCGTATAGTAGATGGATTTCATCCTTCCTTCGATTTTCAGTGAGTCGATTCCCGCGTTTTTCAGATCCTGAATATGATCGATCATGCAGATGTCCTTGCTGGACAGAATGGACGTAAAGCCCTCACCCTCATAGATGGGATAGTACTCTCCCGGCCTCTGCTCCTCTTCCAGTACCATCTCTGTATTGGCCGGTCCTTCCATAGGGCGGAAGTCCCAGCGGCAGGAATGGGCGCAGCTGCCGTCGTTGGCGCTCCGGTCTATCATCCATTTGCTTAAAAAACAGCGCCCCGAGTAAGCCAGGCACATGGCTCCATGGACAAATGTTTCCAGTTCCACATCCGGAACAGCCGCACGAATTTCTCCAATCTCCTGCAAAGAGCACTCTCTGCCGAGGATTACCCTTTTGAATCCCAGGTCCCTGTAGAATTTGACAGATTCGCTGTTCAGGGAGTTGGCCTGAGTACTTAAATGAAGATCCCTGTCGGGGAAATGTTTCTGAAGCATTCTTACAATACCCAGATCGCTTATGATAAATGCATCAAAAGGGTAGGCCTGAAAAGATTCCAGCGACTCTTCCAGCCGGCGGATATCCTGGTTGTGAAAATATATGTTCAGAGCGCAAAAGAGTTTTTTGTTTCCTTTTATCCCTGCGATTTCTGCAGCTTCATCCCGGCCAAAATTGTCGGCTTTGGCTCTGAGAGAAAAGCTGTGCAGACCGATATAGGCGGCATCAGCTCCGTATTGGTAGGCATATTTGAGTTTTTCCACATTTCCTGCGGGAGATAATAGTTCCATGGCTCCTCATTATGGAGAAAAGGCTGTTCAGGTCAACATCCTCCGTAAAGGTTTACAGGAATTTCCCGGTATTAATACTGGACTGGTCATCTTCTGGTTGGTAAGATAAAGCAATATTGTATACCATTTGAATAATCAGGAGACACCATGGAAGAGAATACCATTTTAGGCTGGTTCACAGACGATCCCTTTGAAGCGGGACAGAAGCTGATGGAAGAGTCGGGACAGTGGAAATTTTGGAACAAGGACGATCTTATAGGATTGAAACCCAATCTGGTGGTCTCTAAAAAAGCCTCTTCCGGTGCGACAACGCATCCTGAATTTGTGGCCGGGGTTATCGAGTTCCTTCAGGATAAGGGGTTTTCCAATCTGAAAATTGTGGAAGGTTCCTGGGTAGGAGACAGCACTGCCAGGGCTTTTAAAGTCTGCGGTTATACGGATCTGTCAAAAAAATACGGTATTCCTCTGGTGGATACCCAGAAGGATGATTCTGTTTCCTGCGAGGCAACCAACGGGGATTACAGAATCTGCCGCTCTGTTCTGGAACTGGACAGACTTATTAATATGCCCGTTTTAAAAGGTCACTGTCAGACCTCGGTGACATGTGCGCTGAAAAACCTCAAAGGGTGCATCCCCGACAGTGAAAAACGGCGGTTCCATCGGGAAGGGCTTCATCAGCCCATTGCCGATCTGAACGAAATCCTCCGGCCCGATCTGATCCTGGTAGACGGTCTTCAGGGGGATCCCGATTTTGAAGAGGGAGGGAACCCCCTGAGAATGAACCTGTTTCTGGCAGGAGTCGATCCTGTTCTTATGGACAGTTATGTGACCGGGCTTCTGGGATTAAAGACGGAACATGTTCCCTATATAGGAAAAGCAGCAGTTCTGGGTGTGGGGGTTCCATTGAATGAAAATTCTGTGATTACCTATCTGAACAAGGGAGAGGGCCTTCCCGGGATTGAAAGAACCGCCCAGGCAAGCCGCCTGGGACATTTTATCAGGGAAAAAAGCGCCTGCAGTGCCTGTTATGCCTCACTGATGCAGGCTCTGAGCGTTATGGAGCAGGATGGCCGGCTGCCGGAGCATGCGATTCATATCGGTCAGGGATATAAGGGAAAAACTCTGGATGGATACGGTGTGGGAGTCTGTTTAAACGGCGCTTCCGAGTCGGTACCCGGCTGCCCTCCCAAAGTAGAGGATATTCTGGCTTTCCTGAAAAAAATCGGATAATGATGAAAAAAAAATATTTGCTTAACTGTTTTCTGACATTTGCCGATGTATAATATAGACTGATAACAGAGAAATTATTTCGGTCGGCCAGAGGTGATCATTATCGGATCCGATAACACCGGCTGAGATGAACAATAGATAAACCCCGGGACACTGAAGCGGGGTTTCTTTTTGCCCTGATCTTTTTTCTGAATTCCAAATTAGCGACTGGTTATATTTCTGATAATCCAGAGCACCTGTTCCAGGGGCAGGTGCTCCTCTTTTCTGAAGGGGATTATGGTAGAGTGAAATCTTTGGGGTTCCTGAGGCCCTCCGGGAAGAGACTCCAGAAAGTCATCGGTTTTGAGAACATATTCCTCTTCCAGTATGGAGTCGGTTTCGATTACCTGATCGATAAGGCTCTGGAAGTATTCGGCTTTTTCCTGTTTGAGAACCTGAGTACAGCTTTTTCCTATCAGACGGCTCCCGTCGGCATAGAGCTTTCGGTTGGCTCCACCCAGAAGGGAGAGATACACCCCGTCCAGGCTCATGATAAAAACAATAGAGCGGTCCGACTGAAGTTCTTCCATGACTCTGTTCTGTAGTTCCATGGGTAAATCCATTGTCCCTCCTGTAATTATTATACCTTAAGTTTCTTTCAGGTCAAAACATAAGTTGCAAAATCAAGGGGCACTCCTTAAAACAGGTCCAGCTGCCTGCCGTAGAAAATCTCATCAAAATGGAGCCCCATGTAGGGAAGAACTGATTCGGCCAGGGGTCTGAGCTGCTTCTCGATATAGTGTTCATAGTCGGGAGTTTTTCCTTCCGCTGGCAGGGGGTATGGTCCTTCCAGGGTCATGATGTACTCAATCTCCCTGAGGTTTTTCCTCTTTTCCGGTGGAAGCATCAAGGCTGCCTTCACATGGGGAGGAACATGGGTGGTGTACGCTTCAGGAGCCTTGCTCAGACCTTTTTTATACACCAGCTCTTCATCCATGCGGCCCTCTTTCAGGTTTTCCACAAACTGACGGATCCAGTCGGCGGCATCTTCCTTCTGAAAAAAATGACGGAACAGCTCATACTGGAAGTTACGGGCCAGTTCCGTCCAGTCGGATCTGACATATTCCATACCGGTAAATTCCAGGGTGTCAACGCTCCCTTTCCTCAGCATCCCTGCGTAGCGTTTTCTTGCTCCGGTTTCGCTTCCTCTTAAAGGAGGCAGAAAGAAACTGCTGTAGTGCTTTTCGTATTCGATTTCCAGATGGGAGAAAACCCCCGACTCTTCGGTGATCCTTATTTCCATATGATGATTGATTCTCTCGGCCAGTTTTCTTCCCGACTCTTCGGGGGAACGGATCTCCCCCTCTTTTAAGCAGACAAAAACAGAATCGGTATCTCCGTATATCACTTTATACCCCTCTTTTTTCAGCCAGCTTACGGTCTGTTTCAATATCCACTGTCCCGTTTCGGTGATGGCCTTGGGCAGATGGGGATGGTAGAACCGGCAGCCCGTTGTTCCCATGGCCCCGTAAAAACTGTTCATCAGAATTTTGACTGCCTGAGCCAGCTGCTCTTTGCCCTGTTCCTTTGCTTCTTTCCTTTTATTCATCAATTCTGTCAGAAATGACGGAAGGATCGATTCGGTTCGGGAAAAACTATGGCCCGAGGGGGTGGTCACCGTGTTTTCCCTGCGTTCCAGATAGGCCAGCGGGTCGATATGAAAGGTAAGGATCACCGTGGGATAGAGGCTCTTGAAATCCAGAACCGCCACATGGTCATATCTGCCGGGATCCCCGGAAAACACATACCCTCCCGGAGCGCTCTCTCCCTCCTCCATATCTGCCGCATCCGGAGCCACATAGCCTTTCCGGTGAATCCGGGGCAGGTAGAAGTGATCAAACGAGGCAATGGTGCGGTTCACCTGGTCCAGTGGCATTCCTGTCAGTTCTCTCCGGGCGCAGATCAAATCAAGGAGGCTGGTTTTTCTGATGATTTCACTCACCAGGCGGCAGTCCTCCAGGTTGTACCTGGCCAGTGCGGCCGGATCCTCTTTGTAACGGCGCTCGATTTCGGCGACTTTGTCCTCATCGCTGCCGATATCCTTTCCCCTGCCGAGTACCTCCCGGGCGACGGTTTCCAGTTTGAAGTTTTCAAACCTGAAAAAATTCTGCTTCATTGTCTGAAGGCCGTCTAAGATCTGGCGGCCCCGGGTTTCGGCTGCAAAGAAGCCTCCCCGGTTCTCTTTTATGCGCAAAGGCTGGTCCTGACGGCCCATCAGAAAGGGAATCCCGTAATGGAGGAACCTCTGTTCCAGGAACTTCAGGTCAAAACCGATGACATGCCATCCTGTTATCACATCAGGATCCCATTTCTTTATCCAGCTGGAAAAAGCCTGAAGAGTGCCCTGTTCTCCCCGGCAGTACTGAATCTCTCCGCCGCCGCCGTTGTGATCGGAATGAAGAAGTACCTTGGAAAACTCCTCTATAACGCAATTGTATCCCGTACCATGCATGGCAATGGAATAGACCTGTCCGTTTCTTCCTGTTTCGATATCCAGAGAGAGAACCCGGAAGGCGGGCTCGGCTTTTACAGCTTTCAGAACGGGATCATAAAACGCCGGACCGGAGGGCGTCTGGGTAACAGCCCCCTCCCACTCAATGCCGCTGTTGATAAACCGCTCCATAAGATAGCGTTCAGCGGGATAGACATCCGATTCAAACACCCTGAATCCCCGGGCGCGGAGGGTTTCTCTTGCCTGGAAAAACTGATGGAGGTTTTCAAAATAGAGGGCATCGACAGCTTCTCCGTCGAATGAGGTCAGTTTCAACGGCCGCCTTCCCAGAAATTCCACTCCTTCCGGTTTCTGTCCGGAGGGAATAAAGAAAACCGGATTGTTATCTGTCACAATAATGGTAAAGGGTCCCTCCGGTCCGGTCCCCGACAGGATAATGCGGTGTTTTCCGTTGATGTCCTGGCTTTCACAGGTCAGTATGTACCCTTGATGCATAAAGCGCTCCTGTAACCCGATTATATGGGTTTTTCCCCAAAGAAGCAAAATTCGCGTAATCTCCTTTCCGGTCAGCTGATTCGGAAAATTACGGGTGGTCTCATAACATCATTTGGAGTACAATCACTGGTGAATTCTTCAAGGAGCTTTACTCATGCCTCAGTCAAAAAGATTCAAAACCTGGCAGACAGAACTGCTGCTACTCCTTTCGGGGGCTCTTCTGTTCGCCCTCTCTTTTCCCAGCTTCGCCTACCGGTGGGGATTTGGTATTCTGGGCTATTTTTGCCTGATTCCTACTTTCCTTCTGATCCGGAGGGTGGGTTTTGTAAAAAGCGGCATCTACGGCTTTCTGTACGGTTATATTGCCTACTCCCTCTTTAACTTCTGGCTTTTTAAATTCAACCCTGTTTCGTTTGTCGTGGTTCCCATGATCTATGCGGTCTACTTCCTGTTCTGGTTTCCCATATTCAAATGGGCCGACAGAACCTTTCCCCGGTACGGGTATCTGGTCCAGCTCCTTTTCTGGCTGGCTTACGAAATCTTCCGGGTACAGGGATTTTTGGGATACTCCTACGGAATCCTGGGCTATTCTCAGTACAGGTTTACCGGGCTGATCGGTATTGCCGATCTGACGGGTGTTCTGGGCGTTTCCCTTCTTGTCGTTTTTCCCTCTCTCTGGCTGGCCCGGTACCTGAGCCTCAGAGCGGAGGAAGGATCGGGTTGGGATCTCCTGAAAAAGTCACGGTTTCTGACTGTCCCGGCAGCTCTTTATATCCTCCTTTTTCTGGGAAGCCTCGGTTACAGCGCCGTAAGCCGGGTGGACTACTCAGAAAGTCCTGTCTGGAAAACTTCCCTGATCCAGCACGATATCAATGCCTGGCGGTCAGGAATCAAAGTATACAAGGAGGCTCTTGATAAACTTATGGAAATTTCACAGAGAGCTTCCGCTGAGGATCCCGATGCTGTTATCTGGTCGGAAACCTCTTTTGTTCCCAGTATCCGCTGGCATGACCGGCGCAGGGAGGAGCGGGACAAATACGAACTGGTTCAGGAACTGAAGCAGTTTCTGGCCAGGCAGGATGCGCCCTATATTATCGGTAACAACGACATTGTGGAGATCGCCGGAGAGCGGGAGAGCTACAATGCGGTCCTGGTTTTCCATAAGGATGAGATTACGGATGTCTACCATAAAATCCACCTGGTTCCTTTTGGTGAGCATTTCCCCTATGAGAAGATCTTTCCCCGGTTCTATAAATACATTCTTAAAAACGGGGTCACTTTTTATATCCATGGGGATGAATATACCGTTTTTGATATGGGAAAAGCCAAAGCGTCTCCTCTGATCTGTTTCGAGGATACTTTTGGTTACCTTTCCAGAAATTTCGTAAGGAAAGGCGCCCAGGTTCTGGTCAATGTAACCAATGATTCCTGGTCTCCTGCCCAGGCCTGTTCGATTCAGCATGTAGGTATGGCTGTTTTCAGAACCGTGGAAAACAGACGCTCCATGGTTAGGTCCACCAACGGCGGATTCACCTGTATGATCGATCCCAACGGAAAGATCACAGACTGGCTGGAGCCTTTTACGGCAGACCATCTAACGGTAGATGTTCCGGTATATGATGAGACAGATACGTTTTACACCGCCACAGATTCTGTGTTTGACCGTCTTGTCATGATCTCATCAGTGCTGCTGGGTTTTCTTATGCTGATCATAACGATTCTGAGAATAAGAAAGGAAAGAACATGAACAAGGTAGAGAGAGTCCTGGACTTTTTTGAAAAAATAAATGCAGTTCCGAGGAAATCCCGAAACCCCGGCCCCATCACGGATTATCTGATCCAATGGGCGGAGGAGGCCGGCTTTCCGGTCAAAAAAGACCGGGCCTTTAATCTCCTCATTTCCGTCCCTCCTTCAAAGGGGTATGAAAATGCTCCTGTTGTCATTCTGCAGGGCCATTCAGATATGGTTTGCGAAAAAACTCCCGGATCGGATCATGATTTTTCCAAAGATCCTGTAAAATGTATTACTGAAGGGGAGTGGATGAGAGGGGATGATACCTCTTTGGGGGCCGACAATGGAATCGCTTTGGCTCTGGCAATGGATATCGCGACAGATCCTGATGTCAAACATCCACCACTGGAAATCCTTATTACCGCGGATGAAGAGATTGGACTGATCGGCGCCAATGCTCTGGAGCCGGATTTTCTTACCGGACGCATTCTTATCAATCTGGATTCGGAAGATGAAGGGGTCTTCACCATCGGTTGTGCCGGCGGTGCGGACTGTAAAATAACCATTCCTGTGGAAAAAGCGGATGTTCCTGCCGGCTTTAGGTCCTTTCAACTGACAGTGGGCGGCCTATTGGGCGGGCATTCAGGAATGGATATTGCTCTAAACCGGGGTAATGCCCTGAAAATGCTGGGCAGAATTCTGGCTGCCCTTTCAGAAAAGACCGATCTCAGGCTTCTCTCTCTGGAAGGGGGCAGCGGAGCATCCAATGCGATCTGCCGGGACGCTTCTGCAGTTTTCATGATACCTCCTTCGCAAATGGATGCTTGCCGGCAAATTGCAGACGAGTGGATCACTGTGCTCAGGGAGGAGATAAAAACCACCGAGCCGGATGTGGAAATAACCCTTGCCGAAGCCGCTTCTTCTGATAAATCCCTGACACCTCAGATAAGAGACCGGATCCTGCAGGTCCTGAGGCTCATTCCCCACGGGGTGGAAAAATTCTCTTCGGATATTGAGAATCTGGTGGAAACTTCCAGTAACCTGGCCTGGATGAGTCTTAAGGAGGATTCTCTGAAAATTCTGACAAGTCAGCGCAGTTCGGTCATGTCAGAGTTGAAGGATATGAATCTGCGTATGGACGATCTGGCAAAACTGGCGGGAGGAGAGTGTGTAACCCTCAACAAGTACCCCTCCTGGCAGCCTGATATGGACTCTGTACTGCTCAAAAAAAGTGCGGATCTTTACAGAAAACTGACAGGCAAAGAGCCCGTGATCGAAGCTATCCACGCCGGACTGGAATGCGGGATCATAGGGGCAAAATATCCCGGGATGGATATGATCTCCATAGGGCCGACCATAAAGCATCCCCATACTCCTGAGGAGAGGCTCCATGTGGCATCACTGGAGCCGTTCCGGGATTTTCTGGTGGCGTTGCTGGGAGAAATGAAAGGATAACCGGGTTTTTCCAGCTATTCCGGGTCCTCATCCTTCAGGCGGGTACTCATGATAATAATATCATCCCTTCCGTCCCAACCGGTCTTCTCGTAAAATGATCTCACACTTATGTTCTCTTTTTTCACCAGCAAGTGGATTTTCCGGATATCCATTTTTTCCATGGCAGACAAGGCTCTGCTCATCAGTTCCCGGCCCACTCCTTTTTTGCGGAAGCCTTCTTCCACAGCAAGATGCTGGATATAGCCTCTTCGGCCGTCATAGCTTCCCATGACGGTTCCAATGAGTCTGTTGTTTTGGAATGCACAGAAGCTGAGACCGTGATTATGCGATATAAACCGTTCTGTCATGGCATAATTCCACGAGGTATCATGGCTGTGAGGAAGGGTTTTTTCCCAGAGACTCCAGGCGGATCCGTGATGTTCCATATCAAAGGGAACAATTTTCATTTGAAACCTCCCAAAAGAATTTCCAGAGCCGCATTGCCGATATGAAGGCCGAACATCCCTGTCACCGTGGGAAGGCTGCCCAGAACACGCCGTTCTCTTCCCCTTTCAAGGATCTGTTCGTTGCCTGTGGTGTTTTCCTCTTCCGAAGGATCCCTGTAATCATAGTCCACATGTTCGTTGGAATAAATGGTGACAATCCCTTTTCCCACACCCCTCCTGCGGAGCTTCTGTCTGACCTGGCGGGCCAGAGGGCAGGTATGGGTTTTCATCAGATCTCCTTTGTGGATCGCGAAGGGATCGGTTCGCAGGGCTGCTCCCATGGATGAGACTGTGGGAATACCCGCTTTCCAGGCATATTCCAGAAGGGTCAGTTTCGGAGCCATCGAGTCGATGGCATCCACAAGAACATCGGGTTTTATCCGGAAAATCTTTTCCATGGTTTCGTCATGGGCAAATCCCGGAAAAATCTCCACCTGACAGTCGGGATTGATCTCTTTCACTCTTTTTTGAGCCGCTTCGACTTTCAGTTCTCCCAGGGTAGATTCCAGTGCCAGAAGCTGCCGGTTGATATTGGTTCTGTTCACCCTGTCGAAATCAACCAGCAGAAACCGTCCGATTCCGCTTCTGGCCAGAGACTCCAGGGCATAGCCGCCCACGGCTCCCAAACCCACGATGGTGACCATTTTTTCTGACAGGGCTTCTCTCCGGTCCCGGCCGATTAGCCGGTCAATCCTTAAAAACCTTTCCATTCCTGTTTATTAGCTCCTCAAGTGCGTCCCTGTCAATCCCGAGAGTCAGGGCCGCCTGGTTATATAGGTTCTCCATCAGGGGGGTATAATCTCCTCTGGCATAGGGCCAGTCACTTTCCAGAAGCAGATGTTCCCGGGGAAGCTGTTTTACCATGGAAAGGAAATCTTTATTTCCCCAATGGGATCCCGGACCCAGAGAGAGATAGGCTCCCTGCCGGATATAGCGCATGGCTGTCTCATATTTTTCTTTGAATCCGTGAATAATCAGGGGAACATCGGGCTTTTCCTTTTCCAGAAGTTCCGCCAGAGCCCCGGGGGCCCGGACCTGATGGAGAGAGAGTGGCCTTTTGTGTTTCGTTGCCATACGGAACTGCTTTATCAAAACAACCATCTGCAGTTCTCTGGTTATTTTGTTATAAAATCTTCGGTCAAGGCCGCACTCTCCGAGACCCCAGGATTTATGTTTTCTAATCAGGTGAGACAGTTGTTCCAGCAACAGGTTCAAAAGATTCCGGTCCGGGGGAATCTCTATCGGGTGCAGACCAGCAAATATCCTGAATTCTTTCCGTTTTTCCTTTTCCAGAAGTTTCCAGTCTCCCGGTTTGGACGCACAGGTGAGGTAGGTCCCTTTGGGGGAAGGGATAAATCCGGGGTCATGGCTGCTATGCATGTGCGCGTCAAACAGGGGCATCAGAAATATTCCTGTCTGAAAAGGTTGAGGATCGTAAGGGCTACAACACAGAGGAAGAATATTCTGATAAATCCTGTTCCCTTTCTTATTACCAGATGAGAGCCCGTCCAGGCTCCGGCTACCTGTCCCATCGCCATCAGGGCTCCCGCCGCAAATACCACTTTTCCTCCGATCAGGAAGACAATCAGTGACACAATATTGCTGGTAAAATTGGTAATTTTTGTATTGGCGGTTGCGGATTTCAGATCCAGACCTGCCAGGGTCACCAGAGAAATTGTCCAGAAGGAGCCTGTCCCGGGGCCGATAAATCCGTCATAGAATCCAATAACCAGGCCTGCTATGGTATAGAACAGCCAGCGGGGCAGTTTCTCCCGGGCTTCCTTTTTTCCCAGATCGGGACTGAAAAGGGTATAAAGGAATATCCCCAGAAGAAGAAAAGGAATGCCTTTGCGAAGAAAATCCGCTGATATCCTCTGGATCAGCCAGGTTCCCGTGACGGCCCCTGCCAGAGTGGCCGCTACGGCAATGGGAAGTTTTTCTCTTTTAACCAGTCCTGAACCGGCATACCTTAAGGCTGCCGTACTGGAGCCGAAGCTGGATTGGAGTTTGTTCGTACCCAGAGCCAGATGGGGCGGTATCCCCACAGCCAGAAGTGAGGGAAGGGTAATCAATCCGCCGCCTCCGGCTATGGAATCGACAAAACCTGCGATCAGGCCGATAAAGAGCAGAAATACGAGTTTCAAAAAAGTGGGTTCGAATTCCATATCCTCATCCTACTCCCCGGGAGGGGACTTTGTACAGCATTGGGTAAAATTGCCAGTCTTTAGTTGTTCTGACCTCCTGCAGGAGGTTTAAGGGGGAAAATCTCCACCTGGCATGGAACTTGTATTTCTATTTTCAGAATACTGACAGGGTGCTGCACACCCGGGGAGAGATATATGTTTGAACTGTTGTTTCTGGGTTTTGTTTTTGTTTTGGGAGGCGTGCTGCTTCTGAAATCCTTCTTTTTTATTCTGGGTCTGATTTTCACCAGTGTCGGTTTTGCCGTAAAAATTATTTTTACTGTTCTGTTCGGTGTTATTCTGCTTCCTCTGGGAACTCTTTTTTCTGCAGGATTTTTTATTACCGTTCTGGTTCTCATTGGTCTGGGAGCCCTGATACGGGAGAGAAAACCACGGAATTATTCCAGGGAGTATTACTGCTGATTGTTCTGTTTTTCCTGCGCTTTTTATACTATAATCATCCTTGGAAATCTGATGATACTGGCTATAAGGACGGTGAAACATGTATACAGCCACAGTGGAATACACTTTTAAAGAAGATCAGTTTGATGAAGCCTGCCGTATCTGGCAGGAGAGTGTACTGGAACTGGCCAGAAAGCAGAAGGGGTTTGTACGGATGCAGTTTCTGACAGCGTCTCCCATGGCTCTGGCCATGGGAACCTGGGAAGATGCTTCCTTTGCTCAGGCTTTTATGCAGACCGGAGTATTCAAAGATCTTCTGGCAAAGCTCGGGCCTATGCTTACGGGAGAACCCCGTCCGAAAATCTGGGATCTTGCCTACTTTGCTCAGGCATGATTGTATTAGGGCATGACTCTTCTCTGGTACGACCTTGAAACATTTGGAAAAAATCCCCGCTGGGACAGGATCGCCCAGTTCGCCGCAGTAAGAACCAACGACAGGTTTGAGCCGGTGGAGGATCCTATTGTCCTTTACTGCCGGATTACACCCGATTATGTTCCTGATCCCTATGCCTGTCTGATAACGGGGATTACACCTCAGGAAACCCTGGAAAAGGGGCTCCGGGAATACGATTTTCTGAAAGCCGTCGATAAGGAGTTTTCCCGCCCGGGTACCTGTGTGGTCGGGTATAACAGCATCCGCTTTGATGATGAATTTATCCGGAGCCTTTACTACAGAAACTTCTATGATCCTTACCGGAGGGAGTGGGCCGACGGGAACTCCCGCTGGGATATTCTCGATCTGGTCAGGGCCACCCACGATCTGAGACCCGAAGGGATCAACTGGATCTATACAGAAGAGGGCAAGCCCCAGTTCAAGCTGGAAAAACTGACAGAAGCCAACGGGATATCCCACGAACATGCCCACGATGCCCTTTCCGATGTTTATGCCACTATTGCCATGGCAAAACTCATTTCGGATAAACAGCCCAAGCTCTTCCGCTGGGTATTTCATCATAGAAAGAAGGAGGATCTGAAACGGGTTATCAATCTGGAGACCCGGGAACCCTTTCTTCATACTTCGGGAATGCTGACAAGTCTGCATGGCTGTACAACCGTTATGGCTCCTCTGGTTACCGATCCTGTTGTCAGAAATATGATTCACTGTTTTGATCTCCGTAAAGATCCTGCGGCTCTTCTGGATCTGGATGTGAATGAGATTCGTCACCGCCTTTTTACCCCCTCTGCGCAATTGGAGGCGCAGGGGCTTGAGAGGATACCTCTCAAGGGGATCCACCTGGGGAAATGCCCTGTGGTAGCTCCGCTTAACACCCTTGATGATCAGGCGGCCGAACGTCTTGCCATTGACAGAGACCTCTGTATGAAACACTGGGAAATCATACAGTCGGATCCATCACTTCTGCAGAAAGTGCGCAAAGTCTTTGAAAAGGAACCATCTTCAATCCGGAGTGATGAAGATCCGGATATGCAGATCTATTCAGGAGGGTTCTTCCGGGATGATGACAAAGCCCGTTTAAAAATCATCCACGAAACACCCCCGGAAGAGCTCAAAACATTAAACCTCAACTTTCATGATGCCCGCATACCTGAAATGTTCCGGCGGTTTATAGGACGGAATTTTCCTCACACCCTGGATGAAGAGGAAATGCGTATCTGGAAAAGTTCCTGCGCTTCCCGCATCCTCTTTCCCAAAGCCCGGGACGTGGTGGATCACGGCGAGTTCCTGAAAATCCTGGAGAAACTGAAATACTCAACCGATGTGAGCCCCAAAGAGAAAACCGTAGTGAAAGCCCTGGTAGAGTATGAGAAGATCCTGCAGGACCAGGTACTGAGCCACTCCCACAAAAAAGAGAAGTAAAAAACACAGGCAAAAGCAAGCTGGTAAGGGCTACAGTACGGGCTAGGGCTACTGTAAGGGCTAGGGCTACTGTAAGGGCTAGGGCTACTGTAAGGGCTAGGGCTACTGTAAGGGCTAGGGCTACTGTAAGGGCAATTCATGAATTGCCCATACGGACTGCCCCCAGCACGAGACAGGACCCAGCACGAGACTGCACCCAGCACGAGACTGCCCCCAGCAAGAGACTGTACCCAGCAAGAGACTGTACCCTGCACTCCAGAGTACCACCTTCAGTGCTTTGAGATCTTTTCAGGAATGGCAGTGAGTACTCCCTGTAAGAAATGTTACCTGTAAAAAACTTTTGAGGAAATAATCCCCCGGTCTGTATAACATATTCAGTCTATCCTGTAGGTAAACGACAATAGCGGGATGGGGATGAAACTGTTTTCTCCTCCCAGTCCTTCCACAGTGTATTCTCCCTCTTCCTTGAAAATCAGGATGGGAAGAACAGCTCCGATATCCCAGCTGAATTTTTCATTGGCAATACGGAAAGCTATTCCCGGGACTATCGCCAGGGGGAGGGGATCCCACTTATAGTTGGTCCTTTCGTAATCCGTATCTCCGTAGGCATCCAGGTAGGGGTTTATGTAGTCGGGCATCCTGCCCCAGACAATCCAGTTTTCTGTTACTACGGCAGTGGTATCCGAGATGGGCCATTTGCCTCCTATGGCCAGAACTGCTCCATCTGTGTCAATTCCCTCTTCATCGTATCCCAGGGCTACTCCTGTTCCCAGTGTGAAATTCCTGTCGGGAGAACCAACGGAATATACGGCATAGGGGAGGAGAAGCCCCATAATTTCAATCCACGAAACTCCCGCAAAGGATCCAAGAGAGAGGGCGGACCTGTCTCCCGTTTGAAACGTATACCTGGCGCTTACCAGAGCACCGGGTATACTGATGCCGCCCCAGAAGCTGGTATTTTCATTCATACCGTAGCTCATGGTTACAGCGGCAATCTCCTGATCAGAAATATGGAACTCTCCGGTTTCCATGGGAAAACCCGTCGGCATGATAAGGAGTCTGTTCGATGCCGAGTCCTGAAAGTAGGCTTTTTTGTCCATGTCTGAATCCATTAGCTGAATTGCCTCAATCTGCTCTTTCAAAAGAGAAATGAGCTGTCCGTTTTTATCGATCAGGATTATTATCTGATCATTTACTTCATACAGAATCCCCTGAAAGGTCGCACCGCTTGCCATTCTGATTCTTACGGAACTGTTGATATTCTCATCCGGATTGTGGATTTCCAAAGGTTTTTCCTGAGCGCCAAGAGAGCTGGAAAGGAACAGACAAAAGAAAATGGATGTGACCAGTACCGGTAACTTCATTTTTATCACCTTCCTTATAAATCATAGATCAATTCAGAACAGACTTCCTTTATAATAGTTTGTTTTTCATAAATATTTTTTTATAGAAACCAGAATCTCTTCTTGACTTTAAATGAGCATATTCTCATAATTGATTTGCAATATATTCGCGTCTATATATAAAATTAGGGAGATATTATGGAAAAATATGATGTTATTATTATAGGGGGAAATCCTGCGGGAGGTACTGCTGCTTCTACGGTCAGGCAGTTTCATAAAAATAAAAGCGTGCTGGTCATCAGAAAAGAAGAGGATTCTCTGATTCCCTGCGGCATACCTTACGCTCTGGGAAGTCTTGAGAAGGTTCGTCAGGATATCAAACCAGTAAAAGCGCTACAGGAAAATGGTGTGGATTTTGTCTTTGATGAAGTGAGGAGCCTGGATCCGAAGGCAAAAAAACTGAATACAGCAGGAGGGAAAGACTTTTTTTACGATAAGCTTATCATCGCTACCGGTTCCCTGCCTTTTGTACCTCCTCTGAAGGGAGCAGACCTGAGCGGGGTTTACACTATAGGAAAAGAGCTCAAGCAGATTGAAGCTCTTAAAAAAACTATGACAGGGATTGAGAATCTTGTGGTCATAGGAGCAGGTTTTATAGGTGTGGAAGTCAGTGATGAACTGAAAAAACATATCAATCATGTGACTCTCATTGAGGCGATGGAACATGTACTTCCCATGGCTTTTGACAGGGACATTGCCGATCCGATCGAGCAGACATTGAAAGATCACGGACTAGAGGTTATAACCGGTGCTTTTGTTGAGAAACTGGTTAGTGACAAAAATGGCAGAGTCAGCAGTGTTAAACTGAATGACGGAAGGGAAGTCCCTGCTGATGTTGTGATCCTTTCCATGGGCTACAGACCAAATGTCTCTCTTGCGGAAAATGCCGGTATCAAGCTGGGAGAAACCGGGGGAATCTGGACTGATGAATATCTGAGAACCTCTTATCCGGATATTTTTGCCGTAGGGGACTGTGTGGAACACAAAGACTTTTTTACCCGAAAGCCCTCACGCCTGATGCTTGCTTCCACTGCCGCAGCAGAAGCAAGAATTGCAGCCATGAATGTTTTCAAACTGAAAGTAATAAGGCAGTGCAAAGGCAGCATCGCGGTTTTCTCATCTTCTCTGGGAGATATTTCCATGGGAGCTGCAGGTATTACCGAAAGCCAGGCAGAAAAAGAGGGGTTTGAGATTCTTACAGGTTGGGCAAAAGGGAAGGACCGCCATCCGGGGATTCTTCCGGATGCTTCAAATGTTTCTGTAAAACTGGTATTTTCAAAAGACAGCGGAGTTCTTCTGGGAGCACAGATCCTGGGAGGAAAATCTGCGGGAGAAATGATCAATGTTCTGGGCCTGGCTATCCAGCGGCATATGTCAGCCAGAGAACTATCGATAATGCAGTATGGAACCCAGCCTCTGTTAACCAGCGGCCCCGGAGTCTATCCGATCGTCCTGGCAGCTATGGATGGTCTCAGCAAAATGGAGTGATATGTCGAATCAGGAAAAATTCAGAGAGGTGCTCGTTGATCTGGATAACCAGTGGAGCACCCTCTCCATGGGGAGCCCCATACCGGGGCTATATCCCCAGAATGGGGCTGAAACGGTCAGGATCAAGGGAAATTCTGATATAGTTGGTGATCTTATTGTTACCGAATACACCATTGTGATCCTGGATGAAGGGAACGTTGTTGCCAAATATCAGGTGAGGTCGGAAGAATCCCGGGATGCCGTTGATAGGCATTTTGAATGAATCGTCCCGGTATTTGGGAACTTTAAGATTTCTCTTGCAATCCTGAAGAAATTTCAAACATGATTCAAAAGGCCCAGTTCCACTGGGTGGGGATTCAGAAAGTATTGAGAACTCAGGTAAGGTTCCTTGTATTTTCTGGTGTAATGGCGCAGGAGGGTGACAGGCACAATCAGGGGAACCGATCCTTTGTAGTAGTTTTCCATCTCTTCATGCAGCTCCTGCCGTTCGTCTCCGCTCAGATGTTTCCGGAAATATCCGGAAATATGGAGAAGGGTATTGTAATTTTTTTTGGCAGTCTTTTTCACCTGCAACAGATCCAGAAGGCGGCTGAAGTAGAGGGATTTCCTTTCTTCCAGAGAGAGATCACCCGATCCGGACGTGTATTTTCCCAGATCTTTCAGAATGGAGGGACTATGGGCCATAAAGGTATACTTATGGCGGCTGTGAAAGTCCACCAGATCCTTCATTTTCCCGTCTTCTACCTGGTCTCTCCATCTTTGGAGGACAAAAATGGTTTCAATGAAATTCTCCCGGATACCCGGATCATTCAGCCTTCCCTCGTCTTCCACGGGAATCCGGGGGAAGCGTTTCATAAAGGCCGCGGCAAAGAGCCCCACACCCTTGTAGCTCAGGGGTTCTCCGGTTTCCTTGTATACCTTAACCGAGCGCATGCCGCTGGATGGGCTTTTGGTTTTAAAAATAAAAGCTACAAGATCTTCCTTTTCCAGCTGGTCCAGTTTTTTTTCAATCCAGCTCTGCATCTGCCCGGTCAGGTCCTTTTTGGTCTTCCCTGTTACCAGGCGGGGGTTGTCCACAGAGCCTACAAGACGCATGGATTCCCGGGGTATGGGAAGACCGCACTCCACTTCCGGGCAGACCGGCAGGAATTCGCACCACTGCCCAAGGGTATCATGGATAAAATGATCCAGTTTCGCTTGCCCGTCAAAACGGACTCTGTTTCCCAGCAGACAGCTGCTGATTCCGACTTTTATTCTGTTCATATCTATTTGAAAATGCTGTTCCCCAGGTTGTCGATGGCTACTATGACGGGAAAATCCTCCACATCAAGTTTGTAGATGGCTTCAGGGCCAAGGTCTTCAAATGCTACAATTTCGCTTTTTACAATCCTGTCTGAATAGAGGGCACCGCAGCCGCCGAAGGCATAAAGAAAAACAGCGCCGTTTCTTTTGATCGCATCGTAAACGTCTTTGTTCCGGTTGCCTTTTCCTATCATACCGCAAAGCCCCCGGTCCAGGAGTGCCGGAGCAAAGGGATCCATCCGCCCCGCAGTGGTCGGTCCGGCCGAACCGATGACCCTACCTTCAGGAGTGGGACTGGGACCCATGTAATAGATAATATTTCCTTCCAGTTCAATGGGAAGGGGAGAACCCTGGTCTATCAGTTTTATCAGTCGCTGATGAGCCTGGTCCCGTCCCACATAAATTGTTCCGTTCAGGCGCAATTCCTCACCTACCGTAAGATCCCGGATCATGGATTTTGTTAAGGGCAGCTGTATTTTTTTCATAGGGTTACCACCAGTTTTCTGTCGGCCCAGCAGTTTACACTCAAGGCTACGGGCATCCCCGCTATATGGGTGGGATAGGTTTCTATCTTTACACCCAGAGCGGTTGTCATTCCGCCCAGACCTCCCGATCCTATTCCGGTGCTGTTGATTCTGTCGGTTATTTCCTTCTCCAGTTCCGCATACCAGGGATCCGGATGGTATTCATCCAGATTTCTGAACAGCGCTTTTTTGGAGAGTTTGGCGGCATAGTCCATGGTGCCGCCTATTCCTACACCCAGCACAACCGGAGGGCAGGGAGCTCCGCCTACTTCACGGATGGCTCCCGTAATGGAATCAATAACCGTTTCCCTGTCTGCGGTGGGTTTCAGCATAAACACTCTGCTGCAGTTTTCGCTTCCAAAGCCTTTCAGCAGCCCCTGAACAATCAGACGGTCACCGGGTAGGCAGTCGTAATAAATCACGGGAGGAAGGTTGTTCTGGGTATTCTTTCTGTCTTTCAAGGGGTCTTCCACCACAGATTTCCGGAAGAACCCTTCCCGGTAGGCATCTTCCACGGCATCATGAAGGACTTTTTCCAGAGGTTCTCCCTGGAACACCAGATCCTGACCTATGGATACAAAAAGGATCACCATACCTGTATCCTGACAGAGGGGAATCTGATTTTTTCTGGCCAGAGCAAGGTTTTCCACAATATGGCAGAGCACTGTCTCAGCCGGACCTTTTTCCGCTTTTCTGGCTTTTTCAATACCGGAAAGTATATCATCCGGCAAAACAACTCCAGCCTGCATTATCGCATCTTTCAGTGGCTTGTATATTTCGCGGGCGTTTATTTTTCTCATACCCATCCTTTCTTACTTTTTCAGTTGTTTCAGTTCTTTTTTAGCTTCTTCCAGCTCGTTCATCAGACTCAGCATCCTGACGCTGTTCTTCATCCTGGCCAGAAAAAGGTTCACATCAAATGGTTTCATAATATAATCATCAGCTCCGAAAAGCAGAATCTGCGACATGGCCTTGTAGCTCCGGATTCCTGAAATGGCAATGATCACCTTATTGCCCTTCCGTTTTTTCAGCTCCATAACCACCTCTTCTCCGGATATTTCCGGCATAACCAGATCAACAAGGTAGATGGAGTAGGGTTCTCGGCTTTTCAGGAGTTCCTGGGGGGATTGAAAGTAATCCACATTGCTGATCCCGTTCAGGTCAAAAATACTCCTTATGGCATTCAGGGCCACTTTACTGTCATCCAGAACCGCAATGGTCTGCTTCTGCAGATCTCTGGAAAAACTGTCTTCCGAAATAAATATATCAAAGTACTTGTCCAGGCGGTTCTGGGACAGCTCCGATTTCAGAATATAGTCCACAACTCCCAGCTCGAAGAGCTCTTCCCGGGACTCGAGTGAGTTATTTGAAGTTACGGCAATCACCGGCGTTCCCCCGTAGGAGGATTTTTTCAGATTCCTGATAAAATCCTCGCCAGTCAGGTCAGCCAGTTCCAGCCCGGTTATAATAAGATCGATCTCATCGGTTTTCAAAATCTCCATAGCCTGGGATGCGCTATCTGTTTCGGCAAACTGAAGCCCCTTTTCTATGGCAATGTTTTTTATTATTTTTCTTACAAAAGGGCTGTTGTCTATATGGAGAATCTTTTTCATTTACATTCCTTGCTTAGGGGGAAATCTATTGCTGATATTATAGTACGCCCCATTTTTATTGGCAATAATATCTGAAGTTACTTAAAATTGGGGTACCGGAGCGAATTATGACAAAAAAACTTATTTTGATGCCGTTTCTGATTCTTCTTTTTATACTATTCCCGGCTTCCTGTTCCCGCAGCCGTGAGGATGCCGGAACATCCGCCTCCCAATGGTCCGTGGCGGATAAACCAGCTGTGGCCGTTGAAACAGTCACAGCCCGGTCCGAGGCTTTTGTAAAAGGTATCGAAGCTTCCGGTATTCTGGAAGGAAAGAGGGAAGCTGATGTGATAGCCGAAACTTCCGGCATCATCCGGGAGGTCCATTTCGAGATCGGAGATTATGTTGAAATGGGGGATCTGCTCCTTACTGTGGAGAACAGCCTGGCAAAAAGCAGTCTGGATTACTCTTTTCAGGAGTATAAGACAGCCCGTCTGGAGTTCGAGGCTGTGGAGAAATCCTATAAGACGGGAGGTACCTCTCTTGTGGCTTACAATCAGTCCAGGACAAAGCTCGAAGGGGCCCGGCTGCGTTATGAACAGGCAGAAGATGCCTATGAAAATACCAGAATCACAGCCCCTTTTTCAGGGTATATCAGCTCCAGGGATTCGACTGTCACACCCGGCAGCTATCTGAACAGCGGTTTTGCCGTAACCCATCTTGTGGATACTTCGTCATTTCAGGTGCGCCTGTATGTGGGAGAGGATGCTGTCACCCGGATTGCTCAGGGTGACAGGGCTCTTGTTTACATTAATGCCCTTCCGGATGTTGAAATCGAGGCAGAAGTGAAGGCTGTTTCTCCCGGCAGCGGCAGAAGCGGCGGAAGCTTCCCTCTGGTTGTGGAGTGGAAAAACCGGAATGATAAAAGGGTTAAATCGGGAATGTCGGTCCGAGTGGTTCTCCAGCCGGAAAATGGTGGAGACCAGCAGGTGATCATTCCGGCCTCGGCGATAGTTTACAGAAACGGATTGGCCTATATATTCACCATTCGTGAGAATGCTGCTGAAGCTGTACAGATCACGCCGGGGCGGATTCTGGGGAACCGGGCCGCCATCGAGAATGGGGTCTCTCCGGGGGATACGGTTATCCTTTCGGGACTGAATAGCCTGGCTCCCGGTGATCCTGTCATGGCAGCACCTCTGGACTAAGGGAGGAGCCATATGAATATCGGCAGATTTTCCGTTAACAATCCGGTCTTTCTCAATATACTGATGATCAGTCTTCTCATGCTGGGGGCTTTGAGCCTTTCCAGAATGCCCCGGGAGCAGTTCTCTGAAGTTCCCTTCTATTTTGTAAATATCCTTGTGCCCTATCCCGGAGTCTCTGCAGAAGATATGGAAAAGCTAGTCACCATACCTGTTGAAAACGAGATGCAGGGGCTTGATGAACTGGATAAGGTTCAATCTGTTACTGCCGAAGGGCTCGCTTCGGTTCAGATTCAGTTCAATAGCGGAATCAGCTCTGCCGAATTTGACAAACTCTATCAGGATGTCAGAACCAGGTTCAGCCGGGTCTCACTTCCTGATGACGTTCTGGAGCCATCCATCGACGATTTTTCTTCCAATGACTTTCTTCCTGTTATCGAAGTGGTCCTTTCAGGGACAGACGACTATGCCAGGCTCAGAGAAGCGGCGGATTTGCTCTATGACCGTCTTATCCGTGTTAAGGATGTTTCATCTATTGATCTGGTGGGATCCCGGGACAGGCAGATTTTTATTGAAACCCAAAGGCCCCGGCTGGAAGCTCTGGGGCTCTCGGTTCTGGATGTGGTTTCCGCATTGCAGGATAATAACAGCAATGTACCTGCCGGCAGTATTGTCAGCGACGACAGGCAGTTTCTGGTACGCTCCATAGGGGAGGCGGAAACCATTGAAGACCTGGGCAGTCTTATTGTCAGGAGAGAGAGTGACCAAAGCGGTGTTGTCAGGATCGGAGATGTTTCGGAAATTCTGGACGGTTACGACTCCCGGGGAGTGAAAGCCCGGTACAACGGGGAAACCGCTATAATTCTCAGGATTGCCAAAATTCCCGGAGGCAACTCAATCGGAGTCATCGAAGATGTCCGCCAGGTTACCAAATCCTGGCAGGAAGGCTCTTTTGGCGATATCCGTGTGGATTATCAGAGCGACTCTTCCCTTCAGATCCGCCAGAGTATCAGTGTCCTGGTAAACAATGCCCTTTTCGGTCTGTTCCTCCTGGTGATCCTGCTGCTTCTCTTTGTGGGGTTGAGGAATGCTCTGATGACAGCCCTGGGAATCCCTGTCACATTCGCTGTGACCTTCCTTGTTCTGGAGCTTTCCGGTGAGACTTTCAACAGCAATACCCTGTTTGCTCTGGTTCTGGTTCTGGGGCTTATTGTGGATCATGCTATCGTTATCATCGAAAACAGTTTCCGTCTGGAACAGAAAGGGCTCAGCAGGCACGATGCGGCTATTGAGGGAACCAATCAGGTGGTTATTCCGGTTGTGGCAGCAACGGCTACCACTGTGGCGGCCTTTGTTCCGCTGATGATCCTTCCGGGAACCATCGGGAAATTCCTCCGGATCATCCCTCTCACAGTTTCCATTGCCCTGGCTGTCTCCACCGCCGAAGCGGTTTTCTTTCTGCCCTCCCACTATGCCGACTGGAGAGGGGGGCATAAAAAAGCCAGGGAAGAGGAGAAATTCTTCGGTCCCTTCAGGACGCGGTTCCGTAAAGTCCTTGATCGGATCTATCAAAGGAGAGGCCTGTCGGTCATCCTCCTTCTGTTAGTTATGATCGGCGCGTTCAGCCTGGTACCCAGACTGAACCAGGATCTCTTCAGTGCTGAGGATTTCTCTCTCTTCTATATTGATATCAATCTCCCCGCTGGCAGTTCTCTGGATAAAACAGACAGCCTTATCCGCAAGTACGAACAGAGGCTGATTCCCCTGGTCGGAAATGGTGAGGTCACAGGCATCGGATCGTTTATCGGGTTCCGGGGAGAGTCTTCGGGAAATACCATTCAGGGGAATATCGGGCAGATCGTGGTTGATCTTTCGGAACTTGATCAGGGGCGAACCCGGTCCATTCAGGATATCATGGATGAGACCCGGCTGCTGACTTCGGATATTCCCGGAGCTGACCGGGTGGAATTCCGCAGGGCCGCCAACGGCCCTCCCACCAGTCCGCCCGTTTCTTTCAGGCTTTTTGGCAACTCCTATGAGGATCTGAGCCTGGTCAGTTCGGTGTTGAAGGATAAGCTTGCCGAGTATCCCCAGCTGATCAATATCAAGGACAATTATGAGCCGGGAACTCCGGAGATCCGGATTGTTGTCGATAAGGACCTGGCCTCCCGCTATGGGCTCAGCGCCGCGTATGTGGGGCAGTATCTCAGAGCGTCTCTGGAAGGAATCCGGGGAGGAACATTTTTTCAGGATAATGAAGAGGTGGAGATCCTGATCGGTTTTTCCGCAGAAGGAGCCCTGAGGGCGGAAGATCTGGCCCAGCTGAAGATTCAAACCCCCTCGGGTATTTCGGTTCCTCTCATGTCGGTCAGCCGCATGGAGCAGGGGAATGCACTGGCCACCATCAGGAGGCTGGATGGTTTCCGGGAGATTACCATCGAAGCGGATACCTACGATAAATCCACAGTCCGGGAGATCAACAATGCCATATCGGAGCTCTATGACTCCCGATTCAGCCGTCGGTATCCGGACATGCGTCTTGTGGTGGGAGGTGAGTTTTCCGAATTCAATGACCTGCTGATCCAGATTGCCAGGATATTCCTGGTGGGTATTTTTCTTATCTATCTTATCCTGGGAGCCCAGTTCAACTCCTATACGCAGCCCCTTCTCATACTTCTGACTGTTCCGTTTGCCTTTACCGGGGTGGTTCTGTATCTCTTTGTTTCGGGAACACCCTTTTCCACGACTGTGCTCTATTCGGGAGTGGCTCTGGCGGGGATTGCCGTAAATGACTCTATTGTTCTGATCAGTTTTATCAATGAACTGAGAAAAGAGGGGCGGGTTATTGGCGAAGCCGTTAAGGAAGCTGCGGTAACAAGGCTGAGACCGATCCTTCTGACCAGTCTGACAACGATTGTGGGGCTTCTTCCTACGGCTATCGGTTTGGGCGGATCCTCTGTGGTCTGGGAGCCCATGGCACGCACAATCATTTTCGGGCTCATCTTTTCTACCCTTACGGCCCTGATCCTCATTCCCTGTTTTTATGGAATTCTCTTTGACAG
Source organism: Oceanispirochaeta sp. (assembly GCA_963677615.2). Classification (GTDB taxonomy): domain Bacteria; phylum Spirochaetota; class Spirochaetia; order DSM-2461; family DSM-2461; genus Oceanispirochaeta. The sequence goes on along the minus strand of CAXXQW010000011.1, from coordinate 194,782 downwards.
AAAGGGCGGAACTCCTGATGAGGAAAAAGCTGATACGGTTAAATAGAAAAAAAACGAGAATTCAGAGTCTGTTTATATCTCCTTCATATATGACGTAGTATATTTAAGACTATGACCAGAATACTTATTGCCGAAGATGAAAAGAAAATAAATGACATGATCTGTGACTACCTTGAAGCTCTGGGATTTGAAACCCGTCAGGTTTTTGACGGACGGGAAGCTCTCAGGCAATTCAGAAAAGATCCCCCCGATCTGGTTCTTCTGGATATTATGATGCCGGTACTGGACGGTACGGATGTTCTCAGGGAAATCCGGAAAGAGAGCCGGGTGCCTGTGATTATGGTCACAGCCAAAGCCGAAGAAGGAGACAAGGTTCTGGGATTGGAACTCGGAGCAGATGACTATATTACCAAACCCTTCAGTATGAAGGAAATGGCCGCCAGGGTGAGAGCCCTTCTGAGAAGGGCCTCCCCTGAAGAGATTTTCCGGGAGGGAGATAGGGACGATTCTCCTGTTACTCTGGGAGATTTGACCATGGATCCTGTGAAAATGTCTGTGAAGGTACGGGGAAAATCCGTGGAAATGACGGCTGCCCAGTTTCAGATCCTCTTTAAAATGATCCGCTCTCCGGGAAGAGTCTATTCCCGGATGGATCTACTCAAAGCATTTCAGGAAGATCCCTTCGAAGGATACGAGAGGTCCATGGATGTGCATATCAAAAACATCAGGAAACTGATTGAATCCGATCCGTCCCATCCGGAATATATCCAGACGGTATGGGGGGTCGGATACCGTATGAGGGAAAGGGAATGAAAAGTTCCCTCTCCCTGAAGCTGGCTGTTCTGATCGCCTTGACAATCATTGTCAGCAGTCTGATCACCATTATTCTCATTAATGCCCTTATGGTGAAAAAGTTCAGTTCCTATGCGTACCAGAGGGATGTGAATGTGGCTCAGACCATTGCAGATTCTCTTACCCTGGCTGCACAGGAGGGGCGGTTTGATTCCACCCTTCTCTCCTTTTCTGCCATGTCCGCCCGGATGGATCCGGAACTCTTGCGGAATTCCCCGGGAACTTCCCATAGAGGAGCCATGATGGGACGGATGCGGGAAGAGGGAGGGCCTGTCCCGCTGGTGATAACCGATGAAAACGGAAGGATCATTTCAGGAAGCCGTTCTTTTCTGGACGGAACCACCGGTTCTCTCCCCCGGGAAGACCTGGAAAGAGGGATTCCCTTCTACGGGGACAACAGGGTTCTGGGGTATGTTCTGGCAGGTTCCATGCTGGAAGGGACCCTGCCAGCCAATGAGAGAGAGTATCTGAAAGCCCTTCTTGCTGGGGTCCTCCTTTCATCTTTGCTGGCAGCTTTTCTGGCTTCTTCAGTAGGATTTCTTATTCTCAGACGTATCCTGAAGCCTTTGAAGTCTCTTCAAAAGGGAGTTTTGCAGCTGGGCAGGGGGAATTACTCCCACAGGGTAGAAACAGCGGGAAGGGGCGATGACGAGATCAGCCAGCTGGCTTTCAGCTTCAATGATATGGCAGCCTCTCTGGAATCTGCCGAGCAGTGGAAAAAACAGATTATATCGGATACTGCCCATGAATTGAGAACTCCTGTCAGCCTTATTATGGGAAATCTGGAAATGATGCTGGAAGGTGTTTATAAAGCTGATGAAAAAAGGCTCCAATCCCTGCATGAAGAGAGTTCTCATCTGGCAGAACTGATCAAGGACCTGCAGGTTCTTGCCAGTGCCGAATCAGACAGAACCTCTCTTGAGCGTGAGGATTTTGATCCCGATGCACTTCTGCATCTTTCAGCTGAGGGATTTCAGGCTGTTGCCAGAGAAAGGCATATTACAATCCAGACTGAAACAGCTGCGGGTGGTTTTATCAACGGAGACAGAAGAAAGATTCACCAGGTGATAAAAAACCTGCTGTCCAATGCGGTCCGGTACACTCCGGATAAGGGACGGATCATCCTGCGGAGCTACAGATCGGATAACCGTCTGGTTTTGGAAGTGGAAGATTCGGGCAAGGGAATACCAGAAGAAGAACGGGTGAAGATCTTTGACCGTTTTTACAGGCTGGACAAGTCCAGAAACAGAGGAGACGGGGGTGCCGGATTGGGTTTGGCGATCAGTAAAGCGATTACCGAGCGGCATGATGGTGAAATTTCCGTTCATTCCGGTTCTCTCGGAGGGGCTCTGTTTCGGGTGGAACTTCCATTTTAGAAAAGAATTTTAAACTTTTAGGAAAATAATAAAAGAAAAGGGACTTTGACTGTATAATCGGGAAATTTTCTTATAAAAAAAAGCGGGTCAAACCTGTAAAAAAAAGCTTGACTTATTGACTTTTCAGTGCTGAGGCAGTATATTTTCATTATCAATTAGTGATTTGCTGCTGAGTAAGTTTTCCCTCCTTTTCTTACTGAGCAGTTTAATTGCAGGATGCGTTGTTAACTGTCCTGCAGGAAGAAGAGCTTGATTAACTTTTTTTCCATTTGCTTTTGGGCCCTTGCAGTTTCCTCCTTTTCTGCAAGGGCTTTTTTTTACCTGAATGTATTCTCTCATCTGAATTTTTATTTGTAAAGAAAAAAATACAAAAAAGATTAAATATTTCTAAGACAATTTTTTACAGAACTTTCACAAAGCTCATGACCAGTCCGATCAATCCTCCAAAGACTCCTCCCCAGAGAACCAGCCAGCCGAGATGTTTTTTTATCATTGCCTGAATGATCTCTTTTACAGCCTGCGGGGTCAGTTCATCCAGTCTGGCTTTAACAATACTTTCAACTTTGCCAATGATATCTTCTGCAGCTTTCCCCGTATCCATGGCCCCTGCCAGGGTATTGTGAAATTCGGGACTCCCTGTTTCGGTCAGGATAATCTGTCTGGTTTTTTCTTTAAACGGTGCTCTGAAACCTTCTATCACTCCGGCACCCCCGAACATTCCCAGCATTCCCCCCAGTGATGAGGAAAGGATGGTTTCGGTGAGGCCGTCGAAGATTCTGTCGTAGTTCACAGCATCGGCGGCCTTTGAAAAATCGACTTTTGCTGTCATGATACCGGCTTCATCATTCATGATCCGGTTGACATTCTCAATGGTGAAAAACTGATCCATGATCATCCGGTGAATGCCTTTTTTGAATTCCTCAAAGTGGAGAGGTATGACTCCCGATCCGTAAAGGCCGGGAACTTTTTCAAAAAGCATATGTATGGCCAGCCAGTTTGTAACAGCACCGGAAAGGGCAAAAAATCCCATGGATAATACCTGCTCCCTGAAAACAGGAAGAAAATATCCGATGACAATAACAAGAAAGGTAATAAGTGTCGTTGCGCTACTCATATTCATTGGTTTTATCTCCCTTCTATAGTAATGAACCTTAAGATTCCGATATATTAAATGAGTCATGGTCACAAAGGCAAGACAGATGAGAGTTTCAGCTCTTCTCCTATTATTACTTTATCTCTTTCCTGAAGGTATCTTTGCTCAGGAATCCTGGAATGGGCCGGTGAAAGTCGAAGAATTTTCTTTTGATGTACTGGATTTTTTCGCCATTGGATGGTCTGGAGAGGGACGTGTTGCCTACGGCGAGACCGCTCCAGCCTCGGGCGGGGGGAAAAAATGGCGCTGGTTTGTACAGGATCTGATAGACGATGCCATCCTCTACGAAAGCCCCGAATGGACATTGATGCCGGATCAGTCTCCAGCGGAGCTCTGGGCTCTTCATCCTGAGTGGCACTCTCAGCTGATCCGGTTTGATATTACCGGCTCTTCCATGCCGGACAGAGGAGAGAAAATTTTCAGGATTGATGATGTTGCCTACAGGCTTGAAGCAGAAATGGACCGCTCAGAATCGGATGAGAACCCCGGAGGCCTAACCAGGCAGATCAGGATCAATCTGTACCGGAATCATAATACAGCCAAAGCCATATACGATTATCAGCCGGATCCTGACACGGAAGTTGTGGATGATATGGTCCTGAAAGGGTATATCCGGAATCCCGGAGAAAAGAGGATTGCCGTGGTGGCTCTGGAAAAATCCGGTTCGGCTCCGGAAACCCTCAGCTGGAAATACAGAGTCTTCGGGGCGCATCTGACTCTGGGGTTTACACCTGTGGAAACAGGCGGGAGCGATCTGGCAGAAGCCGTCCTGAACGGCCAGTTCTACGTAAGCAGGATGCTGTTGAAAAACGGTGCAGACCCAGAGGAACAGGATCCGAGAGGGTATCCTGCTCTACTGGGAGCCAGCAGGAGAGGATTGTGGGATATCGCACAGCTTCTGCTGGAAGCAGGTGCCAGTCCGGATATTGCGGATGACAGGGGCCGCACTCCTCTTCATTACGCTGTATCGGACAATGCAGAAAAAATCGTGAAAATGCTGATTCAGCTGGGCGCCGATCCGGACAGACCAGACAGTGCCGGTCTGAGCCCCCGGGAGGAAGCCGCCATCAAAGGGTACAGGAATCTGAACGCATATTTTCAATAAAAAAAGAATCCTGCCTGATTGGAATTCCGCGTTTCTGCATTAAAAACAGTTTGGGTGTCCGTACATTTATATCGGGGGGATAGATTTATCATCAGCAAGGTATTTTATTTATGATAGGGTTCATTTCTCATAATCCGGTAGGCGCGGTATATTTGCTCAAGGAGTATAACCCTCATCATTTGGTGGGGAAATGTCAAGGCGGAAAATGAGAGGGACAGACCGCTTTCTTCGCAGACTTCGTTGCTGAGTCCCAAAGAGCCTCCGATAACAAAGCAGATATGATCTTTTCCTTTCAGGGGGACCTGTTCCAGCCAACGGGACAGCTCTTCGGAGCTGTAGGATTTTCCATGGATTTCCAGAGTAACCAGGACTGCGCCGGACGGAACCTGTTGCAAAATCCTCTCTCCTTCCCGTTTTTTTACCGCTTCCTGCTCCGCAGGGCTGATGTTTTCCGGGCATTTCTCATCGGGAACTTCTTTTATGGTGAGTTTACAATAGCGGGTTAACCTTTTCGCATATTCATCAATGGCGGATTTCCAGTACTTCTCTTTCAGTTTTCCAACTGCGATAAGGGTAATTTTCATCAGATCCTTCCTCCCTGAGAGGATTTTATCATTCCCCCGGGGGATGGGCTATCCCCCGGAATTGTCTGACAAATGGATGATGCAACTCCTTATGCCCGAAATGTTTGGACCGCTGGACACGGAAGCTGGTCTGTGATTTATAATAGAGACTTCATATTTTTCTTGGGGGGAAATTATTGTGACATCAGTAAAAATGAGAGTAACTGCATTTCTGAAAAAGTACGGAATGCATTATGAAGAGCTGAATATGGACATTTGTGTGGAAGCTTTTCTGGATGAAATGGAAAAGGGGCTTTCTCCGGATGGCAGTTCCATTGCCATGATTCCGACATTTATAGAAACAGGTAAACCCATTCCGGTTGGAAAAAAGGTGGTTGTTCTTGATGCAGGAGGTACCAACCTCAGAACGGCTCTGGTATCATTCAATGAGAAATTCGAGCCGGTTGTCGAGCATTTTCAGAAGAATCCCATGCCGGGAACCAAAGGGGCTGTTACTAAGGAGGAATTTTTTCAGATTCTGGGCGACTATATTTTTGAACTTGTACCCCAGGGAGAGAAAATCGGTTTCTGTTTTTCCTATCCAACCGAAATTTATCCTAACAGGGATGGACGTCTGATTAAATTCAGCAAGGAAGTGGAGTGCCCGGAAGTTCACGGCCAGATGATAGGTGAAAACCTTCTGGGGTATCTGAGAGAAAAGGGTATGAAAGAGGACCGGGACATCGTTATTCTCAACGACACAGTTGCCACCCTTCTGACAGGGATGATCTCTTTTCCCGGCGAAGTGTTCAGCGATTATATAGGCTATATTTACGGTACGGGAATCAACAGCTGCTATATCGAATCCAACAGAAACATTGTGAAGCAGGAAAACCTGAATCCTGAGCACAATCAGATTATCAATACCGAGTGCGGTTCCTTTAACCGGCACACCAGGGGAATCATCGATGTTGAGCTGGATAAGGAGACAAATGATCCCGGTAATTACCAGCTGGAAAAAATGACAACCGGCGGTTACTTCGGGCTGGTTGTTACCAAAACTCTGGAAAAAGCTCTGGAGGATGGACTGTTCTCCCCGGATGCTGCAGCATCTTTAAAGGCTCTGGGACGGCTGTCCACCAAAGATGCGGATGACTATTGCCATAATCCCCACGATGGGGAAAATAAACTTGTGAAGGCTCTTTCTGATAAAAAGGAAGAAGACCGGGAAACCCTCTTTCATTTGATTGATGATCTTTTGGAAAGAGCAGCCAGACTGGCGGCCTGCTCTATGGCCGGTACTATCCTCAAAGGGGGCAAAGGCACATCTCCTTTGGAACCTGTCTGTCTGACCGTGGACGGAACAACTTTTTACTGCTTTTATCATTTCAGGTACAGGGTGGATGCCTATCTCAGACAGATTCTGTCCGGGTCCCGTCAGAGATATTATAAAATGGTGAAAGTTGAGGACGCCCCTCTGCTTGGCGCGGCTATTGCCGCACTGACAAACTGATTTTTACCGCCTTCTCCCGGGAGAAGGTTTTTTTTACATTTTTTCCAAACATTCCTTTCCTTCTGGAAATTGCCATTCAAACAGACGATACTTGAATTAGCAGTTCAAAATATTAAAGTCTTGGAGAGGAATGTGGAAGAAACTGCCCTGCTGGAAGGGAAAAAAATAATCATAGCTGATGATGAATCATTTATCAGACAGCACATAACAAGAAAGCTCTCTTCTCTTGGCTTGACGGTATTTGAAGCCGAAACAGGACAGCAGGTTCTTGATCTTTTAAGAAGTCATCCGGATCTGATACTGATGGATGTGAAAATGCCCGAAATAGATGGCTATGAAACCACAAAGCAGATCAGATCTGATCTGGGAGCATCCCATATTCCTGTGATTCTGCTGAGTGCACTTTCCAATCAGGATGATATTGATTACGGATTTCAAGTGGGAGCCAATGTTTTTCTTACCAAGCCCGTAACCTTTGCCATCATCTTGGAAACTATTAAAGGGCAGCTGAATCCTGCCGCTTTGTGATTTAATATTGTAGATATGAATCATCGTTGCTGATTCCCGACGAAGGAAGCCGTTTTTATGAATACTGAACGGATGACCGAGTTGGAACGCAGGAAAATTCAGAGGCAGATGTTTGCCCTGGAAGACGAAAAAGAGGCTGTGGAAGCCAGGTACCGTTTTCTTCTGGAGCAGGCGCAAGTCGGAATTTTCCGTATTTCCGATTCGGGGTATTTGACCGAAGCCAATAAAGAAGCCATACAGCTTTTTCTCTGCAGTGATCTGGAGGAATTGAAAGAGCATCTGTCTCCGGAAAACAGGGAGGTCAGCCGTTTTTTTGATCCCGGCCAGTTCGGAAAAATTTCCGAGAATGATGCTGTTTCTTTCTCTATGCATGCCAATAAAAAGGACGGAACATCCTTCTGGGCCCGGGTTATCCTCCAGAGATTGAAGGATTCGTCCTGCCTGGAAGGGGTCATTTCGGATATTTCCGATCAGGTCAGGATGGACATCGAACTGAGAAAGGCCATTGTTTCTGCTGAGAATGCCAGGAAAGAGGCTGTGGAAGCCAATAAGGCAAAAAGTGATTTTCTGGCCAATATATCCCATGAAATCCGTACTCCCCTGAACGGCATTATCGGTTTTACCGAAATTATCATGGCCTCCATTGATTCTCCTGAAGGGCATCTTTATGCCGGGAAGATTCTGGATGAGTCTGAGAATCTGATGACCCTGATCAATCAGCTCCTGGATATTGCAAAAATTGAGGCAAAACAGCTGCAGCTTAATAAAGAACCTTTTTATCTGAGAAACCTCTTGGCGGAAACCATCAGCTTTATGAGGCTCAAAGCAAGAAATAAGGGTTTGAAGCTTCAGGTGGAGTATGATGATAAACTTCCGGCCTGTATTTCCGGAGATGCATACAGAATCCGTCAGATCCTTCTGAATCTTCTCTCCAATGCTGTGAAATTTACCAATATGGGGCATATCACGCTCCGGGCTATTCAGGAATTGAAAAGCGATTCCAGCCTGGTTGTCAGATTTGAGGTAGAGGATACGGGTATCGGCATTCCCGAATCTATGCATGATGCCGTTTTTGAAAGTTTTGTACAGGCTGACAGTTCCATCTCCAGGCAGTATGGGGGAACCGGTCTGGGGATTTCCATTTCCCGTGAGCTTGTTGAGCTGATGGGCGGGCATCTGTGGTTTGAAAGTAAAGTGGGAGAGGGGTCCACCTTTTACTTTACTGTAAAAACAGATATCGCCAGCACCTACGATCCGGATTCGGCCAGAAACAGTGCCAACAGGGTTCTGGAAGTGGAAAATCTGAAGGATATTTCTGTACTGATCGTGGAGGACTATCCCACGAACAGAGAGATCGCCCAGCATCATCTGGAATCTGCGGGCTGCCGTGTGGAACTGGCTTCCAATGGATACATGGCTCTGGAGCTGGTTGAGAAAAAAAAATTTGACATCATTCTTATGGATGTCCATATGCCCGATATGAACGGGTTGGAGGCTACCAGAAAAATACGGATGCTCGAGTGCTGCCGGGATATTCCCATTATAGGGATGACAGCGAATGTGCTGCCGGCAAACCGGATTGAGTGCCGGGAAGCCGGAATGAATGATTTCATACCGAAGCCGCTCAGGAAAAAAGGACTCCTGGAGGCAGTGGAATACTGGCATACCCACCGAAAAGGGAGACGGGATACGGGGGCCCGGGACTCTCAGGAATCAGGCGAGATCCAGAGCATACCTTACCCCATGAATTATCCCCGGTTCCTGGAGGAGATGGATGGTGACGAGGATACAGCCCGGGAAATTGTCCGCGGATTCCTTTATGAAATGGAGCAGCAGGAAAAAATCGTTGAAAATGCCATCGAAGAGTGCAACTATGATCTGATTCACCGGGAAGTTCACGCCATTAAGGGAGGAGCATTGAATCTGGGGGCTCAGGATCTGGCCGAATGGGCCTATGCACTGGAAAAAGCATCCCGGGAAGAACTTTCCGAACTGGTGCCTCTTCTGTATCGGGAGCTGAAATACAGTATCCAGACTTTTCAAAGCTTCTGCAGGCAATCCCTCTTTATCGAATGAGCTGCGGGATTGCCCTGGTATCCAGCTTGCGTTAAGATGGTAGCATGACTGAAAAATCCTTAGCATTATACAAGCAGGTTCCTGTTCGTGTTGAAGAGATAGGCCCTGATAAGATAACCATTCATCTTCCTGACGGTAAAAACAAAAAAGTTCGGCCCAAAGATATTGTTGAGCTTCATCCCGGTCCTGTGGCCGGTCTGTCGGATCTGAATCCTCCCGAAGCCGATCCTGCTGAAGCTTGGGAACTCCTTCAGGGAGAATCACCTTCGCTTCAGGAGCTTGCCGAGCTGGTGTTCGGCGAGTTCTCTCCCCGGACTGCCTGGGGGGCATTCCTCCTGTTGAATCGAACGCCCTGGTTCCGGGGGACTCCCGGGGAGATCCTTGTGAGGACTCCCGGAGAGGTCGATGAGATCCAGAGAGCTGAAAAGGAAAAACAGGAAGCTCAGCAGCGCTGGGACGAATTTATAACGGCCTTGAAAAAAGGGCAGGTCAGAGATGAGGACAGGGGATTCCTTACGGATCTTGAGCAGTACGCACTTCAGAAGAGCAAACGCTCCCGGATTATGCAGGATCTGGGGAAACAGCAGTCTCCGGAGAATGCGCACCGCCTCCTGCTGCAGCTCGGTATCTGGAAGGATTCCCGGAATCCCTGGCCCGACAGATTTCAGATGCCCTGGAGTGCTCCGGATTTTCCTCTGGAAGAGGGGATAGATGTTGCAAGAGAAGATCTGACGCTCATGGCGTCCTATGCGATAGATGATGAAGGGAATCAGGACCCCGATGATGCCCTCAGTTTTCAGGATGGCTGGATGTGGGTTCATATTGCAGACAGCAGCTCTCTGATTCCTCCCGGCAGCAGTGCCGACCGGGAAGCCCGGGGAAGAGCCGCCAATCTTTATCTGCCGGAAACCGTTGTTCCCATGTTGCCGCCGGAAGCCACCGAGAAACTGGGCCTGGGGCTGCAGGACGTTTCCCCGGCTCTCTCCTTTGGTTTTCAGATTGATGAAGATGGTAGTGTCAGTGATTTCCGGATGACATTTTCCCGTGTGAGAGTCACCCGTATGACATATGGGGAAGCCGAACGGAAGATGGATGAACAGCCGTTCTGTACTTTGAAAAAAGTGACCGACCGGTTTAGGGAGGGACGCAAAAGGGAAGGAGCATTCTCACTCTTTTTGCCTGAAGTGAAAATCAAAGTCGATAAATCCGGGACAATTGCTATCACTCCTCTTAAGGAGTATGCAAGCAGGGACATGGTTGCAGAAGCCATGATGATGACCGGAACCTATACAGCCCGTTTTGCCAGAGACAAAGGGATCCCCATACCCTATGTGGTTCAGCCGCCACCCGAAGGGGATCTGCCGGAAACAGAACCGGGAAATCTGGCGTCCATGTTTCAGATGCGGCGTTTTCTGAAGAGAAGCCAGGTCACCACCAGCCCGGGGCCCCATAGCGGTATGGGGCTGCCTGTCTATACCAGAGCTACAAGTCCCCTCAGGCGGTATTCGGATCTGATGGTTCAGCAGCAGCTGCGGCAGTATCTGGCTGGTGCCCCTCTTTTAAGCGAAGAGGATATTCTGGAAGGAACCGCTTCCTGCGAATCCGTTGCAGGGAAAGTCAGTAGTGCCGAACGGTTTTCCAATCTTCACTGGAAGCTGGTTTATCTCAAAGAGAATCCCCAATGGCAGGGAGAAGGGGTTGTTGTAGGTAAAGGGGACAAGCAGTATATCGTCATAATCCCCTCTCTGGCACTGGAAACCAGGATGGCTCTGAAAGAGAAGCCCCCCCTCAATTCCGTTCTGACTCTCAGGGTTGATAAAGTGAATATTCCTGATCAGCAGGTGATTTTTAAAACTTTCAGTTGATCAGGTTCCGGACTGTCTGTACTATGGTTGGTATATGAAACGTTTATTCCTGACGGTTTTTTTTCTTCTCTCTCTTTTCTGCCTCTACGGACAGGAGACGGTGGAATTTCCCGATGGTTTGGTTTATGACCCTTTTTACGGCATAAGAGTCACCGATAGCGATGACAATGTCTATATCCTTTCGAATGCATTTTATCAGAGCGATGAAGGGGAATTGAAGTATTTTGTCTGGTTCCGGAGAGGAACGGCCCGGGGTGTTGCTGAGTACCCTCTGGATCTGTTCAAAATTCAGAGCCTGACTCTGATCGGCAATTATGAGGTTCCTCCCGACGGGTTCACTCCCTGTACTGTCGAGTTGACTTCCGGGGGCGTTTTTGAAGGGTTTCTGGATACAACCGGATATCTGGCCGGTCATGATCAGGATTTTGGAACTTTTGCCAGAATCTATCTGAATTACAATGGTATTAAAAAAGTGGAGTTTCTGCATAACGGAATCTACTCCCGCTGCCCATTTTGCGGTGCAATCTTTTACAATCAGCTGTATGATACCTGCCCCTTTGATGAGACCCCCCTGGAGTATCAGAATAACTGAAGCCTTTTGCATTCAGAGCTTTTCGATCTCTTCTCCCGGCCAGGCATAAGTGGAAGGAAGGCCCAGAGTCCGCAGTGCGCAGAGCCATTTATAACCTGAAATGCGTGGAGAGGGAAAATCAAAGACATAAAAAGTCTCCTGATGATACATTTCCAGGCGCTGCCTCATCATCACATTGATACCGCTTAACTCTTTCAGGGGAAGAAGACGCACTTCTCCCCGGCCGGACCGGAGCAGTAGATGATCTCCCATCAGGGCCAGTTCCCCCTCGTCTGTCCATACCCGGGGAGCTCCTTTTTTATCAGCAGTCTGAATTGTCAGATCCCTGTCCATCATAAAAGGTTTTGCGGATTGTCCGCTCATATACTGGTTCAGCAGGATTTTTATGGTTTTTCTCTGCCAGGCATTCCACTCCCGGGGCGTCGGGAAAATTCCCGGCTTCCCTTCGGGAGATTCCCATCTGTACCGGCTGTTCAGCTTTTGGGTAAAACCGCAGGAATCGCAGATAATGTGATTTCCCCCGGACCGCAGGGCTGCGATGCTTCGGCATTCCGGGCAGAGAAAAAGAACATTTTCCAGATACTCGGCCCTCTCCCGCGAGTCATAGTCCCAGGAGTTTTCTTCGATGATCCTGTACTCGTCAATGGATACCGTATGGGCCAGGTCTTGATATATCTGATCGGGTGTGAGGCTTTTCCAGTCGGTGTTTTCCTTATACAGGGGGTGTATTGTCAGTTCTATGGGGCCTTTCCTTTTGGCTTTTGCCCATCGGGGCTGAACAGAATAGGCTCCTGAATGGACCGGAACATAAACAGGGATTTTAAGAAGTTTTATAAGTTTCGCAGTGGAATAGTACAGGGGGAGAGATCCTCCGTCCCAGGACATCTGGCCTTCCGGAAATATACTTATAACCCGGGATTTCTCTTTCAGGCCAATCATGTGCCGGATAGCCCCCAGATCGCTTTTGGCTTTGGCTTTGGGAAAGGCTCCCAGGGTTTTCATGAAATAGCGGTTGGGATTTTTTCTGAAATGGGAGTCGGCGGCCATATAATGGACAGGGTCCTTGATAAACAGGCCCAGTAGAACCATATCCCACTTCATCATATGATTGGGAAGAAGAAGGTAGGGAGGCTTCATCTCTTTCAGGATTTCCGGATTGGTCAGCTTGACCGGATAGTTTATCCGGAACCAGGGTTTTACCAGATTTTTCAGAACCCTGTGGAGTACAGGGTTGAATGTATGGATTTCAGACATCCTGCCGCCGCGTTGTCATCAGAATTCAAAATCCTCGGGAAGGGGATTGTAATGCATATCTATGTCATCAATGGTCCACTCTTCCGGCAGGTTGAAGGCTTCCGCAACCTGTTTGTGCTCTTTGCTGCTAAAGTCATCTCCATGGTAAATGACAAATTTATTTTTTTTAAACAGATAGACCACACGTCCTCTGGGGATCAGATCGTATTCGGAACGGAACGACAGAGGCAGTTTATCCAGAACTCCTTTCTTTTCCATCAGAAACCAGGCGGCGTAATGGCCGACCTTGTAATCCACGCTGATGGATGTGATCATTCCCTCGGTAACAGGCGAAGATTCTGCATAAAAAAGAGAGCCCTGATAACACCAGAAGATTCCTACACGGGGCTCCGGATCAAGAGGGAGGAAAGGAAAATTATTCATGGCTGTGTCTCCCGATCGTATTTAAAAGAAGGTAGGGCAGGTTGTGGACCAGCTCTTCCCACAGTTGGTAGTTCTCCTGGTATAAAATATATCCCTGCTCCAGTTCCTGATAAAGGGACTGATAGGTCTCCTCTTCAGAAAGCAGGGGCAGTTTCACTGCAGGTAAATGGCGTGTTTCGGGAGAATAGAGGCTGTACTGAATACCCGGTGCTTTTAAATACGCCTTGAGATCCTCCTCTCTGGGTGAGGGGCCGTAGGCTCCCATAACAACCGGTATGATGCGGGTGGCAGGAGGATTTTCCATACCGGGAAGAGTTGGGAGAGCTTCTATAAATCCTCTTTGCTCATGGTGGTTTTCCGCAGGAAAAAAATAGTATTTTCTGTCCCGGTTGCGGGCAAACTGGAGACCTTCGGTTTTTTCGATAAACAGTCCCCGGTTTACCATGGCATTGTAATACCCTGCGGTCCAATTCAAGGTGTTCTCAGACCAGGAGTATCCGAACTGGCCGGCCATGATACTGAAAAACAGTTCTGCATTGATCCTTTCTGCCTGGGGAAGAACAAGCATTATCTGATTTCCTTCTCCCTGGGATATGATGCTTCTGAGCTGATAGGAAATGACCTGGCTTTTTATAAAGGGATCTGCAGGGTTCAGTCTGGTAAAGGTAAAATCCGGAAGAGGATCGCCTATCATCCGTCTGTGGAGAATTTCATCCCGGATCCTGTCCGTCTCTTTATACTCTATCTCTATTTTATGCAGGATTCCCCAGGTTCTGAGTATCTGTTCATACCCTGCCAGGTCAGGTTCTGCCATGACCGTCAGTTTTTTTACGGGGTCCGCAACGCCTTCTATTCTTATTTGCAGGGGATTGCTGTAAATATCAGATCCCGAACGTAGAATCCAGTTCCCGGCTTCGGATAGAACAAGGGCGCTATTGCCCAGCCGTTCTGACAGTTCCGGCCCTTCCAGAAGAACTTCACCTGCATCGATTCTGATCCTCAAAGCGTCCCATCTGGTCATAAGAGGCGCCAGTTCCCGTAGGGGAATCTGTTTTTCCAGACGGGCCCGGGAATCTTTCTCTCCTGGAATCAGAAAGCCTTTCAGGGTTTCTTCCGAATATCGCTGCCACAGCTCGCCGTTGAGATAGATATCCAGGGCGGGTAACAAACGGAAAGGGAGTATGGTAAATAATAGGAGCAGCAGTCCCTTTTTCATCGAATTCGATTGTATCCTTTCCCAGTCGCGCTGGCAAGTCAGTTTCTTTAATGGATCCTGCCGCTGCCGGGAAATATATGGAAAAATTCGGATATTAATGGTAAAAACGGCTATGGTCCACACTTCTGACAGACCCCATGCGGTTCTGATTAATCCACCTGTCTACGATTTTGCTCTCTACGATCTGTATCTCAAGCCCTACGGACTCCTGAGGATCGGAAGATGGCTGAGCGATGCGGGATACCGGGTGACCCATATCAATGCCCTGGATTATGAGGATTCCCGGAGTCAGAGCATGCTGGGCAGGGTTCACCGGAAAAAAGACGGGACCGGAAAATTTTTCCGTCAGGAGGTTCCCTATCCTGAGGGGCTGGAGAAGATCCCCCGGAAATTTGCCCGTTACGGGATTCTGAAAGAGGTTTTGAGAGAGAAGCTGCGGCACCTGAAGACTCCTCCCGATCTTTTTCTTATGACCACCGGTATGACTTACTGGTACAAAGGCGCCCGGGAGGCAGCGGACCTCTGCAGAGAGCTGTATCCGGGCACTCCCCTGGGGGTGGGAGGGGTGTATGCATCCCTGATGCCCTCCCATT
This sequence comes from Oceanispirochaeta sp., assembly GCA_963677615.2. Taxonomy (GTDB): domain Bacteria; phylum Spirochaetota; class Spirochaetia; order DSM-2461; family DSM-2461; genus Oceanispirochaeta. Next base: position 179,673 of record CAXXQW010000011.1, on the reverse strand, counting down.
GCAATAAGACTCTCTCTCCCGATTTCATTACCATCGGAAATGCCTGGCCGGGAATGCTGGGTGAGTTGGAAAAACGCGGTTTACCTGTTCCTGCAGGACCGCCGGGGCAGATCCCCTATCTCTCTGACCCGGTCTGGCGGGACAGTGCTGTCTTGCGGCTGAATGAGGGATGCCCCTTTCACTGTGAGTATTGTGCGTCCAACCTGCTCACCCCTGATTTTTCCAGCGGTTCACCATCAGATTCGGCACAAAGCGTCAAATTCATAAAAAACCGGTGGGGAACAAGGCATTTTGCCTTCTATGATGATGCCCTTCTGGTGAATAGGAAAAAGGTGTTTCTTCCTTTTCTGGAAGAGATCATTTCCATGAACCTGAATGTGAACTTCTACAATCCCAATGCTCTTCATATCCGTTATCTGGACGAAGAGACCCTGAAGCTGATGCTCCGGGCCGGGTTCAGGGAAATCCGTCTGGGTTTTGAGAGCTCGGATGATGATTTTCACGAACAGAAGGATGCCAAGGTTTCCATGGATATTTTTGCTCAGGCTGTGGACGCCATGAAAAGTTCCGGATTCCCCCTTAACAGAGCCGCTGTGTATATCCTTGCGGGACTGCCGGGTCAGAGGTATCAGGAGGTGGAAGAGTCTATCCACTATGCTTCCCGGTTTGGTCTCCGCTGCCGCCTGGCCCAGTTCTCCCCGGTGCCGGGGACGGCATTATGGGATGAGAGTCTCCGCCACAGCTCTTTTCCTCTGGAAGAGGAGCCGCTGTATCATAATAACACCTTCCTCTCTATGGAGTGGAAGGGGTTTACCAGATCTCACCTGGAACAGCTGAAAACCCTGGCTCTTGATCTTTACCGGACCAACTCAGGATAAAAAACCGTCCATGGCGTTTTCCGGCTTGATTTCCCGGTTCAGGATAGCATAAACCAGACGGATGATGGGAAGTTTCAGATTGAACTTCTCTCCCAGCTGCATGGCGTATCTGGCGGCTACAGCCCCTTCCGGCAGGTATCCGATGGTGCCTATATTGGCAATCAGATCGTCAATTCCCGAAAACTGCTCATGGATTCTTTTTAGAATGATCTCTCTGCCGAAGCGTCTGTTTCTCCCGTGAATGGACCGGCAGGTTACATCCAGATCACCCACTCCTGCTATGGAAGTGAAGGTTTCCGGGTGAGTGGATCCCAGACTTTTTCCCAGAAGCTGGATTTCGTTCAATCCCGCTGCAAAAAGAAATGATTCCGTATTGTCTCCCACTATGGATGTTGTTTCTTTCAGCGCGTCCAGTATTCCGAAGGCAATGGCTATGACGTTTTTTACGGCCGCACTGGTCTGGACTCCAATGGTATCCAGGGAGGAGAACAGGCGGGTGTAGGGAGAGCTTAAAAGCTCCCGGAACAGAATGGAGTTCCGGGGGTTCAGGGAGGCGCTGATCAGTCCGGTAATTTTCTCGGCTCCGATCTCCTCCGCATGACTGGGCCCGGAGATATACACCAGGTTTCCTTTATAGGAGCCGGGAAGGTAGTTCTCCATGGTTTCCAAAATAAACTGGGCTCCGTTTTTTCCCGGTATGAACCCTTTGGTAATGGTGGCTATCAGGGACTCCCCTTCGATAATGGAGGGAACAGAAAGGATCTGCTTCAGTGTATCTACCAGAAAAAGCGAAGGTGTTGCCAGGATGATATAATCCTTGCCGGAAGCGGCTTCCCGGATATCCGAGGTGGCATTGATGCTTTGCGGCAGTTTAACTCCCGGCAGGAACTGACGATTCTCTCTCAGGTTGTTGATATCATCGGTTCCCTCCTGGGTAAAACTCCATATGGTAACCGGGAGACCTTTCTGCCCCAGTGTTTTTGCCAGGGCTGTACCGAAGGCTCCGGCACCGATAATTCCCACTTTCTTTTCTTTCATTGTCGTTTCCTTGTTTATCTAAAAGTTACAGAGTAGTACAGCTCTTTCTCATGAAGGAGAAGGTCCAGAAGCGGCACTTCCACTTTCCAGCGTTTTTCTCCCTCCAGGGTTCCCCCCTGCTGGGAGAGAATTGATCCGCTGGTTACTATTATAAGATTCAGAGAAGACATCTCTATTCTTGTTTCCAGTTCCTCTTCGCTGCCCTGAAAGCTGTCTTCAAACAGAAAGAGGAGCATCTCTTTGTACTCTTGGCGTGTTATGGATTCTTCGGGCAGGAAATACTGGAATCCCGGATCCTGCAGAACAGGAAAAAGCCGGAACAGTTCCTGAAAATTTTCCCGGTTTATCCTGATGGTCAGGGTGCTGGAACCGCTGCCTTTCTGAAAAGCCGCAACGCTTCCCGATACGCCTTCGGGAGTATGGAAAAGTTCTTCGATATCGTGAAATTCCAGTCCTCCCTGATACAGGCCCGGCCCGGCTGCTGTTACCAGGACATTCAGGAACAGGGGATTCTTTCTCAGCTCACCGGCAATACTGTCCGGTTCCATAGGACTTCTGCCGTTTTCTGCGGGACTGCTCAGGTCAGTAAGGTCCCGGAGCGTAGCCAGGTAGAAGTCGTCCAGCAGAACCCTTCCTGTCATCTGCCCAGATCCGCTGCTGTCCAGTTGAATCTCCTGATAAACCGAGCAGGATGTCAGAACAGCAGAGAGGACCGTCAGGACCGCTAGAAAGTTCTTCAAAAAAAACCTCCGAAAAATAATATTTCCGTTTCGATCTGATAGGTTATACTATTCAGAGTCTAAAGGAAAGGGCAGGTTACAGATGCTTTTATAAAAGCCTCTGATTTATAGACTCTTTTATTCTTTAAGATTTCTATAATATAATAAGGCTATTATTAGCTAGAGGTTTATTCATGGATATACGTGAGCTCCAGCTCTTTCTGAAACTTGCAGAGACCCTGCACTATACCAGAACCAGCCATCTGATGGCAATCAGTCCCTCGGCTCTGAGCAGGACGATCCAGAGAATGGAAGATCAGGTGGGGCAGAAACTCTTTTTCAGGGATAACCGGGGTGTTATTCTGACTCCGGCTGGACAGCGTTTCAGAGAGTATGCTCAGAAGGTGATGGAAAACTGGCAGTCTCTTCAGAATGATCTTTCGGAAGATGATAATGAAGTGCGGGGTGATCTGAGGGTTTACAGCTCAGTCACCGGCTGTTATACCATCCTGCCTGAACTGCTCAGACGGTGCCGGAAGAGTTTTCCGGGCATACATATTATTCTGAAGACCGGGTCAGCTGCAGACGCGGTATCTGCTGTGGTGAACGGAATGTCAGATGTCTCCGTAGCGGCCGAACCGGATGTGCTTCCCGAAAACCTCCTGTTTCTGAATGTTACCGAAACACCCTTGGAGCTGGTAGTCTCCTCTATGGAATGCGAAGTTTCCAATCTCATGAAGAATGATATGAAAAAGTGGTATGAGCTCCCTCTTATCCTTCCGGAAAAAGGATTGGCAAGAAAGCGCCTGGACAGAATTTTCAGGGGCCGCCAGATCATTCCTGATATATACGCCGAAGCTAACGGTAATGAAGCGATTATCGCCATGGTCAGTTTAGGCTTCGGCGTGGGGCTTGTCCCCTCTCTTGTCAGAGAGTTCAGCCCCATGCGTGATAATCTGAGAGTTCTGGATGAAACTCTGAATATGGACCCCTACAAAGTAGGACTCTGTGTGAACCGCAGAAACAGTCAGACTCCTGTGGTCAGGGCCTTCACGTCGCTTGTGGATTTTTCTCCGGCGGAGGGAATCCGGTGATTGGTACTGATGAGAAACGCCTTCAGATTATGAAAATCCTGAGCGAAGGGGATCAGCCTCTTTCCAGTCAGGTAATTAAAGAGCGCCTGAAAGAGCGGGGAACCGATATGAGCGAGCGGACAGTCCGCTTCCATATGCTTGCTCTGGATAAAGCGGGCCTCACCGAATACAGGGAAAAAAAAGGGCGGTATCTGACTCCCATGGGTCTCAGGGAGCTGGCCCGTTCCCAAGTGTACGAAAGGGTGGGGTTTCTCTCTGCCAGGATCGATGAGCTTTCCTATCAGATGGACTTCGACTGGCGGAACAGAAGGGGAACGGTTCTTCTGAATGTGAGTCTGATTCCCCTGGAAAACAGTTCGGTGGTTTACCATCAGATGGCTCCCATTTTTGAGTCGGGCCTTACCATGGGTCGTCTTCTGTCCCTCTTCAAACCGGGAGAAAAAGTGGGAGAAACCGAAATCCCTGCCGGGTATTTCGGTTTGGGAACAGTATGTTCCATAACCTTGAACGGTGTCCTGCTGGGGGAGGGGATTCCCATCAAATCCCTTTTCGGGGGGCTCCTGGAGATCTCGGGAAACCGGCCTGACAGGTTTGCGGCGATTATCAATTATGACGGAACCAGCCTGGATCCGCTGGAAATCTATATCAGCAGCGGAATGACCCGGTGCAAAGCTGCTGCAGAAGCCGGTTACGGAACCATAGGAGCCAGTTTCAGGGAAATTCCCTCGTCCAGCCTGGAAGAGGTGGTGGAGATTAACACCCACTTGACCGAAATGGGGCTCGGGGGGATTTTGAAGATCGGTTATACAGGTCACTCCCTGCTGGATATTCCTGTGGCCGACGGAAGGATCGGTCTGATTACGGCAGGAGGGCTCAACTCTGTATCTGCTCTTGTGGAATCGGGTATTCCCGTAAAGTCCAAAGCCCTTTCCGGTCTCATCGAGTTTGACAGGTTGATTTCCTACAGCGATCTTTACCAGGAGCTGCAGAAAATCCGCAGTTCCGGCGTTTAATCTTCCGGTTCCATAGGGATCAGCTCCCGGATTTCCGCTGTCTCCAGATGGGGAAGGCTTCTGTGCATTCCCGCAGGAATTCCTTCCAGCCAGGTCTGGGTAATCTGAAGTGTATCTCCATGGGATATGAGAAGGATTTTTTCTCCCGCGTACTCTTCCTCCAGCTGTCTGATCAGAACCCGGATCCTCTCCTGGACTTCCTCAGGGCTTTCCACGCCATACTCTTTGTTGCGGTCGTTTTTTTCATCCATCTGCCAGACCATTTCATAGTAAAGGTCTTCCCGTTTTTCATAGCGTCCGAAAAATCTCTCTCTTAAAAGGGGAGATGTCCGGGGAGGCTTTGCCTTCAGTTCCCTGTAGACAACCTCGGCAGTTTCTCTTGTTCTCAGAAAATCCGACGATATAATTACTGTATTTTCATCCAGCAGCGTCTGATCCTTCAAAGACTCTTTTACCTGGAGAGCGCCCTCTTCTGTCAGGCCGTAATTATTCAGACCGTTCGCATAGTGACTGACGATGATGCCTTCCCTGTTGGCCTCACTCCTGCCGTGCCGCATGATAAAGTATCTGTTCTGCCACTGACCGGGAGTTCCGAAGTAGTTCTGTAAAGCCTCTTCCAGGGAGGGGATAGCTGCATCCTTTTTATGCCGGTAGGGTCTCCTTCGCAGTACCGAATTGATCACGTACCGGGTTGACCAGGGTTTATGGGATTCCAGCCTCTCCTGATAAAAATCCTCGAGTTTTTCGACACAGCGGGTCAGGGAGTATTCATCCGCCTTTGTTCCGGCTTCGGCTTTTTTCTTTTCATAGAGTTCTGGGTTTTCCATCAGCTCCGCTACCGTCCGGGCGAAGACTCCCGTGTCAGGGGGGACAGGAAATCCGCCTTTTCCGTCGATCATAAGATCGCCGATTCCCAGAGCATCCACCACGACGGCCGGAATACCTGAAGCCATGGCTTCCAGCAGGACCAGTCCCTGAGTCTCAGTGACTGAAGCAAAGACAAACAGATCGGATTGATGAAAAATTTCCATCACTTCCCGGTGAGGCAGGAACCCCGTAAAGGTTATATTTCCGTCCAGACCTTTCCGGCGGGCTTTCTCTTCCAGTTCACAGCGGGCGGCGCCGTCTCCTACCAGGATAAGATGATAGCCGGTTTTTCCCATATCCTTTACCAGGGTCTGGAGAACATCCAGCAGGAAAGGAACGTTTTTCTCTTTGACCACCCGGCCAGCAAAGACCAGGATTTTCCTGTTATCGGGTATGGTATATCTCTGATGAAGCTCCCGGCTTCCCAGGTCTGAAAACTCCTCGGTTCTGATTCCGGTGGGGATGATTTCAATGGGAACTCTTGTTCCGTACTGTTTCAGGGCATCCCGTATTTTCCCTGTGGGAGCCACTATACCCTCGCACCGGTTGCAGAAGAGAGCGGAAAACTTCTCGGCTGTGACCTTGGTATAGCGCGAACCCAGGGGCACGTAATGGACATAGTCAGGCCAGAAGGTGTGGTAGGTATGGATGTGGGGTATCTTCAGGTACCGGCTGATGGGAACCGCTTTGAGTCCCATGGAACCGGGATCGTGAGAGTGTATCAGATCAATCTCCAGTTTGCGCATTTTCTGGATGATCGAACCGAACCCTTTGGTAAGCTGAAACTCCTTGATTGCCTTGAAGGGATAACCCGTGGAGGGGTATCTGATCACATTCCCTTCGCTTGTCTGGGTTCCGCTGAAGTCGGGAGCGAACACATAGACGTCATGCCCCCTCCGGGTGAGCTCTTCTGCAGTCAGACGAATAGACGTTACCACTCCATTGATCTGGGGAGTATAGGTATCTGTCATCATGGCTATCTTCATGGGGTCTCTCTAGTTCAGAATGTTTCCCGTATTATACAGCTCTTTAAGTTTTGTTGTGTTATTTTTCAGTGAAAAATTCAGGCACAGAGCCTCAGCCTCCCGGGTAAATCGCTCTTCCTCTTCTGTATTCAGCAGCTTCAAGGCTTTTTCCAGGCCTGCGGCACAGCTTTCGGGATCGCCCGGTTTGGTTAGAATCCCCGTCTTGTCCGGGAAAATCACATCTTCGTTTCCTGTGCAGCCTGTGCCTACTATCAGGGTTCTGCAGAGGGCGGCTTCCACCACAGCTGTGGGAAGTCCTTCGAAAAGGGCGGTTGTCCAGTAAATATCAAAATGGCCGATCAGGCTTCCTGCATTTTCCACAGATCCCCAGAGGTAAATCCTCTCCCTGTTGGGAGACTCCTCCAGACGCCTTCTCACTCTGTCCGCATAGGCTTTGTCCTGCGGGGTTTCTCCTCCCAGTATGTGAAGGCTGATATCAGGTGATGTGAGGCAGACCCTGTCGAAAGCTTCCAGCATGGTAATCAGATCTTTCTGATGGGAGAGCCTTGAAAGGGTGACAATATTCACTTTTCCCTTATGTACCGCTGTTTCCATTTCTGACGGGAGGGGAATATGACTGTCCACTTCTATGCCATTGGGTATAAGAAACAGCTTCTTCGGATCCAGACCGGGAATGCTTTTTATCAGCAGTTTTTTTTCCGAGGGAGATACCAGGATGTTTCCGTCAAACCGACGGGCCGCCATTTTTTCAAAGAGCAGGTAGAGGTTTAGCTTCCACCCGGAGTATTTGATATGAAACCCCCGCATGGTGTGGTAAATCCGGTATTTTTTTCCCGTGAAGTATGAAGTGATAAAACCGTAAAAAGCAGCACCTTTACCGTTTACATGAACAATATCCGGTTTGAGAGAGATGATCAGTCCGGCCAGTCGGAATATGCTGGAAATGCGGACTTTTGTCATATCTATAGGAAAGACCTCCTCGGTATGGAGACGGTATTCCTCTTCCAGGGAGGCATTAAATGGTCCTGCTGCTGTAAAATGCCGGAAATCTCCCTTTGAGCTTTTGATAAACCTGAGGACATTGATCTGAGCCCCTCCCCGTTTGAATTCGGGAAAAATATGGAGGACTTTCAGCTGATCCATCAGTTTTCCCCGGGGCCTGAGAGAAAACGGGCAACCTCCCTGCCCATCTTTTCCAGAGAGAAGAACTCTTTCACAGTATTTCTGCCTTCAAGCCCTATGTTCTGCAGTTTTCCGGGGTCATTCAGGATCTCTTCCAGCCTTGACGATACGGCTGAAACTTCCCTGTCCACCAGCAATCCGTTCCGGTTATTCTCCATAAACTCGGCAGTTCCTCCCGAGGGGGTGGTCAGAACGGGGAGTCCCAGAATCATGGCTTCCAGAAGGGCATTGGAAATCCCCTCGTTTTCTGAAACCAGAGCAAACAGATCCGCTTCCTTCAGAAAGGGACCGGGATCCTTTTGGTATCCGGCCAGGATGACAGATCCTTCCAGTTTCTTCTCCCTTATCAGATCTTCCAGTTCCTTTTTCATAAGTCCGCTTCCTACAATGGTCAATCTGACTTTTTCCCGCAGATCCTGTTCCAGAGCGGCCAGAGCTCCGATAAGGATATGAAATCCCTTGCGGGGAGTCAGAGTTCCTACGGAGACGATCCGGAATACAGGTTCTGATGACAGCACGTTATGGCTTTTTACCCCTGCAGGATCTTCCCTTTGATTTTCGGGAATCCCATTGTATATGAGGCGGATCTTCTCCTGATCCACAAAGTCGTATTTCAGAAAGTTTTCCTTGGTTCTGCGGGCATTCACGATAATGCCTTCATTTAGCCGGGTATAAACAAACCTTTTCCATGGCGTATCCAGGTCCCGTACAATCCCCAGACGGAGAATATGCCTGATTCTGAAAAGCCTTGTGAGAACTCCGAATATGAAGTATTCCGCTTTTTTGGTACTGATGACCGCATCCGGACGGTACCATGCCAGGAGAATACAGCCGAAAAGGAAAGATAAGGGATCAAAGGGCGTGATAAACGGGGCAAAATGCCACGGTACGGCTTTTCCGAATCTTTTGGATAAAAAGGGGTTCCGGAGCATGATTCGAACCTGATGGCCCTGTTTCTGCAACTCTCCCATGGCCATGGATGACCATTTTTCATTCCCCCCCCAGCTGCGGGCGGAGCAGACAAAAAGTATTTTCATCGGATTTCCTTCTGCCGGGACTCCCATTTCTCCCTGACGTATTCAGAGATCTCTCTGTCAAATCTCTGGTTGGAGAAACCTTCAGCGTGTTTGCGGATTTTATCAGTGTCCCACCGGAGGCTTTCAAATTCTTCCATGGCCTGCATCAGGGATTCCGTATTCTGAGAATCAAAAAGGACTCCTGTTTCTCCGGGGATTACAGTATCCAGAGCGCCTCCCCGTCCATAGGCAATGACCGGCCTTCCGCAGGCCTGGGCTTCCACAGGGGTTATACCGAAATCTTCCAGTCCCGGAAAGAGAAAAGCACGGCAACCCCGGTAGTATTCCCTGACTTCCTGATCGGGAAGAACACCTTTGAATTCAATGGTGGGGCCTGCCAGGCGTTTCAGATCCTCTTCCTGAGAACCTCCTCCGATAACAACCAGGCGTCGGTTCAGGCGGTTACAGGCTTCAATAGCCATGTCGATCTTTTTATAGGGGACAAACCGGGAAAGGATCAGATAGTAATCCCCGGGGTCTTTTCCTGAGGGGGTGTAATAATCCGTATCTGCCGGCGGGAAGATCACATCTGCCTCTCTGCGGTAGTACTTTTTTATCCTTCTGGCGATAAAACGGGAGTTTGCAATAAAATGATCAACCCTCAGGCTGTTCAGTGCATCCCACTGGCGGATTCCCGGCATGGTTTTCCTCATCATAAAGCGGGCGAGCTTTCCCGAACTGGCATAGTACTCGTGATACAGATCCCAGGCATAACGCATGGGGGTGTGAATATAGGCGATATGAACCGTATCAGGACCTGTAATAACTCCCTTTGCACAGGACGATGAGGATGAGAGAACCACATCGTACTCTCTTAAATCAAACTCTTCAAAAGCCCGGGGCATAAGGCTGAGCATTTTGGTATAGTGCTTCCGGGAGAAGGGAATCTTCTGCATAAAAGAGGGCGTTACCCGGGAGGAATCAAACATATGTCCTATTCGCTTTTCATCAAAGACCGTGGTATATATCCGGGAGTTCCCATAAAGATCATACCATCTCTTTACAACTTTCTCCGCTCCTCCGGGAACGGTTAACCAATCATGTGTAATTGCCAGTTTCATAGGAATTGAGGTTAGTTTCTCCTTATTAGAGAGTCAAGTCAGTAGGCATTCTTATTTATGAATCCATTTACGACGGTGAGAAGAAGAATTTTAATATCCAGGAAAAAAGACCAGTTTCTTATATAGTACATATCAAACTCGATCCGCTTTTCCAGACTGGTATTTCCTCTCCATCCGTTGACCTGGGCCCATCCGGTAATGCCCGCCGGCATTTTATGCCGGAGCATGTAACCGGGAATTTCATCCTTGAAGTCTTCAATCAGTTCAGGCCGCTCCGGTCTGGGCCCTACCAGGCTCATATCTCCCCGCAGAACGTTCCATAGCTGGGGCAGCTCGTCTATGGATGTCTTTCTCAGAAATGTTCCGAACCGGGTTCTCCGGGGATCATTTTCCACAGTCCAGGTAAAGCCTTCCTCTTTGTCCGCATCCTGTCTCATGGATCGGAACTTCCACATCCTGAAGATTTTCCCGTTGGTGGTCATCCTCTCCTGTCCGTAAAAGATCGGCCCGGGAGATGTGATTTTTACAAGAAACCCGATGATCAGGAAAAAGGGAGAGAGAATCAGGAGTCCCAGACCCGCTCCGAAGATATCAAGAAGCCTTTTGGAGATAAGAGCAAAGTGGCTTTGGGTAGGGGTGTTTATATTGATCAGGGGAACTCCGTGGAAGTCCTCAATCCTGGCTCCCAGGAGGGTATAGTTCAGCTGAGGTACCAGGATAATCGGTGTGACCTGGTTGTAGTGGGTTTTTATATATTTCTCCTGGCGTCTGACCAGATCTCCCGTATACCCGAGAACAATATAGTCCGGGTTGAGTTCCTCAACGGCCTTGTCTATGTCTTTTTCCGGGAAAGAGGAAATCTGCATGGACTCGGCGGCGCCTGCCGAATCGGCCCAGCCTATGATATCCATTCCGGTCAGGGGAGTCTCCCTCACTTTCCTGACAAATCTTTCCACATGGGATCCCTGGCCGATGATAAACAGCTTCTGAAGCCGTTTGCCCCTGATTCTCTCCATGATTAAATGGTTCCGGAAGGCTATCCGGTTGGCAGTCAGAAAAATCTGGGTAAAAAAGAAAAACAGTATCAATGTCAGCCGCGAGAGCCTTCCCGGCTGCATATTGTATCCGGTGAGGATGAAAAAGAGCTGGATCTGAAGGTTTAAAACCAGCAGCCTGGAAAGATCCTTGTGCCAGGCATGGAGGGAGTGGTTAATGTAAAAGCGCTCTCTGTACAAAAGAACCGCTGCAATAATCACAGGAAGGGGAGTGAGCCTCAAAAACTCATAAAAGTAATCCATATTCTTCGCCAGGAGAACAAACCTGACGGAAATGGCCAGTATCCAGGAGAAACCGACGATAAGAACATCCAGCATAAAATGCAGAAATAAAAATGTCTTGGATTGTTGATTCAGCATAAAAACGATCTGATTTCCTTGAAAATATCGCATTTTGTACGGAGTAGAACTTCCGCCTTACAAGGTTAACATGGAAATAGAGAGAATGTGTTACAAAAATGGGAAAGATTTACAGTTTTTTTACTCATTTTGCTCATCTGAGACGGTTCCTTCCTGCAGGAAAACAGGCTCCAGATCCGCCAATTCTTCCCTGAAAAGGACTCTCCCCTTGCACCCCCCGGTTCACCGGGGGTATAATTATTTGACTAATTAATCAAATCCAGTGGGGTAGTGTGAAAACCTGTTTCCGTAACGATGCCAGACAGAAAGTCACCGGCCGGGCGAAATTTGCTGATGACTACAAATTCCATGGAATGGTCCATGCCGTTCCTGTTTATTCGGACTATGTCCATGCCCGGATTCTCGAAATCCATACCGGTGAAGCCCGGAAGATGCCGGGAGTCCTGGCCGTATTTACCTGGGAGGATGTTCCCGGGGAACTCACGGCAGGGCAGATCAATCAGGATCTTCCCATTCTGGTGCAGGATAAAATCCGGTTTCACGGCGATGTGATCGCTCTTGTGGCGGCAGAAACCAGAAGCCAGGCCATAGCGGCTGCGGAGAAGGTCCGTCTTGAGGCGGAAGAGCTTCCTGCTGTTCTTGACACGGAAGAGGCTCTCAAAGAGGATTCTCCAGTCATTCCCCGGGACGAGGACTCCAATATTGTCAATCATCATAAAGTCCGCAAGGGCAATCCTTTTGAAATAATGCAAACCAGTGATCTGATCATAGAGCAGAAATTTGAAACCCCCCTGGTGGAGCATGCCTATATAGAGCCGGAATGCGGCATCTGCGTTCCCAGAGAGGATGGAACTCTGGAGATCTATGGATCCATGCAGCACCCCTTCAGTACCAGACGGTTTGTCTGCTCCTATCTGGGGCGGCCTCTGGCTTCTGTTGTTTGCTACTCCCATCCCGTGGGGGGAAGTTTCGGCGGAAAAGATGATACCGCCTCGGTGGTCTGCGCCAGGGCTGCTCTGGCTGCGGAAAAACTGAACCGGCCCGTAAAACTCCTGTATACCCGGGAGTGGTCCATGCGGGAGAGCTACAAACGGGTCCCCTACAAGATGGAATACAAGGTAGGGTTTGACTCAGAGGGCCGTCTGACTGCTCTGATCAGCCGGACCCTGGGGGATTCGGGAGCCTATACCTCAACCACCCCCTGGTCAACCTGGCGATCGGCCGTTCAGAATATGGGGCCCTACCGTCTGGATCATGTTCATGCGGATGTGTACGGGGTGGCAACCAATAATATCTATACAGGAGCATTCCGGGGATTCGGTTCCCCCCAGACCAACTTTGCAGTTGAACAGATCATGGATATGGCTGCCGAGAAGCTGGGAATAACCCCGCTGGAAATCCGGAAAAGAAACGGCGTTGTCCAGGATTCGGTCACCATTACCGGTCAGGCCCTGACGGAGCATACGGTCAGCCTTATGGAGGTTATGGATAAAACCGCCGGGACCATCTCTTTTGAGGATAAACTGAAAAAATGCTCCCGCGGAAAGGGCGATATCTGGTACGGCATCGGAATGGCCGCATCCTACCGGGGAACCAGTGTGGGAGCCGAAGCCATGGATTTCTGCTGTGCCTCTGTGAATATTCAGTTTGATGGTTCCATTCTGCTGGATACGGCTGTTTTTGAAAACGGCCAGGGGGCTCCCAGCGCCATGATCCTGATAGCCGCAGAAGAACTGGGAGTTCCGCCTGAATCGGTGCATTACCAGAGCTCTTCCACCGCATCCATACCCGACGGGGGAACCACCGTGGCTTCCCGGGGAACCCTGGTGGGTGGCGGAGCGATCAAGGATGCCATGAATAAATTGAAGCCCATTCTGGCAGAAACCCTTTACCCTCTGATCGCAGAAAAACCGGAAGATATCACTTTTCACAGCAACCGGATTTGGGGTACAAGAGGGCGCTCCCTCACCTGGCCGGAAGCGGGTCGGCAGATGTACCTTGCCAGGGTGTATCCTTTTGCTTTCGGTACATTTCAGGCTCCCCGGGTAACCTGGGATGAACAGACAGGGCAGGGAACGGCTTATTTTTCCTATGTATACAGCTGCCAGGCGGTAGAAGTGGAGGTGGATCCGGTAAAGCGGACCTGCCGGGTTCTGAATATCGTGGCTACCCATGATATCGGAAAAGCCATCAACCGCCCCATGGTGGAAGGGCAGATTCATGGCGGAGTTGTTCAGGGCGCCGGTATGGCCCTGACTGAAGATTTTCTGGTGGAAGAAGGGCGTGTGAAATCCCTGAATTTTTCAAAATATAAAATCCCCCGTATGACGGATATTCCGGAGATCACCACTCAGATTGTTGAGAATTTTGATCCCCTGTCTCCTACAGGAGCCAAAGGGATCGGTGAGCCGGCGTTGGAGATTATTGCTCCGGCTATTGCCAATGCCATTGCTGCGGCAACGGGAAAGAGGTTTACCTCCTTGCCGATCAATTTAAAAAAGGAGCTTGAAATCTGATGTCTGAAATTGTTGTAAATGGTAAAGCCTATCCTGTTTCAGAGGAACAGATGACAATGACTCTGCTGGATTATCTGAGAGAAGTACTGAATCTGACGGGAACAAAAAACGGATGCGGCGAAGGAACCTGCGGAGCCTGTACGGTCCTCCTGGAGGGGAAAGCGGTTCGCTCCTGCCGTACGTCTATGGAAAAATCAGCCGGGAAAAACGTTCTGACCATTGAGGGACTGGAACGTCCCGACGGGAGCCTTCATCCTCTGCAGCAGGCCTTTATCGATGCCGGTGCCGTTCAGTGCGGGTTCTGTTCCCCGGGCATGATTATGCAGGCTCTGGATCTGCTGGGGAAAAATCCCGAGCCCGCCCGGGAGGATATTAGGAAAGCCATGCGGGGAAACCTCTGCCGCTGCACCGGGTATCAAACCATAGTGGATGCTGTGGAACTGGCAGCAGCGCGGATGAGAAAGCATTAGAAAATCAGATTGTTTTCAGATAGCCTATGACCGCTTCAGAAATTCCCAGTAGCTTTTCATAGAGGAGTTCAATTTCATCCCGCGGTTTGGAATCTACCTCCTGTATGATCTTTTTCACCAGGGAATGCAGTTCTTCATGGCTTTTCACCATTTTTTGAAATCCCTCCTGTTCCCTGAGGGAATCAGGGGCTTCGTTCTCTATCCAGTTACCCAGAGCGCAGTGATGGTGATCCACAATCTCGGAAGTGGTGATGTTCATCGTTTTATCTATGGCTCCTCTGGCTCTAATCAGCCAAAGAAGGTGCTGAATGATGATGGTGGTTGATGAGAATCTGCTTTTTTCACCGAATTCGAAATCCTGGAATTTTCTTATCTGGTTAAGATACTCCTCGTGGTTCAGAAATACTTTGGACACCTTGAAAAAAACAGAATTGATTTTCCGGGAGACTTCTGTGATTCTGGCTATCTCCTCTTCGGTGTTTTTACTGGCTTCCACTATGTTTGTTATGGAGTTCTGAATCTCCCGGGTACTCTCTTCAATCTCTGAAGATCCGCCTTTGATGCTGATGGAAATATCGTTCAGAAGCTGGGTTGCTTTTACAATCTCTTCGCTTCCTGTATTCAATTCCGATGTGGCCTGCTGTATGGAAAGGAACCCCTCAACCATATCCTTTGTTTCCTGGCGGATAGCATGAAATCCTTCCAGGCTCTCTGCGCCGGCCTTCTTTACGCTTCTTACATTATCGATAATATTCTGCAGGGTTCGGGATATCAGGGTGGAGTTGTCTGCCGTGGATTCCGCCAGCTTTCTGATCTCTTCCGCAACAACTGCAAATCCCTTTCCGGCTTCTCCCGCATGAGCCGCTTCAATCGCGGCATTCATGGATAAAAGGTTTGTTTGCGAGGCAATGGAATCTATCACATTGATTACTTCCAGAACAGAATCGATGCTGTTGTTGACAGTATCGATAATACGGTTCATCTCTTCCATTTCCTCTTGTCGGGTTTCTGCCATTTCCAGAAGAGCCTGGGAGGAGCGACTCCTTTTGGCTGTGATTTCGTTGACATTGCGGATAGAGGCGTCCATCTGCTCTATCGCTGATGAGGTTTGTATGACCGAAGAGGACTGATCTTCGATTTGTTCGGAAAAGTGGGTAATGGTACGGCTGATTTCCTCTATGGCCGTTGAAGACTGAATGAGGGAGTCATTCAGTTCCGTTATCCTGTCCTGAATTTTGATGACACTTCCGTTAATGGTTGTGGTGAGGTAAACAGATTCTTTCATCTCTTCCGAGAATTCGGATGAGTGATCAAAATTCCTGTCCAGTATCTCCCTGGTCTTTTTTCGGGACAGAGCACAGGATCCCATATGTTCCGATAAGAGGGAAGCTGTATCATCCCTGTTATTTTCGTTCCTGGAGCAGAGTCTGCCGGTAATAATGGTATCAAACTTTCCGATTTTTCCTCTCAGAGTTCGGATAAAAAGGAATCCGGTAATAAACTGAAGGACCATCAGGAATCCTGTCAGCCCGGAAATAACAACATTTCCTGTGAGAAAAAAAATCAGAAATATTCCAGCAGCAACAAGAAAAAGAGACACAGTTATATAGAAAATCTCACTTTTTTGCTTTTTACGTTTCATAAGGCCTCCCGATATTTTTAGATCATTCAATTTAAATTAAATAATATTTAATTTATATGAAATTTTAAAAATATTTTAGTAAAAATAGATTATTCAGATATTTTCAGAAACCGGCAGTCTCTCTCTCTGACGCTCCACTCCAGGGTGTCTCCGGGGCTGAAAACCCTTGCGGTTTGAGTTTTTATCCTGATAATGCCTGTGCCGCTGCTGACTTCAAGATACTGGAAATCTCCTCCGAACTCTCTGTAAACTACGGTTCCCTCGCCGGCAAGGGCTGTTTTTTCCGGGGCGGTTCCGATGAGGCACGATTCGGGGCGGAAATAAATTACCCCGTTTTTTTGAACAGCCCCATCCGGGAGAAACGCACGTCCGGTGAGAAATTCTCCTACATCTGTCTCAAGGATCATCTCTTCCTGTTTCCGGGAAATCCTGTTAATGGGGATAAGGTTGGCTGCTCCGATAAAACTGCCGCTGAACGTGTCTGAAGGCATGGTATAGAGCTCTTCAGGGGATCCCTCCTGCTTGATCCTGCCCCCATCCATAAGGACTATCCTGTCCGAAATGGCCATGGCCTCCTCCTGGTCATGGGTAACATACACAGCGGTAATTCCTGTTTCCAGCTGAATCTCCCTGATCTGGCGGCGGAGGGCTCTTCTCAGTTTGGCATCCAGTGCGCTCAAGGGCTCATCCAGAAGGAGTATCTCCGGAGAACCGGCAAGAGCTCTGGCAAGAGCGACCCTCTGCTTCTCCCCTCCTGACAGCTCTTCGGGTTTTCTCTTCCCGTATCCTCCCAGGTGGACCAATTCCAGAAGTTCTTCTCCTTTCCTGACCGCATCGGTGCCTTTCTGTTTCATACCGTAGCAGATATTTTTCATCACATTCATATGGGGAAACAGAGCGTAATCCTGAAAAACCATGCCGATTTTTCTGTACCGGGGATCCAGTTTGGTAATATCCCGGTTTCCCATGATGACTTTTCCTTCCCCGGGGGAGTAGAGGCCTGATATTATCTTCAGAAGGGTTGTTTTTCCGCATCCGCTGGGTCCCAGAAGGCTGGTCAGTTTGCCCGAAGGAAGTACCAGATCTGCTTTCAGGTGAAAATCGTCCAGCTTATGGGATATGTTCTGCAGTTTTAAATCCATTGTCAGTTCTCCCAGCCTTCAAAGGCGTCTATCAGGGTAAATGCCATGAGGCAGATCCCGATAAGAATAGTTCCCAGAGCACAGGCTGGAAAGAATTTGTATGTACCAATCAGCCTTAAAATGGCAATCGGTATGGTAGTGATCCCCGCATCCGAAAGGATCAGGGTAGCATTTATCTCACCCAGGGAGATCGCAAAGGCAAAAGCCCCCCCCGTAATCAGCCCCGGCCGGATCAGAGGGAGTTCAATGGTTGCGAATCTTTTCCAGCCGCCTGCTCCCATAAGGGATGCCGCATCCAGCAGATTCTGACTGATGCGGCGCATGGCGGGAGTCAGACTTCTTAAAACGAATGGCAGTGCAATAACAGTATGGGCAAGAACAATTCCCAGGATCGGGGGAGTGCTGCCGAAAAGCCCGTTCCGCTGCATCCAGAGGTATCCGATTCCCAATACGACCGATGAGACTCCCATGGGCAGCATGATCAGAGATTCGGTGAATTCGGGATGTTTCAGCTTATGCCTGGCCAGGACCCAGGCCGTATAGGATCCCAGAAGGAGAGTCAGAACCAGAACCGCTGCTGCTATTCCCAGGCTGTTTCTGACAGATTCCGCCAGAAGGGCCGCTCCCGAGAGGGATCCCGGGGGAGACAGCATCTGATGGTACCACTTCAGGGTAAATCCCGCAGGACCGGTTCGGGTAGCCTGAGCAAGAAAAGACTGGATAATCACCGTAAATATCGGCCCCAGAATAATTATGGCTATGAGAAGAAGGTAGAGCAGGGAGAATACCTTGCTGTGGATATCCAGATCTTTCCAGACAGCCTTTTTCCGGATTCCCTGGGATCTGTGAAGATTCTTCCTTTCCGATTTGATGGAAAAATATGTCAAAAACAGAGTTGCCAGGGTTTCTGCAAGGGCAAGAGCTCCCCCTTTTCCAAAGTCCAGGGAGTATTTGATCAACCGGTAGACTTCGACCTCCATCGTGGAGTAACGCGGCCCCCCGCCCAGAACCAGGATAACCGCAAAGCTCATAAAGCAGTAGAGAAATATCAAAGATGCGGCGCTCATCAAGCCCGGGAGGAGCTGGGGGAGAGTGATGGTAAAAAAAATTCTTGTCCGGGATGCCCCCAGAGTTTTCGCTGCATTGGTCTGATTTTCGGAAAACCCCTCCCACCAGGCGGCTGTCAGTCTGAGAGCTATCGGGAAGTTATAGAACACATGGGCCAGAAGGATGGCTTTCAGGGAATACAGAACTTCCAGAAGAGGCTTTTTCTGACCGGTCAGGTCCATCAGAAGCTTGTTGATGACGCCCTGACGGCCCCAGAAAAGGATGAACCCCAGTACTACCAGGATGGAAGGAAGAATAAAGGGCAGGGTTGTCAGGCCCTTGATCAGCCTTTTACCGGGAAATGAGACATGAGAGAGCAGCCAGCCCCCGGGGAGGCCGGCGATCAATGATAGAAGTGTGCTGACCAGAGCCTGAAAAAAGGTAAAGAAAAAGATCCTTCTGTAATACCCTGAAACGGCCAGTTCGCCTATCCAGCGGAGTGTTAACCCATTGGAATCCATCACTCCCCGTGACAGGAGAACAGTCACGGGGATGTAAAAGGTTACCAGGAGAAAAAGCATAACCGGCAGAAGCCGGATTCCTCCTCTGGAAAGGGGGCCTGCTGTGGTCATGGTTTGCAATCAGAGTCCTGAATTTTCCACCCACTCCTGAACCCAGGCATCTCCGGATTCTGCTATCTCTTCAGTATCGAGCAGCAATGGGTTCTCCGATATGAAGGCCATATCAAACGCTTCGGGAAGTTCTGTTGCGGGAATCACCGGCATCATGATATTGCTGGTGGCAATGATCTTTTGCCCTTCATCAGAGAGCATGTAATCCAGAAACTGTCTGGCTCCTTCCGGATTGGCAGCGCCCTTGATCACACCGGCACCTTCGATCTGCAGGTAGTTTCCTTCTTCAAAGGCGAGGGCTTTGTAGCGGTCAGTTTCCTCCCACATTTTATGATACACCGGAGAAGTGGAGTAGCTCAGAACCAGGGGAGCTTCCCCGCTGGTAAAAAGGCCGTATCCATTGCTCCAGCTTTCTGTGACAGAAAGAACCGAGCCCGAGAGTCTGTTCCAGTAGTCCATGAAGTTATCTCCGTACACCGCTCTGGTCCAGAGAAGAAATCCCATGCCGGGGCTGGATGTTCTGGGGTCCATAAGAACCAGAGACTTGGCATACTCTTCAGATGTCAGCTCTTCCAGGGACGCAGGTGGGTTGCTAATGACTTCTGAGTCGTAACAGATGGCAAAATATCCCCAGTCAAAGGGAAGTAAATGGTTGGAATCGTCGAATTTCAATTCCCGGGGAACTTCAGATAGGGCCGGAGCATCATATGGCTCCAGGATGTCTTCCGCAAGTGTTCTGGCCAGAAGATTGTTATCGGGGCCGATCAGAAGATCCGCTTCGGGAGCGTCCTTTTCCATAATGGCTTTTGTCAGAATCGTAATGGCATCTCCAGGAGCCACCAGTTCCACCTGAATGCCTGTTTGCGTCGTAAATCCTTCGGCAAGAGCGGGTCCGGGACCCCATTCGGAAGCGAAGGAATCATAACAGTATATGGTAATACTGTCGGATTCGGCCGCAGTTTCTTTGGCTGATGCTGTTTCTTTCTGTCCTCCTGAAAAGGCAGAAAACAATGGTAGTACAATGAATAAGGCAGATAAAAGTTTTTTCATGAATTCCTCTCCATTCCCTGTCCTGTGATCTCTGGCAGACAGGGGATTCGAAAATTAAATTTTCCGGGGAAAGGTAGAGATAGAACCGGTTTCCCTTCGCCGGCATTACCCGGATCAGGTTCAAAGGGTATAATCTCAGATTCTCCTGTCAGGAAGAACCACCCCCAGAGACGGTTAACAGCATAGCCGGGAGAGGAGGACAGGTCAAGCCGGTCAACGCTGATGGCGGTGAATTATCTGTTCTTATTAATCGCGTCGGAAAACTCTTCCCAGGCTTTTCTTTTCTCTCTGATTGAGTGGGGCCTTTTTTTCTCAAGGCTTCCTCTGGTGCGGCTGGCGCCGATAACAGACGGAGAATCCTGGTAGCTTTTCTTTCCAGAGGAGAGGGGAGCTCTCTTCTGTTTTTTCTTTCCGTGGCTTTTAGGGGTTTCGGTAAAAGTCCCTGTATAGCTGTCGTACCGGCCGGTGATTCTCAGAACCAGCCGGGTCCACCAGCTTAACTGCTGAAATGATTTATCAAAAAGGCTCATCAGCTTCAACTGGAGGATGTCATCTATATTCTGATACTGTTTCAGATCGCTTTTAAAATAGACACTCATGGTCTGCCGTATGGTTTCGTTATTTCTGATCCCTTTCAGCTCTTTCAGATAGTAAAAGGTTATACTGGCCATGAGGTGGGGTTTTCTCAGCAGGTCTTTCATTTGGGGAGAGTGATTCTGAATCCGGTTCATAATATCCGCCCTGAAATTGTTTTTGCTGTAGAACAGGGTGTACTTTTCGTTATTCCCGCTTCTCAATAGATCATTCATCATCTCCTGATAAAGAGCATGCAGCTCCCTTTCAAAGTAGTCCATCTGTCCCTTGAAATAGGGAAAAAGGTAGTCCTTATGAATCAACTGACCGCTTAAAACAATAAGGGGAGGAAAATCAGCGCCTTCTTTCTTCTTCAGAACCTCTTCGGTAAACTCATCCCTGAATCCCGGGTATTTTTCTTCCTTTTCCTTCAGTATGGATTCCATCTCTTTGAGAGATGTCCAGTGAGTTGTCTTGTCCCTGATGGTATGAATGATTTCTCCCTGGAAATTTTTTCTTTCCTGCTGTTCCTGGTGCTTCAGTTTCAATTCGGCCATGCTGTTATAGAAGTATCCGTAAAGAAGCTGAGCCGAGGTGAAAATCAGGGGGGATATTCCCTTAATCCGGATTTTCAGGTCTTCCTTATGATCAATCAGGTTTTTTGTCAGTGTGAGCCAGAAGGTGGTTTCCCTTTTGCCCATGTTTTTCTGAAGTTCGCTTATCTTCAGACTGGACAGGCGGGAGACGTTTTCCAGAAGCGTCATGTTCAGGAATTCCCTGTTCAGATACTGAATAAGAAAATGGATATATTCATCCAGCATTCCCGAAGGCAGAAGTATCGGAGGTTTGTTATGGCGGTATATTCCAAAGATATGCCTTTGAGGGATCATCACTTCATGAAACGCCGGACCCAGGACTTTTGGTTCCAGGGGTGAGAGAAATTTTCCGGGGAGGGCAATATTGTACTTTTCAAAATGCTTGGTAGTGATAAAGGGGTGTCCGTTTTCATAGTAGTGGCGGTAAAGGACTTCTTCGCAAACGTAATAGTAAAACAGGGATGAATCTTTCTCTGTCAGTACAATACGGAAAGGTTTCAGTTCATTTTCCATCAGCTTGTACTGGAGGAGCCCCATATGGGCATCCTGCAGCTTATTCATCAGGAGTTCCAGCTGATTTTTGTTAACCAGAGCCGGCTTGCTGGTTTTCAGAACATATTTGTTAAACTCCAGGGCAGGATCCCAGAAATCACAGATATTGTGAAAAATCTGGTACTGTACCTGGGTAAAGCTTCCCACATGAGAGAGGATCTCCTCCCGCTTGTGGGGTTCCATTTTAAAATAGGATGGTATGGCTTCCTGTGATGACTGATGGGACTCATCCATAAATCCTGACTCCTGTAATATGTTAAAGGCAATTCATTATACCTTATGATTCCCAACTTTGGGAGGGCATTTTCCGGGGTGTCAGATAAAAGAAAAAAAAGGCCATCTCAGCATTTGGTGAAATGGCCTTTTATTAAAGGGGATATAATCAGCTGTTCAGAGCCTGATCCAGATCATTTTTGATATCTTCCAGGCTTTCTATCCCGATGGAGAGTCTCACCATTTCGGGAGAAATCCCGGCAGCCTCCAGGGCTTCGTCAGAAAGCTGAGAGTGGGTGGTCGACGCCGGATGAATCGCCAGGCTCTTTGCATCGCCCACATTGGCGACATGGGAGAAAAGCTGGAGATTGTCGATAAACTTCTGTCCTTCCTCTCTTCCTCCCTTCACGCCGAAAACCACCATACCCCCGGCTCCTTTGGGAAGATACTTCCGGGCTTTCTCATAGGAGGGATCTCCTTTCAAACCGGGGTATTTTACCCAGCTGACTTTGGGATGGTTTTTCAGATACTCCGCTACGGCCAGGGCATTTTCCGAATGCCTTTCCATTCTGAGCGCCAGGGTTTCCAGGCCCTGCAGGAATATCCAGCAGTTATCCGGCGAAATACACCCTCCCAGGTTCCGCAGGGGGACGGTTCTCATACGCAGGATAAAAGCCAGAAAGTTCAGATCTCCCAGGTCATGGGCAAATTTCAGGCCGTGATATCCGCCGTCGGGCTCGTTGTAAAGGGAAAATTTGGGATTCTGCCAATTGAACTTTCCCGAATCAACCACAATTCCCCCGATTCCCGTTCCGTGTCCGCCAATCCATTTTGTCAGCGAGTGAATTACGATATGCGCGCCGTGTTCAATCGGCCGGAGCAGGTAGGGTGTGGTAAAGGTGGAATCCACCACAAGGGGAATTTCAAACTCATCTGCCAGTTTTGCCAACGCTTCTATATCCGCCACATCCAGAGACGGGTTCCCTATGGTTTCCACATACAGTAACCGGGTTTTTTCATTAATCTGAGCCCGGAAAGAATCGATGTTCCCCGGATCGGCAAATCTGACTTTTATACCAAATTTGGGAAGCAGGTCGTCAAACATGGTATAGGTACCGCCGTACAGGTTGGCGCCGGATACCACTTCGTCTCCCAGGGCACAGATATTGATCATTGTATAGAAAATGGCATTGGTTCCCGAGGCCAGTGCCAGTGCGGCAGCTCCTCCTTCCAGTGCGGCCATTCTGTCTTCCAGTACAGCCTGGGTGGGGTTGCCCAACCTGGTATATATATTTCCCAGTTCCTTCAGGGCAAACAGATTCTGAGCGTGCTCCGCCGAATCAAAAAGGTAGGCTGTACTCCTGTGAAGGGGAACTCCCCTGGCATGTGTTTCCCTATCTCCTCCATGTCCTGCATGGAGGGCTGTGGTTTCAAAACCGGGATTCTCTATTTTTGTGTAGTCCATTTTAATCTCCTTATCTCTGTGTTACCGTTCGTCTGTCTTATCTCTTGATTTCAACTCTCAAAAAGCCATGTGCTCAGGTATCTTTCTCCTGTATCGCACCCTATGGTTACAATGGTTTTTCCTTTGTTTTCCGGCATTTGCGCCAGGATCTCGGCAGCTCTTACATTGGCACCTGCTGAAATTCCCACCAGAATTCCTTCCTCCGATGCCAGGCGTCTTGCTGTGGCTCCCGCATCCTGGGCGGATACCTTTATCACGCCGTCATAAACCTCTGTATTGAGAACAGCCGGTACAAATCCGGCACCGATACCCTGGATCTTGTGAGGACCGGGAGCTCCTCCCGACAGAACAGGAGATCCTTCGGGCTCCACGGCGTACACCTTTATTTCCGGATTCAGTTTTTTCAGAACCTCTCCGTTTCCTGTGACCGTTCCTCCCGTACCGACTCCCGCTACAAAAATATCCACTTTTCCGCCGGTGGCCTCCCAGATTTCCTTTGCCGTAGTCTGCCTGTGCGCTTCGGGATTCGCGGGGTTTTCAAACTGCTGAAGGATGAGAGAATCGGGGATCTCTCTGGCCAGGTCTTCCGCTTTTTTTATGGATCCGTTCATTCCCTCGCTTCCCGGTGTCAGTACCAGTTCAGCTCCGAAAATCTTTAAAAGTTTTCTTCTTTCTTCACTCATGGTGTCAGGCATGGTCAGAATCAGTTTATATCCTCTCTGGGCGCAAATGTAGGCAAGGGCTATTCCCGTATTTCCACTGGTGGGTTCAATAAGGGTGGTTCCCGGTTTTATAGCACCGCTCTTTTCTGCTGCTTCAATCATGAATTTTCCAATCCTGTCCTTGACGCTGCCGAGGGGATTAAAAAATTCCAGCTTCAGGAGTATTTCCGATTCCGCTCCGATTTTGTTTAATCTGACCAGCGGGGTATTCCCCACCAGCTCGGTAATGTTTTCGGCAATTTTCTGACTCATTCTCTACCTCCTCTCCTATTCCGTTTCAGATATAGTACATAACATTTTCAGGATTCCGGATCTGTTCCGCCAGGTCTTTTAAGGTAATCCCTTCCAGGGTATCCTTAATCGCCTGGCTGACCTTGTTCCAGACCTGACGGGTCAGGCATTTTCCCGATCGTCCGCAGGGTTCGCTCTCATCAAGGCAGTCAACTATGTTGAGCCCCCCTTCCATCACTTCCACAATATCCCTGAGAGTGATGCTTTCGGGACCTTTTGTCAGCAGGTATCCTCCCTTGGCTCCTCTGACAGAGCGGATCAGGCCAGATCCTCTTAAAAGGATGACAATCTGGCTCAGATACTTTTCCGATATATCCTCTCTCTTGGCAATCTCGTTCAATTGAATCGGTCCCTGCTGATATACCAGAGCCAGGTTTACCATCAATCGACAGGCATAACGGGATTTTGTTGATAGTTTCATGAACCCTTCCTTTTAAATACTATAAATACTATTGGAATAGTAGTGAATGAGTGTAAAAAAAGCAAGAGGAATCCTGGAAAAATCGAAAAATTCAGGAAAAATGGGTTTCGCTGTTTTCTACCAGCTTATCCAGAACCCGGCGGAATGTCTCCAGATCCTTCTGGGGAATACCGCTGATGATGTGGCAGTAGAAATCGTCGCATACAGGAAGAAGTTCATTGAATTTGGCTTTTCCCGCCTCGGTGCAATACAATTTTACAGCTCTTTTATCTTCAGGGTCGGGCAAACGTTCTATCAGACCATTTTTCACCATCCGGCTGATAAGCCTGGCAATGGTGGTTTCCTGTGCCTGCATCAGATCCGCCAGGTCCATCTGTCTGATCCCCTGGGATTTCCGGATATAATACAGGGCGATCCACTGTACCCGGGTCGCTCCGTGTTTTTTAAAGGTTTCGTTATAATTATCGGTAACTTTTTTCAGCCCCAGAGTTGCCAGATAATAGATGCATTCGTCTAGTTGAAACATCTGTTCATCCTATCGTATGGGATAAAAAAAAGCAAATGATCTGCCTTTCCTTTCCTCGTCAGGTCCTGGTGAAACTGGCTGTTTCAATTATAGCCAGCAGTTTGTATAATCCCGAAATTTCCTCTTTCAGATGATCTTCTGCCTGGTGGCCAGTCCGGTCTGCCAGATAGTCTGTGTCCTTGATGTATTTCTCCAGAGCTCCGGCTTTATCAGCCAGTTCCTGAAGGCCGATATTCAAAGCGCCTCCCTTAATGGCGTGAACTTTTCTATGGAGGCTGATAAAATCACCGCAAGATATATCCCCGAAAAGACTATCAAGATTCTCCCGGCAGTGTGAGAGAAACCCTCTGAAAATCTCTTCCCCGTCTTTTCTGTTTTCAAACTGATTCAGAAAATCCGTAAAGCTGAATCCTCTGTCTCCGGAAATAACCGGTTCCTCTTCGTTCAGGGCATCCGGGTTCAGGATGGCTGCCACCTGATAGGAGATATCTTTCAGCTGTACCGGTTTGTAGATGATCCCTTTGATATTCCCCCTGATTTTTTCCTTCGACTCATCATCGAATCCCCCGGCCGTCAGCATCAGTACGGGAGTTGTTTCGTTAAGAGGGCTGTTTTGAGCCAGCTTTTCCACAGTTTCATAGCCGTTGAGCATGGGCATGTGGATATCCATCAGGATCAGATCATATTCCTCCCTGCTGCATAGGGACAGGGCTTTATAGCCGTCTTCCGCCAGGCTGGTGGTATAACCCAGTGATTCCAGAAATGTGGAGGTTATCTCCCTGTTTGTCTGATAGTCATCAACAATGAGGATTTTGCCTTTGCCGTGTATCAGCTGGGTATTCTCATCGGGCAGGATATTCTCCCGGCTTCCGATCACAAAGGGAAGACTGAACCAGAATATACTTCCTCTGGGATGATTGGGCGTGTATCCAATATCTCCTCCCATTAGCTCCACCAGTTTTTTTGAGATCGTTGTTCCCAGGCCGGTTCCATCATGATTTCGGGAAATGCTGTGGTCCACCTGATAAAAAGGCTGGAAAATCTTCGCGGCTTTCTGCTCGGAAATCCCGACTCCTGTGTCCTTGATCTCAAAGCGGATCAGTATGGTATTGTCTATGGGTGAGGTTACCGGCTGCACCACAACCTTGACATAGCCCTTGTTGGTAAATTTCTGGGCATTGTTCGTAAGATTCAAAAGGACCTGTCTGAGTCTGTTGGGATCTCCGAGGACTACTTCGGGGAGGCTGTCATGGAGGATCAGATCGTATTCCAGTCCCTTCTCTCTGATAAGGACAGCCTGCCCCGCCAGGCTATCCTGTACTCTGTCCCTGAGAACAAAGGCGGAGGTTTCAATCTCATAATTCCCCGATTCAATCCTGGACAGGTTCAATACATCCGAAATCAGGTTAAGAAGATGGCCCGATTCGGCAAGAATCTTCTTGTTGTACTGCTTCTGCATAGCAGGATCATCCGTTTTGTTGATCAGTTCGGCAAAACCGATAATCCCTCCCAGGGGAGTCCGCAGCTCATGACTGATATTGGCAAGAAAGCGGGATTTGGCCGCATTGGCCAATTCCGCGCTGGATATGGCTTCCTTGAGATCCCGGGTCCGGTTTTCTACCTCGTTTTCCAGATAGCGGTTTTCATTCTGAAGACGGTCCCGCAGGATCTGCCCGCTGATCTCCTTCTCCACCTTGTATCGGACAATATCCTGTCCCACTGCTATGGCCAGGATGGTGCACTGGATAAAATCCGTCAGATACCTGATGGGCATGAAAGGGATCAGATTCTGAATCATTTGGTAGACCGGGAATGCCAGGGTGAAGAGAAGTTCAAAAATAAAAAACGGAGTGAACGCAATAAAATACAGAATGGCCATTCTGTTTCCTTTGGCCAGAGCGAACATAATGTATTGATAGACCATTATCATATTGATGCCCACCATTATGGTGATAATGATCTGCTTGTACAGATGGGGGATATTCATAATCCCCGAAAGGATCGCCCAGAAAATATACAGGGAATACAGGTGATTGGTGATTCTGTTCAGGTAGGCCATTCTTCTGGTGTCATACCGGTTAACCAGGGTTTTTCTGATAAAATGGAGGCCGAATATCTGCAGACCTGCCAGGAAAAGAGAGTAGATCAGGTTTTCCAGATAGAACATGCCGGCCCAGTATTTCCACAGACTGATATGTGTAGTGATCATTCTGTTGATCATCAGAAAAAACATGAACAGTATGTAGTAAAAGTACTTTTCTTCTTTTGTGATGATATAGAGAAATATATGAAAAATGAGGATAGCTGCGAAGAAACCGATAAACATACCCTTGGAGTTGGATATCAGAGAAAACTCATTGGTATAGTCTCTGGACTCCATGGCGGAAAACTCCAGTTTGATTCTCCTTTTAAATCTGGTTTCCATTTTGATGTAGACCGGAGTTCTTTCTGAGATTTCTGTAGGCAGCTGAATATAGATCTCCGGATCGTTTGTAAACAAACGCCAGGGGGCTTCTATTCTTCGGTACGCTACATTGTAGCTTCCCTTGTTATCAGGAATATAGCAGTGGAGTATGGTGCTGTTGAAAGGAGTTGTTAAAAGTACGGGAGACGGAATGTATATATCCTTGATTGTCAGTCTTACCCAAACTGCCTGTGTATCTTTATTCAGGCCGTCGTAATAAGGAAAGTACTTACTGGTGATTCCCTCATCCCAGAGAGGCCTGAATCTGCTGTTGTACTCTTCAGAAAGGATGTCTTCCAGTTCCAGTTTGTTGTCATGATCCGGCAGATACTCCAGGGCTTTTCCTATCTGGAGAGTCTGATTGTTGTCGAAAAGAATAAGCTGTTCCCCGGGATCGAAAGAGACAAACTGCATAATAGGAACTCCGGATACCGGTGTAGCATCCCTGATGGAAATTATAAAAATAAGGAAAAGGCTTATGAGAATGAGAGAGAGTACCGCTACGGGTCCTTTAATATTTTTTATCCAGCTGATCTGTCCCTTCATGTCTGGTAATCAGGTTACCACAAAAATGAAGAGTGGGGCACTTTATTTAAAGAAAAAGTATTAACTGACTCCTACAAGAGCCAGGGCCTGGATCTGTATTTTACACTCCTGGCAATTCCCTTTATTGGGGCAGAGAAGACTGTCATTTTCCGGGTTGTGGCAGTAGTAGCGTTTCAGTTTGTCAGAGAGTTCCTGTGACATTCCCTCTTTTCCCTCCCCTAACAGGGCTGAAACATCCAGAACTTCACAATGATTGCATAAAACCATACACATGCTCCCTTGTTGTTCGTCAGTATTACCAATTAAGTTTATCGGTCATTCTAGGGCCGTTTCTGTGTGGATTGTATGTACCTTCTGTGCTTTTTATTTTATTAAGAGATTGTAAGAGAAGGGGCTTCCTCCGGTGTATTGCCGGAGGATACGGGTTATTTCGGCTCCCAGTAACAGCGCTTGGGAGACACAATGGACTCCTCTTTTTTCAGTTCTTTCATCCCTTTGTCAATCTCTTTTCTGTCGATACCGGTAGCCTCGGCAATCTGGCCTGCGCTCATGGGCACTCCGGCTTTTTTCATGGCTTCAAGGATGGCTTGTGCTGTATTCATCTGTTTCTCCTTAGGGACTCTTTTCGAAGTATAATAGTAACTATTATCAAATATGGGAATAGGGGCGCTTTAAATTAAGGATTGTTTTCCTGTGTGATGGCGATTAGAATGGTTTCATTACCCCGCAGGAGATATGTTTTGAAATCACACCGTATTTTAATGGTAACCAGTGAGACTGTACCCTTTGCAAAATCCGGAGGGCTGGCTGATATGGTGGGCGCTCTATCTGTCGAATTGAAAAATCAGGGAGAAGATGTCCGCATTGTGATGCCCCGCTACTACTCCATTCCCAAAGAGGGGCTGCGCGATCTGGGCTCTCTCAGCGTTCATATGGGTTATGGTGAACAGTGGTGTCAGGTTCTTGAAACCTGTCTCCCCGGGACAGACGTGCCGGTCTATTTCCTGGATCATGAGCACTATTTCGGACGCAACGGTATTTACGGACCTACTCCCGGTTCCTCTTTTGATGATAATCCCCAGAGATTTGCTTTCCTGTCGGTTGCCAGCTTTCAGTTATGCCGGAAGCTTCAGTGGATTCCCGATGTCATGCATTGTCATGACTGGGTTTCCGGTCCGGTGCCTCTGCTGCTGAAAGCGAAAGAGCGGTGGGGAGATTTCGCCGGTACCTCTTCGGTTCTCACAATCCACAATCTGGGGTATCAGGGAACATTCGGGCAGGATATGGCGGCAGCCCTGCCTCTTTCTCTTCATGATATTGCAGTGAATCACGGGACCCATGAAAAGGATGTCAACTATCTGAAGATGGGAATTGAAAATGCCGAAATTATTTCCACTGTTTCTCCCAGCTATGCCGAAGAGATCAAGTCTCCCATTGCGGGGAATGGACTGGACGGATCTCTGCGCTACAGAGAGCATGATCTGTTTGGAATTCTCAACGGTATGGATTATGGAGAATGGAACCCTGAGAGTGATCCCTTTCTGACTCCTCTGAATTTTTCGGCCGATTCTCTTGAGAATAAAGCCAAGCTGAAAATGCAGTTTCAGGAAGAGGCGGGACTGGAGGTCAATCCGGATATTCCTCTTTTCGGCATGGTCAGCCGCCTGGTGGATCAAAAAGGGTTTGGAGATCTCTGCGGCCCGGGGCATGGAAAACTTTACAGCATCCTGAAGGACATGCATGTTCAGTTCGTTATTGTGGGTACCGGAGAAGAGTGGTGTGAAAATGAGTTGAAACACCTTGATGCGTCTCTGAGGAATCTCAAAACCTATATTACCTACAGCAACCGCCTTGCCCATCTGGTGGAGGGGGCCTCCGACTTCTTCCTGATGCCCAGTAAATACGAACCCTGCGGACTGAATCAGCTCTACTCTCTCAGGTACGGAACGCTTCCTGTTGTCAGGAGAACCGGCGGGCTGGCCGATACGGTGGAACAGTACAATGAAAAAACCGGAGAAGGAACAGGCTTCCTTTTTGATGATATAGATCCTGTAAATATCTACTATACTGTAGGCTGGGCAGTCAGTACCTGGTACGACAGGCCCGAACATATAAGGAAAATGCGCAAAGAGGCTATGTCCCGCAGGTTTTCCTGGGATAAGTCTGCAAAAAGATACAGAGAACTCTATCAATGGTCACTTGACCGGATCGGACGCGGCTGAACCATCTCTGTTTTTGTCGTTCCCGTCGATGATCAGTATGAAAGCAAAAAAGGAGAATACAATGAAAAAGATGATCCTTTTGATTGTTGCCCTTGCCTTTATTGGAGGCGGATGCGGCAGCAAAGAGGTGAAAAAATTTACCAATGATATGGAAAAGCAGATTGAAAAAGGGATGTCCCGGGTGGAAGATCAGATAGAAGATGCCAGAGATGCCACAGAGGATGCTGCAAAAGAGGCCAAAGATCTTCTGGATGATGCCAAAGAGGCTTTAGAGGACTCTATTGAGAATATTGCCGAATAAGTCCTGGATCTTTCCACTTCGCTGGCTTTACTGATTTTCAGATGGGCTTACTTCCGCCCATGGTTTCAGGTTTTCTGAGCGGATGTTCAATGATTTCAGAATTCTTGCGGAAATCTGGGCGAGAAGATCCTCCATGCTGGCCGGTTTATGGTAGAACGAAGGTATCGGGGGAAGGATGACCGCCCCGGCATCTGTCAGGTTCAGCATATTGGATAAATGTATCCTGTTGAAAGGAGCTTCCCTGGGAACAAGCACCAGGGGGCGCCTCTCCTTGAGCGACACATCCGCTGCTCTTTCTATCAGATTCCGGGAAATTCCGGCAGAGATCCCTCCCAGAGTTCCCATGGAGCAGGGAACAATGATCATGCCATCATAGAAGTTTGAGCCGCTTGCCAGGGGTGATGCCATATTGTTCCAATCCTGCAGTACGATGCGGCCGGTTTGACTCCGCAGCCAGCTGTCCCAGGAAATTCCGGTTTCCCGGGTTGCTACCTGATCAG
This sequence comes from Oceanispirochaeta sp., assembly GCA_963677615.2. GTDB lineage: Bacteria > Spirochaetota > Spirochaetia > DSM-2461 > DSM-2461 > Oceanispirochaeta. The sequence continues at coordinate 148,453 of CAXXQW010000011.1, read as the reverse complement.
CCCAATCGGATATGATGAGGTGGATTTCGATGTTTACCTCCAGAAGATCCGACAGAACCTGCCGGGCTATGACTGTTCCTGAAGCTCCGGTCACACCCAGAATTATTTTTTTTCGTTCTCTTCCCATGGGTATAATTGTAGGATTTTTTCAGGTATTCTGAAAGTGGGATTCATTCATAATCAAATCCCCGGCAAGACAACATGAAAATTCTGGAGAAAACTCTGATGGGAAGCACCGCCATTACCAATTGCCGTATCATAGACGGAACAGGATCTACCGCCTGGAAGGGATCAATTCTTATCCGGGAGGGGAAAATAGAAAAGATCAGCAGAGGGAGTGAAACCTTTCGGTGCTTTTCTGCCGAAACCCGGATTGACGGAGAGGGACTCACGGCTCTCCCAGGGTTTATTGATACCCACAGTCACAACGATTCTGACGCTCTTTCCGATCCTGTGATTGCCCCCAAACTGCTACAGGGTATCACAACCGAAATTATGGGACAGGATGGACTCTCCCTGGCTCCGGTAATAGGTGAGCCTGCACTTTGGGCAACCTATCTTCATGGATTTTACGGGGAAAGCCCGGGGCTCTCCGGGGAGGTCTGTTCCGGTACCGGAGGGTATCTGGATGCTCTGGAGAGGACGGGAAGCATGGCCAACTACGGCTATCTGGTGCCCCATGGGAATCTGAGATTTGCCGGTATGGAAGATCCGGGAGGAGAAGCAGATAGCCGTGAAGTTGAAAAGATGGCGCTCCTTCTGAGGGAGGAACTGGATCAGGGAGCCATGGGATGGTCCACAGGTTTGATCTATCCCCCCTGCTGCTTTGCTTCCTTAAAGGAGATGTCTGCCCTGGCGGAAGTTGCGGCACGAGCGGGAAAACCCTTTGCGGTGCACCAGAGGAGCGAGTCCGATGATATCCTGGCTTCGATGGGAGAGCTTTTCGGAATTGCTGAAAAGTCGGGGGTACACCTTCATCTTTCCCATTTTAAAATCTGCGGATTTCATAATGCCGGACTGCTGGATCAGGTTCTCGGGATGATCGATGCCGCACCGTCCAGGGGGATTTCCTTTTCCATGGATATCTATCCCTATACAGCGGGAAGCACTGCCATGTCAGCCATGCTTCCTCCCTGGATGAAAACCGGCTCCCCCTCTGACATGCTGGAAAAGCTGAAAAACAGGGATATTCGGGCCCGGATCTCTCAGGATATGAAAACCGGTCTTCCCGGCTGGGACAATTTTGTTTCCTTTGCGGGTTTTGAAAAGATCTATGTGGGGGCTGTGAAAAATGAAGAGTCCCGTTATCTGGTAGGGAAGAGTCTCTGTGAGCTGGGAGAACTCATGAATGCAACTCCGGAAGAAGCTCTCTTTGATCTCCTGATCCGGGAGGAAAATCAGGTTACCATGGTGGATTACTACACGGAAGAGAGAATCCTGGAAGCCCTCCTTGCCAGGAAAGAAGCCAATCTCTGTACCGATGGGCTTCTCAAAGGTTCCGCCCATCCCCGGACTTTCGGTGCCTTTCCCCGTTTTATCCGGCGCTTTGTCAGAGAGAAGGGGCTTCTTTCTCTGGAAGAGGCTGTGAACAAGATGACCCTGAAGGGAGCTGAGGTTTTCGGCATTCATGACCGGGGAGTCCTGGAGGAGGGAAAGGCAGCCGATCTGCTGCTGGTTCAGGAGGATCTGCTGGAGGACCGGGGGACTTTCACTGATCCTGCAGTTCATCCTGCAGGAATTACAGGGATCTTTATCAACGGAGAGCCGGCTGTCTTCCATGGTCAGGTGGGAGATCCCCCCGCCGGAAAAACCCTGAGAATCTAATATGCAGAATGAGGAGACCCTTATGGTTGTAAAAGAGAATTCTGTCGCTGCTTTATGCAGCGAACTGATTAAAGTTCACAGTTTATCGGGGCAGGAGAGTGAAGTTGTTCAAAGAGCCCGCCTGTTTTGGGAATCTCATAGATTGGGATCTTTTGAAACAGATAAATACGGAAGTTTTACAGCCACTCTGGAGGGAAACAAGCCGGGGAAAACGATTTTGTTTGATGCCCATATGGACACAGTTCCGGCGGATCCGTCCCTTTGGAGGGAGGATCCCTGGAGCGGTGAAATCCGGGACGGTAGAGTATACGGCAGAGGGACTTCCGATATGAAAGGTGCCCTGGCTGCCATGCTGGTGGGAGCATCGGAATTTGCAAAATCCACCGGAGGGAACTTTGCCGGTAAGGTTTGTGTGGCCGGCGTGGTTCATGAAGAGTGTTTTGAGGGCATTGCCGCCAGGGCTGTCAGTGAAGCGGTCAAACCTGATCTTGTTGTGATTGGTGAAGCTTCCCGGCTGAACCTTAAAATAGGTCAGAGAGGCCGAGCAGAAATCATTGTGGAAACATTCGGTGTGAACGCCCACTCTGCCAATCCCGAAAAGGGAAGGAACGCCGTATACGATATGGCTAAAGTTATTGAGGCTATCCGGCTTCTCTCTCCTTTGGAGCAGGAAGAACTGGGCAAGGGTATTCTGGAACTGACAGATATCAAATCCGATCCCTATCCGGGAGCGTCTGTAGTTCCCGACTATTGCCGGGTTACCTATGACCGCCGGCTGTTGAAAGGGGAAACTCCCCATAGTGTCCTGAGTCCTATCCGGGAAGCAGTCGGAACTCTTCTCAGTGATGACCCTTCCATGAAAGTGAAAGTATCCCTTTCAAGAGGGAAGGAATCCTGTTATACCGGGAATTCTATTGAAGGAGAAAGGTTTTTTCCTGCCTGGTATTTTGATCCGCAGGAAGATTTTATCCTGACCGCACTTAAAGGGCTCAGGTCCGCCGGACTGGAGCCGGAAATAACCACCTATGCCTTCTGTACCAACGGGAGCCACTATGCAGGAGAGGCAGGTATTCCTACCATAGGTTTTGGTCCTTCCCGGGAAAATCTGGCCCATACGGTGGATGAGTATATTGAGATAGAGCAGCTGGAAAAAGCCTGCCTGGGATATCAGGGGATTATGAAATGTTTTCTCGGCAGTTGAATTAGGGTCCTGTATGGCAATAGCAATCTTCTATGCAGATTCAATGCCGGTTCCTGTTTTTAAATGATAATTGCTGTGCTTTTTAATTCTGCACGGACAGCTTTCCAGTCCGGATAGAACCTGTTCATAAGGGCTTTGAAACGGGCATTGTGAGAGGGTTCCAGGATATGCACCATCTCATGAACAATCAGGTATTCAAGGCATTCAGGGGATTTTCTGGCAAGATCCAGATTGATCCATATCCTCCTGGCCTTGTGGTTGCAGGATCCCCACCGGGTTTTCATTTTTTTAACTCCAAAGCTGGAAACCGCAACACCCATCACCGATTCGTAACGGGAAATATACACAGGGATTTCCTTTTTCAGAAAGTCCCTGTAAAACTGTTCTACAAGATGTTTGCGGGTGTTTTTGTCTGCATCTTTTTTCGTATAAAGCTGAAGGATCTCATGGTTGAGTACTGCTTTTTGTGCTCCTGTTGTGTGAAATAGGGCAAGATATACAGGTTTTCCTCTGAAGAAATGCCTTTCTCTGTCAGTGTATTCCAGAGTCCTCTTTCTTCCCCGGGGGAGGATCCTTTCCTTATGCCTGCGGATCCATGTCAGTTTGGTTGTAAGGAATGCGTTTATGGCCGTTTTACTCATATTGAGCGGAGCAGAGACTCTTACAGTCCCGTCGGAAGAGGAAACTTTCAGGTAGATGTTCCGGATTTTTTTACGGGTAACTTCAATTTCGATCTCTTCAATATGAATGGTGTATGGGGAGGAGAGGTTCATAGCGGGTGTCTCCTGTTTCTACGCAGTTCTGCCTTATTCCGGATATTTTATTCAGGAGCATATCAGGTTTCGATTATTCCGGGAATAACAGATTTCATAAATCAGAGCTTCCACAATGATAAAATGAATGGCAACTTCCGATGATATCCTTAATGCTCGGGAGAGAGCATCTTTTAACAAAAAAGCCCCTATCTGTTTTCCCTTGGATCTGGAATCAACAGCCAGCCTCCTTGTCCTCACAGCGGGAATCGGATACTGGGGCAGTCCTTTTTTCAAATCTTCAGACAGCTCTTCAAAGAGGATTCGGGCTGCTTCTCCGTTTTGAATCCTCCAGGAGGGGTAAAAGGGTAAAAAAAACGCCTACCCAAAAGGTAAGCGTTTCATTTACGTCCTAGAGGATTCGAACCTCTGACCCTCGGCTTAGAAGGCCGATGCTCTATCCAGCTGAGCTAAGGACGCTCGATATATATGCAGCCGGGAATGACTCCTGTATGCTGTTGGTCCCGACTGGTAGTCGGGATAGCAGGACTCGAACCTGCGATTTCCTGCTCCCAAAGCAGGCGCCTTAGCCACTAGGCTATATCCCGTAACGTTTGGGAAGTATATAGAATCTGATATTTTTGGTCAATACGGGTTTTTCAGTTTTTTAACAGCTCTTTTCAGAGAGCTTTTCTGCCGCGCAAACCCTTGCCATGGCAGGGGATGTTTTTCATAATGTCCGGTATGAAAGCAGCGGAAAGAGCCAGGATCATTACAGAAATTCTCAATAGGGAATACCCCGACAGGAAACCCCTTCTCAATTACAGAAATCCCTATGAGCTCCTGATAGCCGTGATCCTTTCGGCTCAAACCACCGATGCGGGAGTGAATAAGGTTACCCCCGTTCTGTTTGAACGGTATCCGACTCCCCAGCTTCTTTCGGAAGCTCTGCAGGGAGAGGTAGAAGATATCATCCATCCTACCGGATTTTTCCGGGTAAAGGCCGCGAATATTATCAAAACAGCACAAGCTCTTTCTGAACAGTACAAAGGCGAGGTTCCGGGAACCATGGAAGAGCTCACCGCTCTTCCGGGAGTAGGGCGGAAAACAGCCAATGTGATCCTGTATCATATTTTCAATCAGCCCGCCATTATTGTGGATACCCATTTCAAAAGGGTCTCCGGCCGCCTGGGGTTTACAACCAAAAAAGATCCCGAACTGATTGAGCGGGAGATGCTGAAGAAAATCCCCCGGGAGATTCAGTCGGACTTTTCCATGACACTGAATCTTCACGGCAGAAAATACTGCCATCCCCGGAAACCCCAATGCGGGGAGTGCCCCATCCGGGATTACTGCCCTTCTATTATGATGTGATTACTGCAGCTGCAAGGTATAGATTTTGTATTCCAGATTGCCCTGATCTTCCAAAACGCTCAGGTAGACTTCTCCGGTCGACGCATCGTAGATGGCATCTCCAATAACGACAGATGCAGCGCCGGTAAAATCGATATGACCCGAATTAATCCAGCTGAGTCCTCCATTCAGGGAGAGAGACAGCGAGAATGACCAGCCCAGAGAGGGATGGTACATATTCATGAGAGCCAGAAGCGCTCCCTGTGAGGCAAACATATGAAAATCGACTGTGGTATACCCTGAATCCCATAAAAGCTGAATATCAGCAGGTCTGTCACTGTCATCGTAGAACACGATTTTTTCATTCTCATCCGGCAGATACACAGCCGATTCTTCGGTTGATGAGGCGATCAGGTATTGATCGTTCAGGATATTCAGATGCCGGTCTGTGGAAGAGTTGACTCCAATGGATGTTACAGGAGTCGATGACAGGAAAGCATCACCGGCTTCGTACCTATAGATACTGCCGCTCGTACCGAGAAGGAAACACTGGTTCTCCCGTGCCGCTATGGCAAGATTGTCAATCGCCGGATTTATGTCAAACGAGGGGTAGGTAATAGTAGAAAAACTACCCAGATATCCGGGATACAAGTCGGCCATGCTCAAAGAGAGATTCCCCGATGGATCGACTGACCCCAGGGCGATATGGGAACCTGAATGAGATATCCTGATATTGGCAATCGGAGGAGAATCGGCTGAAACATACTCTATGGGAGAAGGATGGGAGGGTTCGTGATTGTAGACACTGTTCTGATCCCTGATGCTGAGATTCAGATCAAAATATTGAGCTACTGTGGAATAAATATAGAAAAGACCCATAAACAGGTATCCGCTGTCAGCAGTAATATCACCTATACCCACATTGGAGGGACTCAAACCTGTGATAGAGGTATCTACAATATTCCAGGCATCTACGTAAGACCAGGTGGTTCCATCATCGGTATATTCATACAAACCACTGACTTCGTAGTTCTGATTTCCCAGAAAGAATCTGCCATTGTCTGCTGCAATAGGGTAAATCTGCCCATTCCAGATGGATGTATAAACCAGATTTGTCAAATCAATCCTGTTTGTAGAGACCAGTTGACTATAGTCTGCGGCCTCATCCCACCACAAGACTCCCTGAATATCATAAACTGAAGGATTGTAGAAATTGAAGATGGCATAGCTGTCGTTTTCTGACGGGGTAAAGTTAAAGCTGTCTCCATCGTTTACGGAGTCAAAACTGATGGAAGTGCCGTCATCGGTTATTACATTGAGAGAAGGGGTCACTTCATAATCGATACCGCGGGGGCCTGTGAATAGGGAGTAGGTCCTGCCTGCATCCAGGGGGCCTATCCTGATAAACCTGTCCTCTCCGCGGGGGAGATCTGCCAGAAGATAACGGGATTGTGCCAGGTTTTCCAAAAGAGGGGAATCCTGGGATATTGATAAAGTAATAAAGACGCTGTTTTCACCCGATGTAATGGTAACCGTATCACTGCCGTCACAGACCAGAATATCATTGGCAGTAAAGGTTTCAACAAAAACCGTACCTTCCTGACCGACAGGCAGGTTGTCCAATGTGACCACACCGGTCAGTTTATCAGGATTCTCCGGGTCCAGTTCCAGCACAGCTGATCCGGAGACCGTTGTGGAACCGGAAAGAAAAGAAACGGACAGAGTCTCGCTGGATAAAGCAATATACCTGTCCGCACTCACTCCGAAATCACCGTTATAAAGGGATCTGCTGATAGAAATCCCGATGGAAAGTGAGGCCTTTTCGCTGGAAAGTTCTGTAAGGCTGTTACGGCAGGTTGTAAAAAAAAGAATGAAGGGAATAATGAGGATTATTAAAAGATACCTACGACTCATAGGACGCTCCTGATAGGATATTACAGGCTTTTTGCGTCAAAAAAGAGTAGCGAGTCTGCTGGTATTAATTATAACCCAGGTTACAAGAACTTTCTAAAATGATTTTCATTTTTCCCCTCGTCCATGCTTCCACAGGAGAGGGGGAGGCAGATCGGCAGCTAGAAATGTCCGTGGAAATCTCTGATGGATGAAAATCCCGCATCTGACATATAGCTCTTTATCCCGGCCAGGACTTCTCCGGCCGCATCGGGATTGACAAAGTTGCCCGTACCGATCTGAATGGCATCCGCTCCCGCCAGGAGGTATTCCACTGCGTGTTCCCAGCTGAGGATTCCTCCCAGTCCGATCACAGGTATCGAGACGGCTTTGCTGATTTTCCAGACAGCCGCCACTCCCACAGGTCTTACGGCCGGTCCGGACATGCCTCCTGTTACAGCAGGAATAGCAGGTATTCTTTTATGAATATCCACCACCATACCGGTGACCGTATTAATGGCGGAAACCGCATCGGCTCCCCCCGCTTCGGCAGCTTTGGCGATGGCCGTGATATCTGTCACATTGGGAGTCAGCTTCATGATAAGAGGTTTTTCGGTCAGCTTGCGCAGGTTCTCAGTGAGTCTTTCCACCTGTTCCGGGTCGGTCCCGAAGGCCAGACCTCCGTGTTTGACATTGGGGCAGGAAATATTGACTTCGTAACCCCACAGGACATCCTGATCGTCCACCTGACGGATCACTTCCGCATAGTCCTCTTCGGTACTTCCCGCAACATTGAGGATGGCCGGGCATTTCAGGGTTTTCAGAAAGGGAATCTTCTCACGGATAAAACCTTTGACTCCCACATTGGCCAAGCCGATGGAATTGATCATGCCCGCAGGTGTTTCCACCAGACGGGGCAGAGGATTCCCCGGGCGGGGTTCTACAGTTACCGCTTTTGTATAGATAGCTCCCAGATTGTCCAGGTCGGTCAAAGGAGCATACTCCTGGCCGTATCCAAAAGTTCCCGAAGCCACTCCCACAGGGTTGGGGAGTGTTCTATTGCCAATCCTGACTGTCAGCTCCATTTTACTCTCCTGGAATCAAATACAGGTCCTTCCTTGCAGACACGGGCGTATTGTTCGGGCCCGTTTACCTCAATCACACAGCCCATGCAGGCTCCCACGCCGCAGGCCATCATCTGTTCCATGGCAGTTTCAGAGGGGATCATTTTCTCTTCCGCCAGGTCATGACAGGCTTTCAGCATCCCATGGGGGCCGCAGGAGTAGAGAGAGGGAGACGTAAAGTCCTCCCAGTTCAGGGAATTGAGAAGATCAACAGAAGTCCCTTTGAACCCTTCACTTCCGTCATCGGTACAGTAGTGAATCTTTCCGTTTATTAAATCCGGAACTCCGGGGATGTACTCACGGGACCGGCAGCCGAAAAACAGCTGTGGCTTATAGCCTCTCTCATCCAGGTAGCGGGCGAAATAGAGAATGGGTCCCAGCCCGATCCCGCCGGCAACCAGCAGGGGGGTCGAACCTTTTCCGGGCAGGGAAAAGGAGTTCCCCAGAGGAGTGAGAATCTCAATCTTTTTGCCGTCGGCCAGTTCGGAAAGGAGCCGGGTAGCCGGCCCTCTGACCTGATAGATGATAGAGGCTTCCCTTGCGGTTCTGTCAAACCCCGAAAGTGCAAAAGGACGTCTTAAGAGGGGCGCCGGATTCTCGGTTGCTTTTATGGTAAGAAACTGGCCGGGAAGTGGCTGATCCAGCTCTTCAGGCCATTTAAATGTCATCTCCCGGTAGCCTTTGGCTACTTCGGTCTGGTTTATAATCGGAGTTGTAAAATTTTTCATATTCCTTATCCCTGCAGGACTTTTTCCAGATCGTCTGTTTTATTTTCAAACTGCTGAGCCAGATAGGCTGTCAGATTTTTAATTCTCTTGGCTGTATCCTGCCCGATGGAATGTTCAATCTTGCAGGCTTCCTCTTCGGCCAGTTCCGGTTCAATCCTCAGGCCGTCTTCCAGAAACTCTACCAGAATCTCGTGCTTGCTTAAAATCCTTTTGGCGATCTCGTTCCCTTTCGGAGTGAGATTGATAAAGGAGTTTTTTTCATATTCAATCATCCCTTTGGATTTGAGATTTTTCAGTGCACCTGTTACAGAAGGCATCTGCACGGAAAGCTTTTCTGCTATATCTTTGACCCTCGCCACACGGTTCTTTTTTTCCAACTGGAGAATCGCTTCCAGATAGTCTTCCAGGCTGGGAGTTAATTTAATTTTCTTGTCCATTTCTTATTCTTAACAGATAAAAAGATTATTGGCAAGGAAGAGTTGTAGCCTGGGCTAATTTAGTTAGTCTTTCTGGGCTTTCGGATATGCCACAAAAGCTCCCATCTGATATGATTCCACCAGGGATCTCCGGGCTTCCAGCTGATACGGAAAAGACCGTACCTGTAGGTTTTCCACTGCAGTTCCGGGGGGGGGGGATAAATCGTTTCTGCATCCGGTTCATAGGGGAACCCTGCCGGGTGGAGAAGGATTCCCTTCCATTGAAAAAGCGGGCTGTCCAGCCTTGGGGGAGCCGGTTTGCCGTGGATCCCCTTAAGGCAGGCCGCCGCTTGTTCAGCCAATTCCGGATTTTTCAGAGAGAGTATCGTGCCCTGATCGGTTTTTTCTGTTTTATAGAGCTGCAGATTTTCCAGTTCTTTCAGCTTTTTTCTGTCGACCCTGTCGGGAGGAAAGGAAGAGGAAAAGCCTGCCAGAGGAATCATGAGAGGGAGGGGGTAGGCGAAACCGTTTTGTTCGATCATAGTATGAATATATTTTTCAACAGGCCCTTCGCTCCCTTCTGCCAAGAGAAGGGCAGTGATATACTGGTAATCCATCCTGATATTGTAGATTGGGGATTCCATTTGGAAAAGAGACTGATACTTTTATTCTTGTTTTTTACCATCCTGAACCTTTCCAGTCAGGAAAGGAGTTTTCCGCCGGTTCAGGAATCCTATACTCCTTTGGGTATTTCAGATCCCCTGATGACTCTGCCCCGTCAGATTCCCTTCGAAAATGACCCAGAAAAAATCATCAGGTTTTTTCCGCCTCTGACTGTTTCTTCGGACCAGGCTGTATCCGTTCGTCTCAATCGGGTTTTATCAGGCCCCGCCTTTATTGTTACAAGCCAGGGAGAAATTCCGCTCTCGCTTTCCTCATTCCCCGGCGGAACTGTTATACATCTGGTGACTGAGCAGGGCCGGGTCATTCAGGGAATTCGGTATAGGGAGAAAGAATCTGCGCAAGGCTCCCCCCTCGCAATTAACGTAACAGATGCTCCTCCCAATGGCTTGTTTCTCTCTCTGAATAGACCGGATACTCTGGAATACAAACTCCCCCGGGATATGTTACATGGTACAGATGTGGTCATCCTGAAGGTTTCATCCTCCCGTGATCTGGTGCTGACAGGGATAAAAGACGCTCCTCTTGCAGTCAAAGCCCGCCCGGTTTCCCAGACTCTCTCACTCAATGCAGAACAAAGCCGTTCTGATGTGTGGAGCCTTTCCCCTGTAAGCGGTCTGGATGAGATCTCATTTTCCCGTACACCCAGACCGGCTTTTCCGGAGCCTCTTCCGGGAAATCTGAGAGACATCCTGGATGCTCCGGTGGAATCCTGGCGGAACGGGAATTTTGAAATCTACTTCTGGAACGATTTTCCCCATATTCTTGTGTGGGACTGTCTGGACTATGGTGTTCAGAACCGCTTTTTCCGCAGGCTTTCCTATTTTGTTGAGAAAAAAGGGTTCAGAGGTTCCCTTTTGAGCAACCGTGAACTGCAGGGGCTCCATGGCTGGAATGCTCACGATTACCGCCCTGAAGATCTGGCAGAGTTCTTCAATCTGGCGGAAAAGCTGAATTTCCCTCTCTATAGAGAGGAGTGGGTTATGAGGGATATTCTCCTCTCCAACGGAATTCTTGAAAGGGATCCCGAAGGAATCCTGATTCCGGAAAAAGGAGCTGTCATCTCGATTGCCAGGGAGTCTTCTCCGGTACTGCGGGAGAGGTTTCTTATTCACGAGGCATCCCATGGGCTCTATTTTACCAGTGCTGAATACAGGGAATACATTGCCCGTATATGGGAAGGGCTCACAGAAGAGGACCGGGGTATGTGGCGTTTTTACCTGGGATGGTACGGCTATGATCCTTCAGACGAGGATCTGATGATCAATGAGTTTCAGGCGTATCTTGTTCAGCAGCGCTCTGATGAAGCCTCCGGCTACTTTGATGTCAGATTGAAGAATCTGATCAGGCTTTATCCGGAGCAGAAGAACCTTCTGCAGTCCGGAATCGATGACAAAAGCGGCAAGTTTCAGGTCTGGTCCGAACTGATAGGCCATTGGCTCTACGAAAAATGGGGTATTGAACCGGGGGATTTTTTCCATCTCTATAAGGAAATATAGCAATTTCCCGGAGCTGTATGAATTAATAAGAATTCCTTCGGCTTTCGGGTTTACATAGTTCTGTCAATTTGTTATATTTCTTCACGCTCAATCAAGAATGAAGCAAAGGTAGGAAATAGATATGTCTCGAAAATGCGAAATCTGTGGAAAAGGAACAGTCGCGGGACACAGTGTACCTCGGAAGGGTCTTCCGAAAAAGAAAGGCGGAGCTGGTCAGCACATCGGTGTTAAGACTAAAAGAACCTTCAAGCCTAACCTTTTGAAGGTGAAAGCTCTTGTTGCCGGTACACCAAAGTCCATGAAGGTCTGTACCCGTTGTCTCAAAGCCGGTAAGGTTGTTAAGGCGTAACAGAAATTATCTGCCCGTCGAAGGCGGGCTCAACATTCAAGCCGGACAGTTCCTTTTTTAAAGCGAAGTGTTCCACATCATGACAGATATGTGTCAGATAAGCCCTTCCGGGGCTTATTTTTTTTATAACTTCCAGTGCTTCAGGAATAGAGAAGTGGGTTTCGTGAGGTTTGTAGCGGAGAGCTCCAATAACAAGGTGATCCAGCCCGGTCAGGAGTTTTATTGACGTTTCCGGAATAAAGCTGCAATCGGTAATATAGGCAAAATCCCCTATACGGTAACCAAATACCGGAAGATTTCCGTGCATTGCAGGGATGGGCGTAATCTTTATGCCATTCACCTGAAAATCATTTTTATCAATAACATTCAAGCGGATCTGAGGAGTTCCGCCTCCTTTCTGGAAGGGGGGGGCAAAAATATAGGGAAAACGACCCCGAATCTCATCGCAGACATCCTGTGAGGCATATACCGGTATTTCCTGATGGAAGCTGAAGGGCCGGATGTCATCCAGACCGTGCAGATGATCTGCATGGGCGTGTGTGTAGAGTATCGCGCTGATCCTCTGTATTCCCGCTCTGACTGCCTGAAGCCGGAATTCGGTGGCTGTATCAATCAGAATCCCGGTCTCTCCTTCTTCCAGATAGACCGAACAGCGGTACCTCTTGTTCTCTGACAGGGGGGAACGGCAAATGTGACAGGAACAGTTAACCACAGGTATTCCGTGGGATGTTCCCGTGCCCAGGATCTTCACTTTCATAATGAATGTCATCCTAACAGATCCCTCACCGCGGAGGAAGTCCCCTCAGGAGGAATTAAAAAAAGTGCTTTGAACTTTAGAGTTTTTCCTATAACCTGAAAAGAAAACAGGTTTTTATTTCATAATATATTTGTTCCGGGAGTTTTTGTGGGTAATAAGAGATCCTCCGTTTCTTTACGAAGACGGTACATGGAAGTACTTCTGCCTCTTTTAGTTATCCTTTTTCTTATAAGCCTTTCCGTGGTTATGGGTTCTACCCTCATCTCAATGAAAAATCAGAGCCGGGAGATCCGTCAGCTCCTGCGAAATGTCATCACCGTGAATCTTGATGTCCTTCAGGATATCAATTTTGTCTACGACTCTCTGTATGGTGAAATCATAAGTGAAAAGCTCTATGAGTTTTCCAGGGAATTTGATGCCTCAGGTGAAGATCCGGATAAGATGGACTTGAAACAGTTACAGCACAAATGGGGATCAGAATGGGATCTGTATATTATCAATTCCGATGAAGTGATTACCCATACTACCTATTTCCCCGACAAAGGTCTGGATTTTAATGATGTTTCTGAAGCCTTTGCCAGGCGGCTGAAAAAAATCCGGATTTCCGGAGAGCCCGTGCTTGATAAAATCACCCATGAAAGTTTCGGCCGGTTATACAGGAAATACGGATATCAAGCTTCCGCATCGGGAGAATTCCTTCTGGAAGTAGGGGTGACCATCCCCATGGAATCCCCCATGTTTAATCCTGTTAATCCCGCTTATTTAGGATCTTTGTATGAAACATTGAACCAGGAACAGTTAACCCTGGAGGTTTTTCAGTTATCACAGCTTCAGGAAAAGCCGGAACTTCAGAAGACAAGGCAGGATATGCTGAATCAGCATGAATCCTACCGGGAAGAGTATCTCTGGAAGCCAGGCTACCTCATGGCTTATCTGATCTACCAGGAGAGGGAAAAGAGAGCGTATCCTTCCCGGGAAGAGTATTTCCTGGTTTTTCAATACCCTTTGGAAGTTTATAAAAAACAGTTATGGAGAAGAATCATCATAGGAACCCTTCAGATCCTTCTGATAATGGCGATTGGAGTTCTCCTTGTTTTGAAAATCATAAAATCCCTGACAAAGCCGATTGAGCTTATGGTTCAGGATATTTCAACCATTGCCCGGGGCAACTGGTCCCATCCTATCACTTCGTCAAAGACCAGGGAAATCCTGAAGATAAAACAGTCTGTGGAACATCTGGTTCTGGCTCTGCTGAACGAAAAAGCCATTGTCGAAACCAGTGAGCGTCAATACCGTCTGGCCCTGGAGGCTTCCAGGGATGCTATCTTCGAATGGTTCCCCCAGGAGCACTACCTCTATTTTTCAGGCAATTGCAAAGAGGTCCTGGGGGCTGATCCGGGTGATCTGCGCGGAAAAAAACTGGAACAGTGGTTTTACAATCTTTTTACACCCGGTTGCCGGAAAGAATGGAAAATCCTGGCCAGGCAGGTTCTGTCTGGGAACATGCGCCATGTCAGTCTGGAAATGGAAATGCAGAGCGGATCGGATGAGGAAAAATGGATCTTTCTGCGGGGGGCCGCAGAAGAAGAGGACGGACAGAACCGGATCATCGGGATTCTTGCAGATATCTCCCTTTCCAAAAAGCGGCAGAAAACCATTGAAAACCTGGCATATACGAACCAGATATCAGGCAGGAGGAATCTGCTGGAATTTTACAGGAGGTCTTTAACCATTCCCTCAAGAAAAGCCTTCTGTGCCTTTACAATCATCAATCTGGATGATTTTACCCGTATCAATACCACCTTCGGACATGTGGTGGGAGAGGGGATTATCAAAGAGTACTGCAGAAAGATTGAAGAGGTGGTCCAGGAGGTTCAGGGTGAGGACTCCTGGGCTCTTTATCATATTAACCAGGACAATCTGCTGGTTGTTCTGGAGGGGTTCAGTCAAAACCGTTCTGCCAAAAAACGGGTTACCCAGCTCTTTGACCGGTTATGCCAGGGGATATATCTGGCTTTGGAGCGGGAGTTCTATTTTACCGTTTCCATAGGAGCCGTTATTGCCAACTGCCGGATACAGAAAGACAAGCAGGATTTGATCCGCAGAGCAGATATGGCGCTCCTTCAGGCCAAATCGCAGGGTAAAAATACACTGGTTTTTTATAAAAACGAGTTTTCCTCAGGATTCAACGAAACCTATGAGATGATTCATCATATCTGGGAGGATCTTCAGAATCACTCCCTCAGAATGGTTTATCAGCCTATTGTGGATTCCAGAGGGGTGGATCCTGTGGGATTTGAAGCTCTTTTGAGAACCGGCAAGGACAATACAATGTCTCCAGCCGCCTATGTCAAAGCTTCTGAAGATTCCGGATTGATACATCCATTGGGTACCTGGATCATAGAGGAGTCGTTTCGCCAGGCAAAAGTTCTGACTGACCTTTCTCTGCCTTTCCGGTATATCAGTGTCAATATCTCTCCCCTTCAGTTCCGGGAGCTTGATTTTGCCAGAAGGATGCAGAAAATGTGTTTTCGGTCGGGAATCCTTCCGGAAAAAATCCAGATTGAGATTACAGAAACCGCTCTTATGGAATCTGCAGACAGAATGATCCGGACCATCACCCTTTTAAAAGAGATGGGATTCCGGATAGCTCTGGATGATTTCGGCACAGGATATTCCTCTCTGGATTATCTGGCCCACCTTCCTATCGATGCTATTAAAATCGAAAAAAAAATGACCAGTGAGGTTCAGCACGACCTGAAAGTGCGGCGGGTGGTCACTCTTATCCTGCAGATTGCCCGGGAGCTTTCTCTGGAAGTTATTGCAGAAGGTGTAGAGGACTGGGAGCATGTGAGATGGATGGTTGATCATGGATGCAGCCATCATCAGGGGTACTATTACAGCAAGCCTGTCAATTCGGAAAGCCTGGCCAATTATCTTGCGGGAAAATAATTATATTACTAATCCGGTATCAGGAACAAATGTTTTATGCTAATATGATGGTATAATTAAAAGTATGAAGAGGGTTAGTTGTGAAACTTTTGTTTCTGCCCGTAAAAGCATTCCTGGTTTGTGTCCTGTCCGTTCTTTTTTCTCCTCTTGCCGCTCAGGATCAGGCGGTACGTAATTATGGTGTCGATTACAATGACAAATACCGTTCAGCTGTAGCTGTAGGTGTTGAATATCTGAGTATCCGGCCTATTACCCTGAATTATGAGGAGGAGTACCGGTATGCGGATTTTGCCCTGAACGGAAAGTATTCCTTTGAAAACTATCCTGAAATCCAGCCTTTTTTAAGCTTGGGTGTGCAGTTTGTAAGCCCTCTTGTGGCCAGTAATGAGTTGACTGATGCCGAGAGATTTTCTCATAACCTTTTTTACTCGGCTCTGGGTGTTGCCTATGTTACAAAGATGAATAAACAGCTTGAGGTCGGAGCCGACTTATACCTGGGGATGGGGCAGGCCCTTTACACTGAGATAGACCAGGTTGATAACGAAACCAAGGGAACCATAGAGTTCCTGACAGGAGCGGGAGTCCATGCGGCATTCAATCTGAGCTATAATCTCAGTTTGAGTTTTCACCCCACATTACGATACAGGCGCTCCTTATCTCCCCTTGAACGGTATAACGGGTTTTCCTTCGGTCTGGGATTCAGCGCTTCCTACAGAACAGGAGAAGATCCTGATGCTCCTCAGGCTGAACTGAGAAGTATCAAATTCGGAGAACTGCAGCTTCCTCCGCTTTTTGCCTCCATGCAGAGCTATTATGCCCGGAATCCCATTGCGGAGGTCCAGATTACCAATATTGAAAAATACCCCATTCAGGATGTGAACATCCAGTTTATGCAGGCCGGTTATATGGATGCTCCCACAAAGGCCGATGTGATTTCCGAACTGGCTCCCGGAGAATCCCTGTCCATCCCCCTCTATGCCGCATACAATCAGGAAGTGTTCTCCACAGAAGGCATCACCCCTCTGGTGGGAGAAATCCAGGTGGAGTACCTTTCCAGGGGGAATGTGGGCAACCAGGTTATGACGGTCTCCTACGACCTTTATGATAAAGAGTCTCTGACCTGGGATGATGACAGAAAAATGGCCGCCTATATAACCCCTTCCGATTCGGCACTGCGGAACTATGCCAGTTTTGTCCGGCAGAGCGCCAAGGATGTGGAAAACCCCGGTTTGAACAGTGCCCTTCAGACAGGATTGCAGATCTATTACGGACTGACAGAAATCGGAACAATCTATCAGAAAGATCCCACCTCTCCCTTTGATGCTGCCCAGGAGAATCCCCTGGTGATCGATGCGGTCAGCCTCCCCAGGAGCACTCTGAAAAGGGGAACAGGAGACTGTGATGATCTGACGGCTCTCTACTGCAGTCTTATGGAATCTGTGGGTATAGAAACAGCATTTATTACCACTCCAGGCCATATTTATGCCGCCTTCAATACAGGAGAAGAGACCAGAAACTATCCGCTTATCCATCCTGATAAGGATATGACTCTGAACATCGATGGAGAACTCTGGGTCCCCGTGGAGATCACCATGATCGGTTCAACCGGCTTTGCCGATGCCTGGAAAGTGGGGGCTGATGAGTTTAACCGCTATGAAGACTCTCCGGAGAAGAGAGGGTTCTTCCTTACCCGGGATGCTCAGGAAATCTACCGTCCTGTGGGGCTGAAAGAAACCGATCTGGGGCTTCAGTACGGGGAAAAAGCTGTCATAGCCCGGGCGGTATCCTCTGAAACCAGTGCTCTGGTAAGCAGTATTGTAGATGCCTATGACCTGGAAGCCAGAAGAAAAGACAGCAAAAGCGCCTATAATCAGCTGGGTGCAATCTGCGCCCAGTTCGGTTTATACAGCCGGGCGGAACAGGCTTTTAACTATGCCCTGGCTCTGGACAGGAACTTCCTGCCTTCCAAAATGAACCTGGCTAACGTGTTCTTTATGAAAGGTCAGTATCAGAATGCCCTGAGGCTTTACCACAATGTGGAGCAGGATTATATGAGCAGCGGAAGAACTGCTTCATCCGCTTATTCCCGGGTCATTCTGAATCTGGCCCGGTGTTATTATGAGCTGGAAAACTTTGATAAATCCTATGAATACGCTCTTCTCTTGAAAGACATCAGTCCGGACCTCCTGAGAAACTATTCTTATCTCAGCGATAACGGGGGCTCGGTTTTTACGGAGGATTCTCCATGAAACACGTAATAAAAAAAGTTCTATTTCTTATCTCTCTCCCGGCTGCAGTGATGGTATTTGTATCCTGTCCACAGCCTTTAACAGAAGATGATGTTATTGCCGCCCAGGATAAACTGGCACCTACCATTGAAGTCCTCTCTCCCGGCGAGAATGAGGTTTACTATTCGGAAGTGGAATTTTCCCTTCGGATACTGGATGATGCAGAGAATGAAGAGGACGGTCTGGGTGATCTGGCATCTATTTCCTTTGATCTGGCCAATGATGATCTCAGAGGGGGGCGTGTTCTTATTGATTCGGATGGGAATATCTCCCAGGATTCGGATTTCGGTCCGGATGAAGTTGTTTATGATGTCGAAACGGGTCTTGTGAGTTTTAACTTTTCCACGGTTTCACCCAATACCATTACAGGTATGATCTCTGTCACCATTTCCGCAGAAGACCGAAACGGCAACTTGACAGAAGAGGCTATAACCCTGGCGGACAATGAAGGACCCTGGCTGGACTTTACGGTGATTGATACTGTTTCCGGTCAGGAACGAAGTTATACAGAAGATACTACAGTAAGGCTTTCGGGATCCCTGGGGAATTCTGCAGAAGATCAGACCAGTGCGGATGAGATTACCAATATCACCTGGTCGGTTCTGGGCAAGTCCTGGAACGGAAAACTGGTTATTGACAAAAGTGCTACCTATCTGGATACAGAGACGGGAGATACCCTTTATTATTATAACTCTTCAGAAAACCGCTATGAAAGACTCAATGAAGGTGTGGCGTACCCGGATCTATTTATATACTATCCGGCAACCAGAACATTCCGTACAGACATAGAAATCCCTTTCGGGGCAGGGACAGTTCTGCCTTTTGAGGTCACTGTTACAGATAAAAACGGGCATGAAACAACCTTGACTGTGAATGCTTTTTCCGATGAGTCGGGGCCTGAGGTTATTATTGAGTTTCCCAAGGATGAGAATGCCTATTATACCCTTACCGGTGGTGCAGGGGGAAATGTTGACAAGTCTGATGTTATTGAAGGCTACATTAATGGCGGTATTGCCGATCTGCAGAGTTTTAAATTTCAGATAAAAGATTCCACGGGTGAATTTTATACTGATAAACTCGATGTTTCTCCCGGTAGTACAGATAATTTTGATGCTTTTGATATCAGTTCTCCATACAACGATGACAGTAATGATTTTTATATCGATATAAGCAATTATCTTACGTTAATGCAGAACGAATCGGGCGATCCCTATACGGGGGGAAACGATGTAAGTGTTACCATTTATGCTGTCAATGATGATGATTTTGAAACGAGACCCAAAGTGCAGATTTATGAGGATGCAGAAGGTCCGGAAGTATCGATTGTATCTTTTATAAGTAATCATACAAATAACAGATATGCAAATGATGACCGTGATCTGACTCTGGTTTTTTCAGCATCAGATTCCTCTACAGATACAGATGATCTTGTCGCTTCAGTCAGTATTGGAAATCAGTCTGGTATCACCCCTTCGTTGAGTAGTAATTTTACTGCAGTATCAACAAGTGGCAACTGGGGTAGTATTGCTCTCAGTGATGATGACTTGCCATATACCATTACTGTGGAAGATCGCCTGGGCAATCAGACAGTAGTAACAGAAGCTGACAGTGTCACAGAACAGGTTATGTATTACAGGGGTAATCCTGCTTTGGGTGCATTGGACGGGACCAATAAGGTTTCTCTATCTGCATCAGCTCCGGGCACAGACACAACAATTGCCAAAGCTAATGATATTATCAGTGTGGATATCACTTCAGATAGGGATCTTGAAACTCCTTCGGGTATAACTCTATCTGTCAGCGGCAATGACTATGCAGGTCTTGTAACTCAGGATACAGTGATACATTTTATATCATCCGCTACTCCCACTGTTGCTAATGTAGCCAATGGGGATGTCACCTTTTCTTTGCCTGTAGTGGATAAAGCCGGTAATACCGTGACTCTGACCGGTGATACTGCGGTGAATTATGACAGTCAGTCTCCGCTGCCGGGAAGTCTGACTGTGACAGTTACCGGAAATGCTACCAGCGGAGCCGGATATATCAACGATAATGATGCTGTGTCCAGTAAACTGTCATTTTCCAGTCTTCTTTCCACGGATACCAACTATGATGAAATCTCCTATGAATTGAAAGATTCGGGTGATAATACGATACTCTCAGGTACATCAAGCAGTCTCGATAGCTTCGACAGCAGCACAGATGTCAGTTCCGCACTGGATGGATATCTCTTCCTGACGTATACCCTGACAGACCTGGCAGGGAACTCTGCCTCCGGAGGCAGCAGTGTGTCTTCTTTTATTACACTGGATACAACAGCTCCCACCACACCCGCTTTTGGTTTGGCTGCGGGGCAGGATAGTAATATTGATGGGGATGGATATACCAACTATACAGGTCTTGATATGTACCTGGAGGGAACATCCGAAATCAATACCATCCTTACACTATCAGCTCCCTCTATCTCAGCTATTGATAACACTGTGTATGACTGTACTTCGGTTACTAACTGGTCGACTATTCTGAATCCGTTTACCCTTGGCAGCGATAATGACTATGCCATCAGCGCGGAAGCGGAAGATCCCGCAGGGAATACTACTACAGGAACTTTTACTATTCATAGGGATACGACCCTAATTGCACCTATTGATTATCAACTTGACAATGATACCAGTGGTGGTTCTGATATAACGAATGATACCTCCAATCAGACTGTTACCGTCTCTGCGGAGGAAGGCAGTACAGTTTCTATAACTGTGGACGGTCCCGATCCCTTTGTGGATTACACCAATTCAGGAACAGTTTCATCAGGAAGCTGGACCAGTGGTACATTTAATCCCACAACAGAAGGTACGTATAATGTAACAGTCGTTCTGACTGATATAGCAGGTAATAATGATACATTTGCTGCAGATTACAGCTTTGAGATCGATACCACTCTGGATGCGCCCACAGCCTATGCTCTGGATAATGATACCAGCGGCGGTTCTGATATAACAAATGATACTTCCAACCAGACGGTTACAGTCTCAGCGGAAGAGGGAAGTACAGTTTCCATCACTGTGGACGGTCCTGATCCCTTTGTTGATTATACCAATTCAGGAACGATTTCATCAGGAAGCTGGACCAGCGGCACATTTAATCCCACAACAGAAGGCTCTTATGAGATTTCTGTTGTCCTCACTGATATAGCAGGAAATAATGGTACCTTTACTGCAGATTACAGTTTTGAGATTGATACCACTCTGGATGCGCCCACATCCTATGCTCTGGATAATGATACCAGCGGTGGTTCTGATATAACGAATGATACCACCAATCAGACGGTTACCGTCTCCGCGGAGGAAGGCAGTACAGTTTCTATAACTGTGGACGGTCCCGATCCCTTTATGGATTACACCAATTCAGGAACAGTCTCATCAGGAAGCTGGACCAGTGGTACATTTAATCCCACAACAGATGGAACATATGAGGTTTCTGTAGTCCTCACTGATATAGCAGGAAACAATGATACCTTTACAGCAGATTACAGTTTTGAGATCGATACAATCATGGAAGCCCCCACAGCCTATGCTCTGGATAATGATACCAGCGGCGGTTCTGATATAACAAATGATACTTCCAACCAGACGGTTACAGTCTCCGCTGAAGAGGGAAGTACGGTTTCAATCACAGTAGACGGTCCCGATCCCTTTGTGGATTACACCAATTCAGGAACAATCTCATCAGGAAGCTGGACCAGTGGTACTTTTAATCCCACAACAGATGGAACATATGATGTAACAGTAGTTCTGACTGATATAGCAGGAAACAATGATACCTTTACTGCAGATTACAGTTTTGAGATCGATACAATCATGGAAGCCCCCACAGCCTATGCTCTGGATAATGATACCAGCGGCGGTTCTGATATAACGAATGATACCTCCAATCA
This sequence comes from Oceanispirochaeta sp., assembly GCA_963677615.2. Lineage (GTDB taxonomy): Bacteria > Spirochaetota > Spirochaetia > DSM-2461 > DSM-2461 > Oceanispirochaeta. The sequence goes on along the minus strand of CAXXQW010000011.1, from coordinate 126,705 downwards.
GACTGTTACCGTCTCCGCGGAGGAAGGCAGTACAGTTTCTATAACTGTGGACGGTCCCGATCCCTTTGTGGATTATACCGATTCAGGAACAGTCTCATCAGGAAGCTGGACCAGCGGCACTTTTAATCCCACAACAGAGGGTACATATGATGTAACAGTTGTCCTGACTGATATTGCAGGTAATAATGATACCTTTACTGCAGATTACAGTTTTGAGATCGATACAATCATGGAAGCCCCCACAGCCTATGCTCTGGATAATGATACCAGCGGCGGTTCTGATATAACAAATGATACTTCCAACCAGACGGTTACAGTCTCAGCGGAAGAGGGAAGTACAGTTTCCATCACTGTGGACGGTCCCGATCCCTTTGTGGATTATACCGATTCAGGAACGATCTCATCAGGAAGCTGGACCAGCGGCACATTTAATCCCACAACAGAAGGTACGTATGATGTAACAGTCGTCCTGACTGATATTGCAGGAAATAATGATACCTATGCATCGGATTACAGTTTTGAGATCGATACGACTCCTCCTGAAATGACAATTCATGATGTAAGCTCTCCTATGTCATTACCCACATCGGGGGGGGGAGATACCTATGTTCCTCTCTATTTCTCCGATGTTGTGTCCGGGCTTGTGGATACGGGAACTGATAAATTGAACTACCTTGAAGCCAGTGTTTTGCCGGCAAATTATGAAGCCATACTTATTGATACAGATGAAACAGTTCGTTTGGACTACTATTCCGGTACAGAAAAAGCAGACTGGGTGGAAGGCAGTTATAGTATCGACTTTTCGACCGGAATCTCTGCAGTACAGGATACGGCCGGGAACTCTGTCAATATAGATACCATCTCCTTCTCAATTGATAGCAGCGGCGATCTTTCTGCATTTACTGTGACCTACCAGACCGGCTCCGGAATGACTCCCATTGCTCTGAATTATATCCCCGAAGATGAACCTGATAGCAGGGATCTTTCTGCCATGACATATTCCGATGGATACAGCCGTGAGATTGTTGAGGCTTCACCTGCATTACAGGTAGAAGCTGAAGAAACAATTCTACCGGAAATAGATGAAGAAGCGATACTTTCCAGAGCCGCATTACAGACACCTGTTGTCAACATTCCAGCAGAATCCCTGAACAATACGATTGAGACTCCATCACCTGCTGTTCAACCACATATAACCGAACTCCCTGAAATCAACCAAGAAACCCTCTCCTTCATGCAGGAGGTAGAACAGAACAGAGCCGACCACCAGCAGCTCCTCTCCCAGCTCCGGATGAAAAATATCTCCCGGCAGCAGCTTCGGAACATGGATGCGGGTCTGGAACCGGTCCTGCTCGAAGCGGAAGAACTGGTTGTCTATTCCAGCCCTGTACCCACAGCTTTTGACACCCCGGTCACCCTGGCTCCGGAAGATTCCATTGTGATTACAGAAGATACTCCCTCGGGGCTTATCCTTCTGACCCAGATTCTCCTGGCTGCCGCCATCGGCCTCCTGACTCTTGGATTTCTTCGCCTGCTGGGAAGATTCCAGAGGAAAAACCATGACCCGCTGGATTAAAAAAGCCCTCCTGGCCGGAGCCGCCCTCATAGCGCTGGCCTCCTGCGGAAAAGAACAAGGCCCTCCCCAGGAGAATGAAGCCGTACAGACGCCCTACAGGGCGTCTCAAGAAAGCTCTCAAAAAGAGCAATCCACAAATGCGGAAGACCCCGTACAGACGCAAGATCTTGCGTCTCAACAGGCCTCTCAGGAAGAGCCTGAAAAGGAATCAGCCGAAATATCCTCAGAAGATACCCCCGTACAGACACAAGATCTTGCGTCAGATGGCTCTCGGATCTCTGATGAGATAAGGGATCTCGTCGAGCTTATCCCGTACCATCGCCCCGCCTACCATGCGGTACCCCATCTCCTGAATGAGAAGGCCCAGAAGCTGGCATCAGCCGGAACACCTATCCCTTTCAAGCCCCTCTCTTATCCCATTGGAGGAGATGAAAATAAACCACTGCCTGTAGTTGCAGAAGCCCTGGCTATCTTACCGGATACCAAAAAGGATCTAATCCCCCCTCCCAGGGAAAAAATAGATCCCCCTGAGCCCGATGAGCTCACACCCGAGATTGCCATAACTGCTCCCGAAGAAGCTCCCGCTCCCGAGCCCGAAATCGTACAGACGCAAGATTTTGCGTCTGTACAGGAGATACCAGATTCAGAGGCACCACAAATCCTCCCTGAACCCGTAGAGCCTGAGGCCGAGATAGCTATAGCTCCCCCCGAAGAAGCTCCCGCTCCCGAGCCCGAAATCGTACAGACGCAAGATTTTGCGTCTGTACAGGAGATACCAGATTCAGAGGCACCACAAATCCTCCCTGAATCCATAGAGCCTGAGCCCGAGATAGCCATAGCTCCCCCCGAAGAAGCCGCCGCTCCCGAGCCCGAAGATGTACAGACGCAAGATCTTGCGTCTCAACCGGATCTTTCATCCGCAGAGGATTTTGCAGCTATAGAGGATCTTGCATCTCCAGTAGAGCTTGGATCTTCAGAAGAGCCAGGTCCTGATCTCCTGATCCCCGGCCCGGCTATCACTCTCGAATCACCTTTGAATCTCTCCTACTACCAGTCCAGCATCCTTCTCAAGGGGATAATAGAATCCAACCCGGATGCTCCTGAAGAAACAGCTGGTATCAAAAGCCTTACATGGCGAATTGAAGGGCTGGGAGATTATGACAATACGGTATTTCTGGAAGAAGACGGATCTTTTGAGTTGGACGTTTTTACATCCGGTCTTGAGGGTCATCAGATTCTGCTGCTCAAGTCTGAAGACTTTGGCGGGAGAACCTTAATCAGGCAGATAGAGCTTCAGGATGGTAACCAGCCGCCTCAGCTGACTCTGGAATACCCCCTTCCTGAAGGGCAGTATGGAAGCATGCTCTCTGTTAAAGGGATGGTGAAAGATCTCTATGCCTTAATACCGGAACTCGGCGGAATAGTCCGTCTGAGTTATTCCCTTGTTCCCAGGGACCGAACAAAGGGAGGGCAGCTGCTGCAGGGGAATGTGGATATCCAGGAGGATGACAGTTTCTTTTTTGCTCTTGATATGGTGGAAAGGGAGGGAGGCCAAATCCTCCGTCTGGATGCGGAGGGCAGAAACGGAGCGGTTGGCTCTGTAGAAGTTTCCCTGTCTAAAGGAGTCAGTGATATCCCTTCCTTTGAAGTCCTGCCGCAGGATGAAAGGCTGGTTTTTACCTGGGAAGCCATTCCGGGAGCGGAAAACCAGACCCTTTTTCTGACAGATGACGGCACCACGCCATCTGAAGATTCTGCCGGCAGCCTGTTTATATCGGTAAAATCTCCTCTGACTCTGGGGAGGGTTCAAAACGGAATTCTCTATAAGGCAAGATTGAAAGTCGAAAATAACGATCAGACTTTCTGGTCCGATGTGATTGAGGCTGTCCCTCTGGCTCCGGGAACTCTGGAGCTCTCTGCAGAAGGGCGGTTTGAACAGATCCGGTTAAGCTGGAAAGAGATTGCGGGAAGTTCCCGGTTCCGAATATTCAGAAGAGAGGAAAACCGCGGGGATTACGTTGTTCTGGGGCAGGATGTTCCCGGAACGGAATATGTGGATGCCTCTGTGGAGTTCGGACGTACCTACTATTACCGGATCGAACCTTCCGATGTACCCGGACCGCTCAGTTATGAAGTCCCGGCTTCGTCTCTGGAAGCTCCTTCCGATAAGATTACAATGTCATCCTATTACAGGGATATGACTCCGCTCCGCCTTATGGTGTCCGGAGAATACGCTTTTATTGCGGCAGGAAATACCGGATTCTATATTATGGATGTGTCCACACCCCAGAAGCCCCGGGAGATTGGACATCTGGATCTGGGTGATGTTCAGGATGTGTATGTCCGGGATGAATATGCCTATATCGCGTCCGGTTCTGCGGGCTTTTATCTGGTTAATATTTCCGAGCCCACCAAACCCTTTGTGGTTATGTCCAGGGTCACGGAAAACGCATCCGGTATTGTTGGTCGGGATAATACGGTATTTCTGGCAAACGGAGAGAGGGGATTGCAGATTTTTGACATCTCACAAAGACAGGATCCCAGAAGGCTGAGCTCTCTTCATGATTTCCCTGCATATCAGCTTGAGCTGAAAGGTAACCTTCTTTATGTTGCCTCGGGAGAACAGGGAATGAGAGTTCTTGATATTTCCAATCTGACATCACCCCGGTTGGTCGAAACCTATGATCAGGCTCCTGCTTACGATATTCATCTGGAAGGTAACAAGCTCTATCTGGCTGGCGGTGCGGTGGGGATGGTTATCCTGGAGGAGCAGGATGGGCGTTTGACACAGCTGAGCCGGTTCCGGAGTGAAAATGCCAGAACTGTCAGGATCTGGGAGGATTATGCTATGATTGCTGACGGTTCGGGAGGCATGAAAGCCGTTGATATTTCCATCCCGGAAGATCCCCATCTTTTCGGTAGTTTCCAGGGAGATGACACTGTTTCTGTGGCAATGGCGGAAGATTATGCCCTGATCGCCGATGTTTCTGGTTTGAAAGTTGTTAGAACCTACCTGTATGGTCAGTCCATTCCACTACAGTCCGTATCTACTCAGGGCAGAGCGTATGGTGTTACAGTCAATGGTTCCGAACTGTGGGTGGCCGACCGGAAAGGGGGTGTTGCCCTTTATGATATTTCCCATCCGGATGAATTTTCCGAAAACTCTCTGATCCGTATTTTTGATTCTGATTATGCCGAAGATATTCTCGTTATGGATGATATTCTTTATGTCGCAGACGGTCCAGCGGGGGTTAAGATTTTCGACCGGTTTAAAAGTAACTTGCCGGAAGCCGTTATCACTGTTTCCGGAAGGGCCAGGCGCATTCTTCCCTATGGATCATCCATCGCGGTTGTATCATCCGGTGACGGCGTACTTTTTCTGAAAAATTCCATCATGACAGGCCGGATTAATTATCCGGATGTAAGGGATGCAGCATTTTACGGTTCCTATCTCTTTGTGGGAGATTACAAAGAGGGTTTAATTGCCATGGAGATGACGGGAGAAGGGCGAGCCATAGAGCTGGAACGCTTTGCAGACATAAAAAATATCAGGCAGTTGCTGATCAAGGAGAATACCCTTTATATCCTGCATAAAGACGGGATTACCCTGGCTGATATCAGAAACCCGGAGCATCCCGTTTTCAGAGGGAAAATAGCAATCTCTGACGGGGAAAGCATGCAGCTCTCGGGAAACCTTCTTTATGTAGCTGGAGGATTCCAGGGAATCTCAATATACCGTTTGAGAGAGGATTTTTCGGCATTAAAAGTTTCGGATTGTGATAGTGTTTTTGCCGTGGATGTCGCTCCGGCCGGATCCTACGCAGTTTACGCGGATATGGAAGGGGTCGGGATCATTCAGGTTCTGGTTCCCGATTGGCTGGAAGAATAAAACAAACACCACCCTGTTCACCCGGTAGAGACACCCAGACAGGACATCTTTACGGGTATTTTTGCAGGGGGATCATTTTACACCGGTTTCATATCCGGGTCGGTGGCGGGATTGTGGGTTTTCATATATTCATGCTCTTCCGAGACATGTTCGATATATTTTCCCAGGGTCCATTTCAGTGCGGTTTCCGTTACCATGGCAAAAATAATATCTTTCGGGTTTTCTGACAGGGATTTCAATGTTCTCATTATGGTAACGGCTCTTTCTTTGGAGTAAACTGCCATAAAAACTACCTGGTTTCCCTGGGTGATGGCTTTGCCCTCCACAGGTTTTCCTTTAAACAGGTCTTCCAGTACCTCTTCCACGGGCCGATCCATCATACCCTCTGTCATAGGGGCAAAAGTAGTTTTGACATCATCCCCGCTCACTTCTGCCAGGGCTGTTAATCCGGCCTGTGCTTGTTCTCTGGAATACCCTTTTAGTAGACACATTTCCTGAATCATGTTTTATCCTTTCTTATGAACATCCCGCTATCAGGAATGCCCTTATCTTCTCTTAAAATAGTAGTAATTCAGGGGGATTTCAATATTTCTGGATTTTTTTCTTATTTGACCCGGATACCCGGGAGCAGTATTTTATGTATAGATATTGGCAGCAGTGTTTCTTTTAAAAAAGAAAAGAATAAAAAATAGAAGGTTATAGAAAAAACATTTTAGAACAATAAAAAATGTTTAGGAGTGAATATGGCTCAAACAAACTACACAATTAAAGCTCAGGAAGCCATTGGAGACGCTTCCCGGCAGGCTCAAAAATACAATCATACTCTTATTGATGAAGAGCATCTTCTGCTCGCCCTGGTGGAACAGAAAGAGGGGGTTATCTCACCTCTCCTGGACCGTCTGGGGGTCCAGAAAAACCTGCTGAACGATGAGATCGTGACAATACTCAGACAGAAACCCCGGGCTTACGGGGACAACCTGGAAGTTTCAGCCTCCCCGGCCCTGAGAAACCTGTTCAGACAGGCTGAAGCGGAAGCTTCCAATCTGAAAGATGAATATGTTTCCACTGAACATCTTTTGATTGCAATGACTGTCGGATCCGGCGGCGGGGGATCTCTGCTGAAAAAACACGGTATCACCAAAGATGGAATTCTTCAGGCTCTTGTCTCCATCAGGGGCTCCCAGAGAGTCACCAGCGAAAATCCCGAAAACAAGTATCAGGTGCTGGAACGGTACTGCAGGGATTTGACCGCTCTGGCCCGGAAAGAGAAACTTGATCCGGTCATCGGAAGGGATGAAGAGATTCGGCGGGTTATGCAGGTCCTTTCCAGAAGAACAAAAAACAATCCTGTTCTTATCGGTGAGCCCGGTGTCGGAAAAACCGCTATTGCAGAAGGGCTGGCCCGCAGAATTGTGGAAGGGGATGTGCCCGATTCCCTGAAAGACAAAAAACTCCTGGCTCTCGATTTGGGAGCCCTGGTGGCAGGTGCCAAATTCCGGGGAGAGTTTGAGGAACGTCTGAAAGCGGTTATTCAGGAAATCACAGAGTCGGAAGGGCAGATTATTCTGTTTATCGATGAGCTTCATACTCTTATGGGCGCCGGTGCTGCCGAAGGGTCGACAGATGCATCCAACCTTCTGAAACCTCCTCTGGCAAGAGGAGAACTCAGAACGATCGGAGCCACCACTCTGGACGAATACAGAAAGCATATTGAGAAGGATCCTGCTTTTGAAAGAAGGTTTCAGCAGGTCTATACTTCCGAGCCGTCTGTGGAAGATTCCATTACGATCCTCCGGGGGATAAAAGAGAAGTATGAGGTTCATCACGGTGTCCGAATCAGGGACGATGCCCTGATCAGTGCGGCGACCCTCTCGGATCGGTATATCACTTCCCGTTTTCTTCCGGATAAGGCGATCGATCTGGTTGATGAGGCAGCCAGCCGGTTAAAAATGGAAATTGAGAGTCAGCCGGTGGAGCTGGACAGGCTGGAAAGGAAAATCCTGCAGATGCAGATTGAAAAACAATCCCTCTCCCGGGAAAATGATGCTGCATCAAAAGAGCGTCTTGAGGTACTGAACAGGGATCTGAGCAATCTGCAGTCTCAAAGGGATGCCCTCCATCTTCAATGGCAGAATGAAAAGAGCATCATTGAGAAAATACGTGAGCTCAATCAGAAGATTGAGGATCTGCGCCGGCAGGAGATACAGTACGAAAGGGAAGGCAACCTGGCGGGCGCTGCAGAAATCAAACACGGAAGCATTCCCCAGCTACAGATGGAGCTGGCCGGTAAAACCAGGGAATTGCAGGATATTCAGGGAGAGTCCAGTCTCTTGAGAGAGGAGGTCTCAGAAGAGGATATCGCCCGGGTTGTCTCTTCCTGGACGGGTATCCCCGTGAGTAAAATGCTTTCTTCCGAAAGGGAGAAATTTCTCAAACTCGAAGAAATTCTTTCCGAAAGGGTTGTGGGTCAGCAAAGAGCTGTTCAGACAGTTTCAGATGCTATCAGAAGAAATAAAAGCGGTCTCAGCGATATGGGACGGCCTCTGGGGTCTTTCATTTTCCTCGGACCAACCGGGGTGGGAAAAACCGAGCTGGCCAAGACTCTGGCGGAGTTCCTTTTTAATGATGAAAAATCTCTGACCAGGATCGATATGAGCGAATATATGGAAAAATTCGCTGTTTCGCGCCTTGTGGGAGCTCCTCCCGGATATGTGGGATACGAAGAAGGGGGGCAGTTAACCGAAGCTGTCAGAAGGCGTCCCTATTCGGTTGTACTTTTCGATGAGATAGAAAAAGCGCATCCTGATGTATTTAATATCCTCCTGCAGCTTCTGGATGACGGACGCCTTACAGACAGTCAGGGACGGGTTGTGGATTTCAGGAATGCCATCATCATTATGACCAGCAACCTGGGCAGTGACATTATTCTTGAAAACGGAACGGGAGAAGAAACAGACAGGAAACTGATGGAGCTGATGAAAAGGACATTCAAGCCTGAATTCCTCAACAGAATTGATGATATCATTTCATTCAACAGCCTGGGAGAAGAGCAGATCGGTAAAATTGTCAAACTTCTTATAGATCATCTGGCAAAACTTCTGGAGGACCGGAAGATGACACTGGTTCTGACAGATAAAGCCTACACATGGCTTGCCCGCGAGGGGTATGATCCCGCTTTCGGTGCCAGACCCTTGAGAAGAGCCATTCAGAACCTGGTGCAGAACCCTCTGTCCAAACTCCTGCTGGCTGGAGAGTTTACCGAAGGAGATGAAATCCTCTGTGATTTGAACGATGATGGGGATGCTCTGACATTCAGCAAAGGATCTGCTTCCTGACCCTCTCCCCCACCCCCCCCCTCCTAAGGAAGCATAGGCGAGTCGGTTGCACACTGACGAGATCGTTCCTCGGCAAGCCTGCGGTACGACTCTGGATCGAGCAGAAAACGAAGTTTACGACCAGAGCAGGAAGCATGCTTCCGACCAGCCCAAGGGGAGAAGGGAGATATGAATGGATATAGTTTATCGTAAAATTATACCAGTCTTATGATTTAATAATTGTGAATAAAAAAACCTTAAACAAACTTCTTTCTCCCTCTCCCTCTGGGAGAGGATCGGGTGAGGGTTGCGAAGCAATGCTTGAGCAGTGCAGCTATTCTTGAATAGTAAAAAATATCATTGAACTGGTAGCTGAGGGGAGCCGAAGCTACCGTCTCAGATAGGACAGGGCAGGGGGCAGGACGATATTGTTTCCGAATTTATCTTCCCCGTATCCGTTTTCAGCCAGGATCTGAATGTCTTCCAGAACCCTTTTGTCTCCCCTGAAAATAACTTTGGTATCACTGACAATATCAATTTTTCCCATAGCCAGGTACAGGGCAATTCCCCGCTTGGCAAACTCCCCCAGGGTCTCATTTTCCAGGGGGGTCAGATCATCAAATGAGAAATTGTTGTCATAGATCATGATTTTCTGTTTTTCCAGAAGATCCAGGAAGACAATTCTGAGTATTTTTTTCATCAGAGGCGTATCATAGGTGGCATTGATATCCTGGGCAATAAGCTTGTGTTTTACCAGGTGTTCTGCCACGCTCTGTCTTTTCACATGATTAATCTCTTCATTGGCCCGGAACAATTCCAGCGGCATGGCAGCATTGTATTCATTGTTCCCCAGGATCATAGTCACATCACTGCCGTAATGGACAACGATTTTGGCAATCAGAGTTGAAGGACGAACATGAAATCCCCTGTAGTTGGGAATGGGAACCTGTATCTCGCCCATCTCGGCATAGTGTTTCAGAATTTCTTTGCAAAGTTCCTGGGATACCAGAATATACTGCTCAGGAAAAGCAATAAAGTATTTCATCAAATGGTTCAAGAGGGACTTTTCATCAATGGGAAGGGATAGCAGCTCCTGGTCTTTCAGGCTCTGGTTATGCCTTTCATAGTAATGAATCAGTACTGTGGCACACTCCAGAAGATGGTACACCGCCGAAATATGGCCCCGGAGTATGGGAAGGTTCTGATCTCTTAACGCAACATCCGAACCTGACAAATAGGTATCGTAAAGGGACTGAAGGTTATGAAACTTATTTTCAAGCAGCCTCAGTTTTTCTTCGCTCACTTCTTCGGGAATAGCGGATTCATACTCATCTTCATTCAGCTTTTTATAGATTTTCAGGAGAATACTTTCTTCAGCCAGATTCAGAAAAGAGGTAGCCAGATACACAGCTGTCTTTCCCGGCGCTTCAGAAGCCTGACGGATCTTGTTGGTTTCAACCCTTCCTGTAAAATCGTTTTCTCTGAAACGGTAATTCTCTATAGGGATTGTGTCTATGTTCAGTCCTAAAATGCTGTTTAACCGGCTGATTTCTCCGGAAGCATTGATAAGAGCCTGGAATATGGCGGAAATGGTTTCTTTTGTGGCTTCAGAAAAGTTTTCGTCCACCTGTTTCAGGTTGTAGGAAGGTGCTGCGTTCTGAATGTGCAGTAGACTGTAGGCTATCTCGGAAAAGGATTTTATGATGGCGGTGATTATTCTTAAAGGACTCCAGTGCTGATTGTGCTGAACACCATAAGCATCAAGGAGTTCTTCACATCGGGATGCTTCCAGGTTCAGCCGTCCGAGAAGAGGGCGGCAGATATCTTCAGACTTGTAATCCTTGAGTCCAGCTGAAATGGATATCAGGTCTTGTAAATCATCCCGGACTGAAGCTATAAACGTTTTGTCATCTATTGTTTGCATAAAACCATCTCAAAACCTGTTATTAATAATTAAATTAAATTGTCATCTTCTGCAATGGCTTTAACGCTCTTTCTTTCTTTATGACTCATATTTCTGAAAAATATCACATTTCTCTGCATAATAGACCTATCCTTGTAAAAATATAATCCAGAGAGTCTGTCTTCAACAGGGCTTTTCTGACCCATGGTGTTTCATCAAAAGGGGTTGAGCTCTTCTCATAATGGAATATCCGGCTCCTGGGGTTCCTTGATTCATACCACGCTACCAGGGAAATATCTTTTCCTGTGATTTCCAGTCCGGTAGCGCCGAAATTATGGATAACCGTACCCGAGTTGAACAGACAGGGCAGGGAAAGAGGATCGTATATACTTCCATGGCTCTTGTAGTCCTCATTATCCAGAACATTCTGCAGTGTGGCAGAGGTTTCCGATATGGCGGTTTCCAATTCTCCGGTATCTTTACTCCCTTTCATAGCCATGTAATCCCTGATCATGCTGTCCAGACGGAATTTCAGATATTCCTCTTCCGAATGGCCTTCAAACAGAGCACGGTGGGTATGTCCTGTTATGGTAACTATCCCGCTGGATTTGGCAAAATCAAAAATTCTCTGCTCAGCTTTCAGAGGTTTGTTGCTCAGGTAATCTCTTTTGATGTTATTGATATGAAGAGGGTGGGCTATAAAACGCAATACTGCTTTGTTGATTTTATGTCTGAAAGGAGAGTTGTAAAGTGATGCCTGATGACCATGGAGAATGAGAATAGCATTGCCCTTGTACAGCAGTTTGACTGCGGGCAGGATCCGGCTGTTTATCTCTCTTTCCGGTTGTGATCTTCCTGTTTTCCAATGATGGTGGGCTCCATGGTCATGATTTCCGATGATTTTATAGAGTCCCGGTCCATTCTGGAATTCCAGAAAAAGCTCATAAAGATCTTTCCAGGCATGACTGATGGTTCTGAGGCTCACTCTGTGAAGTTCTTCAATATCTCCGTTCAGGATCAGTTTGTAGCCTTTCGGCAGGTACCACTCCTTAAGGGCCTTCATAACAAGCTGTGCATTTTTTTTAAACTCATCCCGTCTCTTACGGCCTCCTATATGAAAATCGCTGAGAATAATGTATTTGTCATCTTCCTGCAATTCCAGTTCCAGAGCGGAGTGATAGGTTTTTTTCAGGTTTTCCTGTATGATGGAACTGGTTAAAGTGGTTTGGGTCTGCATACTAACTATTATAAATGATCCTCCCTTTCTCTGCCATAACCTTGTTATCCGGAGTGCTTATGAGTGAATTACTACCCCAATACAGCAGAACCTATTCCTCTGGAAATTCGGTGTGGATTATTTTTTCACCCGGTGAAACTCATGCGGTTGTCGCAAAAAGTACCCTGGAGCCTTTGCTCGGATCTCTCGGTAGTGATATCCGCAAAGCTCTTGTCCGGTCTTTCCTGATAGGAGAACTCCCGGGAGGAGAAAAGGTTTTATGCGGCGAACTTTCTCAGTCCCATCCTCTGCCCGATACTCTGGAATGGTTGGGATTCCGGGATATCTATACCAGAATGAACCGATCCTACCAATCACCGGTCAGCCGGGCAAAGCAGCTATTAAACTGGGACAGAACCCATCAGTTCTGCGGCGTCTGCGGAAAGCAGACCCAAGTGAAAGATCAGGAACCCTGCCGGTTCTGCCCATCCTGCGGAGAGATGTACTATCCCCGTCTGGCCCCGGCTGTCATTGTCCGTATAACAAGAGGAAACAGGATTATGCTGGCTCATAACAAAAACTTCCCTGAAGGCATATACTCCCACATCGCCGGTTTTGTAGAAGCCGGGGAAACCCTTGAAGAGGCTGTGAAAAGAGAGGTTAGGGAGGAAGTCGGCCTGGAAATAGAAAATCTCAGGCTTTTCGGTTCCCAACCCTGGCCCATGCCTTACTCTCTTATGATTGCGTTTACTGCAGAATGTCCGGAAGGAGATCCGGAACCCGACGGAGTTGAAATCGAAGATGCCCGGTGGTTTACCCCGGATACCCTGCCTATGCCCCCTACAAGCGGAAGCATAGCCATGGCAATGCTCCAGGATTTTATAAGCGGTAACCGCCCCGGATAAACGGAGCCAGTATATGGATATTCTTGGTATTCATTGGCAGAAATTTGTAGCTGAAGCCGCTGTAGAGCCGGAAATTTCCCAGGGGTGGGTAGACTGTTCCTGTTTCCAGTACAAATAGGGGGCCGATAGGGTTTTCCTGTTCCTGTTCGCTGGTAAAAACCTGTTCGTTGGTTATGGTGGCAAATCCCAGACCAAAGCGGTAGAACCGGTCAAAAAGCCTTTTCGTCTCTCTGGAATAGTCCAGGTAGGTATAGTATTGAAACAAAGCCGCGTCTTTTCCTTCCATATGCCAGGGAGAGAGGATATTCAGTTCCATTGAGATCCCGGCTGACATATTTTTCAGAATTTTTTTCCGGCTTCCCAGATCCATGTCCAGTCCCAGGTTGATATTCATATAACTGATATTTGTTCCCAGGTAGGTTATTGCAAACGGTCCTATCTGATCCGTATCGGATTCAAAACTCCATCCGGGAAGATAAACCGGCAGGGGATACTGAAAGGTAAACTCCACTCCTGTCTTTTTATGTTCTTCTGCCAGGGCGCGCATTCTTTCGGTTTCTGTTAGTTCCTCACCATTTTCTTCCTGGCCGAAAAGAGACCCACTTCCCCATGCCAAAAGGATCAGAAGGATAAGTGGCTGGAGATATTTTTTCAATAGTCTGAATTTCACAGCCGGTAACCTCCCATAACCCAGGGATGGAGATTGCCCAAAGTGCTGCCTGTATAGAAGCTCAGTCTGTAATCCAGGCCAAATTCCAGAAGCGCTCCGTTTTTGAACTCCTTCAGTGCTCCTGCAGAAACAGTCAGTGCAGCAGCCAGTTCTCCCTGAAGGGTCTCCCCCTCTCTTTTCACAAGAAGATTGGCCATTCCCATGCCTGCGCTGGGGAGGATGTACCAGTCCCGGAGGAGAGGAATCGTGTAGTAAAAATGCATTCCCAGGTAGAATTGATCATAATCGTAATCAGCATTTCTGTAATGCATGGTAGTCCAGTCCGTATCCAGTTCAATACCCAGGGGACGGAGGCCGGGGATTCTCCAGAATACCCTGTTGGCCAAATCCTGCCTTATTTTCATTCCGATTCCGAAAGGTTTTTCACCGTATTCGCCAAAGTCAGCCTGTACGTTTACCGCAAAATCGTAACCTCCCAGGATGGAAAATGAATCTTCCCTGGGAACCTCTCTTATTATTTGCGTCAAAGGAGCTTCTTCGATGATAAAGGCATTCTGTTTTACTGTTCTCAGTCCGGAAGGATTCACAATTTCCAGGTCGTAACGTCCCGGCGGAGCAAATCCGATGATTACGGCCAGTCTGACCTGATCCTCCGAAAGCCTCTCAGCTTCATAGGGCATGATGATCTGGTCTCCCATCCTGATAAACGCCGAAAACCCCTGATTAAAACCGCTGCCCTTGATTATGAGTTCTTCATAGACTTCTTCCTGAACAAGCCTTTTTTCACTGACTGATCGGATTTCAGGTTCAAAGACCTCCAGAACCCTGAGGGTGTTTATCTCCGAAATATCCGACAAGCCCGAAGAGTCTTCCGCCTTCAGGGTATACACTCCGGGGGCCATATCTTTTAAAGGAAAGACAAGAGTGACAGATTCGGCATTCAGTTCTGTAATTCTTCCCTCTATAGCTCCTCCCGAACTGTCCAGAAGAAAAAAGGATGTCTCCTCCCTGGCCTGGTAGACTTCCGCTTTTATGGTCAGTTCCTCTCCCTGGTTCTGATAGACCTCTTCAGGAGTGAAACGACGAACCACAGGCTGCAGAGCTTCCTTGATGATCAAGGGCTGCCAGCTGGTCATGCTAACAGCTTTTTTGAATTTGTTGAGCACCACTATGGCAAACTCATATTCTCCGGGAGCCAGAGAAAAGGTGTATTCAGACTGATTTATCTGTTCCCGGATAATCTCCTTCTCACCGCTGCGTATCACAACTTCGTATCCCCAGGCACCGGAAACCTCAGCCCAGCTCAGTTTCTGTTCTATCAGTTTTTTTCCATCAGTCTGCCCTGATAAAAGGAAGAGCGAACAGAATCCGATAAAAACTAATGCTATTTTTAACTTATTGCACATATTGCAGCTCCGGAGAAAGAATCTCTGGGATTTCGGTGATTTCCGGCAGAGTCAGCTCAAAACGCCGTGTCTGAACAGAACTCTGCTGAAAAATCTGACCATTCCTCTCCCGGAATGATTGAATTTCCACTCTGAAACGCCCCACATCCAGATCTTCCAGCTTATAAAAAGTATACTGCGTAGATTTCAGTTTTTCCTGGCTGAAAACCAGATCGTCTGTCTCCTCTCTAAAGAGTTTCAGGTTGTAATACTCAGCGCCGCTGGATGGACTCCATCTGAAGGAGAGAAAATCTCTGTTCTGCATGTCCAGAACTGCTCCTTCAAGGGGCTCGAGAAATGCAGATCCGGGAAGGGGCGGTACGGGAGTGACAGAGAAGGAGTAGAGTATCGACGGCGGTGCCGGATTTCCCATGTCATCACTGGAGAGTATCTGCAGATAGTATGTTCCTGTTTCCAGATCCGGTATCTTCCTGTTCAGGACACTCAGTTTTTCATCCAGTATGGTTGTGGCAAAGTTGGGATCTCTGGACAGACGAATCTGCTGATTGGGCAGGGGAGGGCTCTGGGTCCACCTAAAGGAAGGTCCCTGCTCCAGTATCGTCATTCTGGAGATATTCTGTCCTGTCGCCGGGTAGGTCAGGACAGGTCTGGCATAGGATTGAACTTTCTCCAGCGAAAAAGGTCGCAATGCCGTATCGCTTCTGTTGATATGATCTTCATCGATCTGATGCAGCGCTTCCACTGAAAGGGTATATCTTCCTGCTCTCAGTCTGTCTTTATCCTCAATCTTCCAGGACGTAGTCTCTGTATTGAGATTCCTGAGTGTCGGATAGTTCGGGTTTTCCGGAACCAGTTCGGCATTGTAATAGAAGGCTCCCGGTACAGGCAGCCATTGTATATCCAGAGCATTATCTCCCAGGATTGACAGATTTGCGTTTTCTTCGGGTGTCTGAATCAGAGGCTTCTGAAGTCTGTCTACCATGCGGAAGGGAACCTGGTCGCTGATAATATCTACAGTTCCTTCGGGATTGAGCACCGCAACCTGCCAGTAGTAGTTTCCTTCTCCCGGCAGGGGGAGGGTTGCCGAAGGTGTCTCTATCTGTTTGGTCAGGAGGGGAACCAGGGCATTCTCTTCCCGGAATATCTGAATCTCGTATGGCCCCTGAAGGCTGCTGTCCCAGCTGAAAGGGGTACTGTCATAGGACTCCACAATCTGAAGACTTCCCGATTCCGGTTTCAGAGTGGTAATATAGATCCTAGCCGCCAGCACTGTAAAGTCCCGTATCTGGGACGGAGCAACCGGTTTATTTTCCTTGTCCAATCCATCAACCTGCCAGAAGTAACGGCCCTGTTCGGGGAGGGTTTCCATCAGGAAGGAATTCCTGTTGATCCACTGATCTACAATCGGTTCGTTCATGCCCGGATCCTTTGCTACCATCAGATGGTAACTGCTGATCTCCTTATCGGCCATCCAGCTGAACCTGAGGCCATCCCGGACTTTCAGAGGGTTTATCTGCTCTCTGTCTGCGGGAAGAATCAGTTCGGGAGGATCAACCGTTTCATTGTATTCCACAC
This sequence comes from Oceanispirochaeta sp., assembly GCA_963677615.2. GTDB lineage: Bacteria > Spirochaetota > Spirochaetia > DSM-2461 > DSM-2461 > Oceanispirochaeta. The sequence goes on along the minus strand of CAXXQW010000011.1, from coordinate 110,251 downwards.
GGAAACGGCGGATGTCCGGTTGGGCATAGGATATTTTTGTGGCTGTGCTGTATTCAGGTATAACCCTCCAGAAGTAGTCTCCCTGAGGAACTTCCCGGAGTGTATAAAAATTGTTGCTGCTGGAAATATCCGAAAGAATATTGGTGAAATCCGGATCTGTGGCAACCTGAAGCCTGGTTGCATTCGTCAGCCCCGAAGCTTCCCAGGAAAATGCCAGATCCGGAAGAGTCTTTCGGTATTCAAAAACCTCGTCCATGGTGGGAACTCTTAAAGACGGGGCTGTGTCTCTGAGCAGAATCACCCTGTTGACAGGGCTGAAATAGGGCGTCCCGTCAGCGTAGTTGCCCCGTATACGCCAAAAATATGTTCCAGGCAGGGTGTCTCTGATATAAGAGGAAGTTCCCCTTTCGGGATTCAGACGGTCTGCAGAGCGAAAGTCCTGATATTCCGCAACCTCCAGAGTCAGTTTTTCCAGTGGGAGAATCTGTTCCCATTCAAACCGGACAGGAACCGTAGCTGCGGTTGTTATCAACAGCCGGTTGTTGGCTGGTGTTTTCAGGGTTACCGCTTCCTGTTCCACCCGGATATCTTCCTGAATGCTGGCCCGGAAATTTTTCTCTATGCTCTGGGTCTTGTCTCCCACTGTCACGTCAATGGTTCCGTCATCAACAGAAAGGTTTATCTCTTCCCCTTCCTGTTTGTTCAGAGTAACCGATGCACTGTCCAGAGCTATGATGGTATCTTCTGCCTTGATATTGAGCTTGGATGTGCCTTCTCCTTTCCTTTCCGCCGAGATATTACCGCCCAGAAACTCAATATTCTGAGACTCCTCTCCCCATTCCAGAACAATATAGGTATTGGATGCCAGGGAAATTTCCGTACCATCAACCAGCTTGATTATGGCCTCCGAGTCATCAATGGTTCTGAGACTGTCATAGTTGTAAAGGGGAGCGCTTGTCTCCAGTTCTCCCCAAACCGCCCTGTTCGCGAATTTCCTCTGGGCGCCGTTTCTTATAAAGGTAATCTCCCCGATTACCTCTCCTCCTTCATTGGATATCTGGCTGTGCAGGTCCCTGTAGAACTCCAGTCCTGCCCAGGTGAAAACCGACAGGAGAAGAAGGGTTATGAAAATGTCCCTAATCCATGATTTCATATTTGACTTCTTCTTTCTCCGTATTCACTTCTGCAATATTATCAAAATCCCCTGTAATCCCGACACGGTCCCGCAGCTCTTTTAAAGATTTTGGTCTGTCCGGATCATCCAGTCTGCCCAGAACGGCATAAATCTGCTGGGGTTCGGATTTCCCTTTAACCTTGATCTTGTTCATGGGAACTATATCGAAAATGCCCTCTACCATATCGGCTGTGCCCTGGGAAATCAGGATATCCGTTCCCATAGGTTTATTCAGAGCCTCAATACGGGAGGCCAGGTTAACCGCGTCGCCGATAACAGTATACTCCATCCTTTCATTGGAACCGATCTGTCCCGCCAGGACATCCCCGCTGTTTAATCCGCAGCCGATCTTTATAATGGGTTTTCTATCTCCCCCTCTGTTCTGGTTGAACTTCCGCAGGGCTGTTCTCATCATAAGGGCGCCGTTGATGGCATTTTCCGCATCATTTCCGTGGGAAATCGGAGTTCCCCAGACAGCCATAATGGCATCACCGATGTATTTATCCACCACACCGTTGGTATCATTCACACAGTCAACCATAAGGGTCATGTATTCATTCAGAAAGGAGACCACCTCCGACGGTGTCAGTTTTTCGGAAATCGCCGTAAAGGAACGGATATCCGAAAAGAAAATCGTGGCCGGCTTGATCTCTCCTCCCAGCTGGATTTCCCCTTTTTCGGCCATCTCGGCCATCTCTTTGTTTACAAACCGTCCGAAGGCGTCCTTGATCCTCTCTTTTTCCTCCAGTCCCATACCCATGTTGACAAAGGCTCTGGTCAGAACCCCGATCTCATCCTGGGAACGGGGTTTCAGCTGCAGATTGTAGTCTCCCTCCTCAATCTGCACAGTCGCTTTTACCAGCTTCCGGATGGGATTGGAAAGGGATTTGGAGTAGTAGTAGACAATCAGGATGGCCAGGGCGACAAACATAACCATCAGAAGAATATTACGCCTCTGGATTTTATAGATCGCTTCAAAGGCCAGTTTTTCCGGAACCGTTGTAATCACACCAAGTCTTCCGAAATTCACCTTTTTATAGGATCCCAGATAAAAGACATCCTCTTCCTCTTCAAACCGGATCTGTCCCGTATTGACCGCAGAGGAGAAGAGTTCCTGAACGATGGGAAGATCTCCCATATTGATACCTGAGGTGACAACTGTGGCATCGGGGTGGGCAATCAGATACCCATCGGAATCCACAATAAAAGTATCTGTAATACCCCGGGACTGAACAGCTTTCTGCAGGGTTTGACGGATATCTGTAAAAATGAAAAGGGTTTTGATACCCCTTTCCTGTTTATAGGGGATCGTCATTCCCAGCATGGGGATGCCGAAATGGATGGATACATTGAAAACTGACGGGGTTCCTCCCTGTGCCAGACGTATCTGTTCCGGATAGTTCTCCATGATACCCAGAATAAATTCCTCGGAAATTCCCAGATCGCCCATAAGATTGCTGTTAAAGAAAATCCTGTCTTCCCCGGGAATCCCTACCATCAGGATATTCTGTTCACTCCTGAAATAGTAATTCATATAGTTTACTTCTTCAGGAGTATCGCCATAACCCGCTCCAAGAAGGAGCAGTGAGGCACTGTTCCCCAACTGCAGAAGGGTCTCCTCCGCCTGGGATGCTATGGTCTCTGACAGTTTCAGATTGCTCTCTTCCACCCGTACCTGGCTGTCCTGCAGAAAGAAAAATGTTGCCAGCACAATCATACCTGTAAGAGCTATGATAATGATGATGGAGGTGATAAAACTCATCTTCACCCCTATGGGATAGCGTATGAGAGTTCCCGGTTCGGGGCGTTTTCTTTTCTCCTGTTCTTCCTGCTCTTCTTCCTCCTGGAGGGCTTCATTTCCTTCTGCCGGGAGGGATGCTTTCTCCAGCCGGGATGGTTCCAGTTTCAGCTCATCCAGAGAGAGACTTGATGAGGGGTCAAACAGAATTGTGTCTTCTTCCAAAAGGGTTTCGCTGTCAGGTTCATAGGTAATCACCTTTTCCGGCGGTTCCGCCTGGCTTACAAGGCTGATGGTCTGATCCGGGCCTGATAAAACCGAAAGGAGTCTGACAGACTGTTTCTGACCTTTCCAGAACTCTTCGGGAGACTCTTTGGTCTTCATGATCAGATAGTAGGGAAGAAGGGGAGGAACCTCTTCCTCCTCGGTGGGAAACTCCAGAGCGCCGTGATAGAGAAGCTGCCCCTCGTTTTTCCAGTTCCTCAGATGGGATATCAGATCCAGGGGATCTTCCAGTCCCGCCAGGTCCAGATAGCTGATCGCAATGTATTCTCCCCTGCCGGCCATCCGCAGAACCGGATCGGGAATGGTAAAATCCAGCTGTCCTCCTTCGGACCGGTTCATTGTGACAGGCCGGATAGGAAACCTTTCGGGCAGAACAATTCCGGCTCTTCCAAAGAGCCCGGTAATCCATTCGATGGCTTTGGTATTCACATTTTCCACTGCCGGGTAAATGATCTTTCTGGAAGGGGTAACAAATGCTCCGAATTCGTCTGCCAGTGATATATCATCTCTCAGCCGGCGGATCTGTTTCAGGAGTGTCAGAAGCAAGGATTTGTCTGTTCTGCTGAGCCCCCGGGATCCGGTGGATCTTTTTGAAACAAGCTGTCCCCCCAGATAGGCGAGCCTGGCTATGGTCATAAGATTGAGAAAACCGGCCATGTGGTAGAGCTCAGAGAAGTGACGGATTAACCCGGGGGCAGCAGTCTTTCTGCCTTCCTGGGATGCTCTGGTCAGAGCTTCTATCTTTTTTATATGTCCGTTCAGGACTGCCAGGTATTTTTTGTAATGGCGTATGGTACTTTGAGGCATGCCTATCTCTCCGTTCTGAGCTGCAAAAATTACAGGTTCTCTCATCTTATTATCTGCCTTTTTTCCTTTAAGGATTAGACTTTTCTCAAAGAGCTTTCCCGGTTCGGGTGTTTTTCCCTGACAGGGATTATAATTATAAGAAAGGGTGAGGGGATTCTCTTGATCTGATAGGGGGTTCTGCCGATAATCATATCTGAATACCCTGTATGGAGGGGCTTTTGAAGATATTTGTAAAAGGGACTGCGGCACTGGTCTTTTTTGTATCAGTGCTTTTTCTCATTACATCCTGTTATGACAGGTATCCCTACTTTCTGCAGGAACCGGAGTTTGACATCTCCTTTCCGGAGGATGGTAGTGCGGGGTACTACCTCTCTCTATCCACCCCGGACAAAGAGTGCCTGATCCGCTATACCATTAATGACCGTGAACCCAGTGAAAGCTACGGGACACTTTATGAAGAACCCCTTTTCCTGACCAGTGCAGCGTCTATTGCAGCTGTCGCATACAGAGTGGGGTATCCCTCAGGCCCAGTGAGTTATTTTTATTATGATCCGACCAATCCATAAGCTTTTTGTTTTAATCTGGGGGGTGCTGTTCCTCCTGCTCTCCTGTCCCAGTCCGGTAAAGTCTCTGGATGAGGAGGATTATGTACCGGAATTTAATGCGTTTTATCTGTCTCCCTCCATTAACGGGAGTATCAGCGATGTTGTGATCGGCGATATAGACGAGGACTCTGTGGTTCTTGTGGTTCCGGGAAGCGGAAGCTCCAACACCTGGTTCTGCCCTTCCTTCGATACCGACGCCGCCACGGTTATGGTAGGCAATCAGGAACAGAGATCCGGTGAGTCCTGGCTGGATTTTTCAGATCCTGTGGAATATACGCTTATATCTGCGGGTGGAATATCATCTACTGTTACTGTTGAAATTATTTTTTCCGGAATCTGGCAGTACTCATATATGCTGGGTGGGGCTCAGTCTCCGCAGTTAGGTATCATAAATGGAATGTATCCCTATTTTGTGTATGAAAGCGGATTAATGGGCGGATATTATTATGATTCTCTCAATTCTTACTGGGATTATCTTGATACAAGTTATTATACTTTCGGAAGTGGATCCTATCCATATTTAGGTGCTGCCGAGTATGGCAATACAGTTTTTGTTATTGCCTATGAGTCCGCATCCATGTGGTTGGAACCATATTCCTGGAGTTACGGGCTCTGGTCATCATCCTGGGGAAGTTATGGCCTTTCCGGTAGTATCTCTGATATAAATGTTTATACTCGAGACAGTTATCAGCCTTATATAAGTTATATAAATACGGCAGATAACAGTTATCCGGAAATGGTGTTTTTTAATACCGGATCGGATAATAACGGAAGGCTTATGGGGTATGCTCCCATTGAATACCGCTCAGCTACATCGTTGATGGCAAGTGTCAGCTATTCAGGTATATATGCAGCAACGACCTACCAGGATGATTCCGATACCATCTATCTCTACCGCTTTGATGAAGGATATGAGTACTGGTATAGTGAAACTACTCTGGCAGTAAGCGGTGCTCTGGTTGAAGGTCTTTTTTACGATCAAGAGGATAACAGCCTTGAACTTGCTGTTTCAGTACAGAATAGTGATGATCCCTCGAAAACAGATCTGACTTTCTACAGATTTGAATTCAACAGCTATTCCTGGGAACATCAGCCCTATGATCTGACCCTGTCTGTTGTTCAGGGATCTGAAATCCAGATTGTCCAGGGAGAAGACTCTTTTCTGGTTGCTACAGATCAATACTGTTATGAACTGATTCAGGATTATTGGGTTGAGCTGGGAGGAGGTCCCTACATTTCTACTCCAGCTTTGAGTTTCTCTGTCTCATATGGTGAAAATAACAGGATATATGTAGGTTACGAAACCGCATCTGATTTGTATATCTATTATCTTGAAAGATAAAGTCTCTAGAGCATTTTTTTTAACTATGCTATCCTACTCCAACCCCAATCGGAGGAGAGACAAATGAGCAAACTCTGGCAGAAAAACTACGAACTGAATGAACTGATCGAAGAGTTCACAGTCGGTATTGACTATATCCTGGATCAGAAGCTGATCCCCTCGGACTGCGTGGCCAGCATGGCTCATGCCCGGATGCTTGAGAGTATCGGCATACTCACCGCTGATGAGAACACCGCTCTGGCAAAAGGTCTCCTCCAGATTCTGAAAGAACACAAAGCCGGGAATTTTCCCATTCTACGCTCGGATGAAGACGGGCATACGGCTATTGAAAACCGCCTTGTTGAACTGGCGGGAGATGCGGGTAAAAAGATACATACCGGACGCAGCAGGAACGATCAGGTGGTAACAGCCCTCAGGGTGTACGGCCGTTCCAAGGTTCTTCAGATGATCCGTGAAGGTGGTGTTCTCGTTGAATCCCTTCTGGCTCTGGCGGAAAAACATGCCTCCACTCCCATGCCCGGGAGAACCCATATGCAGATTGCCATGCCCTCCTCAGTAGGGCTCTGGGCGGCAGGTTATGCCGAAGAGATCAACGATATTCTGGCTCTCCTCTCTTCCTCCTGGGAGATTCTGGATCAGAACCCCCTCGGGGCGGCAGCCGGATACGGGGTGCCCCTTAAACTGGACCGGGCCATGACAGCTGAACTGATGGGGTTTTCCCGGGTTCAGAATAATGTGATCTATGTAAATAACTCCCGGGGAAAAATGGAACTGATGGTTCTGGATCTGCTGGATCAGCTAATGCTGTCCATGAGCAAGATGGCTCAGGATCTGATCCTTTTTTCTCTCCCCGAATTCGGATACTTCAGCCTTCCGGCTGAACTGTGCAGCGGCTCCAGTATTATGCCTCAGAAAAAAAACCCTGACGGGCTGGAACTGATGCGGGCCAAAGCCGGCACGGTCAGTGCCTGCGGAACCCAGGTCCGGAATATTCTCCGTTCACTCCCTTCCGGCTATAACAGGGATTTTCAGGAAACAAAAGAACCCTTTCTGAAAGGGTGTGATATCACACTTCAGAGCCTTCGGGTCATGACACTGACTTTTGAAAAACTGGAAGTGAATCCGGAAAAGCTTAAGGCGGGATTTTCCAAAGATATTTACGCCACTGATGCGGCTCTGGAGCTGGTTGCCGGCGGGATGAGCTTTCGTGATGCCTATAAGGAAGTGGGGCTGAATCTCGACAAGCTGGGAAATCAGGAACCCGATGCCTCTATCGGTTCCAGAACCTACCCTGGTACAACCGGAAATCTGGCCCTTTCTCAGGTTCGTGACCGCCTGAACCTTATTCTTGATCTTACATCAAAACGGGAAGATCATATCAGCAGTGCTCTCTCCCGGCTTATGGGAAAACCCGTGGATATCCTGCTCTGATCACCCGGTAGCCGACTACTGATCTTCTGCCAGATCCTGAATCTGCCGGATCAGATCCTTGAGTTTCCGGGTTTCCTCCCGGCTTCTTGCCAGCTCCTCTTCCAGAGAGAGATTTTCCTGAGCCAGGAAGGTCTCGGACCGTCTGAGCTTCTCGGTTTCAGTCTCTGTTGCAGAAAGTTTCTGAGTAAAACTCCTCCGTAGATCCGCAATTTCCTGAAGATGTTTCTCTTTCATCGTTTCAATGACAGTGTTCTGATCTTCCCGGGATTGTTCTTCCAGGAGGGTTTCCTCCAGGCCGAGAGGAGTCAGTTCAATACGAAAACTCCTGATTTCCAGTTTCATAGGGATGATTCTCATACTTTTGTCCCTGTATCCTCTTTTCCGGGCCAGAATGGTCAGTTCCTTCTCTGGGAGAAACAGCCCCTTTACTCGGGTGGAGCCGTTGAGCCTTCCGTCAATGTATATCTGAGCTCCCTCAGGTTCAGTGGAAATTTCCAGAAACACAAGACCATCCTGAAGCACGGGAAGCTCTTGGGGGGATTCCATGGCAAACACAGAGGAGTCTTCAGTCGAGAGCTCTGTAATCGACAGCTCGTGATCATCCGGTGATATTGCGGTTTTCTGGCCTTCTGTAAGGGTGTCGATCAGGATTTCATTGCTGTTTTCATCCCGTTGCAGGACAGACACTTTTCCGTCCAGTACAGAAAGGACAGCAGGGTTTCCGGGCAGAGCCTGTATCATGAATTCTGTTCCTTCCACTCTGAAAATCCGTTCCTGTGCAAGAATCTGAAGGTTTTCGCTATCTGCCAGTTCTTCCACTTTATAAATCATCGAACCCGTAAGAAGCTCTGTACGGATATCCGCGTCTTTTGCGCCGCTCAGGAGTTTCTGAATTTTAACCAGAGTATTGCTTCGGATTTTCAGACTGGCCGTACCGGCAAAGCTGACCTGGCAGAAAGAGTTGTCTACAACCTTAATGATATCTCCTTCTTCCACCCGGTCTCCGGGCAGGGGAGTGAGGGTCTGATCTCCCCGGATAATATAGACCTCCCCGGAAATGCTTGTGATTAAAGCCTCTCCTGGCATGGCTGGTTTAAAAACCTCGGGAAGAGAGCCTTCTGCTCCTCCAGGACCATTGAAAAATGTCTGGGAATAAAAATAAAGAACCAAACCGGCCAGAAAAAGTCCGGCCAGAAAGAAAAGAGCATAACGGAGAGCTTGTTTCACATCAGGCCTCCTGTGCTTTGTTCAGACGGGTAAGAACCAGGTCCCGTTCCCTTTCCGGAAGATCGGCACATACCGATTCAAAAAGGCGGATAACCCGTTTTATGCTGACCCGGCCGTCGGAACCGAGGGTGCTTCTACCACCCTCTCCCTTTTGCCAGGTCAGGCATCTTTGAACAGATTTTTTGTCATAACAGAGCTGAAATCCCGTAATCTCGCTGTGATCGTCTGTATACCAGACGATCAGGTCCAGATTTTCATCGACAAACCAGCGTCTCGGGCCGTCTTCGGGGATCTGTCTGACCCCCTCGATTTCTTTCAGCATTGCTCCTCCGCAAAGGGGATCAGCGTACTGTTCTCAGGGCCTGTGCTATGTTCAGGCAGTAATCGCCGATCCTTTCAATATGTCGTACAATATCAAGATACAGCAATTCTCCCTTTATATCAGCACCGCTCTGCAGATTTTTACGAACTTCCTTTTTCAGGGTCTTTCTGGTCTTATCAATCTTGTTTTCCAGATCATAGGCTTCCGAGAGCTGTTCCTTATCAAGGTGCTCGTTCATATGGGATTTTATAAATCCCAGGAAGCTCTGGACCATCCGCGTAAAAGGAAGGAGTTCGTCAATCGCTGAATCATGGAGCTTGATTGCTTTCTTTCTCCGCCTTTCGGAGAGGAGGATCAGGTTATAGCAGCTGTCCCCGATGCTTTCAAGTTCGTTGACAATTCTCATCATGGCGCTTACATTGGCCCGTCCCGCTTCGTTCAGATTTTCAGCAGAACACTGGATAAGGAATTTGGTAATCTCTTCCTGCATCTGATCGGTGTACTCTTCCATCTCCTTGATTTCGTCAACCTGGGCTCCCATCTTTTTATCGGGATTTTTAAATACATCCACATAGATGTTGAACATGTCCTCTATCATATTGGTCATATCAGCCACTTCTTTCTGGACTTTCAGAACATTGATTTCCGGGACATTCTGTATTTTTGATTCAATAAAAGGCAGGGAGTATTTGCCCAGTCCTGCCTCGTTTTTACCGGGATGAACCATTTTCTCCACCAGTGCGGCAATCTGATTGACAAATCCGATAAAAACCAGGGTGTTCAGGATATTGAACATGGTGTGGAACATTGCCAGATGGGTGGTGATCTCAGTACCCGGTACGATAAGATCTACCAGTTTGAGGAAGGGGTTGAAAACAAAGGTAATAACAAGAACTCCCGCTACATTGAAAAGTATATGGACCCTCGATGCCCTGCGGGCATGGACATTGGCTCCGATAGCAGCCAGGTAAGCATCTATTGTAGTACCGATATTGGCACCCATAATCATGGCCGCTGCCGCTTCAAAAGGAATCAGGCCGTTATGGGCCATTGTCAGAGTAATAGCCATGGACGCACTGGATGAATGAACGATGATCGTGATCAGTGCTCCGGCCAATGTAAAAATCAGAATGGAAATGAGGCCTTTTCCGGCAAAATCCGCCAGAAAGTGAACCTGCTCTGCATCCAGGTCGGGCATGGCATGTTTCATAAAATCCAGTCCCAGGAACAGCAGTCCGAAACCGATCATAAACTCTCCCCAGTCTCTTCTTTTACTGACTTTGGAAAAGTACAGAGGGAGCCCTACGCCTATAATAGGAAGAGCCATGGCGCTGATTTTTAACTTGAAGCCCAACAGTGAAACGATCCAGCCTGTTACTGTGGTACCGATGTTGGCACCCATGATAACGCCGATCGCCTGGGTCAGGTTAAGAAGACCCGCATTTACAAAACTGACAACCATAACTGTGGTTGCTGAGGAGGATTGTATTATGGCTGTGATTACAAATCCTGTGATAACCGATACAAAGCGGTTGGCCGTAATATGGTTCAGGGTTTTCTGAAGCCCCTCTCCCGCTGCTTTCTGAATCCCCTCGCTCATAATTTTCATTCCGAAAAGAAAAAGTCCGAGGGATCCTATAATCTCCATTATGTTAGAGAAAATTGTCATATCCGGTTTACTCCTGATTTTTTTATTTGTACATGAAAAGATTGTATTTTTCAGAATTAACATTCTTCTGACAAAGTAGGTACAGTTTATAGAGAGAAAAGGTGAAAAACAAGGATATTTCAGGGTTCGAATTAGAAAATTAACACAAATCTAACAATCCATAAAAATATTTATGAAAAATGTTAAGTTTTCTGTTTTTTTACGAGAGCAAAGATCCCGAGCCCCAGAAGTGTGAAGAAATAGGGGAAGCTGAGAATCAGGGTAGGGGGGATCTGAAGTGTTCCCTGGGCTCTGTTGGCAATCCCCTCGGCTCCGGCAAAAAGCAGGCATGCCGCTATGATTCCCGGGACCTTTTTGTATCCCAGGTATATGGCTACCAGGGCGATCCATCCCTTTCCGGCAGACATGCCCGGAACAAAGGCTCCCAGTCTGAGAGAGAGGGCGGCGCCGGAAATCCCCGCCAGAATCCCCGATACCAGAACCGCCCGGCTTCTGGTTTTGTCAGGAGAAATCCCCCGGCTTTGGAGCAGTTCCGGTCTTTCTCCGGAGGCTCTTAACGCCAGTCCCTGATAGGTTCTGTAGAGAAATAAGAGCATGATGGCAGCAATGACAAGGCTCAGCCAGGTGAATGTGTCAAAACCTAAGAGAACCGGAATCTTTTTCGAACTTTCAAGACGGATAATGCCCTGATTTCCAAAAAGGGATTGTGAGAAAGACGCAATAAGGGCTGGCATAAGGATATTGATTCCCAGGCCGGTGATAAATATGTTGCCCTTCAGCCTGAAGCTGCTGAAGCTGAAAAGCCAGGCGGAAAGGAGTCCCGAAGCTGCGCCGGCAAGAGCGCCGGCAAAAGGACTGCCCGTCCAGTGGGTGAACAGGATCCCCGTGAATGCTCCAGTCAGGATCATACCTTCCAGGGCGATGTTCAAAACCCCGGCCAGCTCTGTTAGAAGCCCTCCCAGAGCTGCCAGGATCAGAGGTGCTGCACTGTTGATAAAAGAAAGTATCATTTCCTTTTCCCTCTCAAAGCCTGGGATGATATGAGAAGAAACAGGATTCCCTGTATAATACTTCCCAGTTCCAGAGACAGATGGGACTGGAGAACAGCCAGCCGGGCCCCTTGCGTCATCCATGAGAAGAACAAAACACCCGGAATCAGGAACAGGGGGTTCCGGGACGCGATAAGAGCAACCGCAATCCCGTTCCAGCCCAAACCGGATGTGAACCCCAGGATTCCCGCATAATAGGTTCCGCAAACCGCTATGGCCCCGGCTGCTCCATGGAGCGCCCCGCTGGCTGTCAGGGGAAGGGTGTCGTAAATCCCCAGATTCAAGCCTCCGAATCTGGCAAATTCCCGGTTATGACCGGTCATTCTCAGCTCATAGCCTCTCCGGGAGTGGTGGAGGAAAAAATAGGCCGCCGGTATCAGTATCAGAATCAGAAGGAAAGAGATATTGAACCGGCTGGGGGGCATCAGCAGGGCGAGGCGGTACTGCTGAGGGATTTCTCTCGTTGTTATAAGGTAGCTGTCCGGGTTGCTCAGAGGGCCGAGTATCAGGTAGTCCGCCACCTTGATCATTCCCGCAGAGAGAAGAAAGGTGCTGATCAGTTCGTCCACATCCCACCGGGATTTCATCAGCCCCGAAAGAAAGGCCAGAATTCCTCCTGAGAGGGCGCCTCCGGCAATCATCATGGCCACCCCCAGAGGGCCGGGAAGCCCGGGATAGAGAAATGCCAGGGAAAGCGCTGTCAGAGCACCGGTGTAAACCTGTCCTTCTCCCCCCAGGTTAAAAGAGCCTGCATTGAATGCCAGAATAATTCCCAGTCCTGTAAGGCACAGCAGTACCGAATAGTTCAGAAAGTTGCCGAAAGAGAGAGCGTTGCTGAATATTCCCGGAAAAAAATAGAAGAGAGTCTCTCCCGGCTGGCTGCTGAACAGGAGGATCACCCCGGTGGCAATTGTGATACAGATCAGGAGTATCCGGAATACGGGAGGCATTTTCATATCAGGTCTGCTCCTGTCATCCTTTCTCCGATGGATTTCCTTGTCCAGAGATGATTATCCGGGGGCGTGTGAGAGAGGGTTCCTCCCGTAAGAACGGCTATTCTGTCGGAGAGGTAGAGGAGTTCGTCTATATCCGTTGTCAAAAGGAGTACCGACGCTCCCTGATTCCTAATTTTCAGTATCTCTTCATGAAGTCGTTCGCGGCTGGCAAAATCCAGTCCCCAGCTCGGTTCGGAAATAATCAGAAGAGAGGGGTTTTCATGGAGTTCTCTGGTGAGTATCATTTTCTGGATGTTTCCTCCCGAAAGGGTTTTTGCCGGCTGGTCCGGATGTCCTGCAATATCCGCTCTGTTTATCAGATGAACAGCCCAGTTCTTCAGCCGGGTTCTGTAGCTTCTTCCCGATCCTTTGATAGTTCTTTTTAACAGAATCAGATTCTCCCCCAGGGTGGATTCCAGGCTTGCTCCCCTTGTCAGCCTGTCCGCAGGGATATAGGATATGCCGTGTTTCCTGAAGCGGTAGGGGGTCAGGTAGGGGATCGGCTTCCCTTTCAGAAGGAACCTTCCCTCTTTGGGGCGGACCGCTCCGGTAATCAGATCTTCCAGATAGATCAGGCCGTTTTCCCTAATGCCTGCAATGCCCAGAACTTCTCCCGGATAAAGCTCTGTGCTGATCTTTTTTAATTTCATCACACCCTGTTCTTCGTAGCTGATATTCTCCAGTTTCAGCAGGGGGACCCTGTCTTCCGGCTTTTTTACCTTAACGGTTCTGATTTTCCCTGTTGTATACGAGTCTGAACCTATCATAGCTTCCGAAACCGCCGAGGGGGTCAGGCCTTCCACAGGGCTGATCATTTTTAACCGGCCCTTTCGCAAAACCGCGATTCTGTCTGCCAGGGCAAAGGACTCCTGTATTCTGTGGGTAATATAGAGGATGGTTTTTTCCTCGTCTTTCAGCCTTTTTATAAGATGAATCAAAGCCTCAGTCTGCTGTTCTGTCAGGCTGGCGCTGGGTTCGTCAAAAACCAGGATCTGTCTGTTCAGAACAAGGGATTCCAGAAGTTCTGCTCTCTGTATCTGGGGGGCCGTAAGCTCATAGGTCATCAGGTTCAGATTGAGAGGCAGGTGATAGAAGTCCTGAACCCTGCGTATCCTTTCTTTCAGTTCCGCCGGTTTGACCAGGATTGAGTCTTCCCTGTGTCCCAGAGCAATGTTCTCCCACACAGCCAGGCTTCCGGCCAGGATCGGTTTCTGGTGGATCATGCCCACCGAATCCCCTCCGGGGAAATGGATCCGTCCCCTGTCGGGTTTGTAAAAACCCGAGAGAATATGCATCAGTGTGGATTTTCCGGCGCCGTTCTCTCCCATAAGGCAGAGAATTTCCCCTTTAGCGACGGAAAATGTTATTCCGTCGCATGCTTTGATTCCGTTTTCGGTAAATTCTTTTGTTACGTCCGAAAGTTCTATGCTGTTGGGACCCGGATGATGCATTGTTCGGATTACCGCAGCTGCAGCTGTCCTTTTTTGAACTTTTCTACCATATTTTCCTGGGCTTTCCTGATCTCCTCAGGGACATTTTCTATATAGAGGGGATCGTCGCTGATAAAGTCCAGAAACCCTTCTTTGACACCGGCATAGACAGAGGAACCTGCCGGAAGTTTTCCCTCCAGGGCCAGGAGAGTCTGCTCGTAAGCGGCTTTGTCCTCCCGGATGAGGCCGCTTCCGATTACGGTGCCGGGTTCCAGGGCATAACCGTTGGTGTCATACCATAATACATATTTTCCCGCTTCTTTTGCCGCAGAAACCACACCCTGATTAGCCCCTCCGGCAATGGTCAGGATCACATCCACATCCGAATCTATCATGCTCTTTGCCAGATCCGAGGCTTTCGTTGCATCATACCAGTTTCCTATGACCCGGAAATCAATTTCTCCTCCGGGTGCAGCGTCTGTCAGGCCCTGAAGAAAACCGGGGCGGATTTTCTGATTCATTTCAGGGTACTCCTGTCCGGCAATCAAACCTACCTTTAAGGCCTTGTTGGCTCCTTCCATATCGGAGCTGGTCACGAGCCCTGCAAAATATCCCAGCATGTAGGCAAGCTCCAGATGGCTGAACAGAAAGGTGGAAACCGTGTCATTTTCAATCCTGCTGCCTTCCAGAATCAGAAAATCCTGATCCGGATAGGTTTCCTTCACTTTTCTGCATATTTCGGGCATGGCGGGATTGGAGCTGATTATAAGGTCATACTGCTTTTCCGATGCCAGAGTCTGAACCTGAGTGGCCCATTCCGCCTGATTAAAGCCGCCTTCCACGGTTTTTACCTGTGCTCCCATCTCTTCTGCAGCTTTGCGGACCCCCTGGTCCATCATTTCGTATGTGGGGCTTCCCGCCAGAACTCCCGGGACGAATACGGCTATCCGGGCCGGGCTCTTTGCCTCTGATATCTCCTGTTCTTTCTTTTGGCAGGATGACACCAGTGCCGCAATCATCAATATTGTTATCAGGAAAAATTTTTTATTCATAATGTTCCCTCCTGAGGGTCTTTTCTGAAAGCGGGCTAGTGTTAAATATAAACCCGCTTTCGGGATGTTTTCGAATTATGATGAATTCCCGGGGCAGGGTAAAGAGCTGACAGTTGAATTCATCTTATTGACCCCAGAAAAGAGGGTGTGATATGTTTTGTGTGAGAACCGCGGACACTCCCCTGAGGGCGTCTTCCCGAAAGCAAAGGACATGGAATGAGTTTTTCAAAACCCACATCCCTGGGTGTTATAGCCTGCCCGGGCGGCGAGGCATTCGCCGATGAGATAACGTCACATCTTAAAACGATCTATCGTAGAAGATTTGATAAAAAGGTCAGTTATATTAGCCGTCTTTATAATCTTGACAGGGAAGAGGTCTATAAACAGGCGAATTTTGCCGATGATATCATTTCCCATCGGGTTTCAGCTGTAGGAGACGGGAAAAGTTACCGGAGTCCATCCTTTAAGATACCCTGTAAATCCACCCGCTTTGCCAACGGTGAGATCAAGGCTGAAATTCTCCGTTCCATCCGGGGGATGGATATCTATATTGTTCAGGATGTGGCCAACAACAATCCAGTGAAATATTTCGGTTCAGACGAAGAGGTCGTTTGTTCTGTGAATGATCATCTTATGAATCTTTTTGTAACCATCGATGCGGCATTCCGGTCGGGTGCAAGGAGGGTTTCTCTCGTTCTGCCGACCTATCCCTACAGCCGGCAGCATAAAGCCAAAGGACGGGAGGGGTTGACTGCGTCCACCCTGGGACGGATGTTTGAAAACATGGGGATTGAGAGGATTATTACCCTGGATATCCATTCCAAGGAGATTGCCCATACCTTTAAAAATCTCTCACTGGAAAACCTTCATGCCTCCTATCAGATCCTCAGGCAGCTTAACGGAAATATTGATCTTCAGGATGAGGATCTGGTGGTTGTGTCGCCGGACACAGGAGCCATTGAACGGAATAAGTTCTATGCCAATTCACTGAAAAAGCCCTTGGCTCTTCTTTATAAGGAAAGAGATTATTCCAAGCTGACAAGAAGCGCTTCGGATTCGAATATTACATCAGCCCGTCTTCTGGGAGATGTAAAAGATAAAACCGTTTTTATAGCGGATGATATGCTGGGAACCGGTGGAACCCTAATAAAGGCCATGAAGCTGATTCGGGAGATGGGTGCGAAAAAGATTATCTGCTCAGTCTCTCTGCCCATGTTTTCAGGAGCAGCGGTGGATCACTTTGATGAAGCCTACAACGAGGGGTATTTTGACTACATCGTCGGAACCAACGCTGTTACCCTTCCGGAAGAGATTCTCGAAAAAGAGTGGTTTTTTTCTGCCAGCGTATCCAATCTGTTTGCCCGGGCCATTTCCCGGGTGCATCACAATCGATCCGTTTCACCGTTGCTGGACAACAGTAAAATGATTCAGAGGATGCTGAAAAAGAGGTAACCCTTGATTCTGGCTGTAGATATAGGAACCTCATCCATGAAAGGCGGTCTGATCAGCAGGGACGGGTTCCTGTTCTCCTATCATAGAGTCAGGTTTCCCCATGACGCCCTCAGCCGGGTCAGCAGCTTTTCTGCCGGTTTGTGGGAAAAAGGTCTTGCAGAGATCATTTCTGCTGTGGGGCCTTCCAAGGTCAATGCTGTCGCCATAAGCGGCAACGGGCCTACCATGGTCCCCCTGGATTCCGGGGGAAAGCCTTTGGATTCGGTTCTTTTATGGCACTTTAACCAAAGTCATGATCTGGATAAAACCACCTCCTACTATCTTCCCAAAATCAGCTGGTTGAAAAAGCATGATCGAGAACGTTACGATAAAGCGGCTCTTTTTCTTTCCTGTCCCGAGTATCTGATGTATCAACTTACCGGTCAGGCGGTTATGGTTTCTCCTCATAAGGATTTTCTGCCTTATGTATGGGATGACGAGTCCTTTCTCCGGATGGGGCTTGATAAGAGTAAATTCCCGGAAATTGTGGAAATGGGAACAATCACAGGTACGGTTTCCCCGAATGCCCGCTTGAAAACGGAGTTGAAACCCGGAATTCCTGTTATTGCCTGCGGATCAGATTTTATGGCCTCCCTGATCGGTACCGGTGCGGTTTATCCGGGGAGGATCTGCGACCGGGCCGGCACTTCTGAGGGCATCAATTACTGCTCGGAAATTTCCATTGGAAATCCCCATCTGAGAGAACTCCCCCATGCGGTCAGGGGGTATACGAATATCTCGGCCATTCTGTCTTCTACGGGGAGCCTTTTTGAATGGTACAGGCATCTGACCGGGCAGGAGAGTTTCCGTTACGATCAGACTATGGACGGTGTAAGCCGGACATCGGTTGAGCAGGATCATCCCCAGTTCTTTCCCAATCTGAAACAGGGGTATCTCTGGGAATTTTCCAATGGCATGTTTACCGGTCTGGATCCGGAACAGGGTCGATATGAACTGGGCCGTGCTGTTATGGAAGCTATAGGTTTCGCTGTCCGGAGAAGCCTTGAGCTTTTTGAGGGGCAGGGGCTTCCGGTGGAGGATCTCAGAATATCGGGAGGTCAGGGAAAAAGCAGGGTCTGGAATCAGATGAAGGCAGACATCACAGGCAAGAAGATTCTGATTCCCGAAATAGAAGATGCCGAGCTGCTGGGTGATGCTTGTCTGGCGTCGGTGGCTCTCAGGCGTTTTCCTGATATACAGACCGCTTCGGATGCTTTGGTGCAGATGAAGCATGAAATAACGCCAGGTGAGGAAAACCGGAAGATCTACGATCGGAAATACCTGCGGTACAGAGAAAACTGTCAGAGAGTTATGGACTTCTACAAGAGCGGGAACAGCTATGCTGTGTCAGTTTGTCTATAGGGAATGCTGAATCGGGCAGGATGGTGGTAAATATTTGGCATGTAGTGAGATAGGGGTCCTGTTTTACTTTAATTCTTTTTTTTGAAGAAAGCTGTTGACAAAAAAAAAGCATTTTGGTACTTTACATGAGCATTTCACAGCGTGCCTCTGTAGCTCAGTCGGTAGAGTACGACCATGGTAAGGTTGGGGTCACCGGTTCAAGTCCGGTCGGAGGCTGTATTTACTTTATTCTAATTAGTCTGTTGATAAGGTCAATGGGCTTTTCAGGCGGGAGATAAAATGGCGAAAGCAAAAAAAGGCGCTGTAGAGCTGGTGGCACTTCAGTGTACAACCTGTAAAAGAAAAAATTATACTACCAGTAAGAATAGAAGAAATATCCAGGGTAAACTGGAATTCAAAAAATACTGTAAATGGTGTAAGAGCTCTACTGAACATAAAGAGACAAAGATTAAATAGGTTTTATACAGGCCAGTAGCTCCAATGGCTAGAGCGCCGGTCTCCAAAACCGGATGTTGTAGGTTCGAGTCCTACCTGGCCTGTATTTTTATATTTTAAACTAGATGAAGAGATGACACCTCCGGCCCATGGTCGGAGTTTGTTTGTCTTTTCGGGTGTGTGAAGAATGCCGGCTTGTCCGGTGTTTTTTTAACCGGGAGCTTGTTATGAAAAAAATAAAAGCTTTTTTCTCAGAAAGCTACGGAGAGTTGAAAAAGGTCGTATGGCCTGGCAGGGATTCAGTGGCATCTTCCACGAAGGTTGTTCTTGTTTCTACTGTGCTTTTTGCTCTC
Source organism: Oceanispirochaeta sp. (assembly GCA_963677615.2). GTDB lineage: Bacteria > Spirochaetota > Spirochaetia > DSM-2461 > DSM-2461 > Oceanispirochaeta. The sequence continues at coordinate 91,484 of CAXXQW010000011.1, read as the reverse complement.
TTTTTTGGTATTGTTGACTTCCTGCTTGTAAAAGGGCTCTTTTTTATTTTCTAGACTGCCCAGTAGAGCAAAGGAAAGGTAATGGCAAAAGGTTGGTACGTTCTTCATACTTATTCTGGGTATGAAAATAAAATTGAGAAATATATCCGGCTTTACATTGAAGATGGAACTCTTGCCGGGGCTGTGCTTGATATCAAGGTTCCTGCAGAGGATGTTGTCGAGGTAAAGAACGGTAAAAAGCGAACAGTTTCGAAAAAATTTCTTCCAGGTTATATTCTTCTTGAAATGGATCTGCCCGACCGGGGTTGGAAAAAAATCTGTTCCGATATCAAAAAGATTCAGGGTGTTGTAGGTTTTGTGGGGTATGCTTCCGGAGCAAAGCCTCAGCCAATCAGCCAGGATGAAGCCAAGGCGATACTGCAGAAGACGGGCGCGATAAAAGCTGAAAAGCGTTATCAGTCCAAGCAGGATTTTGCTGTGGGAGAGGAAGTTCGGGTTATTGATGGACCCTTTGAGTCTTTTTCCGGTAATATTGAAGTTGTTAATCACGAAAAAGGCAAGCTTCGGGTTATGGTGGGTATCTTCGGCCGGAGTACGCCGGTAGAAGTCGATTTCTCACAGGTAGAAAAAGTGTAAGTAACTACGGCAGGTTTTGTATGAAATCTGTCGTTGTTGTATATAAATGGGAGTCTGTATTTGGTTAGCAGACGCTTGCACCATAAGGAGTAAAAAATGGCTAAGAAAAAGGTAACAGCTTATATTAAGCTGCAGGTACCTGCGGGTAAGGCAACTCCCGCACCTCCCGTAGGTCCGGCTCTCGGTCCTCACGGGGTTCCCGCGCCTCAGTTTGTTCAGCAGTTTAATGACAGGACAAGCAAATTTGAGCCGGGTCTCACTATTCCTGTTGTTATTACTGTTTATAATGACAGAAGTTTTACGTTTATCACTAAAACCCCTCCTGCTGCGGTTCTTTTGAAAAAAGCTGCCAAGCTGGATAAGGGCTCTGCCGAACCTCATAAAGTTAAGGTTGCTACTGTAACCCGTGCCCAGGTTCAGGAAATTGCTGAGACTAAGATGCCGGATCTTAATGCAAACGACATTGATGCCGCTATCAAAATCATTTCCGGTACTGCCCGCAGTATGGGAATTAAGGTAGAGGGTTAATATAGTGAAAAGAAGCAAGAAATATAAAGAAGCAGCTGCCAAAATCGATTCTGCAAAAGTATATGCCTCTTCTGAAGCGATCAATCTTGTCAAGGATTGTGCTTTTGCAAAATTTGACGAAACTGTAGAAGTTTCTGTAAAGCTGAATATTAAAAAGAGTCACTCCATCCGGGATACTGTCAGCCTTCCCAATCAGTTTACTGCTGAAAAGAAGATCCTTGTGTTCGCCAAAGGCGATAAAGCCAAAGAAGCTCTGGATGCCGGTGCTGCTTATGTTGGTGATGATGATCTGGTGGCGAAAATTAAAGACGGCTGGCTGGATTTCGATATCTGTGTTGCCACTCCTGATATGATGAGGGAAGTTGGTAAGCTCGGTCCTGTTCTTGGTAGAAGAGGTCTTATGCCTAACCCTAAAACAAGAACCGTTACCATGGATGTGAAAGGAGCTATTGAAGAGCTGAAGCAGGGTCGTGTTGAGTATCGTGCTGATAAAACCGGAGTTGTTCATTTGGCTGTCGGGAAAGTTTCTATGGATGGTGCCAAAATCCAGGAAAACTACGATGCTTTTCTGGGGGATCTGTCCAAAAAGAGACCTAGTGATGTGAAAGGTGATTTTGTAAAATCTATCGCGATTTCTTCTACTATGGGTCCCGGTGTCAAAGTAGAAGTAAAGGAGTAAGAGATGGCGGAAAAGAAAATACAGCAGAATAAACTTGACGCTGTTGCTGCTCTTCGTGAACAGTTTGATGGTGTTGATAATTTTATTTTTACAAATTACAGGGGTCTGACAGTAGAGCAGGTGACTGAGCTGAGAAATAAGCTTAGGGAGCAGAAAGCTGAATACCATGTAATTAAGAACAATCTGGCCAAAATTGCTTTCAAAGAGCTTGGCAAAGATGGTCTGGATGAGTATCTTGTGGGGCCTACGGCTGTTGCTTTGGCTCATGATGAGGCAGGTCCTGTTGCAAAAACACTGATAGAATTTGCAAAAGACAGCCCTGTGGAATTGAAAGCCGGAATGTTTGAAGGTAATGTTTATGATGAAGCCGGTGTTGTGGCGTTCTCAAAGCTTCCTACAAGAATCGAGCTTATTGCAAAACTTATGGGTACCATGAATGCGCCAGTGCAGAACGTAGCTTATGCGCTTAATGGTGTTACAGAAAAACTGGTAAGAACTCTTGCTGCCGTTGCAGAAGCAAAAGGTAAAGAGTAATAAATATATAAACAAAACGGCGTTAGTCTTCTGTAGTTGCATGCTATCGCCGTTAAAAGAAACATAAGGAGAAGATAATATGACAACTGAAGAAATGCTTGATGCAATTGCAAACATGACTGTACTCGAAGTTTCCGAGCTGGTAAAAGCTATGGAAGAAAAATTTGGTGTAACCGCTGCTGCTCCGGTAGCTGTAGCTGCTGCTCCCGCTGCCGGTGGCGAAGCTGCCGCTGCTTCTGAAGAACAGTCTGAGTTTGACGTAGTTCTCAAAGGTTTCGCTGATGGTAAGAAAATCGGTGTAATCAAAGAGGTAAGAGGTGTTACCGGTCTTGGACTGAAAGAAGCAAAAGAAATGGTTGAAGGATCCGATTCCGTGATCAAAGAGGGCGTTTCTAAGGAAGAAGCAGACAAGATCAAAGAGCAGCTTGAGGCTGCCGGTGCAACTATTGAAATTAAATAATAGTAGTGCATTGTTTTAACTGAATTGATTTTTTTCTCATTTTACCACAGGGGCAGTCTGTCCTTGTGGTAAAGTGTTATCAGGGGGTTTTTAGTGTTTGTTAGGGATAAGCTGGATCGCCGAACTTATATTGGTAAAGAGTATGAAGAAGCCATAGAGCTGCCTAATCTTATTGATATTCAGTTGTCTTCATATGAAAAATTTCTCCAGACAGCCGCCTTGAAAGGGGATGGAGAGCTGTTGGATCAGGGTCTGGAAGAAGTGTTTCGTGCGACTTTTCCCATAGAAAGTGCCAATGGAGAGTTGGTTCTTGATTATGATTATTACACCCTCGATTATGACGGCGTAAAAATGACAGAGGCTGAGTGTAAACGGAAGGGTCTCTCTTATGCTGTGCCGATCAAGGCTCGAATTAACCTGATTTTTCAGTCTACCGGAGAAATCCGGCAGAAAGAGATTTATATGGGCGACATCCCTCTGATGACAGAGAGGGGGACTTTTATTATCAATGGAGCCGAGAGAGTTGTAGTCTCTCAGATCCACAGATCGCCCGGTGTAATTTTTTCAGAAGAGAAGGGAGTATACTCATCCCGGATCATTCCGTATAGAGGTTCCTGGCTGGAGTTTGAAATTGATTCCAAAAAGGATCTGATCTATACCAAAATCGACAGAAAAAAACGTATTCTCGGTACCCTCTTTCTGAGAGCCCTCGGATTGGATACCAGAGAAAAGATTATAGATCAGTTTTATAAGACAAAAACTGTAAAAGTAACCAATGACAGAGAAGGCGCCAAGTCTCTGGTAGGGATGGTTTTTGCACGGGCAGTCTATACAGAAGTGGACGGTGTAAAAAAGAAACTCTACAGAGCTGGTGAGAAAATACATCCTCATGATACGGATGAGCTTGTGCACTCGCAGATTGAAACCGTTGAAGTTGTAGATTTCGAGCATCCTGACTCTCTTAATAGCAATATAGTACTTAACTGTTTTGAAAGAGAGGAAGCGAAATACAATCAGGATGATCCTGATCAGGATGAGCCGACAAAAGAAGATGCCCTGGCATCCATCTATTCTGTTCTGATGCCTGGTGAGCCCATTACTGTTGAGAGTGCGGAAAAAGACCTGATGTCCATGTTTTTCTCCACAAGACGCTACGACCTGGGCCGTGTCGGACGGTATAAGCTGAACAAGAAATTTGACTACGAGAATCCCGAAGATTCCCATGTGCTTACCCGCGAGGATATTGCCAATACAATGGGGTATCTCATCAAGGTGTATGACGGGGAAGCTTCTATTGATGATATTGATCATCTGGGTAACAGACGTGTTCGATCTGTAGGTGAGCTGCTTTCCAATGCTCTGAAAACCGCATTCTCCCGAATGGAAAGGATCGCTAAAGAGCGGATGTCTCTTAAAGAAACCGAATCTCTCAAGCCTCAGGATCTTGTTTCAATTAAACCTATTGTTGCAGCTGTGAAAGAGTTTTTCGGTTCTTCCCAGCTGTCCCAGTTTATGGATCAGGTTAACCCTCTTTCCGAGCTGACGCACAAGAGAAGGCTGAATGCTCTCGGTCCCGGAGGTCTTTCCAGGGATAGGGCTGGTTTTGAGGTGCGTGACGTACATTACACTCACTACGGCCGAATGTGTCCCATTGAAACTCCTGAAGGTCCCAATATCGGTTTGATTGTTTCTCTTGCCAACTTTACAAGGGTCAATGATTACGGGTTTCTGGAAACTCCTTTCCGTAAGGTAAAGGATGGTCAGGTCTCCCGCGAAGTGGAATACCTGTCAGCTATGGATGAGGAGAAGTACTATATCGCTCAGGCGAGTGCGACCCTCAGTGAAGACTGGAGGTTGACGGATGATCTTGTTGCTGTAAGAAAGTCCGGAGATTATACCATAAAGAGTCCTGACGAAATCAAATACATGGATGTGTCGCCAAGGCAGATTATTTCCACAGCAGCATCTCTGATTCCTTTTCTGGAGCATGATGACGCCAACCGGGCGCTCATGGGTTGTAACATGCAGCGTCAGGCTGTTCCTCTTCTTTTTCCCGAAGCTCCGATAGTCGGAACCGGAATGGAAGGGAAAGCCGCTTATGACTCGGGTGTTTGCATCAAGGCAAAAAGAGGCGGAGTTGTCAGTTATGTCAGTTCTGAAGAGGTTCGGATACAACCTGATGAATCTGATGCGGAAATTCAGGATGTTTATCCTCTGATTAAGTATCAGAGAACCAACCAGGATACCTGTTTTAATCAGAAACCCATTGTTTCAAAGGGTGAAAAGGTAGAAGCAGGTGCTGTTCTGGCAGATGGCCCCTCTACCAAGAATGGTGAACTTTCACTGGGTAGAAACCTTCTGGTGGGATTCGTTCCCTGGAACGGTTATAACTATGAGGATGCTGTTCTTATCTCTGAAAAAGTAGTTAAAGACGACTATTATACGTCTATTCATATTAAAGAGTTTGTTACTGAAGTAAGGGAAACAAAACTGGGTCCGGAAAAACTGACCAGGGATATTCCCAATACTTCAGAAAAAGCTCTGGAACAGCTTGATGAAGAAGGAATTGTCAGAATCGGTGCCAAAGTAAAATCCAGCTATATTCTGGTTGGAAAAGTTACTCCCAAATCCGAAACGGAAACAACTCCTGAATTCAAGCTTCTGAACTCCATCTTCGGTGAAAAAGCCAAAGAGGTGAGAGATACATCCCTGAAACTTCCTCATGGTGTAGAAGGTACGGTTATCGATGTTCAGAGGCTCAAGAGGTCTGAAGGTGATGACCTCAGCCCCGGTGTTGATGAAGTTGTAAAAGTTCTTATTGCTACCAAAAGGAAGCTGAAAGAGGGCGATAAAATGGCTGGTCGTCACGGAAACAAGGGTGTTGTCGCCAGGGTTCTTCCGGAAGAGGACATGCCTTATATGGCTGACGGTACTCCTTTGGAAGTTTGTTTGAACCCGCTGGGTGTACCTTCCCGTATGAATATCGGTCAGATCATGGAAACCATGCTCGGAATGGCTGGAGCTCAGTTGGGCAAGATGTATGAAACGCCTGTTTTTAATTCGGCATCTACTGAAGAGATTTCTGCAGAGCTGGAAAAGGCCGGATTAAATGGTGCCTCTAAAATTCAGTTGTTTGACGGCTATACAGGGGAACCTTTTGAAAACCCGGTTTTCGTAGGCTATATGTACTACCTCAAACTGCACCATCTGGTGGACGATAAGATGCATGCCCGTTCTACCGGTCCCTATTCGCTGGTAACTCAGCAGCCCCTGGGCGGTAAAGCTCAGTTCGGTGGTCAGAGGCTGGGAGAAATGGAAGTGTGGGCCCTTGAGGCTTATGGGGCAGCTAATACGCTCCAGGAGCTTATGACTATCAAATCGGACGATATGAATGGTCGGGCCAAGATATATGAGAGTATTGTAAAAGGCGATGCCACAACGGCTGCGGGAATCCCCGAGTCTTTTAATGTACTGGTTCAGGAATTGCGGGGTCTGGCTCTGGATGTCAGAATCTTCGACTCAAAAGGTAAGCAGATACCTTTTACTGAAAGAGATGAAGAATTGATCAGCAGACAGGGAAGCCGATTCTAGCAGGGGGAACGAATGAAAGATATTCAGGATTTTGACAGTTTAATGATAAAACTGGCTTCGCCGGAACAGATCAGAGCATGGTCTTATGGTGAGGTCAAAAAACCGGAAACTATTAATTATAGAACTCTCAGGCCCGAAAAAGACGGTCTTTTCTGTGAAAGGATTTTTGGAACCACCAAAGAATGGGAATGTTACTGTGGTAAATTTAAGTCCATCCGCTACAAGGGTGTGATTTGTGACCGCTGTGGTGTTGAAGTTACCCATTTTAAGGTTAGGAGAGAGAGGATGGGGCACATTGAGTTGGCTTCTCCCGTTTCTCATATCTGGTATTACCGGTCCGTTCCTTCGAGAATGGGGCTTCTGCTGGATCTTTCCATAGCATCACTCCGTTCTATCCTCTACTATGAAAAATACATAGTTATTGAAGCGGGAGATACAGATCTTAAGAAGATGCAGCTCCTCTCTGAAGAAGAATTCATGGAAGCTCAGGACCGCTACGGTATGTCCTTTACCGCAGGAATCGGAGCAGAGGCTGTCAGGAGTCTGCTGGAAGGTCTTGATCTTGATGCCCTGTCTGCCGAGCTCAGAGCTAAAATGGTAGAGAAGGGGCCCAAGGCTGATAAAAGGCTTTTAAAGAGAATCGAGATAGTTGAGAATTTCAGGGATTCCGGAAACCGGGCAGAATGGATGATTCTGGATGTTATTCCGGTTATCCCCCCAGAACTGAGGCCTATGGTACAGCTTGACGGTGGACGATTTGCTACTTCCGACCTTAACGACCTGTACAGAAGGGTTATCAATAGGAACAACCGTCTGAAAAGACTTATGGTTCTGAACGCACCTGATATTATTATCAGAAATGAGAAAAGGATGCTTCAGGAAGCGGTCGATGCGCTTTTCGACAACTCCAAGAAGAAAAAAGTTGTCAAAGGGGCATCCAACAGGCCTTTGAAGTCTCTTTCCGACCTTCTGAAAGGAAAACAGGGGCGGTTCAGGCAAAACCTTTTGGGTAAGCGTGTTGACTACTCCGGGCGTTCTGTAATTGTTGTAGGTCCCAATCTGAAGCTTCATCAGTGCGGTCTCCCCGCAAAGATGGCCTTGGAGCTCTACAAACCCTTTATTATGAAAAAACTGGTAGACAAGGACATTGTCTACAACATAAAGAAAGCCAAAACTCTGGTAGAACAGGAAACTCCGGAAGTCTGGACTGTTCTGGATGAAGTTGTAAAAGAGCATCCTGTGCTCCTGAACAGAGCTCCCACCCTGCACCGGCTGGGTATTCAGGCATTTGAGCCGGTTCTGGTGGAAGGGAAAGCCATCCGTCTGCATCCTCTGGTCTGTCATGCTTTTAATGCAGACTTCGACGGTGACCAGATGGCTGTGCATGTGCCTCTGACTCATGCTGCCCAGATTGAGTGCTGGACCCTTATGCTTTCTGATACAAACCTGATGAACCCTGCTAACGGGCAGCCTGTTGTCTTCCCGTCGCAGGATATGGTTCTTGGTCTGTATCACCTTACAAAAAACCGGCCTGGCGCCAAGGGTGAAGGACGGTATTTTTCAAGTTCCGATGAAGTCATTATGGCTCTGGATAACCGTGCCGTAGCTTATCAGGCAATGGTGAAGGTTCGAATGAATGGGGAATTTCTGGAAACCACCCCGGGCCGTGTTATTTTTAATGAGCTTCTGCCTTCTGAGGTGGAATATGTGAATGAGACGCTGGGTGATAAACAGATTCGTAATCTGATTACCAGAACTCATGAGACTCACGGATCATATACAACTGTAAAAATGCTCGATATCATCAAGGATACAGGTTATAAATACGCAACCAAATTCGGAGCTTCTATCGGTATGGATGACATTATCATCCCTGAGTCCAAGAAAGATCTGATTGAAGCCGCCAATAACGAGGTACAGAAGATTCAGAATCAGTATCTTGCGGGTCATATTACGCAGGAAGAAAGATATAACCGTGTAGTTGAGGTTTGGAGTAAAACCAATGAAGAGCTGACCAATGTGATGATGGAAAAACTTCAGAACGACAAAGGCGGCTTTAATAATGTTTATATGATGGCTGACTCGGGAGCGAGAGGTTCCCGTAACCAGATCAGACAGCTGGCGGGTATGCGCGGTCTTATGGCGAAACCTTCCGGGGATATTATTGAACTTCCCATCCGGTCCAACTTCAAGGAAGGGCTTTCGGTTATCGAGTTCTTCATTTCCACCAATGGTGCACGTAAGGGTCTGGCGGATACAGCTTTGAAAACAGCCGATGCCGGTTATCTTACCAGGCGTCTTGTGGATATTGCCCAGGATGTTGTTGTTAATGAAGATGACTGCGGTACTATCAATGGTATCGAAACCTACGCTCTGAAGGATGGAGAGGAAATTGTAGAATCTCTGGCCGACAGAATCGCCGGCAGGTTTACTCTGGAAAGGGTAAAGCATCCTATTACCGGTGAAGTGATTATTGATGTTAACGAAGAGATTACTGATGAGATTGCCAGAGCAATTGAAGAAATCGGTGTTGAAGCCGTTAAAGTAAGAACAGTACTTACCTGTGAGGCGAAACACGGTGTTTGCCGCAAATGTTACGGCAGGGACCTGGCAACCAAGAAAACCGTGAATATCGGAGAGGCTGTCGGTATAATCGCTGCCCAGTCAATCGGGCAGCCCGGTACACAGCTTACCATGAGAACTTTCCACGTCGGCGGTACTGCCAGTACTGTTGCGGAAGATAACAGAGTTTCTCTGCGTTACCCTGTGCTGGTTCGCTCCATGACTGGTACGCATGTTGGGCTGGATAACGGAAATCAGCTCTTTACCAGAAAAGGTTCTCTGGTTGTAGCCAAAGTTTTTGAATCCTTTGAAATCGGAGCTTCCGACGAAGTCCGGGTAGAAGAGGGACAGAAAGTTCTGAAAGGCGAAGTCGTCTTGGTCAAGGACGGCAAAGAGATAGAATCTGATGAAATCGCTGTTATCAGTATTGTGGACGGAAAGCTGCTGCTGGTGGCTCAGGATCAGAAACTGGAGATCAGAAACGGTTCTACCGTAATGGTTGCCCCTGGTCAGATAGTCGCCGCAGAAGAAGCTATTGCGTATTTTGACCCCTTCAGCGATCCCATCATAGCTGAACAGGACGGTAAGGTCCGGTTTGAAGATATTATTATCGGAACCACCTTGAAAGAAGAGGTCAATGAAGATACCGGGAATATCGAAAAGAAAATTACCGAGTTTTCTCTGGAATCTCTGCAGCCCCGGATTATCATTGAAGATGCTGATGGTAACGAAATTGCCAACTACTACCTGCCTGGTAACTCCTATCTGAACGTAGAGAACGGTGCGGATGTGAAAGCCGGTCGGACACTGGCAAAAATGCTGAAAGAGAGTGCCAAGACTCAGGATATTACCGGTGGTCTTCCCAGGGTAGGTGAGCTCTTTGAAGCCCGTCGTCCCCGAGAAGGCGCAGTACTTGCAAGGATTGCGGGGACTGTCCGCTTCCAGGGTATAGTAAAGGGTAAGCGTGTTATTGATGTTGTTGATCCCTATGGTGTGGAACTGAAACATCAGGTTCCCATGGGTAAGCACCTTCTTGTCAGGGATGGAGATATGGTGGAAGCCGGTGAACCTCTGTGTGACGGTGCTACCGATCCGCACGATATACTTGAGATTCTCGGTGAAAATGCCCTTCAGAAATTCCTTGTGGACGAAGTTCAGGAAGTGTACAGAATGCAGGGTGTAAATATCAATGATAAACATATTGGCGTTATCATCCGTCAGATGATGAGAAAGGTAGAGATTGTGGATGTGGGAGATACTCACTTCATCTACGGTCAGCAGGTGGATAAGTACAATTTCCGCAAGGAGAATGACCGTGTTAAACGGGAAGGAGGAGAGTCAGCTGTAGCGAAACCTCTGCTTCTCGGTATTACAAGGGCTTCCCTGAATATCGATTCCTGGATTTCTGCGGCCTCCTTTCAGGAAACAACCAGAGTACTGACAAACGCTGCAATTGCCGGTCAGTCAGACGGACTGAGAGGTTTGAAGGAAAATGTGGTTATCGGTCACATGATCCCCGCCGGTACCGGTATGAGGAAGTACAGAAATATGAAACTGTTTAACCAGGAAAGTCAGGACTTGGATTCCCATGTTCAGATGATTCTGGAAAACAGAAAGCGTGAGCAGGAACTTGCCAGCCTGAATCGTGAGCCTTTTGATGAAAGCTACGATGAGAAAGCGGTAGAAGCTGACGCTAAATAAGTACTAACCGGGGGATTATGCTGACCCCCGATAAACTTTTTTACCGGAAAAAGCCAGTAATTGGTTATTTTCCTGTAAAAAACAGATATATATATTTCAGGCAGTTGACTCTTTTTGATGAAATCTGTTAGAGTCCTCTTGCTTTTGAGTAAATGATTGTAAAGGGAGATGGTATTTAAATGCCTACTATAAATCAGTTAATCAGGAATGGACGGAAGTCTTCTGCTAATAAGACTAACTCTCCGGCCCTTCAGTCCTGCCCTCAGAAAAGAGGTGTATGTACAAGAGTTATGACCATTACTCCTAAAAAGCCTAACTCCGCGCTCCGTAAGGTAGCCAGGGTTAGATTGACTAATGGTATTGAGGTTACAGCCTATATTCCCGGTATCGGTCACAATCTGCAGGAGCACTCTGTTGTGATCCTCAGGGGCGGAAGGGTGAAAGACCTTCCCGGTGTGCGTTATAAGATAGTCCGTGGTGCTAAAGATACATTAGGTGTAGATGGTCGTAAGAAGTCCCGGTCCAAGTATGGAACCAAGAGACCCAAGGCGTAAGGTGAGGTAAGATGGCTAGAAGAAGAGAGGCTCCGGTAAGACCGGTAATGCCCGATTCCAAATACAGTAATACTACCGTTGAGAAATTCATCAAAAGAATGATGGTTGACGGGAAGAAATCTACCAGCGCCAAATGCATTTACGGTGCAATGGAGATTGTGAAAAACAAGAAAACCACAGAAGAAGATGAACTGCAGGTTTTTCTTAAAGCTCTGGATAACGTGAAGCCTGCCGTAGAGGTGAAATCCCGGAGAGTAGGTGGTTCTACCTATCAGGTTCCCGTTGAAATCCGTGATTCCCGCAGGGAAGCTTTGGCTATGAGGTGGATGATTGCCGCTGCCAGAAGCCGGAGTGGAAGAAGCATGAGTGAAAAACTCAGTGCAGAAATCCTGGATGCTTTCAATTCTACAGGGTCTGCTTTCAAAAAGAAAGAAGATACCCATAGAATGGCTGAAGCGAATAAGGCTTTCTCCCACTACAAGTGGTAAAAGCCTGAGAATATGGAGCTGGCAGTCAGATGTTATTCTGGCCGGCTCTGCCCTCGGCGGAATGCCTCGGAAGGAAATCCTGAAGAGGCCGCTACTGCGACAGAGGTTTTCAGTAATAACAGTCGGTTATGCCGCGTGTTGTTCAGTAAAAAGCCAAACCGTTTCTTGAGGAATAGGTGGTTGGACAAGCTGTTATGAAAACAAAGAAGGTTGTTGTCTCCTTTATCTGTTTCTTTAGTGTAAAAATTCTGCCAAAAAAATAATCTTTGTTGCCATCGGATGTTGAGTCGTTATTGCGTTTTTTGTTAATATCACGGCTGATGCCCGGAAGTGGCATATAAAAGAGTGTTGTTTTTTTAAAATGCCTAGGAGGTAGAAATGGCTAAAGACAAATTTGAGAGAACCAAACCGCACGTTAACGTCGGTACAATTGGTCACGTTGACCACGGTAAAACAACTCTTACTGCAGCGATCTCTATGTACTGTGCCGCAAAGGCGGGCGGTAAAGTAATGAGCTATGAAGATATTGATAATGCTCCTGAAGAAAGAGAACGTGGTATCACCATTAACACCAGACACGTTGAGTATGAAACAGAAGCGCGTCACTATGCTCACGTTGACTGTCCCGGACATGCTGACTACATCAAGAACATGATTACCGGTGCAGCTCAGATGGATGGTGCTGTACTGCTCGTAGCAGCGGATTCCGGACCCGAACCCCAGACCAGAGAGCACATCCTGCTCGGTCGTCAGGTAGGTATCCCCAAAATGATCGTATTCATGAACAAGCTCGACCTGGCTGACCCTGAACTGGTAGATCTGGTAGAGATGGAAGTTCGTGAACTTCTTGATGAGTACGGATACCCCGGAGATGATACACCCATCATCAAAGGTTCTGCTTTTGAAGCTATGTCTAACATTGAAGACGGAGAAAAGACCGCCTGTATTCAGGAGCTCCTGGATGCCATGGACTCTTATTTCCCTCTTCCTGAAAGAGCTGTTGATCAGCCCTTCCTGATGCCCATTGAAGACGTATTCTCTATCTCTGGTCGTGGTACCGTAGTAACCGGTCGTATCGAACAGGGTGTTGTTCACGTAGGTGATGTTATTGAAATCGTTGGTATCAGAGATACTCAGCAGACAACCTGTACCGGTGTTGAGATGTTTAACAAACTTCTGGATGAAGGACAGGCTGGAGACAACATCGGTGCACTGCTCCGTGGTGTTGACAAGAAAGAGGTTCAGAGAGGACAGGTTCTTTGTAAGCCCGGTTCCATCAAGCCTCATACCAAATTTAAAGCTCAGCTGTACTGTCTGACCAAGGAAGAAGGTGGAAGACATAATCCTTTCTTCTCCGGTTACAGACCTCAGTTCTATTTCAGAACAACCGACATTACCGGTTCCGTTACTCTTCCCGAAGATAAACAGATGGTTATGCCTGGTGATAACACTGAAATTACTGCTGAACTGATTCACCCGATCGCTATGGACAAAGGTCTCCGTTTCGCTATCCGCGAAGGTGGTAGAACCGTTGCTTCCGGTCAGGTTGTAGAAATTATCGAATAAGAATTATAGAAGCACCCTGCTGGTTTCGGGCAGGGTGTTTTTCTGGAGGACTAATGGGTAAGGAACGGATACGCGTCAGACTGAGAGGTTTTGACGTTGAATTGATTGATCAGAGTGCAAAAGCCATTGTTCAGGCTGTTCAGAAACAGGGAAGCAAAGTTTCTGGGCCGATCCCTCTGCCTACGCGGATTAATAAATTTACCGTTTTGAAATCAACTTTTGTAAATAAGAAGTCCAGAGAGCAGTTTGAAATGCGGACTCACAAAAGACTGATAGATATTTTAGAGCCAACCTCTGCTGTTATGGATGCTCTTATGAAGCTCGAGCTGCCTGCTGGAGTTGATGTAGAGATCAAACAGTAAGTAAAGATTGTTGAGGTATTAAATGATTGGTTTGATTGGCAAAAAAGCTGGAATGACCCAGGTGTTTGATGAAGATGGTACATTGACTCCTGTTACTGTAATACAAATAGAGCCTAATGTAGTTGTAGCCAATAGAACAGTGGAAAAAGATGGTTACGATGCTGTTGTTCTTGGGTCTGTAGAAATGAAGTCCAGCCATGTTACAAAACCTTATGCGGGTCAGTTTAAAGAAGATATTGCACCCAAAAAGCATGTAATGGAAATCCGGGATTTCGAGAAAGAATGTAATGTTGGCGATTCTTTCGGAGTGGAAATCATTGAAGGTCTTACATTTGTAGACGTTATCGGTACTTCCAAAGGTAAGGGTTTTCAGGGTGTTATGAAACGCCACAATTTCAGTGGAGGACGTGCAACACACGGTTCCAAGTTCCACAGGGCCAACGGTTCTACCGGTATGGCTGCGTACCCCTCAAAAGTTATTAAGGGGACAAAAATGGCAGGCCGCATGGGTGGCGAAAGAAAAACTGTTCAGAATCTTGAAGTAGTTCGAGTAGATGCTGAAAAGAATATAGTATTGGTAAAGGGCGCTGTACCCGGTACAAAAAATAGTATCGTTCTAGTGCGCAAGGCCAAAAAGAAATAGAGGATTATTATGGACAAGAAAGTCTTTTCAATTGAAGGAAAAGAGCTGCGTACTATAACTCTTGACGATTCAGTATTCGCCCGTGAAGTAAGCGAAGGTTCTATATATAACGCTATAAAGAATGAGCTTGCAAATAAAAGAGTTGGTACTGCCAGCACGAAGACCAGGAGAGAAGTCCGCGGTACTACTGCGAAACCCTGGCGTCAGAAAGGAACCGGTCGCGCCAGAGCTGGCCGCAGAAGGTCTCCTGTATGGGTAGGCGGTGGAATTGTATTCGGCCCCAAACCCCGGGATTACAGCTACGTGATTCCCAAAAAAGTAAAACAGCTTGCAATGAAATCTATTCTGAGTCTGAAAGCTCAGAGTGACGATAGATTCAAGGTAGTTGAGGATTTCACTGTAGAATCCGGAAAAACCAAGGATATGAGAAATATTCTGAAAGCTCTGGTTGACGGTGAAAAAACAGTTATCGTTCTAAAAGATGATGACAAAATGGTCAGAAGAGCCGGACGGAATCTTCCCAACGTACAGTTTCTTTCCTATAACAGACTGAGTGCTCACACTCTTTTCTACGGAAAGAACATTGTTGTTATGGAAGGTGCGGCTTCTAAACTGAACGAATTTTATGGTGGATGAGGTCAGATATGGATGCCTATAAAGTAATAATCGAGCCTGTTTTGACAGAAAAGTCCAACGTTCTTCGTGAACAGGAAAGTAAGAAGTATGTCTTCAAGGTTGATAAAAGAGCTAATAAAGTCCAGGTAATGAGTGCTGTAAAAGACCTCTTCTCAGTAAATCCTGTAAGCTGCAACATTGTTAATGTCAATGGTAAGAAAAAAGCGAATGTTCCTGTCTCTGCCAACAGTTTTAAAAGAGGTTACGGCAGAACAGCTAGCTGGAAAAAAGCAATCGTGACTCTCGCATCCGGCGAGAAAATCGATGCTTTTGAAGGTGTATAAGTAGGAGGCTTCTGTGGCTATTAAAACATATAACCCGAGAACACCGTCCCAGAGATACAGACAGAGTCTGACTTTTGATGATATTACACGGAGCACTCCTGAGAAATCTCTTGTATCCGGAAAATCATCCAAGGCAGGACGCGGCGCTGGTGGCCGGATCAGTGTTCGCCGTCGTGGTGGCGGTCATAAAAGAAAATACAGGGTCATTGATTTCAAAAGGGACAAATTCGGTATTCCCGGAAAAGTTTCCCAGATTGAATATGATCCGAATAGAAGTGCCAATATTGCTCTGATCCACTATGTGGATGGTGAAAAACGGTACATTATCTGTCCGAAAGGGCTGAAAGTCGGAGATCAGGTAGTCAGCGGTGCTGATGCTCCTATCGAAGTTGGGAACGCCCTTCCTCTGGAGAATATCCCAGTCGGTCGTCTGGTGCATGCTGTAGAGCTACAGCTCGGTAGAGGTGCACAGATGGTCAGAACGGCCGGTGGATCTGCTCTTATTGCTGCAAAGGAAGGAAAATACGTAACTCTGAAAATGCCTTCCGGCGAAATGAGAATGGTTCTCAATAAATGTATGGCTACCATTGGTGAAGTCGGAAACGAAGATCACATGAATGTGAAAATCGGTAAAGCCGGTAGATCCAGATGGATGGGAAAAAGACCAAAAGTTCGGGGTGTTGTAATGAACCCTGTTGATCACCCCCATGGTGGTGGTGAGGGTAAAACTTCCGGTGGTCGTCATCCTGTGTCTCCCTGGGGTAAACCTACGAAAGGGTTTAAAACAAGAAGTAAACACAAGAGTTCTAACAAATTTATTGTTAAGAGACGGAAGTAGGAGTAAAGCGTGTCAAGATCTATTAAAAAAGGGCCGTTTATTGCTAAAAGTCTTTACAAGAAGGTTGTTGATCAGTCAAAGTCCGGTTCAAAAGGTATGATAAAAACCTACTCACGGACTTCAACAATTATTCCTGAGATGGTTGGTTTAACGGTTTCTGTATATAACGGTAAGACCTGGGTTCCTGTTTATGTGACTGAAAACCTTGTTGGTCATAAACTTGGTGAATTTGCTCCGACCAGACTGTTCCGAGGACATGCTGGTTCAGACAAGAAGTCAAAGAGGTAAGGTAAGAGATGGAAGCAAAGAAAGGATACAAAGCAATCGCTAAGAATCTGCCCATGTCGCCCTCTAAAATCAGACCCATTGCTGATAATGTAAGAAGAAAACCTTACGCGGATGCAATAGCGATTCTGGAGAACCTTCCCAATAAAGGGGCAAAATTCCTCATTAAGGTAATTCAGTCGGCTGCGGCAAATGCTCTCAACCAGAATAACATGCTGGATGAAGAGTCACTGTACATCAAAGAGCTGCTTGTTGATGGAGGACCCATTCAGAAAAGAATGTGGGCCAGATCCAGAGGACGGGCTGATAGATTGTTGAAGAGATCTTCACATATCTCTGTGGTGGTTGATGAATTAGGAAGTACGGGGGAATAAATGGGACAGAAAGTCAATCCTTACGGTCTCAGACTGGGAATTAACAAAACCTGGAAATCTAAATGGTATGTAGATCCCAGAGATTATGCCGACTCACTGCATGAAGATCTGGCTCTCAGAAAAGCTCTGATGGACAGTCCTGAAGCAAAAGGTGCTGAGATCGGTGATATTGAGATTATCAGACAGCCCCAGAGGGTGACCATGATGATTTATACCGCCAGACCCGGCGTTATCATCGGAACCAAAGGTGCTAACATTGAAAAAATCGGTGAAAGGCTGCAGAAACTCACTGATAAAAAGATTCAGGTAAAGATCAAGGAAGTGAAAAAGCCTGAAACTGACGCACAGATTATTGCTTTGAATGTAGCGCGTCAGCTTAAAGGTAGAGCCGCTTTCCGGAGAGTTCTGAAAATGACTGCCGGGAATGCCATGAAAGCCGGTGTGAAGGGAATCAAGATCAAGATTTCCGGAAGACTGGGTGGTGCGGAAATGGCTCGTGCTCAGGAAGTGAAAGAGGGAAGAATCCCCCTTCATACTCTGAGAGCTGATATTGATTACGGTTTCGCTGAAGCTAATACCACTTTTGGTGTAATCGGTGTAAAAGTTTGGGTTTTTAAAGGCGAAGTTTTCGGTAATGAACAGAAAGATGACGCCGGCCTGCTCGTAAGCCGCAGTCAGCGTGACAAAGGTGCAAGGAGCTGAGTAGATGCTGAGTCCTAAGAAAACAAAATACAGAAAACGGATGAGAGGAGTTATGAAGGGAAATGCAACCCGTTGTAACTTCATCAATTTCGGAGAATTCGGACTGGTTTCAATGGGTACCCATTGGATTACAGCCAGACAGATTGAAGCTGCGCGTATTGCCATGACCCGTCATATCAAAAGGGGTGGTAAGGTATGGATCAGGATCTTCCCTGATGTTCCTTATACCAAAAAGCCTGCTGAAACCAGAATGGGTAAAGGTAAAGGTAGCCCCGAAAAATGGGTTGCTGTTGTAAAACCCGGTACAGTTATGTTTGAAATTGCCGGTGTTGATATTGAGCTTGCCAGAAGAGCTATGGAACTTGCCGGTAGTAAACTTCCTATCAAAACCAAGTTTGTAGCGAAGGAAGCGAGGTAGTTTATGAAGGAAAAATACAACGATCTGTCTGTTGAGGAGCTGATGGCAAAGCGCGATGAGCTGAGCAAAAAGCTTCAGAAACTCAGATTTGATATGGTGCTGGGGCACGTTGAAAACCGTATGGAAAAGCGGAATCTGAGAAAAAGTGTTGCCCGCTTGAATACTATGATTCACGAGTTTGATCTCGGGATCAGGAAAGCTTAGGGGAAGTCATGGAAAAAGAGACATCCAAAAAGACTGGTAAAAAAGTCTTTACCGGCGTTGTAGTGAGTGACAAGATGGATAAGACAATTGTCGTAAAAATCTCCACAAAGAAACTGCATCCGCTGTATAAGAAATATGTAACCAGTTCGGTTAAATATAAAGCTCATGATGAAAAGAATGACGCTAATATTGGTGATACAGTCCGCATTCAGGAATGCCGGCCTGTAAGTAAAGACAAGTGCTGGGCTCTGACAGGCATAATTGAAAGAGCGAAGTAACACCGGAGGAAGGAAATGGTTCAGGATAATACATATTTGAATGTTGCTGATAACTCTGGTGCTAAAAAGTTATGTGTATCAAGGTTCTCGGCGGTAGCAAGAGAAAATATGCCAGTGTTGGTGATATCATTGTTGTGGCAGTAAAAGATGCTCTTCCTAATGCGCCTATTAAAAAAGGTGATGTTAAGAAGGCTGTTATTGTAAGAACACACAAAGAGTATAGAAGACTTGACGGTACCTACATCCGTTTTGATGATAACGCTTGTGTTATTATCGATGCAAACAGCAATCCTGTAGGTAAACGTATCTTCGGACCGGTTGCCCGTGAATTGAGAGACGGCGGATTTATGAAGATCGTTTCTCTGGCGCCGGAAGTACTCTAGGAGATATTGAGATGGCAGATGTTAAATACAAATTGAAAAAGGGCGACCAGGTAAAAGTTATGGCTGGGAAAGACAGCGGTAAAACTGGTAGAGTCCTTAAAATTAATAGAGATACCGGGCGAGTAATCGTTGAAGGTCTTAATATGGTGAAAAAGGCTCAGAAGCCTAAAAGCCAGGGTGAAAAAGGAAGCATCATCGAACTGGAAGCTCCCCTGAATATCTCTAATGTACAGGTTCTCTGTAAAAAATGCGGACCCACAAGGATCGGCATAAAAGTTGACGGAGATAGTAAAGTTCGAATTTGCAGAAAATGTGGGGAATCCTTATAATGGCTGGATACGTACCAAGATTAAAAACTGCTTATAATGACAAAATTGCTCAGGAGCTGTTTTCCGAATTTGGATATAAATCCAAAATGCAGATTCCCAGGATCGAAAAGATCGTAGTCAGCATGGGTGTAGGCGAAGCCATCACCAACAAAAAGCTGCTGGAAGCTGCTGTTGAAGAACTGGGGCTCATTACCGGTCAGAAAGTAATGAAAACCAGAGCAAGAAAATCTATTGCCGGTTTCAAGATCCGTGAGGGTCAGGAAATTGGAGCGAAGGTTACCCTTAGAGGTGAAAAAATGTATGAGTTTTTAGACAGACTCATTAATATTTCACTTCCCCGTGTAAAGGACTTCAGGGGTGTTAATCCCAAGGCTTTTGACGGAAGGGGAAATTACTCTCTTGGAATTACCGAACAGATCATCTTTCCTGAGATCGATTACGATAAGATTGAACAGATCAACGGTCTGAATGTGGCCATTGTAACTACGGCGAAAACCGATGATGAAGCCAGATCACTTCTGTCCAAATTCGGTATGCCCTTCAGGAAATAGGAGTTTAGAGATGGCAAAAAAATCCATGATCGTAAAATCCCAGAGAAAACCCAAATACAGTACCAGAGAATATAACCGGTGCAGAGTATGCGGTAGACCCCGGGGATATATGAGAAAATTCCAGATGTGCAGAATCTGCTTTCGCAAGCTTGCTAACGAAGGTATGATTCCCGGCGTCACAAAATCAAGCTGGTAGGAGAGTGTAATGAGTGTTTCAGATCCTGTAGCGGATATGCTCACAAAAATTAGAAATGCCAGCAGGGCAAAATTTGAGAAGGTGGATATTACTCCTTCCAAGCTTAAGCTGGAAATTATCAAGATATTGAAGAATGAAGGTTTCATCAAAAACTTCAAGAAAGTGACCCAGGATGACAACAGCGTTATCAGGGTTTTTCTGAAGTACGATGAAAAGGAAAATGCAATCATTCATGGTATTCAGTCTGTATCAACTCCCGGAAGGCGTGTTTATACTGGTTACAGAGAGATGCCTCGTGTAATGAATGGTTTTGGAACATTGATTGTCTCCACTTCTACTGGTGTAACAACCGGAAAGAAAGCCACTTTAAACAAAGTTGGTGGAGAAATCATCTGTAAAGTCTGGTAGGGGGAAGGTTTAATGTCACGAATTGGTTTAAAACCTGTAACAGTCCCCAGTGGTGTTACTGTTTCAGTTAAAGATAATGAATTGACTGTGAAAGGATCAAAAGGAGAACTTAAGCAGGTTTTTCTTCCTGAAGTCAGTTTTGAAATCAAAGACGGTGAAGTGCAGGTAAGCAGAAAGGATGATTCCAAGAGAGCTAAATCCATGCACGGTCTTTACAGAAAGCTCCTTTCCAATATGGTAGAAGGTGTAAGCAGCGGTTTCAGCAAGTCCCTCATAATCAATGGTGTTGGTTACAGAGCGGAAGTAAAAGGAAAAAGCGTTGTTTTCAACCTGGGTTATTCCACTCAGATTGAGTATATGCTTCCTGAAGGAATCACTGCAGCTGTTGAAGGAAACAAAGTTACTGTTTCCGGAATCAACAAGGAAACTGTAGGCCTTGCTGCCAGTGAGATTCGCGGTCTCAGACCCCCCGAACCTTACAAAGGTAAAGGTATCAAATACGAAACTGAACATATCAGACGTAAAGTCGGTAAATCCGGTGTTAAATAGGTTGTAGAGTATGGATAGGATTAAACAGAAGCAGGCTAAAAGACTGCAGAGAAAAAAACATGTCCGGAAAAGAATCTCCGGTACCGCTGAAAGACCTCGTCTGACTGTATTCAAGAGTAACAAGAATCTGAGCGTTCAGATTATTGATGATATTAAAGGTCATACTCTTGTAAGTGCATCAACTCTGGAAAAGGATCTCTCCGGAATCAAACCTACGGTTGAAGGTGGAGCGAAACTTGGTAAAGTTGTTGGAGAAAGGCTGAAAGCTGCAAACATCACAACAATCGTTTTTGATAGAAACGGTTATATGTATCACGGTGTTATTAAAGCTATCGCCGAGGCCGCCAGAGAAGAAGGCATTCAGTTTTAAGAGGTTTATGTATGGCGTTTAAAGAAAGAATCAAAGAAGAAAAAGAATTTACAGAAAAGCTCATCAGACTGAACAGGGTTTCAAAAGCAGTTAAGGGTGGACGGAAGATGTCTTTCTCTGCTCTGATTGTTGTCGGTGATGGAAAAGGTCGTGTAGGTTATGGATTTGGAAAAGCCAATGATGTTGCCGAAGCAATCCGGAAGAGTGTGGAAAAGGCCAAAAAAAACCTGATCACTGTTCCCCTGAAACAGAACACAATCCCTCATGAAATCCTTGGTAACTTCAAAAGTGCATCTGTACTTCTGAAACCTGCTGCTCCCGGTACCGGTATTATTGCCGGAGGTCCTGTACGTGCAGTTATGGAAGCAGTTGGTGTTCATGATATCCTGGCAAAATCTTTGGGTTCCAAAAATACAATGAATATTGTAAAAAGTGTATTTGACGGACTTGAAAACATTTTTGATGCCAGGGAACTTGCCGCCGGTCGCGGTAAATCCATAAATGAGTTGTGGGGTTGATATGGCAGCTGAAGCGAAAAAAATTCGGGTTAAGCTCGTTCGTAGTACAATTGGTCGCAAACCGGAACAGAGAAAGACTGCTAAGGCACTCGGCCTCGGAAAACTGAATTCCGTAGTTGAGAAAGATGTAAATCCTGCGGTTCTGGGTATGGTTGAGTCAATTTCACATCTGGTGGAAGTTGAGGAGATTAACTAGTTATGAGCAGTATTGAACTGAAGGCTCCTGCGGGCGCTAATAGGAATAAAAAAGTACTTGGTCGTGGACACGGTGCCGGTACCGGAAAAACTTCCGGTAAAGGTCACAAAGGTCAGAAGGCCAGGTCAGGTGGAAATGTAAGACCAGGTTTTGAGGGTGGCCAGATGCCTCTGTACAGGCGTGTAGCGGCAAGAGGTTTCTCCAACTACCCGTTCAAAAAGGTCTTTGTACCTGTTAATCTTTCTCTTCTTGAGAAAAATTATAGCGATGGCGAAGTTGTTTCTCTTGAAACTCTGGTTGAAAAAGGATTGATCAAAAAATCCGAAACCGAGGTTAAAATCCTTGGTAACGGAGAGCTTTCCAAAAAACTGGATGTTCAGGTAGGTAAGGTTTCTGCCGGCGCTGTTGAAAAGATTGAAAAAGCCGGTGGTAAAGTCACAGTAAAAGAATCCGAACAGGAATAGTTGGTAATATATGGCAGGTAATCCACTTTACGACATGTTTAGAATAAGAGAGCTCAGGGGAAAAATTCTCTTTACTCTCAGTATGCTGATCATCTTTAGACTAGGTGCAATATTACCGATTCCCGGTATTGATGCCTCGGCTTTGAGTCTTTATTTTTTAAACCAGGCGTCTAGCGGTACTGGAATGGGAATAACCGAGTATCTGGATTTCTTTGCCGGTGGTGCATTCAAGAATTTCTCCATATTTATGCTCGGTATAATGCCGTATATTTCCATGTCTATTATCATGCAGCTTTTGCTGCTGGTATTTCCGGCTTTGAAAAAAATCTCGGAAGAAGATGGTGGAAAGAAAAAAATCCAGAAACTGATTCGTTACGGTACCGTAGTTGTATGTATCATTCAGTCTTATGCTGTAACCGTATATGCAAGCAGAATTCCTGATGCGATTATTCCTTCCATGATCGGATGGAAATACACTGTTGTCGCAATGCTGACAGTGACCACAGGAACTATGTTCCTTATGTGGATTGGTGAACAGATAAACGCCCGCGGGATCGGAAATGGTATTTCCCTTCTGATTTTTGCGGGTATTGTTGCCAGAATGCCCGGAGCATTCAATATTCTGGGTAAAGAGATCCGAAACGGAGATCTGAACCCTGTTTTTGTTATATTTGCACTGCTTATGTTTGTTGGAATCATTATGCTGGTGATCTACGAACAGCAGGGGCAAAGAAAAATTCCCGTTAATTATGCTAAAAGGATTGTTGGACGGAGGATTTATGGGGCACAGAATACTTATATCCCTATTAAAATAAATCCCAGTGGTGTTATTCCTGTAATTTTTGCATCATCCATACTGACATTCCCCCTGCAGATAGCCGGAACTTTAGGAAGCAGCAGTAAAGCTTGGTCTCAGATTGCCAGTTGGTTAAGGCCGAATGGCGCCCCCTACCTTGTTTTATATGCGCTGCTTATTATCTTTTTTGCCTACTTTTATACACAGGTTTCGATGAATCCTATTGAAATTGCACGGCAAATAAGAGAAAATGGCGGTTCAATACTTGGAATCCGTTCCGAGAACATGGAAGAGTATCTGACAAAAGTTCTCAATCGGATAGTCTTACCCGGAGCTATATTCCTGGCATTGATAGCATTAATCCCTTCGTTTATAGTCAATCTGTTTGGATTTCCAAGCCAGGTGGCTTATCTGATGGGCGGTACATCGCTTTTGATCATGGTTGGTGTAGACCTTGATACCATGTCTCAGATTGAAGGTCATCTCAAGATGCATCATCATGACGGGCTTGTAAAACGCGGTAAACTGAGAACAAGAAACCTATAAGAGGTAGATGACAATGAAAGTTAGAGCAAGTGTGAAACCAATTTGCGATAAGTGTAAGGTTATCAGGAGAAGGGGTGTCCTGAGAATCGTTTGTGAAAACCCGAAACATAAACAGAGACAGAAGTAGGAGGAACTTAAGTGGCTCGTATTGCAGGTATAGATCTGCCTAATAAGCATACCGATATTGCACTTACCTATATTTTTGGTATTGGAAGAACTTCTGCTAAAGAAATCTGTGCAAAAACCGGTGTTGATCCTGATAAGAGAATCAACGATTTGACAGCTGAAGAAGTCAATGAACTGAGAAAGCTGATCGAAAGTGAATATAAAGTAGAAGGTCGTCTGAGATCTGAAGTCGCTCTTAATATCAAAAGACTCATGGACATCGGATGTTATCGGGGTCTTCGCCATCGTAGAGGTCTGCCCGTAAACGGACAGAGAACCAAAACAAATGCCCGTACCAGAAAGGGTAAAGTAAAAACCGTCGCTAAGAAGAAAAAGTAGAACGGTTGGAGGTTTTTGAAATTGGCTAAGGCAAAGAAAAGAAAAGATAAAAAGAGTGTATACGAAGGGAATGTTTATATTCAGGCAACCTTCAATAATACTATTGTAACCATAACAGATCTGAAAGGTAACGCTATCTCATGGAGCAGCGCAGGTTCTCTCGGATTTAAAGGTGCAAAAAAATCTACTCCCTATGCAGCACAGACAACTGCTGAAACTGCTGCAAACAGAGCACTGGATTTCGGTCTTCAGGAAGTCAATGTATACGTAAAAGGACCTGGTGTCGGAAGAGAATCTGCCATCAGATCTCTGGGGGGGCTGGGACTGAAAGTAAAATCTATCAAAGATATTACTCCCATTCCTCACAACGGATGCAGACCTAAAAAGAGCAGAAGAGTCTAATTGTTAATAAAGTGATAGCAGGGTGATTTTACTGAAAAACTTCAGGTAAACCAGCAGGATCGCTTATTCTTAGTAAGGAGCAGAAATGGCACGTAAAAACCTGTTAAAGGGATTTAAACGACCAAAGGGTATCACCTTCGAACATGGTGAACAGGAATCAAATTACGGAAAGTTTATAGCTTACCCTTTTGAAAGGGGATACGGAGCAACAATAGGAAATTCCCTGCGCCGGATCCTGTTGTCTTCCATTCAGGGATATGCTGTAACAGCCGTGAGAATTACCAGCTTTAACAAAGACGGGAATTCTCATGTGATTACCAGTGAATTTGAATCTATCCCCGAGGTAGTTGAAGATACTCCCGAATTTATTAGTAATTTAAAATCTCTGCAATTAAGCCTGCCGGAAGATATTGAAGAAAAAACTATCCTGATAGAATGGAAAGGTGGTGGTAAACTTACCGGTGCCGATCTTGAAAAAGACGGGGTGGTTGTTACCAATAAGGATCTTCAGCTCTGTACGCTGATGGACAATGCTGATCTGGAGATAGAAATTCAGATTGACCTCGGAAGGGGTTATGTCCCCTCCGAACTAAATGAGAAATATATTGATGTCGTGGGAACTATTCCTGTAGATTCTATTTTTTCTCCCATTAAAAAAGTACGGTATGAAGTAGAGAATACCCGTGTAGGACAGAGATCGGATTATGACAAACTGATCCTTGAAATCTGGACTGACGGAACTATCTCTCCTGAAGATGCTCTGGCTGAATCAGCTAAGATTGCAAAAGATCATTTCACCATTTTTATCAACTTCGATGAAGATGATGTTGTTGGTGATGATGAGGTTGATGAAGAAGAAGAGAGAATTAAGACTCTTCTGGATACTCCGGTTGAAGAACTGGAACTGTCTGTACGTTCAAGTAATTGTTTAAAAAATGCAAATATAAAGACTATCGGTGATCTAACAAGGCGTACTGAGGAAGATATTGCCAAAACCAGGAACTTCGGTAAAAAATCCTTGATGGAGATCAAGGAAAAACTGAAGGAATGGAATCTTTCTCTTGGAATGGTCGATTACAGTGTTTTAAAGAAAACAATAAAACTTGAGAATAATAAGGAAGAATAGTCATGCA
Source organism: Oceanispirochaeta sp. (assembly GCA_963677615.2). Taxonomy (GTDB): domain Bacteria; phylum Spirochaetota; class Spirochaetia; order DSM-2461; family DSM-2461; genus Oceanispirochaeta. Next base: position 65,777 of record CAXXQW010000011.1, on the reverse strand, counting down.
TAATCGAATCGGTTTTAACAGACTTGGCCGAAAAGCCAGTCACAGAAAAGCCCTTCACAGAAACATGGTTACTTCTCTGTTCAAATATGAGAGGATTAAAACCACTAAAGCCAAAGCTATGGAAATCAGAAGAACTGCGGAAAAGATGATTACCAGAGCAAAGGTTGATTCTGTGCATAATCGTAGAATTGTTGCAAAAGCAATTTCTGATAAGGATATTTTGAACAAACTGTTCACTGAAATTGCTCCCCGTTTCACCGAAAGACCTGGTGGATACACCAGAGTTCTGAAGCTGGGAAACCGTCAGGGTGACGCTGCGGAAGTAGTACTTCTGGAACTGGTCGAAAAAGCCGGTGTCGCAGAAGAAAAACCTGCCAAAAAATCTGCTGAAAAAAAAGAAGCAGCTGACAGCGAATCATAAAACAATTTACTAAGGTTAAGGTTTTATTATTTCGATATTAGTAAGGAAGGTCTCTCCTTTTACAGGGGAAATCTTCCTTATTTTTTTGGGAAAAACTGGATGCGGCAGATTAATAAAGCATTATTATCACTATTAATATCTCTACTCTTGATAAGCGCATTCAGCTTTTTTGCCTTTACCGGCTTTTTTTCATATTTGGAAACGCAGTTTTTCAGTCAGCGTATCATCGAAAATCAGAAAGACCGGCTTGATATCAATGATACCCTTCTTAATGAATACCATCAGAATAACTTTGCACGTCTCCAAAACCTGCTGGAGCTGAATTATCTAAAAAATATTTACGATCCCAGTCAGGACCGTGCAGATATTATCAGCAGGACGAATCTTTTCGGCAGGCTTCAGGATGAGTTAATTGGTTTTCAATCTGTTAAGGTTATAGATGAAAAAGCTCTCTCTATCCTATACAGCACAAGTCCGGGTGATATCCGTGACAGAAGTTCTGAAAGAATCTTCTATCGATTATGGAAAGATAGTCCCGATTATTCTGAATCATTATCTCTTATTTCTGCAGAAGGAGATCAACCCCGGTATCAGTATGATCAGGTCAATAAAAGAGTTTTATACCTTTTTCCCGCAGTAGATCAGTACGGTTTATTCAAAGGAACGGCCATTTTTTATTTTTCTGAAAATGGTATGCAGGATTATCTTTTTAAAAAAGGCGGAATATCAGGCATTGACCGATTACGGATTCTCAACGATAAAACACTCCTCTTTTCTCTGTCAGACTCTCAAGCCGATATTCTTGAAGATAATCTTCAGCAGTTTATGGAAAATGCAGGAAGTGCGGATTATATACAAAAAATTGCCGCTGGTGATAGTCAGGACTATTACCTGATTCAGGAAAAACATGATAATGGAAGGTTTTCAATCCTGGCAGTTCCCGGGACTGATCTTGTTTTTTCTATGGAATACAAGATCCTGCTTCTGTTTGTCCTGTTCATTTCAGTTTTTCTGATCCTTTTTCTGATCTTCAACCTGAAGCAGGATGAGGACTTCGTTCTAAAACAGAAGATAAAGAAATTTCAGATTTCATTTCTTAAAGAACTTCTGGATTCTCAGGAAGAGATAAATTGGGATTCCTATGAAGTGGAATTCAAATCCCGCAAGGAAGAAGTCAAAAAAGAGTTATTAAAAGGGCATTCCGAAAAATTTAAAAAAGAAAATACCGAGCAGATTGATAATCTCATTGATGCAAGATGGAACGAAATAATAGATGTTATTAAAAGCAAGGGAAGCAGAAAAGAAGAAGAGCCCAAATTCTCGATAGCAGATCTTGAAAAAATGATTAAATCGGCTCTTTCTGATGCGCATTTTACAATAGAAAATGCTGATGTAAGGAATTTATCTTCTATTCCTCCTGCAGCAACTGCCCAAAAGGTGATGCAGCCTGTTGAGGTTGAAGGACTGGATGAGCTGGATGATGTGGAAGAGCTGGATGAACTGGAAGAATTGGATGATTTGGAGGAAGAATCAACAGCAGCACTTGGTAAACCTGTAGAAGTAGAGGAACTGAGTGACCGTGATGACGGAGAAGATCTGGATGAGCTTGATGAACTTGAGGAACTTGAGGAACTTGAGGAACTTGAGGAACTTGAGGAACTTGAGGAACTTGAGGAACTTGAGGAACTGGAAGAGTTAGATGAGTTAGAAGAAGCCCCCGCATCTGCTTTGGGAAAGCCGGTTGAGGTTGAAGAACTAACCGTAGATGATGAACTTGAATCTCTTGAAGATGTAGAAGAGCTTGAGGAACCGGAAGAGCTTGAGGAACCGGAAGAGCTTGAGGAACCGGAAGAGCTTGAGGAACCGGAAGAGCTGGAGGAACCGGAAGAGCTGGAAGAGTCGGCAGGAGTCCTCCCGGAAGTTCCATTGCCAGTAGATGGGCAGAAAGATATTCTGGAGGGTTTTGATGATCAGGAATTCCTGGACTCACTCTCTACTGAAAAGGAAATTGATGGAATTAAAGAGATTCCTCCTATGGTATTGCTGCCTGAATCAGAAGCTTTAGACCTAGGCTCTGCTCAGAAAGATGGAAGTGCCCAGGAGTCTTTTATCGATCTGGATGAAATTCATTCCGAGTTTAATATTGATTCTCTGATCGATTCCATGGATGTTGATGAGATTTCCAAAAAACTGGAAGAGAGATACAACTCATTTATTAACAAGCAGGATTCCATAAATGAGAATCTGAACCTCGAAGAACTACCTGTTTATCAGGGAATCGAGGAATTGCCGGAAGAAGAGCTGTCAGAGGAAGAATTGCCTCAGCTGGATGTCTTTTCCGAAGAGGGGAGCCCGGAATCTGAATTAATTGAAGTTGAGGGAGAACAGAATTGGGAGATATATCACAATGGTGATATTAACCTCTATTCTCTGAACCATGAAAAAATCCGCAATAGCTATAGGGAATTGAATAATGTAAATGATACTGATTATATCTCCTCAGTTGGAACCGTTTTAGCAGAAAGAGATATGGTTTCACAAAATCAGGAGATTGAAAGTCTTATAGAACTTGATATAATCAGTCCGCAAGGGCAAATAGGTTCCGGTAGTAGTGAGTCTATGGATACTGGTAAAACGAAAGAATTTGCTCCTGATGAGAGAGGAGATGAGTATATGAGCGATGATTCTAAAGATATTTCCGAGAGTCCAATGGATCATGAGGAAGCTCACTCCTTTCATGATATTTCTGTGTCTGAGGAGGCTGACGTCAGGGGACTGGAAGATCTGGATGAAGTGGAAGACCTGGATGAAGTGGAAGACCTGGATGAAGTGGAAGATCTGGATGAAGTAGAAGATCTGGATGAAGTGGAAGATCTGGATGAAGTAGAAGATCTGGATGAAGTAGAAGATCTGGATGAAGTAGAAGACCTGGATGAAGTGGAAGATCTGGATGCCCTTGTGAAAATCAGCTTTAAGGACTTTATGGAGCTTTCCGGATTACCTCTTTCTGCGGATGCCAGAATGACCCAGGTGGAAGATAGTTCCCAGCAGGCAACGGGCGATAAGGAAAGTCAAACTGATGGTATCAGTACTCTGATTCAAACTCTTACGGATGATCTTTTGCCATTGGGAGATGGTTTTGAGGATAGGGAATTCAGATCAGCTTTGACGGAACACGGGAACATAGTTCTTGATACCAAAGGTCTGGACTTCGACTATTTCAGAAATGTCTATAAGAAAGGGTCTTTGGGGCTTTTGAAAGCGTTGAGGGATCTGACCAGAGAATTTGATGCTTTATGCGGTATGCTTTATAAGGAAGAAAGCGGCAAGATCGTTCCTGTTCATTCCATTGGAATCAACGAAGAAGGTGTTGATGAACTCCGCTCTGATGACAATTCATCTGTTCTGAAGGATATTCTCAGTAAAGATGTTGTTCTATACATTAGAGACAGAAAATCTTCACCCCTTTCAGGCTATCTGGAACACAGTGATTTTTCACTTTTCCATGCCGGTGTGTTTCTACCTCTTCAGTCCAGTCAGAACTTTGACTATATTTATCTGGGGTTCAAAGACTCAAATTCCTGTTTTATGGAAAAATTAATCGAAAAACAATAAATCTCCACAAAGAATCAATGGTTTCTTAAAAAAAACCTTGAAAATGCTTTGACTTGACAAATGGGTAGTTACTTATATAATCAATAACATCTTATAGGATTAGGGGGAGTTATGACGACTGTCTATATGATCGCTTTTCCCCTCGTCGGAATTGTATTAGGTTGGACAATAAGATGGCTTTATGCCAGATATCAGCTCTCTTCTTCGGAGCAGAAATCACTAAGACTGAAACAGGATGCAGTAAAGGAAGCAGAACAGGAAAAAAAGAGTATTCTACTTGAAGCTCAAAACCAGATTATGAAGGAACGACGCCAGCTGGAACGGGAAAACCGTGACAGAAGAGCTGAGGTTCAGAAGTATGAAAGGCGTGTACAGCAGAAAGAAGATAATCTTGACAAAAAATCTGTCACCCTCGAAAAGAAATTGTCCTCCATTTCAGAAATTGAAAAAGGTCTGGAAGAGAGAGAACAGAAAATTGCAGAAGAAGAAACCCGCTGGCAGGCGGAGCTGGAGAAAATCTCCGGTCTAACCAAAGACGAGGCGAAAAAATTAATAATACAAAGTTTAGAAAATGAAGCCAAACATGATGCTCAGGCTCTTGTAAACAAGATTGAACAGGAAGCCAATTTAACAGCAGATAAAAAGGCGCGTGATATTATTATTACCACCATTCAGAGATTGGCCACAGATGTAAGTACAGAAATTACAGTGACTTCTGTAAGTCTGCCCAATGATGAAATGAAAGGTAGAATAATCGGAAGAGAAGGGCGGAATATCCGCACTTTGGAGACTCTGACCGGTGTGGATATCATTATAGATGATACTCCGGAAGCCGTAGTTATTTCTTGTTTTGATCCTATCAGAAAGGTCATTGCAAAAATAGCTCTGGAAAGACTGATTGCTGATGGCAGAATTCATCCGGCCAGGATTGAAGAAGTTGTTCAGAAGGTAACAAAAGAGATCAGTCAGACTATCTATGAAGAGGGAGAAAAAGTTCTTTTTGATCTTGGAATCCATAATATCAGGCCGGAAGGTATCCGTGCTCTGGGAAGATTGCATTTCAGGACCAGTTATGGACAGAATGTTCTTTCTCATTCAAAGGAAGTCGCTGTTATCGCCGGTATGATTGCTGCGGAAGTCGGTGCGGATAGAGAGATCGCGAAAAGGGGAGCTCTCCTTCATGACATCGGCAAGGGGCTTGAAACCGATGGTGATGGTAATCATGCGGAATTGGGAGCTGAGCTCTGTAAAAGAATGAACGAGGATCCCCGTGTGATTAATGCTGTAGCAGCCCATCATAATGATGTGGAAATTAATTCTATCGAAGGGATTATTGTTCAGGTTGCTGATGCCATTTCCGCGGCCAGACCAGGCGCCCGTAGAGAGACTCTGGATAACTATATCAAGAGACTGGAAAACCTGGAAAAGATCGCCATGAGTTTTGACGGTGTTGAAAAGGTTTTTGCCATACAGGCTGGACGGGAATTGAGAATCATGGTCAATAATGACAAAATTGATGATCAGAAAGCTCAGCTCCTGGCAAAAGATATTGCCAAACAGATTGAAAATGAATTGAAATATCCCGGTAGAATCCGGGTAACCATAATTCGTGAAACCAGGGCTGTGGAATACGCCCGTTAGGAAGTTGATTTGGCAGGAAAAATACGCGCCCTTGTTCTGGGAGATATTGTAGGTTCTCCCGGGAGCAGGGCGCTTTTCTTTGGAATAAAAAAATATATTAAAGACTATAAAGCTGATCTGGTTGTGGTCAACGGGGAAAATGCTGCCGACGGGTTTGGTATGACTCCCGAAGATATTACCCGTTTTTTTTCTGCCGGAGTTGATGTTATCACCACGGGGAATCATATCTGGCAGAGAAAAGAAGTTTATGCCTCTCTGGATTCGGAAGAATTCCTGCTGCGGCCGGCCAATTATCCTTCCGGGGTTCCCGGTCACGGTTCCTGTGTTCTGAAAAAAGGGGAAAAGTCGATTGGGGTGATCAATCTCCTGGGACGTTCCAGGATGGGATTTAACGGAAAATGCCCTTTCAGGACTGGGAAAAAACTGGTACAGCAGCTGAGCAGTCAAACCGATTGCATTCTCATAGACTTCCATGCGGAAGATCCTCTGGAAAAAGAGGCTCTGGCCTATTATCTGGACGGCTCCGCCAGTTTGATATACGGTACTCATACTCATATTCAGACTGCCGATGAAAGAATTCTTCCCGGCGGCACCGGTTATATTACCGATATCGGTATGGTCGGTCCCAGTCATAGCGTGATAGGTTCAGATCCTGAACAATCGATCAAAAGGAGTATTTCTCAGCTTCCCATAAAAATGGAAGTGATTGATAATATTCCCCTGGTATGCGGGATCCTGGCTGAAATGGAAAACGGCAGAACAGTCTCGCTGGAAAGGATCCGTGTTCAGGGGATATAACCCATGAAGAAAATTCCGCTTTACAGAAAAGTTCAGGAAGAATTTCCTGATTATCCTCAAAAGGAACTTTATGCCATGATTCTCTGCGGCGAGGTTCTCTGTGACAATCAGCTGCTCAAAGATCCTAAGGAGAAAGTTCCTGTTGCTGCTCAGATTCAATTGAAGCCGAAAAAGTATGTCTCCCGGGGTGGGCTGAAGCTGGAGAAAGCTATTGAGCTTTGGAAACCTCCCCTGAAAGGGAAAATCATCCTTGATGCCGGCTGTTCCACAGGAGGCTTTACTGACTGTCTTCTGCAGAACGGAGCCAGGTCTGTATATGCTGTTGATGTCGGTTTTAATCAGTTGGATTATTCCCTCAGGAAAAACCCTTCAGTAATTGTAATGGAAAAAACAAATATAATGCATCTTGAGAATTTGGATCCCATCCCTGACTGGGCAGTGGCGGATCTGTCATTCAGGAGCATACGGTCTGCAGCTTCGAAGATTATCGGTTTGACCCGGGAGAAATTCCTGATATCCCTGGTAAAACCCCAATTTGAGTGGAAAACTCCCGACAGTTCTTTTCAGGGCGTGATATCGGATCCAGAAGTTATCAGTGAAATTGCCGAAGATGTTATGGTTGAATTGAGGGATGAAGGGGCATTTGTATTAAAGGCTGCAGCTTCTCCGGTTCCCGGCCGAAAGGGCAACCGGGAACTCCTTTTCTGGATTTCCATTGATCAGTCTCTGGATTATCCTGAAATCGGAGCATTGAAGGAGAGTCTTTTTCAGGAGCTGCACAGTTATCAGGGCAGAGACTGAAAAGACTCTCTGGAGAGAGGGTCTCCGATAAACATTCCTTCTCCTCCCAGATACTCTTTGATATCTCCTTCTATAAGGATCTGAACATAATCAATATTGGAAAACTCCGTGGCTGTATAAACAATCTGCTTCAATTGAGCCAGATAGCCTTCCCGGCCTAGTGAGTTAAACCTGAACGCTTCATTAAAGTTCAGAAATGCCGTATTGCCTTCAACCCTGGCCGATAACAGTCTGGTGCCTTCGGGAATCAGGGTGAGGGATCCTTTGTTTATCTCATCAGAAGATGGCCCCCCGAGTAGGCTGTTTATGGTTTCTGTCAGGGGTGAACTGCTGTACTGGACACTTCTTGATATCCCTTTAAGGGTTATCTGTCCTTCAGTGTTCACCTTGACATAAAAAAGTCTGGCTTCCCTGGTTCTGGAAGGAACAGTTCCTTTTTCCGGTGCTTCCTCTTTAGGCGGTTCAGGGGATTTTTCTTCCGGAACTTCCGAAATTGTCAATTCCGGTTCTGTTTCAGGCAAAAGCCTTTTGACTTCCGGAGTGTCACTGCCCTCCGGATTCAGACGTACGAAATTCTGCTGCCAAAGCTGAATTTTCTGAGGTTGAAACAGCAGGAATACAAGAGCTCCCAGGAAAATGATGAGAATGATCAGGAGAGTCAGTGTCACAATCTGTGAAGTTTTCCACTTTTCTGATGGCTGTTTTGAAGCATAGCTTTTCTGTGATGGTCTTTTTTTGGGACCCCTGTCCTGTTTTTTTCCGGAAGGAGTCATTTTTCTGTAATCTTTTCTTTGATTCACCCGCTTATCCATACAAAATCATTATCGGTTTATCCATGCCTTCTATATAGAAAAACCTGGGCGCTCACAAGTTTGACAGCAGAAGTAAAGTTGCGTATTATTAAAAACGATGAAAGAATTTCACGGGATTTCCGCGTCTCCGGGAATCGTAATATCCAAGGCATATTTATATAATGAAGACAGCCTCTCTGTTCCCCGCTACGAGATCAGCGAGGAAGATATCGAGCAGGAGATTGTCCGTTATAAAAAAGCGATTCGGATAGCAGCGGATGAACTGAATGAACTAAAACAGAAGATTACCGATGAACACAGTGAAGACGAAGCAAGATTTCTGGATTCCCATCTCCTCATGCTTCATGATCCCATTTTCACTGATCAGATATATGAAAAACTGAAACATGCCAAAACAAATATAGAGTGGGTTGTTAAAAATGTAGTCAACGATCTGGTGGAAAAGCTGAATGCCTCTCCCGACCTTTATTTGAGGGAAAGATCCATGGATATTGATGATGTCTCCAAAAGGGTCATCAATCATCTTATGTTCCGGGAGAGAATCTCTTTGGCGGATATTTCTACCGAGGTTATTCTCGTTACACCTGACCTTCTTCCTTCGGATACACTGCTTATGAATAAGAGGATGGTCAAGGGCATCGTTATGGATGCCGGTGGAAGGACATCTCATACAGCCATCCTTGCCAGATCTTTCGGTATCCCCGCTGTACTGGGACTTCGGGATATCACAAGGGAGGTCAATAACAGCGATGTCCTGATTGTTGACGGACTGCGGGGTAAGGTTATTCTTAACCCCGATGAAGAAACCCGGGATAAGTATCTGCGCATGCAGATGGATTATCTGAAAAGAGAGTCGGAACTGATCAATCTCAGTACGCTCCCTTCGGAAACTCAGGATGGAAAGAAGATTCAATTGAAAGCCAATATTGAGATTGCCGAAGAGCTGGAATCGGTCCATGCGTATAATGCGGAAGGTATTGGTCTTTTCAGAAGTGAATTCCTGGTGATGCAGCCCGGTCAGGAAAAGGATGAGGAAAATCAGTTCCAGGTGTATAAAAAAGTACTGGAAGGGATGAAAGATGCTCCTGTCACAATTAGAACACTGGATGTGGGCGGTGATAAGCTGATTAACGAAATAGCTCAGAAAGAAGAGAAAAATCCTCTTCTCGGTTGGCGGGCCATAAGATTCTGCCTGGAGCGGACAGATATTTTTAAAGTGCAGCTTAGAGCCCTGCTCCGTGCTTCTGTATACGGTCAGTTAAGGATTATGTTTCCCATGATTTCCGGAATAGAGGAGCTGGAAAAAGCTCATGCTGTTCTGGAGGAAGTAAAAGAGGAATTGGCTTCTCAAGGTATTGCCTATGCAGAACATATTCCTGTAGGATGCATGATCGAAGTTCCCTCTGCTGCCATGACATCGGATATCCTGGCCAGAAAAGCGGACTTCTTTTCAATTGGAACGAATGATCTGATTCAATATACGATTGCGGTCGATAGGGGTAATGAAAAAATTTCCAATATGTATGAACCCTTTCATCCCGCAGTTCTTAGGTTGATTAAAATGGTCGTTGAAAACGGCCATAATGCAGGTATCCCCGTAGGAATGTGCGGAGAGATGGCCGGCGATCCCGCTGCGGCTGTTATCCTGCTGGGATTAGGACTGGATGAACTCAGTATGAGTGCCTTCAGTATCCCTGAAATAAAACGGATTATCCGTTCCGCCACAATCCTGGAAGCGGAGGAGTTCCTGGGAACCCTTTTGGAAATGAGGAGTTTCAAGGATATCGACCGTTATGTCCGGGAATGGATGGAGGAACGATTTGACATCATCACAGGATAGAATTCCAAGGCTTCCCAGGGTTGTCATAGCAGGCAGACCCAATGTAGGAAAATCCACTCTCTTTAACAGAATCATCGGTAAGCGGAAGGCCATTACCGATCCCACCCCTGGTGTTACCCGTGACACCATCAGGGAAAAATGCCTGCTCAACGGCAGAGAACTTATGCTGATGGATACGGGAGGGTTTAAGCTCGACCGGGATGATGAGTTTGATGAGCTGGTATCTGGGAAGAGCCTGGAAATGCTCAGGGAAGGGGATCTCATCCTCTTTCTGATGGACGTAAATGACATAACCAGCGAGGATGAAACTTTTATTGATCATCTGAGACCCTATCAGGAGAAGGTTCTTCTGGTAGTGAACAAGGTAGATCATCCGGAAAAGGAAAATGAGATATGGAATCTCTACTCTCTGGGGTTTGATCATATTATAGGAATATCCGCAACCCACGGAAGAAATGTGGATGAGTTATATAAAAAAATACTTTCACTGATCGATTTTTCCCGTTATGACGGATCCCTTGAACCTGAGGTGGAACCGGATATCAGTATTGCTATTCTGGGAAAACCCAATTCCGGGAAGTCTACCTTAACCAATAAACTCAGTGGAGCCGAACATGCCATTGTCTCTCCCGTGGCGGGAACAACCAGGGATGTGATCGAAGGGCGGTTTATATACAAGGGACAGCATTTCCGGGTTCTCGATACTGCAGGAATCAGAAAAAAGAAGAAAGTTGTTCAGGATGTTGAGTACTACTCGGTAAACAGGGCATTTAAAACCATCGACGAAGCCGATGTGATACTCCTGTTGATCGATGTAAACGAAGGTCTTACCGAACAGGATAAGAAAATTACCCAGCAGATTGTTAAAAAGGGGAAAGGTGTTCTTCTGGTGCTTAACAAATGGGACACCACTGACAAATCCAAAGATACCTGGGAGAAGGTCAAAGAGCGGGTGGAATTTCTGTTTCCGGTTCTGCACTTCGCTCCTATTATGGCCGTTTCTGGGCTTGAAGGCACGGGGATTGATAAACTCCTGGATGAAATTCTGAAAATTTACAGACAATTAACCAAACGTATAGAAACCAGCCTCCTCAATGAAGCCCTGGCTGACTGGGTGGATTTTAATCCCATTCCCTCGGTAAAAAACAAGAGATACAAGATGCGCTATATAACGCAGGTGTCATCTCATCCTGTAAAATTCATTGCATTTGTTAACAGATTGGCCGGATTTCCCGATTCTTATAAAAGATATATCATGAATCAGATCCGCAAGGAATTCGGAATGTCGAAAATTCCCATAAACCTGGAGTTGAAGGAGCGTTCCTGAAGCGGATACTGATCCGGGAGAAAATTATGCCTTATGGAAACCTGAAAATTCAGGTTTTATTTTCACTCTTTCTGCTTTCTTCCTCACTCCTCTGGGCCCAGACCTCTTTTATAGAAGAGGAGAGGATACTGGAGGATGCAGGGTTTATGGAAAATGCGGAAGTCCGGATGGGGATGGAAAATACCATCAAAGCTCCCTTTTACTCTTTACTGACCCGTCAGAAAGAGATTCACCAGCAGGTACTTACTCCTATCGCTGTTGAATTTGAACTCAGAAAATCCTCTGAATCCTTTTATCTGCTTTTCAAAAACGAACAGGATTACAAATACCCCGTATGGGGCAGGGGTAATTATATCATCAAAAGGAATCTCAGAACCGGAGATTTCGAACAGATAAAAATCTTTCTGCAGAATGATGAAGACTCTTTTATCCGCCTCTTTCCCCTTGATGAAAACCGTTCCGTTCTGGATCTGGTCCTCTATGGTGTTCAGCTCTATGAAGGGATCGTTCTCCCTGTCTCTCTGGAAGAGCTCTCGGTCTCATCTTTTACCAGGGTGATGCATCTTACCAGGGGGACCATCCACTGGGAGCTGTTATTTACCAGCAAGAGCTATGGAGAATGGAAGATCCTTTCAGATCTTGCAAGGGAGATTACTGCAGATCTGGGAAAACTGCATGAGGTGGATGATGCGGCTCAGGATCAGTATGGCCGTTCTGTATTGATCGAAACCGGGATGATTCTGAATGATCCCGGTGCAGTCAACTGTTCCGGTTTTGCAAAATGGATAACAGACGGTCTTATCCTTGCGGAAAGAGGCGGTTCAGCGGGCTCTCTTATTCCTGTTGACAGGCTTAAGAGGCCTACGGAAAGTGAGCAGGAGAGAGAAAAAAATCCCTGGAGCAGTGCCAGAGAAGACCGGGATCCCTATTTCGGGCTGGACTGGACAAGAAATCTGGCGGTGCTTTTTAAAGAGGAAAAGAGTGCCGATCCGGTTACTGATCCCCGGGAGCTGGATGTCAGGAATGTGCCGTTTTTCACATATCGTGAAAATATCGGATATGAGCTGGAAAATCTTATGACAGTGTTGTATCTTCTTGCAATAGAGAATCCGGGAACTTTTTATATGGGATCTGTCAACTCTCTTTACGGGGAAGACCCTGTTCTGTGGCAGTATCATCATATAGCTCTTTTTTTCCCCTGGTTTTCCGAAAAAGGGGATTTCCAGCTGGCTGTTCTGGAAACGGGTGCGGAATCTTCACTGGATAATCTGAAAATCAGATATCCGGACAGTTTTGTTCATCTGGTGAGGGTGGATAATGCGGATACTTTTTCCGATCCAGTGGATTTTTCAGAATCCCCGGGGCCCGGAGAGTGATTTTTTACTGATCATGTACCAGCAGTACAATGGTTGGGATTATTCTGATTTTTTTGAATTGAACGAGCTGATCCTGCAGGAATGGAATGGCTCGCAGAGGAGTGACTGAATGTTGGATATCATTACAAAAGGCGGACCTATTCTCTGGATTATCATGGTTCTGTCCGTTCTGGCTACGGCTATCATTCTGGAAAGATTGTTATATTTTAAACGGATTAAGGTCGATGAAGATAAGCTTTTTCAGAGAATCAAAGGGGCTATTGAAAAGCAGCATTTTGATGAGGCCCTGTCTATCTGCGATTCCAATGTCTCCCCTCTGACGGGGTTGATGCAGGTGGGGATCAACCATCGGGAGCAGCCCGATTATGTTCAGAAAGAAGTTCTGAAAGATGCGGCCAGGCAGGAGATTCCCCAGTTGGAGAGATTCCTGACACCCCTGGGGACAATCGCACATATTTCTCCCCTACTGGGACTTCTGGGAACGGTTACGGGAAATATCAAGTCTTTCGGTATTCTCGGCGGGGGGATTTCCATGGGGGATCCTTCCATTCTGGCTAAAGGAATTTCAGAAGCCCTGATCACAACAGCTGCAGGTCTTATCGTTTCTATACCCGCGGTTATTTTCTACAACTATCTGGTTAATAAAGTCGAGACCATTCTCATTAAGATGGAAAATCAGGTTAACGAGATGATTCTTCTTCTGAAAGGTAAGGAGAGCGACAGCGGGGCAGGAGACAGTCTATGATGTTTGAGAGGCGGCTGAAGCCTCACATCAATGTGGATCTGACTCCTCTGATTGATGTGGTTTTTCAGCTGGTAATATTCTTTATGATCTCCAGTGTGTTTAATACAGCTCCGGGGATAACTCTGGATCTTCCCGAGTCAGCCACGTCCGAGAATGTTGAAATTACGGAACTGCGGTTAACCGTTATCTCGGAAGATGAAATTTACGTAAATAAAGATCTCTGTGACCTTTATACCCTGGAGGAGACCATTCAGCTTGTCAGGGAAAGGGATGCCATTGAAGATCCTGTGGTGGTTCTGGACGGAGAGAAGAGCATTCCCTATCAGCTGATGATCCAGATGCTCGATGTCCTGCGGAGTCAGGGATACGATGGTGTAAATCTTGTCACCAGCGAGAAGAACAGGGACGGTTAATGACCAGTTATCAATTAGCCTGGCAGAAGAAACGGACACGTCAGAGTTTTCTGGCTGCGGTTCTATTGCATCTGGTTCTTGTCGGAGCCGTGCTTCTATACGGATTGCTTTTCCGGGAGAATCTGGAAAACTTTTCAGGTCCGGTTCTGATTAAACTGGGCGAACCGGAAGGAGAGGATCTCCCTCTTCCTCCTCAGCCTGCTGAGGAAACCGAGCCGGTGCAAGACCCTGTGCAGGAGAGTATTGAAACTCCCCGGGAAGCGCCGGTGCCCGAAGAATCACCTGTCCCGGAAGAAATCCCCGCAACTCTTCCTGAAACGTCAAAAACAGCCGAGCAGCCGCTGCCCCAGGAGGCCAAGGATGTTTCACCTGTACAGACTGCGGCTCCGGAAAAAGTTGTGGAACAGCCAAAAGAGCCTGAGCCGGTTATAATTCAGGGGAGCGATGCCGGTAATGCCTATGAATTTCAGTATTCTGCCGATACGGGTAAAATCGGACGCTTCGGGGATGAGATTTCCCAGTATATGCCTCTTCCCCGGATGATAAGCGCCGCTCTTTTTGAAAGACTGACAGGAGACTCCTACCTTATCGGAGTTTCCAGACAGGATATCGTGAAGAAATACTATTCCGATTTTAACGGAGACTATTATTTTGAAACCCAGCCTCCTTACAGCGATGTCACAGCGATCTGGCAGTATCTGATTGAAGCAGGTTACAATCATATAAATGCAGACTACAAAAAAGACTATCTCCGGCCGGTTGTCCTTGAGTTTGTTCTATCCCAGGACGCAGAACTTCAGGAAGTGAGAATTGTTTCCTCCTCGGGAGATATTGAGATTGACCGGGCTGTGAAAGAGGGGTTTATGAATGCATCCTTCGGGAATTCCACAAACCGAAAAATAAAGGGGCGTTTTACATACAGGTTCAACTGATGAGAAACAGCTTGCAAATCCCCTTTCATTAAGGTACTGTAGAATACAAATAATCCGCATACTGAAGAGCTCTTTTTTTTGATCTTTCCGGAAGAAGCGGATCATATTATATCTGGACGGTTATTCTTAATTATGGCTGTAAAAGCGGTTGCCTTTGATATTGATGGAACACTGTATCCGAACTGGAGAATGAAATTCCACTCCATTCCGTTCCTTTTTTCCCACATTCACCTCATTATGAATTTTTCCAGGGTCCGGAAGGATATCAGGAAATTTGAAAAAATTGAGAATTTCCATGATCTTCAAGCCAATCTGATGTCTCAGGTTTCGGGGATGGATGTTGCGACGGCCAGGGAGACTCTGGATCGGATCGTCTACAAAAAGTGGGAGAAGATCTTCCGGCGGGTCCGTCCCTACGCAGGGCTGGACAAGGCTTTAAGACGTCTTCGGAACAAAGGTTTGAAACTGGGGGTGCTTTCCGATTTCCCTGTAGGAAATAAACTGAATTATTTCAGGGTTGACGGACACTGGGATGTAGCCATGTCCTCGGAGGAAACGGGATATCTGAAACCTCATGCTGCTCCTTTTCTTGAGCTGGCATCAAGACTCGGCTGCCGTCCCGAAGAGGTTATCTATGTGGGAAACAGTATCGAGTACGATATCAAAGGAGCTGCTGCCGCAGGCATGAAAACCGTGTACATCAACTGGAAAAAGCAGGAACTTCCCGACGCGGATGTTTCTATAACATCCTACAGGTATTTTGTGGAAAAAATTGCCTTCCTGCTGGAAGAACAGGAGTAGGATATGACCACATTCAATGCGGCAGATATTATTGTATTGGCAATTGTGGGCATTGTCCTTTTTCTCTACCGTCAGCTGGATAAAAACAACCGTTCTCTTGAAAAAGTAAGAAAATATGCTGATAAGGTCAGAGTCGATCTGGATAAGCTGACAAAAGAGAAGAAAACAGAGATCCATGATCTGAATATTGATATCGAGATGCAGGAGAAAACCAACCGGGAAATTCTCAAAAGGATTCAGACAGCCAACAGTGAAGCTCTGGAGCACTCTGAAGAACTCGAGACTCTCAGGAATCAGTTGAATCAGGCTTCCGGCAGGTTGAGTGATCTTGATGAATTGACACGGAACGTGGATGAAAACCTTCAGCGGATCCGGAAAGAGTCGGAGTATGTGGATTCCGTAGGGCTCCGTCTGAACGATCTGCTGAAAAGAACGGAAGAACTGAAAGGTGGTATGGGCGAACTGGTTGGTGCATTCCGTACTGAGAATGATAAAAGCCTCCTGGAGCTGAAAGAGGCGTTCAGCGGCCAGATGACCGAAGAGTATCAGAGGTTCGGCAGAGAGTATCAGGAACTCCAGGAAAAGCTGGACAGTTTCCAGGCCACTGTGGATGATCTGGTGAATACCCGGGACCGGGTCGCTCAGGAAAAACTGGAATCTTTTCAGGAAAAGCTGGCTTCCATGGAGCATGGTTTCAATGTGCGCATGGAAAAAGCGTCTCAGGAAGCCGTTGCATTGGAATCTGCCGTTTTTGATGAATTGAAAGAGCAGCTCTCCCGTCACAGGGATTCCCTG
Source organism: Oceanispirochaeta sp. (assembly GCA_963677615.2). Taxonomy (GTDB): domain Bacteria; phylum Spirochaetota; class Spirochaetia; order DSM-2461; family DSM-2461; genus Oceanispirochaeta. Next base: position 49,460 of record CAXXQW010000011.1, on the reverse strand, counting down.
GAAAGCAACTGGTCTGCGGTTGAGGATGAGCTGAACGGTAAAGTCGCAGCAACCCGGGACACCATGGAAGATGATATGACATCCCTTAAGGAGGAAATGGACCGTCTTTCCTCCCATCTTAATCAGTCCACAGGTGAGCAGGACCGGATCCTCGGGTCTATGAAAGAGGAGCTTGAGGTGATGCTTCAGGCTTTTACCACCACCAGAAACAATATGACCCGCATCAAGGAAGAGGTTGAGCAGAATCTGGATAAGATGGATGCCCGTGTCACGGCTCATCAGAGGGATGTGGAATCCCGGCTCGTGGAATTTTCCGGCAGTTTTACCAGGAAGATCGAGGATACCGCTGAATCGCTTCAGCTGGATTCACTAAAAGCCATTGAACTGAAACTGAAAGAGTATGAAAGCGGATTTTTTCCCCGGTTTGACCGTCTGGAACAGTTTATGACCGATCTGGATGCTTTGGAAGGCTCTCTCAGGCAAACCATGGATGAAGTCAAATCCGGTATTCTGGAAGAGTTCGCCCGGTTTGACAGACAGATGCAGGAGAGCCGGTCTGATGAAGAGAAGGAAACGGAAGAAAGGGCTGAAAAACTCCGTCAGGCCATGAAAGAGCTGGAACAGGGACTGGATGAACTGAAAAGCCGCGCCTATGACAATGTTTCAGAGCAGCTTCAGGTTTTTGAAGACGATTTCTTTGCGGACCTGAAAAAAAGAGACGACTCGATTCAGAAAAATCTTCAGGAGTGGCAGAATAGCCTGGATCTGAAAATCTCGGAAATGGGTGATCAGCAGGTTCGGGATAGAGAGGAGCTCGAAAGGTCTTATTCGGCAGAGATGAGTAAAAGGCTGGGAGAAGTTCAAACCAAAGTCTATCAGCAGCTTGAAAAATTCCAGAATCAGGTGGAAGCCTTTAGGGATACTCTGGACTCCGGCATGGCCGAAGGGGCCGATATGATGCTGTCCTATAAGGAGAATCTGTCTGGAGAAGTGGGGAAGCTGCGGGATGAATCTATGGATTTTATGACGGCTACTCTTGAAAAAATGAAAAACAAGCTGCAGGAAAGGCTGGATCATACCCGTAAAGACTTCTCTCAGAATATGGAGTCCCTCTCTGTAGAATTCGATCAGATAAAAAAGGACTACCAGTTGCGTCACGAGGCTGTACAGTCTGATGTGACCGCCTGGCAGAACAGGGTTCTTCAGCAGATGAAGGATCAGGAAGAGCAGATCAGTGATCAGTACGGAGAGTTCAAAGACGCCGTTTCCGGAGAGATCCAGGAGCTCCGGGACGATTTCAAGTCTCAGAAGGAAGAGCTTATTCTTTCTACCAATGAGGAAAGGGCGGATCTGAAACAGGATCTGGCTTCCATCAGTGAAAAAGTCTATCAGCTCCAGAGTGACCTGAAGGACAAAACGTCTCAGACGCTGGAGAAGTTCAACAGCGATTACAATCTTTTTATCCTGGAATTTCAGAAAAAAATGCGGGATTCCCAGAATGATGCGGAACTGAAGATCCGGGAGATGCGTCAGGGTGTTGCCGATGCCAGAGAGAAGATGGAAGCTTTTCAGAAAAAACTGTTTACCAGAATCGAAGACGATTCCCGTCATCTTTCGGATAATCTGGATGAAATATCCAGAAAACAGCAGGAATTTATTGCCCAGACCCATGTCTTTGACAAAGCGGATCAGTTGAAAGAGGCTCTCTCCAGAGATATTGGTGATCTGAAGAATGAAATCCAGAGAGTCGAAGGAAATATGGAACGTCTTCAGGAGTATCAGAGCGGATTTGAGAAAGTCCAGGATCAGTACAGAGAGGTTCTTGATCAGATCAACAGGTTCATGCAGGAAAAACAGAAAGTTGACGAGCTTGAAGATAAAATTTCCCGAATGGTCAGTTTGTCCAAGTCTGTGGATCTTAAACTTGATCAGGTTACATCACTTCATGAAATGCTTCAGGAGTATCAGGTACGGGTCAAAGAACTGGAAGATCAGCATCATGCTATTGATGCCAGGTTCTCCCGTGTGGAAGCCAAAGCCAAACTGGTAGATCAGACCAGTGAAAATGTGGATAAATACACCTCTGTTCTGGAGAACATGGAAGAGAGCCTTACCAATATGCGAAGCGAGATTGAACCTCTGGCTGCACAGATCAATGCTCTGGAGTCAAGGGATAAGCTCCTTTTGGAGAACCGGGAACTGGCAGATTCGGTATATGAGAAAATCACAAATCTCAGCGCAGTTCTTGATGAACTTGACGCCCGTACTGAAAAAATCGATAAGGCCCGGGAGTGGATGGCCCGTACAGAAACCAGGATGGACGGCGTAATCAAACAGGCTCAGGATCAGGTAAAGCTGATGGGCCGCCTCGCCGAAAGAGATGGCCGTCCCGATCCGGCACGAGCCGGGGGATCTCCCGATATGGATACAAGAGAAACCGTACTTCGTCTTGCCCGGATGGGGTGGAAATCAGAGGATATCGCCAGAACCCTGAAACTGAGCCGGGGAGAAGTGGAACTGATTCTCGAAATCACACCTAAAGGCTGAGGATGTTTTATCACGGATATATCTTTCAGACCATGCTGGCTGTTGCCGGTCCTTTGAATGATGGTGAAGTTCATAGAATCAGAACAATTCAGCTGATATACGGTGTAAACAAATCGTTCAAAATACGTTTGAATGAGAATTGGCACTCTGTCAGATGCTGTATTCTTGATGCGAATGTACCTCACTATATTAATGGCGACGGTGACTGGCAATTCTGTTTTTATATCTATCCGGACTCCCACCTGGGGCATCTCCTGTCTTCCACCATTCTGAAAGGCTCTCCGGTTTCCATATTCTCCCATGAAGAATCGTCTGCAAAACCCAGGGTGATCCCCTCTGCTGTGAGACCGGTTTCTCCAGTGGATCTGATGGACTTTTTTAACGAGATTATCTTTATTTTTACAGGTAAAAGGCCCTGCTCCAGACCTGAGCTTCCCCTGATAAAAGAGCTGAAGAAGAAGGTTTCTCAATTGGATATTGTCAGCGGTGAGGCCCTTGAAGAGGCTATGGGGCGTCCTGTTCAGGAGCTGGCAAACGATTTCAAGCGTATCAGTGAATTCTCTCTGGATACCTGGCTCCTTCATCACCGCATGATGAGATTCTTTGATCTGCTTGATGAACAGGAAACCCCTGCCAATGAGGAAACTCTGGAGCTTTTGATGAAATCAGCGGGAATCGGTGGAATTGATGCGTTAGACAGGTTGTTTTATGACTTTTTCGGGATTCCCTATACCAGATGGGTGAGCAGCGAAACAGGAACCGTTGTGCTTTCAGATCAGAAAATCGGTTTTCCCTGTTTCATGTAAGCTCTTTACCGCTCTTCAGTTTCGTCAACTGTGTTTTGAAGGTTCTTTTCTTCTTCAGGGATCCCTTTACGTTTTTTTTCCAGATTCTCCAGAGTTTCCAGGGATTTCAGGCTTTGTGCCATAATATCCCCGGTTGCTGCCGAGACTTCCAGGAGGTTCAGGAGAATCTGCTCCTGCTTCATCAGGTCCTGATTCTGTTTCTCCAGAACTGAAATCCTTTCTGCCTGTTCCTTGAGAGCTTCAACCAGAGGGTTGATATATTCGTTTTCTGCTTCCTCTTCCAGAACGAGGAGAGTGTTGATCTTTCCGTTTATATATACATTCCTAATCATTAATCTGATCCTAACAGTTCTGCTCCAGAAAGACAATCAACTTTTTCCTTACCTTGGAAAAAAGGAAAAACATTTCTTGACGATAATTCAATTAAATTATTATTTTTTACACAGAAAATAATATCAATAAAAATATAACTGGAAGGTTGTTAAGTGGCTAATATAACAGGTGAAGAAACTGCAGATGAACCGGTTGTGGAAGAAACCGTGGTGCAGGACTCAGCGGAAAACCAGGATTCTTCTGTAAGTGAAGGAGAAAAACTGGAAAACGATGCATCTGAACAAGAGGAAGAAACTCTTTCTGAGGAAGGCAAGCTCAGAGAAGAACTGGAAGCTCTTAAAAATGAGAACAGCGAGTTGAAAAACCAGTATCTGAGAAAACATGCGGATTTTGAAAATTACAGAAAGAGGATGGCCCGGGAGAAAGCCGATTCCATCAAGTACGGGAATCAGGAGCTTCTCAAAGATCTTATAGAGATCATCGATAATTTCGACAGGGCCATCAAATCGGCAGCGGATTCCCAGGACTTTGATTCATTCCGGGAAGGCATAAGCATGATCGAGCAGCAGTTCACGGGAATGCTTCAGAGCAAATGGGGGCTGGAAAAGATGGATTGTCAGGGGGTTGAGTACGATCCGAATGCTCATGAAGCCCTGATGATGGAAGAGGTGGAAGATCTGAAAGTTCCTACTGTTATGGAGGATTTTCAGGCTGGGTATAAATTACATGACAGGGTTTTAAGGCCCGCAAAAGTTAAAGTAGGCAAACCGGCTTCTCCGGCGCCTGCTTCCACGGAAGATAAAGAATAGAATACAGAAGGAGAACTGTAATGGGACGTATAATTGGAATAGACCTTGGAACAACAAACTCATGTGTAGCTGTGATGGAAGGAGGAGAACCTGTCGTTATTCAGAACGAGGAAGGTCAGAGAACAACTCCTTCAATGGTTGCATTTACCGATAAGGGAGATCGTCTGGTAGGGCAGCCCGCCAAAAACCAGATGGTAACAAACCCCGAGCACACTATTTACTCTATCAAAAGATTCATGGGACGGCATTATAATGAGGTCAGTGAAGAGCTGACCATGATTCCCTACCATGTAACAGAAGGCCCCAACGGCGATGTTCGTGTGGATGTGAGCGGAAAACACCAGTCTCCTCCTGAAATCTCTGCGGCTATCCTGCAGAAGATGAAGAAAACTGCAGAAGACTATCTGGGAGAAAGTGTCACAGAAGCGGTTATTACCGTTCCCGCATATTTTAATGATGCCCAGAGACAGGCTACCAAGGATGCCGGACGCATTGCGGGTCTGGATGTAAAACGTATTGTAAATGAGCCTACTGCGGCTGCTCTCTCCTATGGTTTTGGAAAAGAGCACAAAGAGCAGAAAATTGCTGTATATGACCTTGGCGGAGGTACCTTTGATATTTCCATCCTGGATATGGCCGAAGGTGTCTTTGAAGTCCGTTCCACCAATGGTGACACTCATCTGGGCGGTGACAACTTCGATCAGAAAATCATTGATTGGCTCGTCGGTGAGTTTAAAAAAGATCAGGGTATTGATCTGTCCAAAGACAGAATGGCTCTTCAGAGATTGAAAGAAGCTGCTGAAAAGGCAAAGAAAGAGCTTTCCTCCACCCAGGCTACAGATATCAACCTGCCCTTTATTACCGCAGATGCTTCAGGTCCCAAACACCTGCAGTACAATCTGACCAGGGCGAAATTCGAACAGATGACAGCCGATCTGGTGGAAAGAACCAAGATCCCTTGTCAGAAAGCACTGAAAGATGCAGGGTATACTGCTGCTGATATCGACGAGGTTATTCTTGTTGGTGGTTCTACCCGTATTCCCGCGGTGCAGACTCTGGTTAAAGAACTTTTTCAGAAAGAGCCCCACAAAGGTGTGAACCCTGATGAAGTTGTTGCCATGGGTGCTGCCATTCAGGGGGGAGTTCTCGGAGGAGACGTTAATGATATCCTTCTGCTGGATGTAACACCCCTTTCTTTGGGAATTGAAACCCTCGGCGGCGTGTTTACCAAGCTGATTGAAAGGAATACAACAATTCCCACAAAGAAGAGTCAGGTATTCTCTACAGCAGCAGATAATCAGAATGCCGTATCCATCCATGTCCTTCAGGGTGAAAGAGAGATGGCTGCCCAGAACAGAACTCTCGGAAAATTCGATCTGGTCGGTATTCCCCCTGCACCCCGCGGTGTTCCCCAGATTGAAGTAACCTTTGATATCGATGCCAATGGTATTGTGCATGTATCTGCCAAGGATCTGGGTACAGGAAAAGAGCAGAAGATCAGGATTGAGTCCTCCTCTGGTCTGAGTGAAGACGAGATCGACAAAATGGTGAAGGAAGCTGAAGCCAATGCGGAAGCTGACAAGGCTGTCAGAGAAAAAGCGGAAGTTATGAACGAATCGGACAATCTGATCTATACCACCGAAAAATCTCTGAAGGATTTTGGTGACAAGGTCTCTGCCGAAGACAAGAGTAAAATAGAAGCTGCCGTTGAAGCTCTGAAAGAGGCAGTGAAAACTGACAATATTGAAGACATCAAAGCCAAGGTCGAGGCACTGAAACAGGCTTCTTACAAACTGGCAGAGGAGATGTATAAAGCTCAGGCCGGTGAACAGGGCGGACAGCCCGGACCCGACATGGGAGACATGGGCGGAGCTCAGGATGCCGGTAATGCTACTTCTGCAGGTGAAAATGATGCGGAAGATGCAGATTACGAAGTTGTGGACGACGATAAATAATTTCAGATCCCCCCGTCTGGCGGGGGGATGCTTGTTAAAGGAAGTGGAAATCCGTGTCTAAAAGGGATTATTACGAAGTACTGGAGATAGAAAAGAACGCTACTCCTGAAGAAATAAAAAAAGCATACCGGAAACTGGCTATCAAGTACCATCCGGACAGGAATCAGAACAGTACCGATGCCGAGGCGAAGTTTAAAGAAGCAACCGAGGCGTATGAAGTTCTGTCTGATCCGGAAAAGAAACAGGCTTATGATCAGTACGGTTTTGCCGGAGTAGACAATATGGGGGGCCCCGGCTTTAATGCCTCGGCTTTTTCCGGTTTTGAAGATATTTTCGGTGGTGACTTTTCCAATATTTTTGAATCCTTTTTCGGTGGCGGAATGGGAGGAGGTGGTCGATCCGGAGGGCGTCGGGGCCCAGCCAGAGGAAGCGATCTCAGGTACGACCTTGAGGTGGACTTCAAAGATGCCGTGTATGGTGATAAGGTTGATGTGGAGTTTTATAAAAACTCTACCTGCGATGTCTGTCATGGTTCGGGGGCCTCTTCCGGAACAGGATCAAGGACATGCCCCTCCTGTGGCGGATCGGGACAGGTCAGAAGAAGCTCCGGTTTCTTCTCGATAGCATCTCCCTGTTCAACCTGTCATGGAGAAGGAACTATCATAGAAAACCCCTGTCCTTCCTGCCATGGAAAGGGTGTTCAGAAGAAACGGCAGAAACTGAAAGTTACCATACCAGCGGGTATTGCTCCGGGAAAAAGGATCCGTCTGGATAGTCAGGGAGATGCCGGCCCCAAGGGGGGACCTGCCGGAGACCTCTATGTGTACATCCACATAAAGGAGCATGATTTCTTCGAACGGGATGGTTATGATCTTTATTGTGCTATCCCTATTTCATTTACTCAGGCAGCACTGGGAGGGGAAATCTTTGTCCGGACCCTGGATGATAAAAAAATCAAACTGAAGATTCCGGCAGGAACTCAAACCGGAAAAGTTTTGAGAATCCGCAACGAGGGAGTTCCGGTTCTTCACGGTACGGGAAGAAAAGGCGACCTCTATGTGAAGCTTCAAATTGTTACGCCTAAAAAGCTCAGTTTGAAGCAAAAGGAAATCCTCAAGGATTTCTCTAATGAGTATGGTGTAGAAATGGAGCCCGAACCGATACGTTTAAGGGATATTTAAGATTTTCTCACTGTAAAATAAGGCTTTTTTTTAAGTCAGTTGATTGGCTTAAGGAAAAGCCTTTTTTGTATATGTATAGATTCAGCGGCCAATCATGCTATAGTGGGAACATGCCGAAAACGCCAGAGGAAATCGGAAAATACAAAATTCTGTCCTGCCTGGGATCAGGGGGAACCAGTACGGTTTACACTGCGACCCATCCTACCCTGAAAAGAAAAGTGGTTCTTAAAAAGCTGAACCTTCGGGGAAAACGGCTCTATTATGAGCAGTTCAGGCAGGAGGCCGCTTTGATGATGGATCTGAACCATGACAATATTGTCAGAGTTTTTGATCATTTCAAAGAAGGCAGTAAACACTACATTGTCATGGAATTTGTTGAAGGGTGTTCTCTGGATGAGATTCTGAAAAAAGGAGGCCCTCTTCCCGCTGCTACCTGCCGGCTTATTCTGTACAGCTGTTGTCAGGCTCTGGATTACATCCACTCCAGAAATATTATTCACAGAGATATCAAACCATCCAATATCTTTATTTCCCGTGATGGCAGTATCAAGCTGGGAGATTTCGGAATTGCTCAGCTTGAAAATGTGAATCAGGAGAGCGGGGAGTTTTCTCCGGTGGGTACCCCCTCCTATATGGCTCCCGAGCAGTTCCTTCCCCGGGCCAGGATCACAAGAAGGACAGATCTGTATGCTTTATCTGTTACCCTGTACGAAATGCTTACGGGAGAAAAGCTTTATGATGGAGAAAGTCTTGATGATTTGAAGTGGAAAATTCTCCATTCCCGTCATAACTCATTGCTGCCATTAATGGTAAAACAGGGATTCCCCCTCTACTGGATCATCCGGAAAGGGACTTTCAGGCCTCAGGGGTTCCGGTTCTCCGGTGTAAGGCCTATTTTGCGTTTATTGAAGCTGGCAGCACCGAGTACCAGAGATTCCTCCGCAAGAGAGGTGCTTTTGTTTCTGGTAGACTCAGTATCCTCCGTACCGGACAAAAAAAGGAAGGATATTTTAACCCCGGCGCCCCATCAGGAAAAGACCCTTTTTCCGTGGAAAAGGATTCTCTTTTCAGGTGGCCTGTTTCTGTTTCTTCTCTTTTTGGGATTCTTCTCCTTTCAGACAGGGGGAGTGTACAGACTCTTTTTCAGGAATACACATGGTCAGTTGCAGGTGCGGATCTTTCAGGGGGAGGATTTCCCGCATGCAGGTGATTTGATTCTGTATAAAGATAAAACAACCCATCTGGAACAGATAAAAGCTTTTGATCTCAACCGTTCAGACGGACTTGGAAGGGCTCTGTTCCTGAAATCCGGACACTACAGGATTATGGTTCGCTGGGGGAGCCAGGTAGAATGGCAGCTGTTTTATCTGCCTCCCCTTGATGAACAGAACGAGCCATTCTTTTTGGACATCTCCACACCTGAAATCCCCCGGAAGGTGCTTTCGGTGGAAATTGCTGTTCGGGATTCCCGTTCAGGCAGGGAACTTTCGGATTCTGCCACTCTTTCTGTTTTTCTGAATAACCGGTGGGTCGCCTATGAAGATTCCTCTCTCTCTACGGGGAATGCCTACCGTTTTCGGATAGACTGTCCGGGGTATAATTCCCGTTATCTGAACGTCCCTTTACAGTTTTACCAGGATCACCTGAAACTGGGCGTTCAGCTTGTTCCCCATGTGTCAGGTCTTCGTGTAGAATCTGATCTGGAAAATCTTGCACTTTATGTCAATGGTCAGTCCTCATTGATGGGAGGAGGAGAGGATCCCTCCCTTCAGCGTTTTGGGAAGATAAAGAGTGAATCACAGGAATGGGAACTCTATCCGGGAGACTATTCCCTCCTTTTTTCATCGGGTGATAAAAAACTCAATGTCGATATGACATTACAGGCCGGAAGCCGAAACACAATCCGTCTTATAGAAAAAGATGGAGCACTTGCCGCTCTGCGGGAATAAAGAAAAATACTTTTCCCGGATCAAAGGATGTTATTTATGGAAAGCCGGAAGATTATAGTCCCTTTTGTTTCTGATATTTTTCCCGAACTGATGGACCTTGAGGAATTCGGGAGTTTCAGCAGTTATTTTGAACAAATCGGACGCCCCCTGCAAATTGATAACCGGCCATGGCCTGAGTATCCGGATCGTCCGGAAGTCAGCGTGAGAGTCGCCGCTACCGGGGAATATCTTCTTATGAAGTTTGCTGTACGGGAGAAGGAAGTCCTGGGTCGGTACAGTGAAGACGGGATTGATGTTGAAAGGGACAGTTGTGTTCATCTGTATCTTTCGGGGCGAGATGATCATGGAGGATTCTATCATTTTGCCTTTAACTGCCTGGGATCCTGTTTTGCTGAACATGTGGAATCTTCCGGGGAAAAATCGGAAATCCCTTCCGCTTATTTGAGCCGGATTTTCCGGGAGTCTTCTCTGGGGCGGAAGTGTTGTGTCCATTTGGAACAGGAGGCTGGAGAATCACCTACCTGGACTCTTATGGTTGCCATCCCTGCCGAGTGTTTCTGGAAGGATGAAATAGATTCATTCCAGGGGGGGAGGTTTCGGGGAAATTTCTGCAAAACCGGAGAAGATCTGCATAAGCCGCATTATTTAAGCTGGAGTATGCCGAATGCTTCAGATGCTGATTTTTATGATTTGAAATCCTTCGGAGAGATCTGGATCAGCTGATTATTCTCTGTTCTTGGTATCGATGGTAATCGTCACCGGTCCGTCATTTATCAGGGATACTTCCATATGGGCTCCGAATTTGCCTGTCTGAATTTTCCCCTTCATCAGTTTGCTGATACTTCTGGTTAGTTCGTCAAAGAGGGGAATAGCTGTTTCAGGCGGGGCGGAATCGCTGAAAGAGGGTCGGAATCCCTTTTTTGTGCTGGCAAAGAGGGTAAACTGGCTTATCAGAAGGATCTCTCCGTCAATATCCTGAACGCTTAAATTCATCTTGCCCTGTTTGTCTGTGAAAATACGGAGTCCTGTGATTTTTTTTGCCAGCCAGGCAATATCCTCTTCTGTATCTGCGGGGGCTACTCCTGCCAGAACGACAAGTCCTTTCCCGATACTCTTTTTTTCTGTTCCGTTTATCAGAACAGAACCTTCCCTGACCCGTTGAAGTACCGCTTTCAAGGAGATACCCTACTTAAGAGCAACAGCTTCAATTTCAATTTCCCCATTCAAAGGCAGTCTGGAAACTTCCACAAGGGAACGGGCCGGCTTGTGATCAGAGAAAAATTCAGCGTAAACCTGATTGATTTTGCTGAAATTTTCCATATCCGTTACAAAAACAGTCACTTTAACGACTTTTTCAAGGGAGCTTCCGGATGCCTCAAGAACAGCTTTTATATTGTTTAATGCCTGTCTGGCCTGTTTCTGAATATCTCCATCCAGGAGTTTTCCGGTTTCGGGGTTGATGGGGAGCTGACCGGAAGTGAAAACCATTGTTCCTGTGTCTATTCCCTGGGAATAGGGTCCTACTGCCGCTGGAGCTTTTTCTGTTGCCACTGGTTTCATAATTCCTTCCTTTCCGGTGATTTTGCATGGCCCACAATCTACCATTTCCTTATTAAAAAGGCAAATCCCTTGATTGACACTTTCAGACCATCCGGGGAATAATTATAACACATGAAGAAGTATATATTTGTCACTGGCGGAGTTTGTTCAAGTCTCGGAAAAGGGCTTGCCTCTGCATCTCTCGGGACGCTGCTGGAAAGCCGTGGTTTCTCGGTCTGTATGATAAAAATTGATCCCTACATTAACGTGGATGCCGGAACCATGAGCCCCTATCAGCATGGGGAAGTTTATGTTACCGATGATGGTGCGGAAACCGATCTGGATCTGGGGAATTATGCCAGGTTCACCAATTCACCTTTGAGTGCGGCCAATTCCATTACCACCGGACAGATCTATGATGCTGTTATCCGGAAAGAGAGGGAAGGTAAGTTCCTGGGGAAATGTGTTCAGGTTGTTCCGCATATTACAGATGAAATCAAAAGACGGATCCTCTCTCTGGGAGAAAAGCCTGATATTGATGTGACCATTGTAGAAATCGGCGGAACAGTAGGAGATATTGAATCTATTCCCTATCTGGAAGCGGTTCGTCAGATTATTCATGAAAAAGGCCATGATAATGCCCTTTCTGTGCATCTGACTCTGGTTCCGACTGTCACCGGTGGTGAAGTAAAAACCAAGCCGACCCAGCATTCTGTAAAAGATATGCGTGAAATCGGTATTCAGCCGGATGTTCTCCTTTGCCGTTGTCAGGAGGAACTACCTGATGACCTTAAGAGAAAAATCTCCCTCTTTACCAATATTGATTATGATTGTGTTCTGTCTGCACACGATGTGGCGACAACCATTTATGAAATCCCCGTGGTGTATCATCAGCAGGGAATGGATGAAGTTGTTTGCAGAAAACTGAAAATGCGGAGTAAGAAATCCAGAATCTCTGCATGGAGTAAGCTCACGGAAATTCATAAAACAGCAGAAACATCTGTCAAAATCGCCATGGTTGGAAAATATATTGAGCTGGGTGATGCCTACAAATCGGTTGATGAGGCTCTTGTTCATGGTGCTATGGCCAATCAGGTCAGGCTTGAACTTGATAAAGTGGATTCCGAGATGATTGAAAAAAAAGTTGCATCCGGTGAAGATCTCTCTGAAATTTTCAGCCAGTATGATGGAATTCTTATTCCAGGAGGCTTTGGATCCCGTGGTATTCTGGGAATGGTCCAAACTGCCCGATATGCCAGGGAAAATGGTGTTCCCTGTCTGGGGATCTGTCTTGGTCTTCAGATTATGGTTATTGAGTACAGCAGGAATGTCCTGGGTATAGAAGATGCTGACAGTTCTGAATTCCGCCCTGAAGGTGACAATTCTGTGATATCCCTTCTGGAAGAGCAGGTTGATGTAACCGCCTATGGCGGTACTATGAGATTAGGCCTCAGTGAGTCTGTTGTCAAAGAGGGTACGAACATTCATAAAGCCTATGGTTCTGTCTCTATTTTTGAAAGGCACAGGCATAGATATGAAGTGGCCAATAGTTACAGGGACCGTTTGAGCGAAGCCGGATTGATTATTTCGGGAACCACAAAGGATGCATCTCTGGTAGAGTCTGTTGAGTGGCCTGATCATCCCTGGAGTGTGGGAGTCCAGTTTCATCCGGAGTTCTGTTCTTCTCCTTTAAAACCGGGACCTCTGTTCAAAGATTTCATATATAATAGTCTTAAGAAAAGCAATAAGATCTGACTTTAAAAGTGGTATGGTAAAATAGAAAGGTTGCAGAGGATTTCTGCAACCTTTTTTTTATCACTGATTTTGCTATTTTTCTTTACTGTAGAGCTTTATTGTTCTGTTTTAAAAAAGACCCCTTTCAGTGGTAAAAAAAAATGAAAAAAAATAAAAGATTCTGTTGACAAAAAAAGGGTATAAGTTATATATTCACGGAGCGCTCGGGGCGATACAGCAACGGACGCGCAGAACTAAATGTTCTTTTACAAAGGAATTAGAGAAGGGAAATTGAAGTATTTGACGAAAGTCAAGTCGATTGCGAACCGCAGATTCTTGGGATCGAGGGACGCAATATACTGGTAGAAATGTTCAAAGCTTTCTGCTTTTCAAGCAGGGAGTATTTGTCCGACGTTAGTTTTCTTTTAGAGATAAAGGGATTCTGACTCACTTTGAAACGGATCAGGATGATCACATCCGATAAGTATCTGTTTTGAAGCTTTGATAAGACCTTATCGCCTTCGGGCGATAAATTATATCATGGAGAGTTTGATCCTGGCTCAGAACGAACGCTGGCGGCGCGTTTTAAGCATGCAAGTCGAACGGGATCCGAGGTGCTTGCACCTTGGTGAGAGTGGCGAACGGGTGAGTAACGCGTAGGTGATCTACCCTCGAGTTGGGGATAGCCCATGGAAACATGGGGTAATACCGAATACCCTGCTGGATCGTGTTTCAGTAGGAAAGGAGCGTTTGCTTCGCTTGGGGATGAGCCTGCGTATGATTAGCTAGTTGGTAGGGTAATGGCCTACCAAGGCTACGATCATTAGCCGGCCTGAGAGGGTGACCGGCCACATTGGGACTGAGACACGGCCCAGACTCCTACGGGAGGCAGCAGCTAAGAATCTTCCGCAATGGACGCAAGTCTGACGGAGCGACGCCGCGTGTGCGAAGAATGTCGAGAGATTGTAAAGCACTTTTATACGTGAGGAATAAGCGGAGTAGGAAATGACTCTGTGATGACGTTAGCGTATGAATAAGCTCCGGCCAATTACGTGCCAGCAGCCGCGGTAACACGTAAGGAGCGAGCGTTGTTCGGAATTATTGGGCGTAAAGGGCATGTAGGCGGTTGTATAAGTCTGATGTGAAAGCGTGCAGCTTAACTGCATTGTTGCGTTGGAAACTGTTTAACTTGAATCCGAGAGGGGTGTGTGGAATTCCTAGTGTAGGGGTGAAATCTGTTGATATTAGGAAGAACACCAGAGGCGAAGGCGACACACTGGCTCTGGATTGACGCTGAGGTGCGAAAGCGTAGGTAGCGAACAGGATTAGATACCCTGGTAGTCTACGCCGTAAACGATGTACACTTGGTGTCTGGTTTTTTGAAACTAGGTGCCGTAGCTAACGCGTTAAGTGTACCGCCTGGGGAGTATGCCGGCAACGGTGAAACTCAAAGGAATTGACGGGGGCCCGCACAAGCGGTGGAGCATGTGGTTTAATTCGATGATACGCGAGAAACCTTACCAGGGCTTGACATATACAGGACGCAGCTAGAGATAGTTGTTTCTCTTCGGAGACTTGTATACAGGTGCTGCATGGTTGTCGTCAGCTCGTGCCGTGAGGTGTTGGGTTAAGTCCCGCAACGAGCGCAACCCCTGTTGTATGTTACCATCATTAAGTTGGGGACTCATGCAAGACTGCCGGTGATAAACCGGAGGAAGGTGGGGATGACGTCAAATCAGCATGGCCCTTATGTCCTGGGCCACACACGTGCTACAATGGCCGGTACAGAGTGATGCGAAGCCGCGAGGTGGAGCGAAACGCATAAAGCCGGTCTCAGTTCGGATTGGAGTCTGAAACTCGACTCCATGAAGGTGGAATCGCTAGTAATCGCGCATCAGCATGGCGCGGTGAATACGTTCCCGGGCCTTGTACACACCGCCCGTCACACCACCCGAGTTGGGGGTACCCGAAGTCGCCAGGCTAACCTTTTAGGAGGCCGGTGCCGAAGGTATGCTCGGTAAGGGGGGTGAAGTCGTAACAAGGTAGCCGTACCGGAAGGTGCGGCTGGATCACCTCCTTTCAGCGTGAAAGGTACTAAAGTCTTGAGGTTTGTACGCCTTAAGCAGTCAGTCACTGATTTTATCGGTGCTCTATCAGTTTTACGTTCCTCGGCACAAGTGTCTGCGGTACGTAAAAGATTTGGCTTTCGTCAAATACTTGTAATTTCCCAATGATAATTCCCACAGGATTTATTGAAAGTTTCATAAATCCAGAACCAGGGGGTATAGCTCAGCTGGCTAGAGCACTAGATTTGCATTCTAGGGGTCTGGGGTTCGAATCCCCATACCTCCATAGCCTGGTTTAAATTAGAAATACTTTTTGTCAGGTGTTCTTGAATAGGTAATAGCGAAGGGATAAATAATAATATGGTCAAGCGACTAAGGGTCCATGGTGGATGCCTTGGAGCTATCCGGCGATGAAGGGCGTGGTAAGCTGCGAAAATCCTGGGCTAGGAGCAAACATCCTGCGATCCCGGGGTTCCCGAATGGGGTAACCCGGCCGTTTTACTGACGGTCATTATGCACTGAATCCATAGGTGTATAAAGCGAGACTCAGGGAACTGAACCATCTAAGTACCTGAAGGAAAAGAAATCAATTGAGATTCCCTTAGTAGCGGCGAGCGAACGGGGATTAGCCCAAACCATATTCATTTCGGTGGATATGGGGTTGTAGGGCATGCATAATGCATTTGCGGAAGATAGCGGAACGGTACTGGGAAGGCCGACCGAAGAAGGTGAAAGTCCTGTATGCGAAATCCGATGCAAGCTAGCATGTTCCTGAGTAAGGCGGGACACGAGTAACCCTGTCTGAATCTGGGGGGCCCACCCTCCAAGGCTAAATACGAGATAGCTACCGATAGCGAATAGTACCGTGAGGGAAAGGTGAAAAGCACCCCGGGAGGGGAGTGAAATAGAACCTGAAACCGTGGACCTACAAGCGGTCAAAGCCTCTTTATGGGGTGATGGCGTGCCTTTTGTAGAATGAGCCTGCGAGTTAATGTAGTAAGCGAGGTTAAGGTATAGAAGTACCGGAGCCGGAGGGAAACCGAGTCTGAACAGGGCGTTTTGAGTTTGCTGCATTAGACCCGAAGCCGGGTGATCTACTTATGGTCAGGTTGAAGCTTGGGTAACACTGAGTGGAGGACCGAACACTAGTCTGTTAAAAAAGGCAGTGATGAACCGTGAGTAGGAGTGAAAGGCTAATCAAACCCGGAGATAGCTGGTTCTCCTCGAAATGGCTTTAGGGTCAGCGTCATATGTTTAATACCGGAGGTAGAGCACTGATTAGGCTAGGGCCTGTCACAGGGTACCAAACTTAGTCAAACTCCGAATGCCGGTATTCCAAATATGGCAGTGAGACTACGGGTGATAAGATTCGTGGTCGAAAGGGAAAGAGCCCAGACCGTCAGCTAAGGTCCCTAAACTATGCTAAGTGGAAAAGGAAGTACGATTGCACAGACAGCCAGGAGGTTGGCTTAGAAGCAGCCACTCCTTTAAAGAGTGCGTAATAGCTCACTGGTCGAGTAGTTGTGCGCCGATAATGTAACGGGGCTAAGCATAGTACCGAAGCTACGGGTTGACGAAGATTACTTCGTTAGCGGTAGAGGAGCATTCTGTATGTCGACGAAGGTGTTCTGTAAGGGATGCTGGAGATATCAGAAGAGAGAATGCAGGCATGAGTAACGAAAAGGGAGGTGAGATCCCTCCCCGCCGAAAATCTAAGGTTTCCTGGGTAAAGGTAATCTTCCCAGGGTTAGTCGGCCCCTAAGGAGAGGCAGAAATGCGTATCCGATGGGAAACGGGTTAATATTCCCGTACATCCAATAATTTCGATGGGATGACACTTAAGGAGATCTGCTGCCAGGCGTTGGTTGTCCTGGTCCAAGCATTTATCCGTTGATCTGTGTAGGCAAATCCGCACGGAGAGGAGAGATGTTAAGGGTAGCGATCCTACGGGTGAGCGAAGAGCAGTGATTCATCGAGTCGAGAAATAATCTCTAAGGCTAGGTTATTGGGTACCGTACCGCAAACCGACACAGGTAGATGGGATGAGAATTCTAAGGCGTACGAGAGAACTCACGTTAAGGAACTCGGCAAAATGCATACGTAACTTAGGGAGAAGTATGGCTTAACGCGTGATGGCGAAGTTGCAGAGTCCAGAGGAGAGCGACTGTTTACCAAAAACACAGGACACTGCGAACCTGCAAAGGGAAGTATAGTGTCTGACACCTGCCCGGTGCCGGAAGGTTAAGAGGAGCTGTCAGCTTTTGCGAAGCAGTGAATTGAAGCCCCGGTAAACGGCGGCCGTAACTATAACGGTCCTAAGGTAGCGAAATTCCTTGTCGGGTAAGTTCCGACCCGCACGAATGGTGTAACGACTTTCCTACTGTCTCAACGTGAGACTCGGTGAAATTGAAGTATCGGTGAAGATGCCGATTACCTGTGGTTAGACGGAAAGACCCCGTGAACCTTTACTGTATCCTGATATTGAACTATGGCTGATGATGTGTAGGATAGGTGGGAGACTGTGAAGTATGGTCGTCAGGCTGTACTGAGTCGTTGGTGAAATACCACCCTTTATCAGTTATATTTCTAACGTTGCCCGTTATCCGGGTAATGGACAATGTCAGGTGGGCAGTTTGACTGGGGCGGTCGCCTCCTAAAGAGTAACGGAGGCGCGCGAAGGTTACCTTGGTATGGTTGGAAATCATACTGTAAGCGCAATGGCATAAGGTAGCTTGACTGCGAGACTTACAAGTCGAGCAGGTACGAAAGTAGGTCATAGTGATCTGGCGATTCCGAGTGGAAGGGTCGTCACTTAACGGACAAAAGGTACTCCGGGGATAACAGGCTGATTTTGCCCAAGAGTTCATATCGACGGCAAAGTTTGGCACCTCGATGTCGGCTCATCGCATCCTGGGGCTGGAGCAGGTCCCAAGGGTATGGCTGTTCGCCATTTAAAGCGGTACGCGAGCTGGGTTCAGAACGTCGCGAGACAGTTCGGTCCCTATCTGCCACAGGCGTTGGATGTTTGAGAGGATCTGTTTTTAGTACGAGAGGACCGAAACGGACGAACCTCTGGTGTATCAGTTATCGTGCCAACGGTAAGTGCTGAGTAGCTAAGTTCGGAAGGGATAACCGCTGAAAGCATCTAAGTGGGAAGCCCTCCTCAAGATGAGACATCCCTGGCACTTTAAGTGCCCTGAAGGAATCTTGAAGAATACAAGTTTGATAGGCTGGCGGTCTAAGTGTGGAAACATATTCAGCCGACCAGTACTAATCTTCCGTGCGGCTTGACCATATTATTATTTGTCCCTTCTCTGAGTCGTACCACAGGGGCGAAGCCCCGAGGAACGATCTCTAATTATATATATAGTGTGCTAGCGCACACAATCTGGTAATCATTGCGGTGAGGTTATACCCGTTCCCATCCCGAACACGGAAGTCAAGCTCACTTGCGCCGATGGTACTGCTACGGTGGGAGAGTAGGTCGTTGCCAGTTTATTTAACCCTCAGTTTTCGGACTGAGGGTTTTTTTTGTTATAACCCGCTGCAACGACCGTAGCCAGTTCCGACCCGCAGGAACGAGGACCGGAACGTCGGGAGCGACGCAGGAGCGGAGGAGTTGCCAGTTTATTTAACCCTCAGTTTTCGGACTGAGGGTTTTTTTTACCCCTACGGTTGGCGGGTTAATGTTGAGACGCAGGATCCTACGTCTTTTCATCAACAGAATGTAACCCATGTTACAGGTTTTCCATCTCTTCTCCTGATATAGTAGATATTCCATTCAATTCATTGACAGTGTAAATCTAAATAAGTATTGTGGTACCTAAATAGATGGTATGGAGATACAATGGATAATTTATTTAATATATCAGAAAGCACATCCCTGGCGTTTCACAGTCTGGCTCTTATGGCTGAAAAAGCTCCTAAAAGATTGAGTGTGAAGACTTTGGCATCAGATCTTGAGGCTTCTGAAGCTCATCTGGCAAAAGTTATGCAGCGGCTTCATAAGGCTGGTTTTATTTCTTCTGTACGGGGACCATCAGGCGGATTTGTAATAAGCAGACCGGTAGATGAGATCAGTTTTCTGAATATTTTTGAGGTTCTTGAGTCTCCTGTAGCATTGAACGGGTGTCCTATAGGGAAGAACCGTTGCACCATGTCCAGGTGTATTTTTGATGGCAGGATGAGAAAAATTAATAACGAAATACTGGATGTTCTCAAAGATATCAAATTATCAGATTTCTCAAATAAAACTTGATGATAACAAAGGAATATTATGGAATATTTTACACCTGAAAATACATTGTTGAAAATTGTGGAAGATTATCCGGAAACTGTTCCAGTATTTGTTTCCAATGGATTTCCCCAGATGGATAATGAAGAAAAAAGATCCCAGTTTGCTGGCAGCATTACACTGGAAAGTGCTCTCATGCTGAAGCAGATTGATCTTCAGATCTTCACAAGGCTTTTGTTGGAAGCTATTAATCAGAAACGGGGTAACGGCACAGATGCCACATTGCAGGAAACTGCAATAAAAGACTCGGAAGAGACCCTGAAGGTTGTTGGTTTACTCCCCTGTCCTGTACGCCTGCCCCTTCTGGAAGAGTTCAATTCTTTTTATGAGTCCTATAAGACTACCGGAAATGTTCATATCAATCATGAATTGAAAGCAGCATCCATGGGACTGGATTGGGTACAGGAGAATCTGGAAGGAATCGAGGATCCATCTCAGCTTCCGGATCTTTTTCTTTCCGCTGGTTTTGATATGTTTTTTGATGAGAGAAAAATCGGTAAATTCAAAAAACAGAATGTTTTTAAAGATACAACCAGGCTGAAATCATTTAACCCCGAGTTTGAAGAGATCAATTTGAGAGACCCCGCTGGACATTACAGCATGATCGGTGTTGTTCCCGCTGTTTTCCTGATCAATCAGGATGAACTGGGTGATCTGGAACAGCCAAAAAGCTGGGAAGATATACTGAAACCAGAATTTGAACGGAGGGTTTCACTTCCTGTAGGAGACTTTGATCTTTTCAACGGGATCCTGTTGAACATACACAAGCAGTATGGAAATGACGGAGTGAAGAAACTGGGGAGAAGCCTTCTTGAATCCATGCATCCCTCCCAGATGGTTAAAAGCGACCGGAAGAAGGATCAGAAGCCTATCATAACAATCATGCCCTATTTTTTTACCAAGATGGTACGGGAGGGGAGCGGTATGGCTGCTGTCTGGCCTGAGGACGGAGCTATCATCAGTCCCATATTTATGCTTTCCAAAAAACAGAAACTGGTCAAGCTTCAGCCGGTAATTGATTTTTTTGCTTCAAAAAAAGTAGGGGAAGTGCTTTCCCATAAGGGACTATTCCCCAGTGTTCATCCTGAGGTGGACAATCATATCGACAGCAGCAGGAAGTATATGTGGCTCGGATGGGATTATATCTACTCCCATGATATTGCCGGACTGATTAAACATTGTGAAGAAACTTTTCATCAGGAGGTCGCATGAATCTCGTTACTGTTTCGGGGCCCCCTTCTTCGGGGAAGACCTCAGTTATTTTAAAAACTATAGAGGCACTTTTACAACGGGGGCTGAAAGTCGGGGTAGCCAAGTTTGATTGTCTACATACTGATGATGATGTGCTATATGAAAAAGCCGGTATTCCTGTGAAAAAGGGCCTTTCGGGATCGCTCTGTCCGGATCATTATTTTGTCAGTAATGTAGAAGAGGTGACTCAATGGGGAATCCGTGAAGGTTTTGATATTCTGATCAGCGAATCCGCAGGTCTTTGTAACCGTTGTTCTCCCTACATCAGGGATATCAAGGCCATCTGTGTCATTGATAACCTTAGCGGGATCAACACACCCAAAAAAATAGGCCCCATGCTCAAATCTGCGGATATTGTGGTGATTACAAAAGGAGATATTGTTTCTCAGGCGGAACGGGAAGTTTTTGCCAGTAGGGTAAATATGGTAAATCCTTCGGCTGTTATCATGAATATCAACGGCTTGACCGGTCAGGGCAGTTTTGAACTGAGTACCCTTATGTTTGATGAAAAGGACGGCATAGAAACTCTTGTAGGGAAAAAGCTCCGTTTTTCCATGCCGTCCGCCCTTTGTTCCTACTGTCTGGGAGAAACCAGAATCGGCGAGAATTTCCAGATGGGTAATGTAAGAAAGATGAATCTCCAGGAGAATTCCGGTTCACAGGGAGGTGTCTCATGATAACAAAAGAACGGTTGGACGGGAGGTCTGTCAGGGATCTTCTGGCTGATTACCCATTTATATCTTCTTTTTTTAAAAACAATGCTCTGGAGATTGAAGGGAAGGATCATCTTTCTGTCAGAGAACTGCTTTATCAGATGGATGAAGAGGAAAGGGAGGACCGAGCTCTTGATGCGGATGTTCTGGCAGAACAGCTGTATGAATACATCAGACAAATGCTCTCTTTTCTGGGAGAGGAGGATACTGTCCATTCTCTTACCATTCTTCCTGGTACGGACAAATCAGGAAATCCTGAAGGTTTTACAGAACTTGTGGTAAGAAAGAGTGAAGTGGTTTCTATAGTGGGACCAACAGGATCGGGAAAGAGCCGGCTCCTGGGCGATATTGAATGGGTCGCACAGAAAGACACTCCCACATCCAGACAGATTCTGATAAATGATGACCAGCCCGATACATCCTGGCGTTTTTCATCCTCGAAAAAACTGGTAGCCCAGCTTTCACAGAATATGAATTTTGTTATGGATCTGTCTGTTCAGGAATTTGTAGAACTCCATGCAGAAAGCCGCATGGTGGAGAGCCGGGATCTGGTGGTCAGCCGCATCATAGATGAAGCCAATCGTCTGGCAGGGGAGCCTTTTACTCCCGAGACTCCGATTACCAGCCTTTCGGGAGGCCAGTCCCGAGCGCTCATGATTGCTGATACGGCAATACTGAGCAAATCTCCGATCATTCTTATCGATGAGATAGAGAATGCTGGTATTGATAGAAAAAAAGCTCTGGACTTGCTTCTCTCTGAGGAAAAAATCGTTCTTATGGCAACCCATGATCCTGTTCTTGCTCTTATGGGAGACAGGAGAATTGTCATTAAAAACGGTGGTATCGCAAAAGTTATTGAAACCACCAAAGAAGAAAGAGCTATTCTGGGTAAACTGGAAGCTCTGGATAAAACACTGCTAAGCTACAGAACCCGTCTGAGGATGGGGGAAAGTCTAATTGAAGAATAAATTGTTTAAGGAGATTGGATATTATGCATGAAGGATGTTCCGGAAGTTTTGAAAATGGCAAACAGGTTGTGGATAAAGTTCGGATGATGGGATTTTCCGGACAGTTTATGCCAATGCCCATGCAGATCCCATGTGGAAATTGCGGCGAGTCTTTTGAGATGGAGACATTTGAATCTCAGTGTCCCGATTGCGGAGCCGTACATGCTGTGACTCCCTGCCACGCTTTTGATCCTGCCAATGTTATGAGCGCGGGAGTCGGATATTAAAGGACTCTTTATTCATTTGCCAGCTAATGGTTTAAATAGTATATTTAATATGTGAAAGACAGTTCTTTTTATCAATTACTCAAAAATCTTACAGGAAATGTTTATCTTTTTGAATCGGATAGTGAGTCGGATGACTTTCTAAAGAAAGCGATTCATCAGCTTATGGAAAAAGCCGGTTCAACTCTGGGAGCAGCATATCTGTTTAATCCCTTGAAAAAAGAACTTGAATTCCGGGTCGGATATGACAAGAATGACTTTTGGGACTCCCTGAGATGCGGAGGGAAAAAGGCGCCGAGGAGTTTCTCCCTGGATGGAAATGAAGTTGGCCGGGCTTTCACAGAAGGAACCATCAAAGTCATCAAATCCTCACAGGAGGAAAAACAGCTTTTCGGTGCAAAAATCATCATCCCCATCTTAAGGGGGCCAGAAAAAATCGGAGTCTTGCTTATTGCCCATGAGGACCGTGATTTTTTTGATGGGATTGATAAGGCAGATCTCATGAGTGCTGTTTCTCTTCTGGGAGATGTTCTTGTGGAAGCCAATGCTCTTCTGGAGCATTGGAGAAACCGGCAGAAAGTTCGGTCCGGTTCTTTTCCTGATAAAATAAGAGGCAAAAAAGCTTCCGGAGGTATCATCTCCGGTACAGCACTTCCGATCTGGGGCGATATGGAAGCGGCAGTTCATACTTTGCCTCCCAAAGGGAATCCCGAGGAAGAGAAGGCCCTTTTCCAACGGGCACTGAAGGATGCGCAGCAGCAGCTTGAAGAGTTTCAGAACAGCAGTGCTCTTGGCCCGGAAAGTATCGTTTCCCTCATCTTTACCGCTCAGATCTATATGCTGAAAGATCAGAGTTTTACGAATAAAATTCTCTCCGAGATAGAATCGGGCAATTCCGCTGCTGCTGCCGTGAAGACCGTTGTCAATCAATATGCGGAACTCTTTTCCGGAATGGATGAGATCCGAATGGCTGAAAAGGCCCAGGATGTAAGAGACCTGGGATACAGGCTTATTACGAATATGGGACGTTCTACCGGCCGGGATTTCTCCTATAAGGGCAGGATTGTCCTTTCCCGTCATATCTATCCGTCAGATCTGTACAGGCTTGCCGTGGAAGGGGTTTCGGGGCTTGTTCTGAAAGGTACAGGAGTTACTGCTCATATCTCCATTCTGGCCAGGTCATTAAAACTGCCTGTACTGATTACAGATGATCGCGCATTTCTTCAGGTTCCTGCGGGAACTCCGCTAATCCTGGATGCTGACAAGGGAATCCTTCATATCGATCCCTCCGAGGAAGATTTTGCCCGTCTTAATAAAGCAAGGGAAATGGCTTCAGGACCAGTTTCCTATACCATTAAAGGGCAGTCTGCCGAAGGGGTTCCCGTCTCGGTTCTGGCGAATATTAATATTTACAAAGATGCTCAGGAGGCGGTAACCCAGGGGGCTGAGGGTATCGGACTTTACAGAAGTGAATTCCCTTTTATTGTGAAGAATGACTTTCTATCGGAGGAGCAGCAGTATCGAATTTACCGGTCGATTGTTAACACCCAGAGGAATAAGCCTGTTGTGCTCCGTACAGCCGATATAGGAGGTGACAAACTGCTGAAAGGCAGGAATACCGAGGAATCCAATCCATTTCTGGGTGTTCGCGGGATAAGGTTTTCTCTGGCAAACAGGGAGATGTTCAGGGAGCAGCTGAAAGCGATGCTCCGGGCCGGTTATGAGTCGGATCTGCATATTCTTCTCCCTATGGTTACCGATGTGGATGAGGTACTACAGGCCAGAGAAGAGATAGAATTCTGCAGCCGCCAGCTGGAACGGCGGGGAGATCCTTATAATATAAATCCTAAAATAGGTGCCATGATAGAGCTGCCCTCTGCTGCGATCAGCGTAAAGGAGATTGCCATCGAGACTGATTTTCTTTCCATAGGGACCAATGACCTGACAATGTATCTCCTGGCAGTGGACAGAACGAATGAAAATCTCAGCCATTTATATAGCACCCATCACCCTACGGTTTTAAAAATGCTCTCTCATATTGCTCAGGATGCAGGCAGCAAGAAGGATCGGATCTCCGTTTGCGGGGATGCCGCTTCCGATCCCTTGATGATTCCTTTTTTTATGGGACTGGGAATTCGGAAACTAAGTGTTTCTCCCGAACTGATTGAGCCTGTCAAACAGCAGATTAAAGGCTACACGATTGAAGAAGCCGAGACGATCTGTCAGGAAATGCTTCAGATTCGCAGGCTCCCCCAAATGGAAAGCTATATCGAATCTTTTCTCAAAAAGAAAGAATCTCTTTTTTACTAACACTTCTGCCTGATTCCGGTGTTTAATGAATAGTAGTATACATAAATACAGGCTCTGTTTACTCAAAAAAGGAGATTTTCATGAAAACAGCAATTGCGTATTTTTCAAAAAAAGGTTTTATCAAAGAATCTGCTGAAAGGCTGAGAAATGAACTGGGTAATGATACCACTCTCATTGATCTGAGATCCGGGAAGTCCCGAATCCCTTTTGATGCTGATGTTATTGTTCTGGCCTGTTCGGTATATGCCGGGCATTTTCCGGGAAAATTCCGGAAAACCTGCAAAAGCTGGATTCCCCGGCTGGAAGGAAAAAAGATTGTGCTTCTGGTGGGAGGCCTGGATGACAAGGAATATGAAAAAACCGCAGCGAAGAACCTTTCCTCCGAATTGGTAGAGAAGCTTTGGAAAATCGCTTATTCGGGAGGACGTTATCTGCCCGAAGACTATGGTCCGGTCATTCGCGGCATGATGAAAAAGATAAACCAGTCGGAAGGGCCGATTCACAGGGAGCAATGGGATAATCTGAAAGCACTGGCTGCCCAGATCGGAGTGGCCTCCTGATTGCTGCCATGTCCAGTAGAAGTGACTGTTGGAGAATCTTTTTAATATTATAATAATAGTAATATATTCTGGCGTCCCGGATTTTTCTGCTTTAGATTATTAATATGAGAAAGAGAATTGCTGGTTTTTTTCTATGCGTTTTGCTGGTTTCGTCTCTGGCAGCTATGGACTTGCCTGAGTCGATAGATCTTTCAGGGGAGCCTGTGGGTATTAAAGTTATAGAGGCTACCAATCAGGGGTTTACCTTTTACCCTTCAAAGATACAGGTTAAAAAAGGTGATATTGTAAGACTGACATATACCAATGGAGGAGGTTTTCACGACTGGGTTCTGGATGAATTCGGAGCTGCCACCAGGAAAATCAGCGGAGGAAAAGTTGAGACAATAGAATTTACCGCTGATCAGGAAGGCGTTTTTGAGTTTTACTGCAGTGTGGGAAATCACCGGAAACAGGGAATGTTCGGGCAGTTTATTGTAGTGGATTGATTTTTTTCCATAAGTATCTTCTGCTTGTGCTGTTGAGGAGAGCTGTGGTTCTCAGTGATGAGAATTGCAGCTTTTTTTTGTCTTTTCAATAGTTCTGTTCTGTTATACTTTATGTAAGAACCGGAGGTTGAAACAGATGTTCCTGGGAAAAACAAAAATCCTTGAAAATGAGATCGAATCCATTCTTGGTAAGATACAGAATATTAATCAGATGGCTTTTGACAGTATCACCGAGTATCTGAATAACGATATGGATCATTTTCAGAAACATGTGGAGGGAGTCAGATCTCTGGAAAAAGAGGTGGATGATCTGAGGATCTCCATCGAACACTCTCTATACGGGGGAATGCTGATACCTGAATCCCGGGGTGATATTCTGGGTATTCTGGAATCTCTGGACGACGTGGCGGATTCGGCCAAGGAGATTACGGTCTCTCTTGATATCGAAAGACCTGAGTTCCCGGAATTTCTGAAGACGGGTTTTTTGAAAATGGCTCAGATGAGCCGGGATTCCATTGATGAACTGGTTCAGGCGGTCAATCTGTTTTTTACCAACTCTGATCTGACCGGCCGGTTCATACAAAAAGTGAATTACTATGAACATGAGATCGATCTGATGGAGGAGGATCTGAAAAGGCAGGTCTTTTCCTCTCCCGAACTGGACTGGCTCAGTCACAAGATTCATCTCAGGTATTTTATTGAATTGCTGGCTCAGCTTTCTGATGAAGCAGAATCAGTCTGTCAGAGACTTATCCTTTCCACCATGAAGCGGAGTATTTGAACCTGCCTATGGTTACACTGCTGTTCTATCTGTCAAGCGGTCTCTTTCTCGGCTGGTCTTTGGGAGCCAATGATGCCGCCAATGTATTCGGTACTGCCGTGGGATCCAAAATGGTCCGGTTCAGAGTTGCTGCGGCTATCTGCAGTGCCGCCCTGATAATCGGAGCCGTTGTGGGTGGGGCTGGAGCCAGTCATACCCTGGGAAAGCTCGGCGCGATCAGTGCTATGCCGGGAGCATTCACGGTAGCCCTTTCCGCGGCCCTTTCTGTTTTTTTTATGACCAAAACCGGACTTCCCGTTTCTACCTCTCAGGCTATTGTCGGGGGCATCATCGGATGGAACATATATGCCAGACTCACAACAGATCCGGAAGTTTTTAGAAAAATTGCCCTCACCTGGGTTCTCTGTCCGGTTCTTTCTGCTGTTTTCAGTGTTCTCCTCTACTTCCTGGTCAAAATTCTGGTCAGCAGACTAAATATCCATATTCTGAGACTTGATATTTATACCCGCAGTGCTCTGATTATTGCCGGAGCTTTTGGTTCCTACAGTCTGGGAGCCAATAATATTGCCAATGTGATGGGAGTTTTTATTCCCTCTTCTCCCTTTGAAGATCTAATACTGTCGGGAGGAATTGTTTTTTCCGGTGTACAGCAGCTGTTTCTTTTAGGTGGTGTTTCCATTGCAGTGGGTGTTATCAGCTACTCCCGGAAAGTGATGGAAACCGTGGGTACAGGGATTTTTCCCCTTTCTCCTATTACAGCGGTTGTTGTGGTGATGGCCAGCTCTCTTGTGCTGTTCGTCTTTGCTTCCCAGGAGCTTCATGACGCTATGGTTTCAGCCGGGCTGCCCGCCTTTCCCCTGGTTCCGGTTTCCAGTTCCCAGGCTGTGGTGGGTGCTGTTATGGGGATTGGTCTGGTCAAGGGAGGCAGGAACCTCAAGTACGGCTCCCTCGGCAGAATCGGTATAGGCTGGATTGCCACTCCTCTTATTTCGGCTATGATCTGTTATCTCTCTCTTTTCTTTATGGAAAACGTTTTTAACGCTGTAGTTGCTTAAGCTTACTTGATCCACTCCTCCAGCCGGTTCTGCCGCCGAATCAGATGATACCGGATAAACTCATTGAGAAAACGCATCCCGTCTTCGGCGGTCAGGAAAACCGGTACTCCCCCCGATTCCAGTACTTTTCCCATCTTGTTATAGGAAGAGTCCAGACCCGATGTGGCCGTCAAGGAAACGACAAAGGGTTTTTTATGCTTTTTTCTGAGATCCACAATCCCTTTGGCGATATGTTCCGGAAAGGCATCGATTTCTTCGTCGGTGGTATGAAGGTAACCGGAATGGGGAACAATCGAAACCAGGAGGGAATCTACCCTGTCTGATGACAAAATAAGGTCAATGGCTTTGACAAATACTTCGTCACCAATCATGGGCGTGAGATCCAGAAGGGGTTCCACAGTCACAAAAGGGGGGAGAAGATCAGACAGGGATGTTATGGTAGCATCATCCAGAACTGCCAGTTTCAGGTCTCTCAGATTATCTGCTGCATTGGCTTTTTCGTATCCCGCGTTGGTTATGACAGCGGTTGTGTTACCAGGTACTTCCCTGTCATGGAGCATGGCAAAGGTTTTTATATACCCCAGGTGTTCTGCCATGGTTTCTGCCACAATAAGGCCTGCCTGCTTCATTGCTGCTTTTGCGACAGCATACTCCCCGGCTATGCTGGCGGTATGGGATTGAGTCGCCTGACGGCCTTCCCGTGTTCTGCCTGCTTTGTAGACAACAATAGGTATTTTATTATGTCCTGTCAGTCCACGGGAGCCTATATTGAAAAAACGGCGTCCCGCACCGGGCTGAAAGCCCTCGATGTAGACCCCAATAACCTGTATTTCCGGGTCGTCTGCCCAGTAGCTGATCAAATCACAGGGATCCACATCCAGCTGGTTACCGTAACTGACCACAACTTTGGGACTTGCCGCATGGCGAAGCTCTGAAAGCTCTACCAGTCCAAGAGCGCCGCTCTGGCTGAAGAGGGCCATATTTTTCTCTTTAGAGAGATCCAGATGAAATTTGGTTTCGGGGATAAAAAAGGTATTGATCCCGGGATCATTGGCTTCGTTACCTGCGAATACCACACCCAGGCAGTTGGGGCCCATAATCCGGATGTTCTTATCTCTGCAGAGCCGGAGGATCTCTTCTTCCGGCCCTCTGTTGCGGGAGGTTTCACTGAATCCTCCGGGAATCAGAAGGATCGCCCGGCAGGAGATAGCAACCGCCTCTTCCACGACAGCCTTTGCCGCACTGGCGGGAACCGTGACCACCACAAGCTCAACCGGAGCGGGAAGATTCAGAAGGGAGGTATAAAGGTGAACTACCTGGTTGTGAATGACGGTATTACCGCCCTTCGGGTTGATGCAGTATACATCCTGCCGATTCAGTTTCAGAAGATTGGCTGTGATAATATTGCCAGGTCTGTCCTGTTCGCTGGCACTGACGCCCACAACTGCAATTCCTTTGGGAGTGAAAAAGGCTCCCATATTGGTAAAAAAAAGGGAATCTTTACCCGGTTCCTCTTCGGGAACGGCAGATTCGGTTTTGCCGAAACAGGCATACCCGTCCAGAGCAATCATTCTGCGATCCCTGTCAAAGACAAAGGGGTTAATTTCAAACTCTTTGAGAACATGTGCCCCGGGAGCGTCTTTTTCAGAGAAAAAACTGGAGAATTCCGTTGAGAGCCTGCTGAACTTTAAAATGGTATCCAGTATCTGGTCCATATATTCCTGCTTATTTTCCTGATCATATTTCTTGCGGATTTCTGTTGACCAGAGCAGGGCTTTGGCCCATTCGGGAGAAACAGGAGGAAGGATCAGGTTGGGAGGGGAAAAATTGGCAGCGAAATGTTCCGCATCGGAGCCGCCTTTGCTGAAACTGATAACGGGGCCGAAGGTTTCACTCTCGCGGAATCCAATCATTACTTCGTTGCCCAGCTCCGGAGAGTATTCTATGTGTTCCGTCAGAAGCGCTCCCTCCACCGGAAAGCCTTCCTTTGTAAAAAGACTTATCATGCGGCTGAATGAATAGCGGATGAAATCCAGGTCTTTATGCAGCACCTTGACTCCTCCCAACTTCTCCTTATGGGCAATTTGGGGGGATACAACTTTCAGCACTATCCGGGTACTCCCGAAACTGCTGAGCAATTGCCTGGTAATTTCCGATTCTTCCCGGATAAATATATGGCGGGGCACGGCGATACCCAGGGTTTCCAGAATCCTGTAGACTTCGTATTCATAGAGTTCCTGCCGGCCTTTTGACGCGGCTGATTCCAGAATCCCGCTGACTTTGTCTTTCCATTCTGTATCGGGCAGCATAAAACCCCTCCTCATAAAGGAATTATTAAAGAAGGGGGATAGATCTGTCAATGAAAAAGGCTGATGCGGGATTCATGGTTTTATCCCGGCATCAGCAGAGAATCGAGGTTCTGATTGTCAGGACGCGGGTCTTGTATCGGGATGTACCGGACGCCGGACTCTGATTCCCAGTGTAAAAAGCACAAGCAGGAGAGCGAAACAGATCAGTGAAGCAGTGCTGTAGGATCCGGTATATTTTTTTATCAGGCTGAAAAAGTAGGGCCCGATCGCGGATCCGGCTACCATAAATCCCATTATCTGTCCTGTGATAGCTCCCAAATGCTCGATACCGTAATACCTTGGCCAGACTACAGAATTGGTGATGTTGAAAAGGCCTCCGGTAATGCCATACCCGATAAGGACCATAATGTAGTTTAAACCCGGTGAAATCCTGTTCATGAA
Source organism: Oceanispirochaeta sp. (assembly GCA_963677615.2). GTDB lineage: Bacteria > Spirochaetota > Spirochaetia > DSM-2461 > DSM-2461 > Oceanispirochaeta. The sequence continues at coordinate 19,111 of CAXXQW010000011.1, read as the reverse complement.
AAACATGAGAATCAGTAAACTCGCCTGCTGAACAAGCACAATATAGCGCATCCTGATATAGTCGCTGAGCCAGCTTCCGATAAAGTTGGAAGCGATGGAGAGAAACGAAGCGGGAAGGAATATTCCGATGGCCTGGATTCTTGTCATACCGGCTGTTTCAAAAATTGAAACAATATGGAATGTCATGGCTGTTACATAAAGGGAGTGCATACAGAGAGTTAAGCCTATGACCCAGAAAGGGAGGGTTTTTCTGGCTTCCTGGAGAGTAAAACTTTTTTCGGGATGACTGGGAGGGCTGGATGCCTTGATTTTAACCTCTTTAAGGCTGTCCGGCTTCATTCCGCAGACAAAGGGGTTATCCCGACCAATCAGCCAGAATGCAATGGCTCCTGCAGAAACAATCCCTAAACCCAGCTGCCTCCAGGCTCCGTCCCATCCGCTGGATTGAACCATACCGTTGAGTATCCGGGGAGCCAGTGAAAAACCGAAGGAGATACATATTCCCAGGATCGCATTGGCTCTTCCCCGGTAGTGATCAAACCACTTCATAACCATATTTCTGGATATAAGGGTCACCATTCCCTGTCCCAGGAACCGGAGAAGGAAAAAAGATATTGTTATGATGATAAAAGCAATGACCTGATCAGGAACTCCAAGCTTCTCTGTCAGAGCTCCCAGAAGGGTTTCCATTCCGGATAACCCGATCAGAAGGATACCCAAAAGGAGTACCGAAGCAGTTCCCATTATCCTGGCTCCGTACTGATCGAGCTTTTTTCCCGCAGGCGTCAGGATCATAGCGCTTATAATTGTTCCTATCATATAGGCCAGAGAAAGATTGACTCTTGAAAGCCCCAGTACCCTTATCAGGTCATCGGTAAAAACCGAAACCCCCATGGTCTGCCCGGGGACGCTCATCCATACGCCTATGATCCCCATCACCAGAATCAGCCATCCGTAATAAAAAGGAAAGGCCGCCGGAGAAAAGGGGAAGTTTGTTGATTTTTTTATTCTATTGTTTTGTGTCATGTCCCTCATGATATAGGGAACAGGACGGGACGGGCAATACTCAGGGAATCGTAATGGTTCCCGTATACGCCCAATTGTGTTTTCGTCCTATGTTGTCGTTTCTGCCTGTTGCCAGGAGAAGGGGATATGTTTTGCCCCTTTCCAGAAAGGTATCGTACTCATCGCCGCTGTTCAGGGGTATGGCAAAAGTCACTGTTGTTTCTTCACGGCTCTGGCTGCCTGATAGAACCAGAACATCCTGAGTCCCTTCAATCTCCAGATCGTTTTTATGGGAAAACATACCTGTTCCGAAGTGATCTTCACCCATAGCGATACCCATATCATCGTCTACCCATACAAGGATTATATCGGCGCCTTTCATTTTTCTGGAGGCATCGGTGCCGAATGCCAGCCACCCTGTGGTGGGGCCGCTCATGGTGACTACCAGTTTGTTTTCCCGGACTTCCCAGTTCAGTTTTACTCCGTCCCTTTCAAACATATCCTGACTGTTCAGCATCATGGCTGACAACAAAATGATAAGTATAGAGAGATACTTTTTAACCATACCTGTCCTCCTTTCTTTAAAATGAACCAATTCTCAGGATATTGCAACGGCTCTCTTCAGTTTCCGGGGGAAGTAACCGAAAAATTTATTATTCCATCGGATTTGCTGGAAAAAACGGTTATGGAAATATTAGTATTTCGTAAATAGGGCGCTAAAAAAAGGAAGTATTATAGTATGAAAAATAATCTGGCAGTCATTACAGCTATCGGAAAGGACCGAATCGGTATTGTGGATGATTTCACCTCATTCATTGAGTCCAAACACGGCAATATCCTGGAAAGCCGCATGGCGGTTCTGGGGGGAGAATTTGCAGTGATTATGCTGATTTCCGGCGAGAAAAGGGCGATCAGCGGCCTTATGGCTGAGATTGAAGAGCTGGAGGAAATTTCCGGATTGAGAGTGGAGATCAAACCTACAGTTCCCCAGGATCAGGATAAAAACAGCATCCCCTATGTTTTGGAATGTGTCTCGCTGGACAGCCCGGGGCTGGTTCATTCTGTTACAAGGTTTATACGGGAACAAGGTATCAATATAGAAAATCTGGAAACAGAGACCTGCCATGCTCCCTGGACAGGGGCTCCTCTTTTCAGAATGCGAGCCAATGTGATTGTTCCCATGACCGTGTCTGTTCAGGATATCAGGAACGGACTCAACAGGCTTGAGCAGGAAAAGGATCTGGACATTACCTTCCGTGCCAAAACAGGTCAGGCCTGAAGACGTGAATCACCTGGTGGATTTGATTGGCTGATGGGGATCTTTGCTGTCTGCAGAGGTCCTGTCAGTTTGAAATTGATAGTCAAATCCCCGGAAATCTGCTATTTTAATTGAGTATGAATTTACCCGCTAACAGGCATTATCTCTTTTTCCTGGATAAGAAGATGCTCATTAAGGATGGACAGTTCCTGACCGTAGGACGGGATCCGGGATGTGATATTCACCTGGAGGAGAGAACCGTCTCCCGGAAACATGCCAGGATCTGGCGGGAAAAGGATCGTGTTTTTATAAAAGATCTGGGAAGTACCAACGGGGTTCAGCTGAACTACCGGAATATTACCGAACAGACTCTCAGTACAGAAGACCGGATTGTAATCGGTCCGTTTGTTCTGGTTTACCGGGTTCTCTCGGAAGAGAGCAGCCAGCATGATTCCACTTTTCAGTCCAGTGAGAATATCCTTTCGGAAACCCTGCTCCTGGAAAAGAAAGTCGCTACGATTCTTCACAATATTGATGACTTGGAAGTCAGGAATCAGCTCTTTGAGCTGAAACATATTATCAACCGCTCCAAGGAAAAACTCTCCCGATTGGCTCTGGTGGATCAGCTGACCCTTCTGTATAACAGACGCTACTTTGATGATGCCGTTGCCAGAGAGGTGGAGAGAGCACGCCGATATAACCAGAATATATGCCTTGTTATGATCGACATAGACCATTTTAAAAATATTAATGATACCCATGGCCATCAGAAAGGGGATGAAGTTCTTCAGCAGGTGGCAAAAACGATCAGTGACAACCTGAGGCTGAACGATATAGCCGCCCGTTACGGCGGAGAGGAACTGGTGGTTATTCTGCCTGAAACACCCCTGGGAAATGCCCTTGTTACTGCAGAGAAGCTGCGCGCTGCCGTTCAAAAGGAGTCCCTGGAAAAGTCGGGACTGGAAGTGACCGTGAGTTTGGGTGTTTCTGATTTCCGGGAAGGGGATAACGCTGCATCAGATATGATTAAACGAGCCGACGACGCCCTGTATGAGGCCAAGAAACTGGGTAGGAACCGGGTCTTTCCCGAATAGGATTTTAGTGAACTTAGAGGAGTAGCCATGAAAAAGGATCTTACCATTCGGAAAGGCAGGCCCGACCGGTTTGCCCGGAATCTCTGGGCATTCGGAAGTGTGGTTGCGCGCAAGGTTTTTAATAAACCTCTGAACCTGCAGTTTCGGAATTTTGAGATCCTGGAAAACACAGAACCTCCTTTTCTTATTGTCGCCAATCATGTGACCAATTATGATCCTGTTATTATCTCTGCCAATTACAGTCAGCTGGTTCATTGGGTTGCCAATGATGCGGTATTCAGACATCCCGTGCTGCGGTGGGTTTTCAGAAGAACTCAGACGATTCCCAAAACCAAAGGGATGTCTGATCTGGATACGGTACGCCTGATGCATGAAAAAGTCCGGGAGGGGGGAGTTGTAGGTCTCTTTCCCGAAGGGAAAACCTGCTGGGACGGAAAAACCCACCAGATGATGCCGGCTACCTCAAAACTGGTGAAACTTCTAAAAGTTCCTGTGATCTCTGTAACCATCCGGGGAGGTTATATGACCCAGCCCCGCTGGGTATGGCCCAAAAACCGGAGGAGAAGCCGTATTCTTCTGGATGCGAAAATGCTGATCAGGCAGGATGAAATAAAAGACCTTTCTCTGGATCAGATCGATCAACGCCTTGAAGAAGGCCTGAGAAATGATGATTTTCTTTTTCAGAAAGAGAATCCGGTGCTTCTGGAGAGCGAAAAACGGGCGGAACATCTGGAACTTTTTACCTATATCTGTCCTAAATGCGGCAGACTGGAAGCTCTGAGATCTTCGGGGAATGATGTGGGCTGTATTCACTGTAAGTGGAGTTTTACCATCGATCCTTACGGGCAATTCCCCTCTGACGCAGACTTTCCTTTTCCTGATCTGACCCAGTGGAATGACTGGCAGCAGGAAGAAACCCGCAAAAGGGCACAGAAGTATATGAATGATCCGGAAGTAGTCGCACCCCTGCTGGAAGACCGCGGCATCACCCTTCTTACAGGAGCCGGGCTGGTCCCCCTGAAGCCCTTGTGCACCGGTGATGCCCAGCTGCTGAAGGATCGAATCCTTTTTACCCCCGCGAAAGGAGAACCTATGACGTTTCCTCTGAAGGATATTGAAGCTCCCAGCATCTTCAAACAGCAGAAGTTCGAATTCTACTATAATAAGGTTCTCTACCGGTTTCACTATAAAAATCCCTGGGATTCCGCTTTTAAATGGCTCTCTTTTATGCAGGCGCTTTCTAGGGTCTGATCAGATCGGGTTTTCCTGCTTTTCTGCGGATTCGGTTGATTCCATGAAAAATGCTGTCTCTGGATATCAGACGCTTTTCCAAACTTCGTTTCCCGGGAAAATCCATTATGAGCAGCCCTGCCAGAAGGGTCAGTAACCCCTGACCGGGTGTAAAGAGCATGATAAAGCCCGTCAGTAAAAGAAGGGCTCCCAAAACATTTTTCATAAAGCTCATGAGTCCCCGGAGGATTCTTCCCGCTGCACCGGCATGCCTGCGGTTTACGGGTTCCTTTTCCAGAAAATAGTCTGTGGGAATCCGGATAAGAATAACCGGAAGAATCAGTATGGTTCCGAAAAACGTTATCAGGGATATCCCTCCGGCATACCAGATGAGCCGGGGATTGTTTTCTGCAATTTCAGAGAATAAGGAGACCATATTCCATCAGCTCCCGGAAGGACTCGTATTCGGACAGATCTTTTTCTCCCAGACCGAACTCTCCGGAAAGCTCCAGAGCTTCCCCGAAAAGGATTCCCCGGTCTCCCGGCTCCTTCAGTATCGCGCGGTTGAGCAGTTCTCTCATAAAAAGCCCTTCATCGGGTGGGAGGGACAGCATTTCCTGGTAGGTATTTCCCCGCAATATGAGAGTTTCCTCCTCAAGGTGAGGCAGGTTCTCTATCCAGACAAGTCTTGACTGGTCATGGAGTTCCACCTGAAAGGGGGAATCCAGTATTTTCTGGATCCAGTTTCTTTTGATTAAAGGCCTGGGTATGGGAAAAGGAAACCACTCTCTCAGGGGCATATCCAGCCCTCTGTGATTCATATAGTTGAAAAGGGAGGTTTTTAAACCTTCTCCGTATCGGGAAAGATCAGGGCCCTGCTGTTCAAAAAGAAGATCGTTCCTGGCAAATTCAGGATTTTCAGGACCCTTAATGGTTATACCATACTGTTCGGGGGCAGTTCCTGCGGGACTATGGGCTGTCAGGGCAAACTGATGCCAGTAGCCAGACTGGATCAGACCGGATTTGAACATCTGCCTGACCCTCTCCAGAGCATCGGTCAGCTCCTGCTCGGTCTGTCCGGGAAAACCGTACATCAGATAGGTATGGACCATGATATCCGCTTCCCGGAAGGCTTTGGCCACCTGTACCACCTGTTCTACACTCACTCCTTTTTTCATCAGTTCCAGCATCCTGTCCGAGGCCACTTCCAGGCCTCCTGAGACAGCGATGCAGCCTGAACGGGCCAGAAGCCGGCAGAGGTCCGGGGTAAACTGTTTTTCAAAACGGATATTGGTCCACCAGGTTACCGAAATTCCCCGGGCGATAAGCTCCATGGCCAGGTCTTTCAGTAGTTTGGGCGGGGCTGCTTCATCCACAAAATGGAAGCTGCGTTTACCGGTTTGTTCAATGAGCTCTTCCATCTGATTGACCAGATCTTCCGCTGAGCCCGGTTCGTATCTCTGGATATAGTCCAGGGAGGTATCGCAAAAAGCGCAGTGGTGCCAGTAGCAGCCGTGAGCCAGTACCATTTTCAGCCAGGGGCCTTCGCTCCATAGACGGTGCATAGGGTTCTGCCTGTCTGTCATAGAGAGGTAGCTGTCCAGAGGGAGATCCGAATAGTCCGGCGCCGGCCGGGTTCTGTGGGGACAGACCGAACTCCCCTGATTGTAAAAGAAGCCATCGTTCATGATGAAAAAACTTCGGACCAGGCTTTCGTAGTCAAAGGTCTCACCCTTTTTCTTCCTTTCCAGCTGTGCTGCCAGAGCTCCCATGGCATCTTCACCGTCATCCAGCGTGATAAAGTCGAAATACTCCATAAGACGGGGATCCTGCAGGGTTCGCAGCTCTGTATTCACATAGCCTCCTCCGGCACATATCACCGTAGAAGGAAAAGCCTGATGGATAAACTGAGCCCCTCTGAGAGCCTGGTAGAGGTTTCCGGGAAAGGGAATGGAAAAACCGACAAGATCCGGTTTGAACTCTTCCATGTGGTAGTTCAGGATCAGTCTGTGATAATCATCGATAAGACTGCTTTCGGTTTCCAGCCTGAGAGCAATCTCATCAAAAAAGGGAGGGGAAAGGGCGATCCTTTCGGCATAACGGCTGAAACCGAACTCCTCATCCAGGGCTTTGGTTATAAAATCTCCCAGATCCTCCAGATAGAGGGTGCACCGGAACCGGGCCAGATCGGTTATTCCCAGTGTCCCGAAGGCATCCTCTTCTATATTGTTGTGAATAAACCTCTCTCCCTCTGGGAGATAGCCCGGTCTGGCAAGGAGAGTGGCCAGGCCGTTGTCGGCTCCCTGGAGAAAGGAAATCACCGGATCGATGGTCTCGATATAGCGGTCTTTGAGGACCCTCATCCTCCGGATGGCATCAGGTTCCTGGGCCGGGTTCTGACGGGAAGGCCGGTTAAAGGCATCTTCAATTCCCTGCCGGGAAAAAAGGGAGAGGAATACTTCCAGTCCCGTATCGGCCTGGCGGACATCATGGCCTTCTCTGACAAGCCAGGATTTGAGATAGGCTGTTGCGGGATAGGGTGTGTTGAGCTGACAGAAAGGCGGGGTGATCAGAAGTATTTTCATATGTTATCTATTAAAAACGAATCCTGCTCCGAAGCGGTGGTCTACTCCCTGGTCAAAACACATGAAATACTGAAAATAGGCAAACATGGCGCTGATCCGCACCCCCGCGGTGAGGGTATTCCGGGTATCTACCGAGTTGGTATCCACAAGAATATTCTGAATATCTACTCCGGCCAGTCCTGTGACAGTCAGAATATTCAGGGCATTCATTTTGATATAGGCTTTGGGAATATGATGGCTCAGAACGACTGAATACCCGTCCAGTTCCTCATCAAAGGCCCAGGCTCTTGCGTATTCGTATTCCAGACCGGCGCTGAGGGTGGGAAAAAACCTGTATCCCCCTCCACCGTAAAAGCTGAAGCCTGCGGCAAAATCGGGATGGGGTGTTTGGGCTCCTGTAAAATACCCGCTGTAGCCGCCACCCAGCTGAAAGTCCAGGTTTCCCGCTGTCAGGGAAAAAATCCCCGTCAGGAATAATATTGAGGTTAACCAGACAGTTTTTTTCATTATTCTACTCCTCTTTACCGGCTATTTTTCGCATTTTTCTCTGATAAGTATAAATCATATCCTCTTCAAATTCTTCATTATCACCGTAGGCCCTGCCGAATACGGGCTGCCAGAGGGAGGGATCTTCCATGCAGAGGTAGAAAAAAACCTTTCCGTGCCAGGGGGAAAATGCCCTGTAGGCAGTACGGAAAAGCTCTTCCTTGACTGGAAGGGGGTAGGACCATTTGCCGGCGGCTTCCTCCATGGGCATCTGGAGAATCTTGCTCCGGATCGGTCTTTTGCGCAGCTCCTTCAATACGGGTTTGATAAACGTCAGAGTCCCCAGGGACACAGTGACCACTTCATCCGGGGTGAACATCCGGGTCAGCTTTTCTATGAGTTGAGTATATTCCGCCTCCCATCCTTCGTACCAGACCATGGGGTGGAAATGGAAGCCCACGGGGATCTTTCTGTCAGCCGCCTTTCTGGCGGCTTCGAGTCTTTTTTCAAGTGATGCGGTAAGCCGCTCTTCCGCGTTGATGATGGTTTTTGTGTTGAGTGACCAGGTTGCCAGGACATTGGGGGGAACCGGCAGTTCCAGAAAATCCTTCATATTGTCCGACTTTGTTTTCAGTTCCAGCACAACATGGGGATTTTCCGAGGCGAAATTCATCAGATCTGCCAGAACGCCCTCTCTGTTGCCCCACATCAGGGAGTCTGAGGACTGGCCGGTTCCGATATGCCAGTTTTTATCAGGGTCCAGTTTCAGATTCCGGAGTTTGTCCTTCAGACCGCTGTGAAAGAGAATCCGGTGGTCGTGATAAAAAGACTGGATGGAACAGTAGGAGCAGTCAAATCCGCAGTTAATGACGGCATCCAGGGTTTTCAGATTGCAGCACCGGGTTTTTACTGATGCTACCGGGCACTCTCCCAGAATCTTCCGCTCATCTGTCAGTGCCTGGAAGCCAGGGGCGGGGCGCTGGATCTTTTCCGGTTGGAATCCTCTGTAGTCTTTGGGAATGTTTTTAAGCTTTTCCCAGTTTTCTCTGGTTTGGCGGAAGAGTTTTTCCTTATCCTGCTTTTTTCCGGGTTCCGGGATATGGTCCTCCTGCCAGAGGTCGGACAGAGCGCCTTCATCCCAGGTTTCCAGATCTCTGGCAATACGGATGAGGATGCGGATTTCCTGATGGCTGAGACGCCATTTGTCGTCCAGATTTTTTAGAAAGGTTCTATTGAAATCCGACAGGAGCAGGTATTCCCCGTCCTTCAGAAATTGTGTTAGTTTATGGGACATAGTTAATCTGATATTACAGGAAAGCTTTTTTTATGAAAATACGCCCATACGATGTCCTGGCGATTATCCTTTCCCTTGCTGTTTTCCTGGGTTTTACAGCCTATGGAATGAAGTTCCGGGAGGAAACAGGCTATCTTCTCATAGAGGACTCGGAGTCCCAATACCTTTATCCTTTGTCGGAAGACCGGGTGATCACACTCACCGGACCAGTCGGGGAGTCTGTCGTTGAAATTCACAACGGCCAGGCCCGTTTTACTCATTCCGACTGCCCTGATGATCTTTGTGTTCAGATGGCTCCCATTTCGGAAGCCGGAGACTGGGCAGCCTGTCTGCCCAACCAGATCTTTATTACCACCAGTGGCGGAGAAAACAGTAAGGAGGTGGATGCGGGTGTTTACTGAAAAACAGCTGAACCGAATTGCCATACTGGGAGCATTAAGTCTGTTTCTCTCCACAGTGGAGTATCTTTTCCCCCGTCCCATCCCCTTTATGAGGCTGGGCCTGGCGAATCTTCCGGTGATCCTCTGTCTGGATCTGCTGGAAGATAAAAAAAGGGGTAAAGCGGGAATCCCTCTGGCCGGATATTTTCTCTTAATCCTCTTAAAAGTTCTGGGACAGGGAATGGTCAACGGCACCATGGCATCCTATGTTTTTCTTTTTTCCCTGGCTGGGTCATTTTCCAGCGGTCTTGTCATGCTGGGAGCCTGGAGGTTCCTCCATAATGGCATCTCTTTTCTGGGGATCAGCGTTCTGGGGGCCCTTATCAGCAATATGTCCCAGATCATTCTGTCGATCACCTTCATTTTCGGTCCTTCCGCCTGGCGGATCCTTCCCCTTTTTCTGGGAATCGGACTGACTACGGGTATTTTTATCGGCCTTTTTGCCCAGAGATTCGCTTTGAAATCCCTGTGGTGGACCCAGGTCCGGGATCATACTGGAGAGGTGACGCTGTGAGAAGAGTGGATCGATTAGGCAGCATTCTCCCTGCAGCGGTGCGGTTCTGGACAGGGATCTCCCTGATTCCCGGGTACTTTCTGGTAGACAGGCTCCTGCCCAAGCTGATACTGGTTGTCCTTTTTGCTTTTATGGCCAAACAGGCGGGAAAAAAAATCCGGTACCTCTATTTTATTATGATGACTTTATCCATTACGGCTTTTCATCTGTTAACTCCCATGGGGCGTATCATTATGGAGCTGGGACCTCTTCAGATCACTTCCGGAGCTCTCCAGACCGGACTTCTCAAAGGAATTACCCTGGGAGGACTGGTGTTCCTCTCTCTTTTTTCGGTCACCCCCTCACTGAAGCTTCCGGGACGTCTGGGAGGACTTCTGGCCCGGATGTTCTACTATTTTGAAGAGATTCTGGACGGCAGAAAGAGAGTCAAAGCCAGTGATTTTATCGGCAGCCTTGATATCATCCTGATGGAGATTTTTCCTCCCCATGAACTGGGTTCCACCAGGGATCAGGAAGCTTCTGCCGAGGAGAAAAAATCCTATCCCCTCATGATCCCTTTTATTGTGCTAATTGAAGCCTGTGTCTGGGGAGCGGCGGTCTGGGTATTTCTGACCTGATCTATCAGGATGAGTCCATCCTGGTCACTCTCAAACCGGCAGACCTTCTCTGTGTGCCCGGCAAAGGACCGGATAAAGCGGACTGCCTTTACTCCCGGTTGCTTGCGGAGTATCCCGGACTGCGGGTGGTTCACCGGCTGGATCAGGCCACATCGGGCCTGATGGTCTGGGCTCTGACCCGGGAGGCTCAAAGCCATCTGGGCAGGCAGTTTGAAACCCGGCAGGTGAAAAAATCCTACCAGGCATTGATTTCGGGTTGTCCCGAAAAAGAGTCGGGAGAAATCCGGCTCAAACAAAGGCTGGATGTGGAAAACCGCCCCCTCCAGATAGTGGACCCGGAACTGGGAAAAGAGAGTATAACCCACTGGCAGATCCTGGAACGCCTGCCCGGCGGTATAAGCCGTATCCAATTGAACCCCCATACGGGAAGAACCCATCAACTAAGGCTCCATATGGCCCATATAAACACACCTATCATTGGAGACAGGCTGTATGGAAACGGCTCTGATACCTCCTACGGCAGGATGTGTCTTCATGCCTGTGCTCTCAGCTTTACCCACCCGGTCGAAGGGACGCCTCTGGCGTTTCATTCGCTTCCGCCGTTTTAAATGCATTATTTCAGATATACCCCTTTGTTCATTTGCCGTATAACATGGAAATTAACATGCGGTGCTTAAGGTTGGAGATCCCTTGCAGGATTATCAGGATTTCGTCCCGGGTCAGCACATCGGGTAAGCGCTTTCTTCCCTTAACCCGGCTCAGTTTATAAGGGCATTCCTTTTGCAGAACAAGATGATAAAAAAGTTTGATTGAAGACCAGGCTAACCGCCTCTGTTCATCCGACTTCTGCTCTTTTTCCAAATATACCGCAATCCTCTCGGCCGGATCCAAAGAAAACTTTCTGCTGAAATCCAAAAACTGTTTTAAATGCCATGAATAAACCTTAATCGTTTTACGTGAATAATTCCTGTTTTTCATCTCCCGTAAAAATACATCCAAATAATTTTTCACAAAGTCCCCCCCCCCCCTCAATACTTTATACGGCGAAAAATTATCAACTGATTGCATTTCCAGAAAAATAAATTTAAAATATTAAACGCAATACGTAAATTATCTCATTTGTGCAATGCGCATAAAAGTAGTTAAACGACAAATAAGTTTATATAACTTTTCACAGCTGTCCAAGATAATTTGAAGGGGGTTTTATAAAAGCCGAAATCCATTTATTGTTTAGTCGACCAAAACATTACAATATAAGGAAATCGGCTATGAGTCACCAGAATACAACTTTCCATCAGCTTCTTCAATTAATATCGAGACATGATTTTGAAAAATGTGTGAAATCCCACAAAGGGGATGCCTATTCCAAGGGATTCAGCTGCTGGAAACAGTTTTCTGCCATGTTATTTGGGCAGTTAAGTTCACAAACAGGATTGAGAGGAATTGAAACCGGATTAGCTATGAATAAAAACAGCTTATACCATTTGGGATTAACAGAAGTGAAACGATCCACATTGGCTTATGCCAATGGGAATCGATCCCATAAAATCTATCAGGACCTGTTTTATTCTCTATTGAATCGGCTTCACGGGAATCAAAAGAAGCACAATTTCAGATTCAAAAATCCTCTTTATAGTATCGATGCTTCTACAATTGATCTTTGTTTGAGTCTTTTTCCCTGGGCCAGATTTCGGAAAAACAAGGGTGGTATTAAATTACATGTAAAACTGGATCATTCCGGCTATATTCCATCATTCGTATCAGTGACCGATGCCAAAGTCCATGAAATGAATGCTATTAGAGAAATGCCTCTGAAGAAAGGTGATGTTATCGTTTTCGATAGAGGCTATACTGACTACAAACAGTATTCAACTTATTGTAAAGAAGGCATTTATTTTGTTACACGGTTAAAACGGAATGCCTGCTTTGATATTTTGGAAGAAGCCGAAACTGATCATTATGAGGATATATCCTTAGATAGAAGCATCAGTATGAATGGATTTTATACCGGAAAAGACTGCCCTCATCGATTAAGAATTGTTGAGAGCTATGATGCTGAAACTGAACAGACAATTATACTGCTAACAAATCAACATGACTGGTCTCCAGAGACAATTGCCGCCATTTACAAAGATCGATGGCAGATAGAAGTCTTTTTTAAAACCATAAAGCAGAATCTGAAAATTAAAAGCTTTTTTGGAACGTCCAGAAACGCCGTACTAACACAAATATGGATAGCGATGATTTCATTTCTACTTTTAAAATACCTTGCTGATTCATCGACTCAGGCTTGGTCAGTCGGGTATCTAATGGGAGTAATCCCGATCCTCCTTTTTCTGAAAAGGGATATTTGGTTATGGCTGAATAAGCCAAAAATTGAACCGGATCTCGTAAATTATTCAGGTCTTCAAATGGAGCTGTTTTTATGAGTCAATTTTATTTTGGACAGCTGTGATAACTTTTCAGTAGTAATTAAGGAGCAAAAATGAACTACTTAGTAAAGAAAATTGATGGACATAAAATCTCACTAATTATGGCTATTGTCATGGGATTAGTGTCATTGATATTTTACCCATTTATTCTTATTTCTTTCCTTATATCCAAAGGTGATACTTCATTTTTTCCTTATACAAGTACTTCAATTATATTCCTAATTATGCCTCTACTTTATTTTGGAATGACTTATGTGTTTACAAGACTTTTTTGTGGTTTATTCAATATAATCATGAAAAAACTTAAAGGGTTCAAAATTGAAATAGAGGAAATTTCTAATACACCGATATAAACTTATTCGATCGTCTAACAGCAAATATATGCGGCGCCTTTTGCCTTGGCTTCGCCACATCCAGAAAGCTGGACGTCATATATTTGCGGAACGTTTAGTGAAATTTCTTTCCCTTGAGCTTTTTCTTTGAATGTAGTACATTGTAGTCATGGTCTTCTATGATAAAGATATCAAAAAGGATATTAAGAAGGGGCTTATCCCAAAAGAGGTTGTTAAGCTCTTTTCTCATGTATTTCAATCACTTGATCAGACAAAGGATTTAAACCTTTTTGATATTAAACAACTGAAAAGCAGTTCTTCTAAAGAGTACTATAGATTGCGAAAGGGGAAGTACAGAGCTATTTTTACAATCGAAGACCAGGACTTTTATGTCCATGCAATTACAAAACGATCGGAGGTATATAGAAAATGGCCGTAGTAAGTGTCCGTCTGAATAAAGATGAAGAAAAGATTCTAGCGTTCTTAGCTGATTATTTTCATGAAGATAAATCCTCACTTTTTAAAAAGTCTATGTATGAACTATATGAAGATATACAAGATTTGAAGTTCATAGAGGAAAAAATTGAGAAAAAAGAGAATGCAGTATATATTTCTGCTGAAGATTTACTTGAAGACTAAGAGACGGCAAAGAAACTTCACTTAACAGCAAATATATGCTGCGCCTTGGGCTTCGCCACATAGGCATCATTCCTCAGCCAAAGTCATATATTTGCGGAACCTTATGTGAAAATTGTGACTTTTTACGTTTTATTTACTGAATCCGTCCTGGGTTCAGAAGACATTATTCATAGTGAGTCCACATCCGTAAAATCTTGACAATTCTTTCGTCTTCTAGAACTTGATAAACGGTTCGATGCTCAATATTTATTCTTCTAGAATAAGCTCCAGTCAAATCTCCTAATAATTTTTCATAGGGAGGATAATCTTGAAAAGGATTCTTTTCTAATATTAATAAAATATCCTGAGCTTTTTCCTTTAAATTTGAGGAAGCTAATTTCCTTGCATCTTTCTGAGCCTGCTTTGTAAACAAAACCTTATACATTGATTTTACCAATCAAGATTTTCAGATAAATCATCAATAGGTTCGTTCATTCCATTAATAATAGATTCTCGCATCCCAGGAATTCCTGTTAGATATAAGGTTTCTTGAATACTTCTCCAGTCTTCTTCTCCAATTAAAACAGCAGAATGATTTTTACCCGTTATCTCAATAGGTTCATGTGTTTCGTTTACAGTATCTACAATCCTGAAAAGATCTTTCCGTGCATTTGTAACATTTATAGAACTCATAATCTCTCCGTACGTTTATACGTACATGATACTTCTTTTTTTGTTTACTGTCAATTTTCAGTATAACTAATCAAAAAGTCCGTCCTGTACTTTTTGAAATTACATCACACCTGACCCAAACTTCACATAACATCAAATTTACGCAGCGTCGCTCCGCTCCTTGGCTTACGGCAAATTAACCCTTTGACCAATTTAGAAAAAAGTATGGTATAGTTTTGTCAAAATTGCTCAAGCCCGTAAAGGACCGGGTTAACTTCGCCTATGCGCGAAACGATATAAGCATCCTTCGGAAAAGAAACAAACCACCGGGATCTTTAGACTCGGAAATGTTGCATAGAGAAATTTGACAGAGTCGTTACAATTCTGAATAAGAGATCCTGCGCCTGCAGGGACGTGAGGTATAAAATGAAGCTTGAAGGATTTGGTATCTTTGTAAAGGATATGGCCGTGATGGTCCGGTTTTACCGGGATGTACTGGGGTTCGGTATAGAAGAGGATGAAGAGACTACCAATGTCTACCTGGAAAAAGACGGTACACTTTTTTTATTGTACAGACGCCGGGATTTTGAAAAGATGGTAGACCAGAGTTTTGAATATTCCCCAAAACTGAATGGCCACAGCGAAATAGCCCTTGCAGTGGAAAGTTACAGTGCCGTTGACAGAACCTATGAAATGGTTTTGGCAAAAGGGGCGGTAGCGGTTATGAAGCCAAAAACCATGCCCTGGGGGCAGAGAACCTGCTACATTGCGGATCCTGAAGGCAATTTAATTGAAATAGGATCATTTCAGAAAGAATAAAAGAGGTATAGATATCTACCACTCCGGATTTTATAGAGTTTGTCCTGGAAAAAATTGATAACAGGTGGAATACTCGATACAGAAATCCCGGAATATGGAGGAAACATGTTTGCTGAATACTCTGCTTATGTTTTTGCGGCTCTTACATCGGTCATTGTGATATTTCAGGCAGGTCTGGCGGCGGGGATGCCCTGGGGGGCCGCATCCATGGGAGGAAGATTCCCGGGGAAATATCCACTGAAAATGCGGTTCATAGCTGTTGTGAATCTTTTTGTCCTGTCCTTTTTGACGATGGTTGTTCTGTCCAGAGCCGGTCTGCTGCTGTCTGAATGGATGGGATTCTCCAGGATAGCCATCTGGTTCATAAGTGTATTCTATCTGGCTCAAACTGTTATGAATGTCATCACTCCCAGTAAAATCGAGCGTATCTGGGCTCCCCTGGTCTTTGTCCAGTTTCTCCTGACGCTTGTGATAGCTTTCAGTTGAACCTGCCGTTTTCTATTGTTTGGAATCAGTTTTGTATCCCGGGTTGGTTACTTTTTTTTAGAATATCATCTTACTGTCTCTGTCATAATCTCTCTAGCTTTATATTTTTTTAAACTTTCTATTGTCTTAATTCCCTCTGATGTCTAATTTGCATATTATGAATAACATAATCACAATCATACTGTATTCGAGCCTGGCAGGGCTACCCATTATTCTGGGAGGCCTCATTTCCAGCGGTTTTCAGAAGAAACGGATCTCTCTTAAGGAGGAGATCAACCATTGGGTTATCGCTTTCGGGGGAGGGGCTCTGCTTTCCGCTGTTGCCTTTGCTCTGATTCCCCAGGCTATTCCCGAACTCTCCACGATTGCTCTCATCGCTATTTTTTTGGGCGGTACTTTCTCCTTTATGCTGATTGATATTGTTATCGCCAGGAGCCAGGGATCTCTGGCGCAGGTACTTTCCATGATGATGGACTTCATTCCAGAAGCTCTGGCACTGGGAGCTTCTTTCGCCCATGATCACTCACTGGGGCTGCTGCTGGCTATCTTTATTGGTTTGCAGAATCTTCCGGAAGGGTTTAATTCCTATATTGAACTGACCCGATCCATGAAAACGCGGAGGGCTCTTATACTGATGCTGGGATTGAGTTTTATCGGAGTGGTTGCTGCACTTTTAGGAAATCGTTATCTGAGCGCTTTTCCCAAACTTGTTGATTCGATCCTCCTTTACGCAGGGGGCGGGATCCTTTATCTGATATTTCAGGATATTGCGCCTTTATCCAAGAAGCCCAATGACTGGATCCCCGCTACGGGAGCCAGCTTCGGATTTCTTCTGGGAATGCTGGGAGAAAAACTTTTATAAATTCCCTGCTCAAAGAGAGGATTCCGCCAGACCTATCCGGATATGAGGAGTGAAACGTAAGAGTAGAAAAAATAAACAGATCATCAGCTGTCTGATTGATCGGGCTCAGAAGCGTTTGATCCATTCCTCTGCGTCTTCCGGGTTTGAGAAGGATGCGATTCTGATGCCGTACTTCTGGAAAAATTTCTTGTATTTTCTCTGATTGAGTCTGCTGCTGAAATTTTCCGGTTCCACAATGGCCCAGGTATTCCAGCCGGATTGTATCGCAAAGGGAAGCCAGGTTTCGTTGATCCATTCGGCAGCTTCTTCATCGATCCTGCCGTTTTTCCGGTTATCAGAGATCCACTTGGTAATACCCTTCTCAGCCAGATAGGCCGTACCGGTGAGAAGCAGCTCCTGCCACTCTTTGAAACTGTTATTTCTTTTAAGTATATGTCTCATTGACTGTAAATCTTCAAGATATTCCAGAAGATAACCGTCTGTTTCTTTCAGAACCACAAGATCATTGTAAACAATTATGGTCTTATGGTTCAATATCTTTTAATCGATTCTCTTTCTGTCCATCAGTATCAATCCGTCTCTTACATTTTCCATGGTCTCTCCATTCATCCAGACTTTTTCAAACTCTTCATGCCGGAAGATGTGAACCAGACCTGAAAGTATCTTGAGGTGATCGTCACGGCGCTTCTCGGAACCCAGAAGGATAATGATTCCTTTTATCTCCGTATGGTTTTCGTCAAAATAGAGTCCTTCACGGCATCGGATCAGGCAAAGCCATATTTTATCTGTTCCCTGCAAAAGAATATGCGGGACAGAAATAAATCCGTTTAAAGCCGTGGATTGATCTTTTTCTCTTTCTTCCAGCTTCAGGCTTATTTCTTCGGATGTTAATCCTGTTTCCGGAGCCAGCAGGCTGCCTGCCATTTGGAAAACACCGTGAAGAGTTTCCTTATGGTTGATATCCAGGACAAATGAGTTTTTCAGGAGATTGTCAGTAATGTCCTGAGCCAGATCTTCCCTGCTGCGTATTATCTCCCGGAGTTCTTCTTCCAGTCCTTCATCCTGAAGTTTTTTATTGACAAGATTTCTTATAAGATGAAGTGCCGCGAATTCATAATTGCTTTTTTTTCGGCCGTATAAAAGATAAAGCAGCAGACCCGTACATGAAAAAAGCAGAAGGATTTCCAGGCTGCTTATTCCCATTTCAATGAGAAAGTAACCCATCATAAGCAGAGCGAGAACCGGAAAGAGAGGATACCGGGGAATAAAGAAAAGGGGTTTATAATTTCTTATTCCGCTTTCTCTCAGAATTATAACTGCCAGATTGGTTGTGATATAGGTTATCAAGATAACTGTGGAGGCCGCTTTTACAAGAGCTTCCAGAGGCAGCAACACTGCTATCATAATCCCTGTACCTGTAAGAAGAATAGCTGTGACAGGTGTCCCCCTTTTTGTTGCATTTGCTGATGCTTCGCGGAAGCAGATTGTCGCGGGATAAAGCCAGAGGATAGCGGCTGGCTGCCATAATACCGGCATTTTCCCGTGGTTATAAATGCCAGACCGGATGCTATGACAATTACAAGACGACCGATGTTCCCCGTGATGAGCATGGCGCTGTCTGCTATGGGAGTCAGAGAGCCGGAGAATCTCTCGGGGGGAAGAATGCCTGTTGTTACAGCAACCATGGCTCCGTAAAGTAGTGTAATTAACACTACAGACAGAAGCATCGCTTTCGGAATGGATCTTCCGGGATTTTTTACTTCTTCGGCCATGGTCGTAACATTCAGCAGACCTCCGTAACTGACAAATACAAACGCCGAACTCCCGAAAAGATTGCGTAGTTTCTGAAAAGGAGCCAGGGATCCTGCAGGAAGATCCGGTAATGATTTAAACAAACTGATGTCCCAGTCCCTGATCCCCAGAACAACATAACCTGTCATAATCGCCAGAAGGGCAAATACCAGAATGACTTCCAGTGTTATGGCCTCTCCGGTTCCGATGAGATTCAGCAGAACAAACAGCAGGGTCAGGCCAATTGCCAGAAGGTGAGGAGGAAGGCCGAAAAATACAAAACCCAGTTCGGCAAGACCGAAAACTGCGAATGCGGTTTTCAGCATGAGAGCAAGCCAGCTTAAAAGTCCCATGACAGTTCCGACTCCGGGCCCCAGGGTTCTGGTGATATAAAAATAGTCACCTCCTGCTTTGGGCAAGGCTGTAGACAGCTCTATCAGAGACAAACTGGAGAGGAAAGACCACTGCGCCGGCCAGTAAATAGCTGAGAAAGACAAGAGGACCTATTTGGGCATAAGCAAGGCGGGGAGGATGAATATACCACTTGAGATCATTGTGCCACTGGCTAATGCAAAG
>CAXXQW010000010.1:0-164150 GCA_963677615.2 Oceanispirochaeta sp. | reverse complement strand
TTCGGTGGTCTGGCAATGGGTGCTTCTGCCTATGCGCAGGGAAAAGCCGGTGCCGGTGCTGCTGATGCTATGGGTGAAACAGGAAAAGGTTTTGTTAATTACCTGATGGTTTTGGGTGTTATCGAAACCGTAGCGCTTTTTGCCATGGTATTCCTCATGGGTGCCCTCTAAGAGTAATCTGATAATCTTGTTATACAGCATGGCTGTTTTCCTATGGGGAAACAGCCTTTTTTTATGCTGTAAAACCCTTTGAGTCTTTTGGGGTAATCCTTTATAATACGGGCAATGAGGATAATCATATGACCACTGTGCACCAGGTTAAAGCCGGCTCGGTTCTTATTGGCGGGGGAGCTCCGGTTTCCATACAGACCATGTGGGATAAACCCGTCCATCAGGTGGATGATTTGCTGATTTCCACGCTGGAATCTTTTCAGAAGAAAGGCTGTGACCTTATCCGTTTTGCCCTGCCCAGTCTCAATGACGTGGATGTTCTCAGCCGTATTATCCCGAGGATCAGTATGCCTCTGGTAGGTGATATCCATTTTGACTATAAAATCGCTTTGAAAGCCATTGAGAGGGGATTTCCGAAAATCCGGATTAATCCCGGAAATATCGGAGAAGACTGGAAGGTAAAAGAGGTAATCAAAGCCGCTTCCGACCACGGTACAGCCATCAGGATCGGTGCCAATGAGGGATCCCTTTCTGAAGAGCAGAAGAAAATTGCCCGTGATGACAGCCCTGAAGAGAGAGCTAGAGCTCTGGTAGCTGCAGCAGAAGCGAATCTGGAGCTGTTTGAACAGGCCGGATTTAAAGATATTGTGATTTCCCTGAAATCATCGGATATTCATGTCACTTACCACTCTAACAAGTTGTTCAGGACACATCATAGTTATCCTCTTCATTTGGGGATTACCGAAGCGGGACCGCTGATTCCTGCGATAGTCAAATCCACCATAGGACTGGCGGATCTTCTGAAAGAGGGAATCGGCGAAACCGTCAGAATCTCCATCTCGGATAATCCGGAATACGAGATTCTCGCAGCGGGAGAACTCCTTCAGAATCTTGGGTTGAGAAAGGGGCGGATACGGATCATCTCCTGTCCCAAATGCGGCCGTTCCAGTTTTGATACCCATGCTTTTCTGGAGTCGGTGAAAGAGGAATTATATACTCTGCCCCTGGATGTTTCTGTTGCTGTTATGGGCTGCAGTGTTAACGGTCCCGGAGAGGCGTCCCATGCAGATCTGGGGATAACTGGTCATGGAAAACAGATACAGATTTTCAGACATGGAAAAATTATTCGGAGGGAAGAGCCTTGTTCAGCAAAAGACGCTTTTCTGGAAGAGCTGCATCGCTTGCAGCAGGAATAATCCTGTTCTTCAATTTTAACATCATATCTCAGCCCGCGGTTGACGGAAATCTGCCGGGATGGGTCCTTTATGAAAAAGGATTGGCCTATTTTGAACAGGGGAGGCTGGATCTGGCTCTGGAATACTTTAACCTTTCTGCTAAATCCGGGAATCTGACTCCCGAAGCCACTTATTACATCGGACAGATCTATGAACAGGAAGGGGACTACCTGCTGGCCGAGAAACAGTATGAACAAGCTATGGAAGATTCCCGGTTCCTCTACATACCCGATCAGAAATGGGATATTTTTTACAGTCTGGCCGGGATTTATCTGAACAGGGGGGAATTTGACCGGTACGAACAGATGCTGCTGTCTGTGTTTGATGAGGAACTCGTTCGGAATGAACAGACCATTCGGACAGAGCATGCCTACGTACAGATGCTCAAAGAGGATGGGATGGATAAATTCCTTCTCCTGTTTCGGTTGAAACTCACGTTTTCACTGGAGTCTGCCTCTCAGCTGGGTGTGTATTATGCCGGTAACGGAGAGGTAAAACGTTCGCTTATCAAAAACCTTTATACGGTATTAAGCCTGTTCACCAGCTGTATCGATTATCTGATGGAAAAAGATCCTGAATTTTCCTTTCCCGTGGACAGGGAAGAAATCCTGGAACGGGATGGTGAATTCCTGGCAGAGCTTTATGAAAACTATACGTCTACCATAGATCCGGCATTTCGGTTTCACAGGGATCTGAAAACCTTAGCTCTTGTTTCTCCTGAAGAAGATATGGAAAAAGCTGAACAGATAATCCGTTCCAGAATGGAATTTTTTTCCATGTCTCCCACCCTTTATGTTTTGCGCAAAATGGAAACTCTTGAGGGGCTCTATCAGATTCTGGACGATGAAAGACTGTACCGGGCTATGTATTATCTGGGCAGGGCCCTTTACGATGAAGGTTTTGAAGAAAGGGCCAGAGATTTGTGGACTCTGGGGGCTTTGAGCAGCCGGGAAAACCGCTGGAATCTGCTTTGTGTGAAAGCTCTGGATGAGCCGGAATATATCCCCCCTTCCCTTATTTACTAAACAGGAGTATAGTTCCTTTTATGAAAAAACTGATTGTAAAAGGTGCCAGAGAGCATAATCTCAAAAATATAGATCTTGAGCTGCCCAGAGACAAGCTGATTGTCATTTCAGGGTTGAGCGGCAGCGGTAAGTCCTCCCTGGCTTTTGATACGATTTTTGCGGAGGGGCAGAGGCGCTATGTAGAATCTCTTTCCGCCTATGCACGCCAGTTTCTGGGCAGAATGGATAAACCCGATGTGGACTACATTGAAGGGCTTTCTCCGGCAATTTCCATTGAACAAAAAACCACCCATAAAAATCCGCGGTCCACTGTGGGAACCATAACGGAAATTTATGACTATCTGAGACTTCTGTTTGCCAGGATCGGTATTCCCCACTGTCCGGACTGCGGGGTGGAGATCAAGGAACAATCGGTGGATCAGATCACCGACGCAGTCCTGTCCAAAGAAGAGGGGAGCCGGCTTATGATACTGGCGCCACTGGTGAGAGGGAAAAAGGGGGAGCATCGCAAAATATTCGAAGATGCTCTGAAATCTGGATTTCTCAGAGTTCGGGTGGATGGACAGATTCTGTCTCTGGAAGATGAAATCACTCTTGAAAAAAACAGGAAGCACTCCATAGAAGTCGTGGTGGACAGGGTTAAACTCAGCGGAGAAACCGTTTCCAGACTCACCCAGTCCATAGAAACAGCCCTGTCTATTTCAGAAGGTCAGGTTATTATCCTGGAAAAAACAGCAGATGGAGACCGGGAGCAGTTTTTTTCAGAAAAAAATTCCTGCCCCAGCTGCGGTTTCAGTATGCCCGAACTGCAGCCCAGGCTGTTCAGTTTTAACAATCCCTATGGAGCCTGTCCTTCCTGTTCCGGCCTGGGACAAACCCTGGAATTTTCCCGGGAACTTATTTTTCCCGATTTGGAACTCTCCTTTAACGAGCATGGAATTGCACCCTATAATCCCAAAGCCGCCTGGCACAGAAGCTGGTTTGAAGCTTTGGCCAAGCACTATGGTTTTTCTCTGGACACTCCTTTAAAGGAACTGGATTCTGAAATCCTGGATATTATGCTTTACGGCAGTGAAGAACCTATTGAAGTCCACTACGAAAACCGGGAGGGGACCGGACGCTTTGAATACAATTCCGAATACAAAGGGATCATAGAAGATTTGAAAAGACGTTACCGGGAGACCGGCTCGGACTCCATGAAAGACTGGATTGAAGAGTTTATGGAGAAGAGAACCTGTCATGAGTGCCAGGGGAGAAGACTGAAAAAAGAGGCTCTGTTTGTCAAAGTCCATGGGAAAAACATCGATGACCTTACAAGGCATTCCATCAAAGAGAGTCTGGACTTTTTCAATAGCCTGGAACTGGGAAAAACCGAACAGCATATCGCCTCCCAGATCCTGAAAGAAATCCGGGACAGGCTTACCTTCCTGGTCAGTGTGGGGCTGGAATATCTGACTCTTCACAGGGAGGCTGCCACCCTGTCGGGAGGTGAAGCTCAGAGAATCCGCCTGGCAACCCAGATCGGGTCATCTCTGGTAGGGGTTCTCTATATTCTGGATGAACCGACCATCGGGCTCCATCAGAGGGATAATGAAAGACTGATCGATACCCTCAAGCATCTGAGGGATATAGGGAACACCCTGATAGTGGTGGAGCATGATGAACAGACTCTCCGGACTGCGGATTACATTGTCGACATGGGACCCGGGGCGGGGGTCCATGGTGGTAAAGTAGCTGCCAGAGGGCCTTTAAAGGAAATCCTCGGCAATCCGGAAAGTCCCACCGGCCAGTTTCTCAGCGGAGCTGTGAAGATCGGCATTCCCGAGTCCAGGAGAAAAGGAACCGGAAAGTCCATTACTGTGAAAGGTGCATCTGAACACAATTTGAAAAATGTGGATATCACCATCCCGCTGGGGACTATGACGGTTATAACCGGGGTATCCGGATCGGGAAAATCCACATTCCTTACGGATATTCTCTATCCGGCTTTGAGTAACAAGCTTCACAGATCCAAAATGCCTGTAGGTTCCCACAGGGAAATCACCGGCCTGGAGCATCTGGATAAGGTTATATGTATCGATCAGAGCCCTATCGGCAGAACACCCCGTTCCAATCCGGCTACCTATGTGGGGCTTTTTACTCCAGTGAGAGAACTTTTTTCCTCCCTGCCTGAATCCAAAGCCAGGGGCTTTAAACCGGGACGGTTCTCTTTTAATGTCAAAGGAGGGCGCTGTGAACACTGTCAGGGAGCGGGAACCCAGAAAATCGAAATGCACTTTCTCCCTGATGTGTATGTCACCTGTGATGTCTGCAAGGGGAAAAGGTTCAACAGGGAAACTCTGGAAGTCAGATACAAGGGTAAGAATATCCATGAAGTCCTGGAGCTCTCTATTGACGAAGCTGTCGAATTCTTTGCTCCCATTCCGACGATAGCCCATAAGTGCAGAACTCTCCAGTCTGTAGGACTGGGGTATATTAAGCTGGGCCAATCAGCCCTTACTCTTTCCGGAGGAGAGGCTCAGCGGGTCAAACTGTCTCTGGAGCTTTCCAAAAGGCAAACCGGTAAAACCATCTATATTATTGATGAACCCACAACGGGGCTTCATTTTGCTGACGTCAAACAGCTTCTGGAAGTCATGCAGGCCCTGGTGGATAAGAAAAATACCATCTGTATGATCGAACATAACCTTGATGTGATAAAACAGGCTGACTATATCATCGATCTGGGCCCGGAAGGAGGCGACAAAGGCGGAAATATCGTGAAAGCCGGGACTCCCGAAGAGGTTGCAGAGTGTTCTGAATCCTATACAGGGAAGTTTCTGAAAGAGCTGCTGCAACAAGCATGATCGGAAAGCGGTACACCTTCGGAATCTCCTTTTTTCTTGCCTGTTCCCTGGGTTCTCTCTTTGGACAGGACCTTCCCGATTCCGGCAGCATCCCGCACCAGGTGCCTGATGGGGGAGAAGAAAAACGTCCTGATTCTGATCTGATGGAATCCGATGAGGCTGATTCCGGGCTCTCATCGGGAGAAACCGGCCAGTCTCTCTATGATAAAACCCTGAAAAAAGATATCGATACCGCCAGTTATTATGAACTTGTTGCCTGGGTCAAAAGCCTGGGACTGAATGACCGCGGCAGTATCGATTCCCTGAGGACCGTGTTGTACGACTATTACGCTGTCACAGCCGGTTCGGACAAGACAGGAATAAGCAGTGGTTCCGTTATTACAATCAAATCTGCTTTCGATACGGATTATTTTACCATCGAAGGCCCGGATCAGCAGATGATCCGCTTAAAAGGGAATGTCCTGGTCGAGATGGAGGAATCTGAAAGGAGCCGGAGGCATATCATCCAGGCCGATGAAATTATCTTTAATCAGACAGACAACACACTGACAGCCACGGGTAACCTGGAATACCGTATGATCAGCGGTGAATATGAAGATATTTTTTATGGTGACAGCCTCACTTTTTCTCTCTCCTCATGGAACGGAGTCATTTTTAAAGGGTCTTCCCTCAGGACCGAAACCGTCGATGGGGATGAGAGAACTTTTTATTTTAATGGAGAGATTATACGAAAAGCCGGAACCGGCGGGATTTTCATTCTTGAAAATGGAGATGTCCAGACTCAGGATGTGGAAAATCCGATTTCCATCTGAAAGCTCAGCGTTTATGGCTGATGGGACCCAAAGAGTGGGGAGTCCGTCATGGAATCCTCTATATGGGTCATGTTCCTGTTCTGTATATTCCCTTTTATTACAAACCCGGTAATGAAATGGTTTTCAATCCTGTTATCGGATCCAAGCTGAGAGCGGGAAATTTTATTCAGACAACCACATATCTGCTGGGACGCAAGGACAGCAGCGAAAATCTGGCTTTTTTTCAGTTGGGAGATTCTGACGAAACAAACTATAAGCTTGTCAGGGAAGGGCTGTATCTGATGAAGGAGAATGAAACGCCCGAAGAAGATGACGGGAACACCCTCAAAGTCATGGCAGACTGGTATGCCCGCCTGGGATATTTTTCTGCAATCCAGGGAGAATTCCCTGATGGACCGTTTCTGGAAGATCTGGATTTTTTTTCCGGAATAGGTGTGAGCAGGACAATCAGTGATAGTTACGAGATCTATTTCGAAGATGATGATGGAGAGTACCGGTCCGACTGGAACAGCATCCGCTGGGGAAGTACGGATATCCCCTTCCGGTGGGGTCAGACCCTTTCTTTTTCGACAGGTCATCTGACAGGATCTTTTCAGTTTTTCTCTGATCCCTACTTTAACAGAGATTTTCTGGACAGGGAGGAGTCCTTTGACTGGCTCAATACACTGCTCACTACAGATGAGGGATCTGAAGATGAGGTTTCCCTCGTAACAGATATGGAATGGGATCTGACTTATTCCAATTCCTCCAATACCCAATCCCTGACTCCCTTTGTTGAATCTCTCTCCCTGGATGAGCTCAGGTTACGCATGGACTGGAACAGAAAAAGCAATGAATCCGAATCGCTGGAGTATCCCAATGATCCGGCCAGGGAGTTTTTCTTTCCCGAATCTGTGGATTTTCCCTATATCAGAGCCGGTTTCAGCGGTACTCCCTTCTCATTTTCCAGTCTGAAAGGCTGGGGATGGAATGAAAATTCACAGAAAGAGAAAAAAGAGGATCAGGAGGAAGAGGATGAAGAGTTGATTCCCCCTCCCTGGACAACAGAAGAGAGTGAGGAAGAGGATGCCCCTGAAGAAAGCCGTCATGAACTGATAGAACCGGAAAACCTGTGGAGCGAGAATTTTAGCGGTTACTCCCGGGAGATGTTCAGTACCTCCCTCTCCTATGATTTTTCCACAATGATGTACATCAATGGCGAAACCGCTCATGAAGAGTGGGACTCTCCTGATGATACGGAATTCATTATGGACAAAACTCTGTTTTTAACAAATAACAGCTTTGTTTCAGATTTCGAGAACAGTTTTTTCGATCATGCTATTGATCTGGACAATACCAATTCCCTTCAGTTCAACTATAGAACTCATATGGATGCCCTGGGGGCCAGAACGGATGATCTGGCATACGAGGACTTTCTCAGCGATTATCAGTACCAGTCCCTGAAATGGAATAACAATCTGAATGCAGATTTATCGCCTTTTTCCGGGGTAAATTCTTTTTCTTCCAGCGGGGTCAGTTATCAGCTGAACAATCTTCTTTACCAAAAGGCTCTGGAATCCTATGAGGAGGGGGATGATCCTGTCTATTCCGAAGAGTGGGCCGAGTGGAATGAGGAGAAAGTATCAAGCCATTTTATTAAAGCCCATATCACATATTCTCCTGACTCTTTTTATGCCACATCCAGTGTTTCCTACTACCTTCCCCCGCTGGACAGAAAAGATCTCTATACTAATACTCTGGGATGGAATTCCGATCTCTGGGACATGAGCCTCTCCCATTCGATCTCCTATGCTGACGAGGATGGAGAAAGGGAATGGACCTATAATCCCCTTGTATTCAGCGCATCCGTCACTCCTATGGATCATTTAACATGGGAGCAGGATATTTCCTACAGTTTTGAAGAGGAAACCTACACCAAAAGCCGTTCCTATCTCTCTGCCTGGGGCTTTCACACTGAATATCTTCATGAATATACAACGCCCTATGAGTGGGATCCGGTTGAACTGGAGTGGGTTGCCGGAGACGAGGATTTTGTTCCGTCCAGCTTTAGTGCTGGCTATTCCCTGGAGTTTGAGCAGCCTCCCCTCTGGAAAAATAGAATTACATGGGATACGGAAATCTCTCTGGACTGGTCTGCCAATCTGCAGCAGTATACAGATAATACGCTGGGATTCATCTGGAAGTACCACTTCAATATTTTCCAGTTTCTGGATCTGGATTATTCCATGACCTCTGTCAACAATAACATGTACCTCTATTTTCCGTCCCTGCGGGAGAAACTCGGAATTGAGAAAGAATACCATTTTTTTACCGATCTGGGCCGGTCTTTCAACATCTTCAGTCCCGATCAGAAAGAAAGGCTTGACTCTTTTTTCAACCTTGAGTCTATCCGGCTTGATCTGGTTCATCATTTAAGAGAGTGGGACCTTACCCTGGTTTATCAGGGATGGCCCGAACTGCAAGACAAACAGTACGAGTGGAAATCCGAGGTTTCCATTTTTCTCAAATGGAACCCCATTCCCCAGATTCAGGCAGACATCCAGTACCAGGATGAACAATGGCTTGTCGATACGGAAAAGGACTGACTTCTTGACTCATCACTGGGGCAAAAGGTAAACTGTAAAACGTTGGTTTGCCTTAAATAGCTGCATATCCATCATTAACAAGGAAATTGTTTGATTAAAACTGATTTAATTACCATCGAAGATCCGGACCTGCTCAGGAAAATCTGCGGGCCTCATGACAGGAATCTGAAAGAACTGGAAACACTTCTCGATTCCAGGATCTATACCAGAGGAAACGAGATTCATCTTGATTCAGGAGAAGAAAGCAGGGTTTCCCTTTTTCATAAAATCATTAAAGATCTGGAAATCTCGGTCCGCAGCAACGAATTTGCTGATGCCTATACAATAAAAACTCTCTTTGAAGCCTGTACCAGGGCTGAGATGAAAAGAGAGGAGCTTCAGAAAAAGCACATTAATATTCCCGGAGGAAAGCAGAAAATCCTTCCCAGGAATCTGAATCAGTTTACTTATATGGAAACCATGGGAAACCATGATCTGACCTTCGGGATCGGACCGGCTGGTACAGGAAAAACCTATCTGGCCATTGCCTATGCTCTGGGAGAAGTCCTGAGCAGACGGTGCAGGAAGCTGATTCTCTCCCGTCCGGTGATTGAAGCCGGAGAAAATCTGGGGTATCTGCCCGGAGACCTGACCCAGAAGCTGGATCCTTATCTGAAACCTCTGTATGATGCCATGGAAGATCTCCTGCTGCCGGCAACTCTTTTGAAAATGCAGGAGAATAATCTTATTGAAATTTCCCCTCTGGCCTATATGAGAGGCAGGAGTCTGCGAAACAGCATCATCGTGCTGGATGAAGCGCAAAATACGACTCGGGAGCAGATGAAGATGTTCTTAACCCGTTTGGGAGAAGGATCAAGAGCTATTATTACAGGAGATGTAACGCAGATCGATCTGCCCTGCAAGGAGAAGTCCGGGCTTCTTCAGGCAGTAAAAATTCTAAAAGATGTCAAAGGTATCGGCTTCGCATCTTTTACACGGGAGGATGTGGTACGGCATCCGCTGGTAAAAAAAATACTAGAGGCTTATGAACAGGAACATTCGCATTAATTTTCTGGAACATCCTTTTGTTTCGGAAAATAAAACTATCAAAAAAGGCCATCTGTTTCTCTATTATCTGGTTTTTGTATTAACGATTCTCTTTTTTACCCAGTTTGATACGCTTTTTATGCGTGACAGTTACTATGGGTACAGGGAGGGAGACCGGGTAGATGAAACCGTTGTTCTAACAAAACCCCTTTCCTTTATTGATACTGAGGCAACGGAGAAGAAAAAAAACCTTGCTATGGAGATGATTCTTCCCGTCTATGTTATCAAGGATGACATCAATGAAAAAATTCTGGATGGGTACGGCAGATTCAGAGAGAGCCTGAGGGATATTATAAACTCCGGGTTTCCTGATGAGGAAATTGCCCAGATGGAAAATCTCTATCCGGGGTTTCAATACCTGGGAGCTCTGAAAGAGGTGGACCCGGTCCGGTTGAATCTGATGATGTCTTCGGTTCAGGATACCCTGGAAACTCTTTTGTCACGGGGTGTTATTAATAAACTGGAAGAATCCCGCACCGGCACTACCGGTCTGATTGAAATTTTCAGGTCGGAAATCGGAGAGAGGGCGACTGTTCCTGCAGGCAAAGCTCTTACCATAGACAACTGGCAGTACTATGCCCGAGATATGCTGGACAATTATGATTTTACACCCGGGGAAATGAAGTTTATAGAACTTATTACCTATTATTTTCTGGAACCCAACTGTTTTTTCAGTCCCGAACTGACAGATCTGAAAGAGCAGGAAGTTCTGAAAACCATGACTCCCGTATGGATCCATATGGATGCCGGAGATTCTCTGTTGACCCGTGGTACCATTATAACCGCCTCGGAGCTTCAGACTATCGATGCTGTGAAAAACAGTCGGGGCAGAATACGCATTCACTCTATTTTAGGAACACTATTTTATACCTTTCTGATTTTAGTATTTCTGATTGTGCTTCTTATAGCCTTTCCTGCCGGTATGGATCTGCTGGAGAATCCTCACCTGGTTTTTTCTCTCTCCTGGTTCCACATCCTGAGTTCTCTGATTCTTTTCAGACTCCTGGGGGACCCCGGTTCTATACCTTTTATCCTGTATCTTCCCGGCGGTCTGATTGCCATGCTGATGGCTATTCTTACCAACAGGAAGGGAACATTCCTTTTTATCATTGTTCAATCGGTCTTTGTTTTTTTTGTGCTGGATTTTAATTCCCAGGCACTTTATATGACCCTATTTACAGGACTCGGGGCCAGCCTGGTGATAGAAGGGGCCGAAAAGCGTCTGGATCTTATCAAAGGCGGGGTATATCTTGCTTTTGTGGAGTGCTTTCTTTTGGGAATCATGTTCCTTGTGACCCCTCTTTCCATACAGACAATGATGCTCTCCTTTCTGGTAGCCCTGATCAATGGAGTTTTGAGCGGATTTCTTTCTCTTATGGTTCTTCCCATATTCGAGCATGTGATGAATGCCTGTACAAATTTCAGGCTTCAGGAACTCTCGGATTTGAATGCTCCTCTTCTCAAAAGAATGCTTGCTCTGGCTCCCGGGACCTATGCCCACTCCATGAACGTGGCCAATCTGGCCGAGACTGCCTGCCGCAATATCGGAGCAGATGCCCTGCTGGCCAGGGTGGGGGCCTATTATCATGACATTGGTAAAATCGATCAGTCCCAGTATTTCAGCGAAAACCAGAAAGATTACAACAAGCATGATGATCTGAAAACAACACTCTCTGTGGCGGTCATAAAATCTCACGTGAAAATCGGGATAGAAAAATCCAGGGAACTGAACCTTCCGGAAAAAGTGGTCAATATTGTGGCTCAGCACCATGGGACAAGTGTGATAGAATACTTCTATCAAAGAGCTGTTACAGAAAAAGGGGCAGACAGTGTCTCTTTGGAAGATTATTCCCATTCCGGACCGAAACCCCAGTCAAAGGAAGCTGCTGTAGTTATGCTGGCGGATATGGCTGAGGCTTCTACAAGGAGTATGACAAAACCGACTGTGGCGAAACTGGAAAAATCCCTGTGGGATCTGATTATGATCCGTTTCAAGGATGGAGAACTCAATGAATGCGGAATGACACTTCAGGAACTGGAAACCATAAAGTCGTCATTTGTGCATGTATTGACAGGACAGTATCACTCGAGAATTGAATATCCGGAAAGAGAAAAGGAAACAGGATGAATGAGGTAGATGTCATTTCACAGTTGGATCCGGAACCCTCCTGGCTTGACCGCCTGGGAGAGTTTGCTTCCGCTGTACTTGAGAAAGAAGGATTATCAAATTGGGAAATTTCATTGACTCTCTGTCATGATCCTTATATAAAAGAATTAAACAGTCTATACAGAGACAAGGATGAACCCACAGATGTGCTTTCATTCTGTCAGAATGAAGGAGATACCTTTTTTCCTTCAGGTCAGGATTTGATCACCGCAGGGGATATCATTGTGTCTATGGACACTCTTGAAAGGCATACTGTGGAATTTGAAGTCTCCCTGGAAGAAGAGCTGAAAAGAGTGATTATTCACGGAGTACTGCATTTGAAAGGAATGCAACATGAAACAAACGATCTGGAAGAGAAAATGCTGAAACATCAGGAAAAACTTTTGGGTGAGCTAAGTTCATTCAGGATTTTTTAATGAAACTATTTAAACAGCTTGTCAGAAAAGGCAAAAGAGACAAGATAATGGATCATGAATCCCTCAATGATTTAAACTCGGATGAGCAGGTGATGATCCAGGGAATTGTGGAACTTTCGGAGACAACCATCAAAGAGGTTATTATCCCGAGGATTGATGTGGTTTTTATCGATATAGCCACAGAAAAAGAGGAGTTGTTTGATATACTTCTCAAATCCGGACATTCCCGGTTTCCCGTATATAGCGATACGATTGATAATGTTGTGGGTGTTCTTTATGTGAAGGATCTTTTGGGATATTTTGTAAAAGACCAGGAATTTGCTATCCGGGACATCATGCGGAAAGCCTATTTTGTTCCCGAAAGCATGAAGCTGGATGCTCTTTTGAAAGAGTTTAAGCACAGACGTGTTCATATCGCCATTGTGGTTGATGAATACGGCGGTGTTTCCGGGATCGTCTGTATGGAGGATATCATCGAAGAGATTGTCGGTGATATCCAGGATGAATTTGACAACGAAGAAGATGACATCCTGGAGATCGGGCCCAATACCTATCTCTGTGATGCCAGGATTGATATTGAGGATCTGAACGAACATCTGTCGAAAGATATTCCCGATGAGAAATTCGATACCCTGGGCGGGTTTGTTTTCGATCTGTTCGGTAAGATTCCTGTTAAGTACGAAAAAGTCAGTTATGAAAATCTGGATTTTATCATACAGTCCGTAGAAGGGCATAAAATCAAAACCGTTAAGGTCGTTGTCAATGAAGAAGAGAAAGCTGAAAACTAGTTTACCTGCCGTTCTATTCTGCTTTCTGAGTGTTCTGTATGCTCAGTCGCCCATCGATTATTATAACTCCGGTTATTTCGCCATGCTTTCACAGGACTATTTTTCTGCCCTTGACAGCTATAAAAAAGCTCTTGAAATTAATCCGGATTATACTGACGCCCTTTTGGGGATTGGAAGAACCTACTTTCTTCTTCAGGAGTACGAAGAAGCCCTGGATTATACCAAACTGGCTCTGAAAGGATCGGAAAGGCGTATTGATGCGATTAACCTTCAGGGACGGATCTATCTCGGGTTGGCTGATCTGGCAAAAGCTTCCGAGATGTTTCAGATGGTTCTCTCCATGGAACCCAATAATATGGCCGCAGCCTACGGTCTAGCTGAGATTGCTGTTTTCAGAGGAAATTACAGGGAAGGGTCGGATCTTTTCGAAAAAAGTCTGGCTGTCAATCCCGATAGCCGGAGAGCCTTGCTCTCTCTGGTGGTTCTGTCGGATCAGATGGGGGATTTCCCGAAAGCCGAAGAGTATCTGGCCAAGGCGCTGGCCCTTTATCCGCAGGATAGAATTGTACTCAATGAGGCTATCAGGCACTATACGCAAAGACGCGAGTGGGATCAGGCGGAAAATATGGCCAGACAGCTTGTGGCTTTGGACCCGGATAGCAAAGAGACCACATTGACTCTCGGTAAAATATATACCAGTACGGGAAAGTTTGAGGAAGCTGTCCATTATTTTCAGGAAAGCGTCAGGAATGAACAGGAGAATCCCATGCTCTGGTATTACCTGGGACGGGCCTTTATGGGACTGGAAAAATATCAGGAAGCTCTTCTTTGCTTTAAAACAGTCAATCTTCTGAACCCCCAGGACGAAATGGCCCGGCTTTCTGCGGAAAACCTGCTTTTGGAGCACTATCCCCTCAATCATGAAGAGCGTCTGCAGGCTGCCTCCTGGCACTTTGAAAAAGGAAAATCCTACAAAGCCGGGTATCAGTACAATAAGGCGTATGACGAGTTCAGGAGAGGACGTCTTTTGGCTCCCCTGGATCTTGACGGCTGGTGGCAGTATGCAGGAATCCTGGATGCCATGGGGCAGGAACACCGGTACAGGGAAGAATTGGCCGCCCTGAAAAAGGAAGAGTATGTCAACCTGGAATTCCGCAGGATCTATGAGCTTGTCATGAGTTCGGAAGATACCTCTTTTCCTGTGACCTGGGATGGGCCGGTCATATACAGAAACAGTAGTGTCAATCTGGCTTTGTATATAGATAAATCTGCCAGCTCTCTGGTGCATGCAGGGGCGGAAAAGGATTTTCTCCGCTATCTCGGGGATACCCTTATGAGAAATCCCGGTCTCTCTGTGGATGAGCAGAAGGTTCTTTCTTCTGCAACAGATGCCTTCAGTTCCGGCAGATCTGGTAATTCTGATTTTTATATGCTTCTAACAGTCACTGAGAAAGAACGGTCCATCCGTTTCAAATGCGGTTTGTACTTGTCCAGAACCGGAAATCTGATGGCTTCATTTGACCTTTTAAGATCCGGTAACATGAGACTGAGCGAAATCGTGGGTAAAACGGCAGAAGAACTGGAGAGAAGAGTCCCTCTGAAAGGGTATCTTGCCGGTATTGATGGTGATCGGGTTCTTATAAATCTGGGGGCTTTGAACGATATAGAACCGGATACCCAATTTGTCCTTCTCAGACAGGGAACAGGGCGCTGGCTGGATCAGGAGCCCTATAGGGATTATAAACCGGAAGACGTCTTGGGGACGGTGGCCATACAGGAAGTTCAGGAGAAATATTCCATAGGCCTCCTTAAAAGGAACTCTCCCTTTGATCTTGTGAATCCCGGAGATGAAGTCTACAGGCTTCCCGAAGATACGGAAGAACTGACGCTTCCTGAAGATACCATGAACGATGAACTGAAATCCCAGCTCCTCAGACTGTATTAACCGAACCTGTCTCCATATGGTTATTGACCTCACCAAGCTATTCTAATATATTAATTTAGATAAAAATTGAATGAAAATAGGGGGGACTCTTTGAAAATAGCCATTAACGGTTTTGGCAGAATAGGAAGAAATGTATTCAAGATTGCCATGGAACGGGAAGGTATGGAAGTTGCGGCAATCAACGATCTGACAGATTCTAAAACTCTGGCTCATCTTCTGAAATATGATTCCACCTATGGTGTTTATTACAAAAATGTAGAGGCAAAGGACGATGCCATCATCGTCGATGGTAAAGAAATCAAGATTTATGCCGTCCGCAGTCCGAAGGATCTTCCCTGGAGTGAGCTGCAGATCGATGTGGCAATCGAGTCAACAGGAATTTTCCGTTCAGCTGAAAGTGAGAAAGGCGGTTATCTGGATCATATAAAAGCGGGGGCTAAAAAAGTCATACTCACAGTTCCTGCCAAAGACGACATTGAAACTGTAGTTCTTGGTGTGAACGAGGAAACAATCCGTGAAGAAACTGTTGCCTATTCCAATGCATCCTGTACAACCAATTGCCTTGCACCCGTTGCCAAAGTCCTGAACGATTCCTTCGGAATTGAAAAGGGCCTTATGACAACAATCCATGCATACACCAACGATCAGGTTATTCTGGACACACCTCACTCTGACTTGAGAAGAGCCCGTTCTGCCGGGATGAATATTATCCCCACATCGACCGGAGCTGCCGCAGCTGTTGGAAAAGTTATTCCTGAATTGAACGGTAAGCTCAATGGAGGCGCCATGCGTGTTCCCACACCCACCGGTTCCGTTGTGGATCTTACGGTACAACTTCAGAAGGATTGTACCGTTGAAGAGCTTAATGAAGCGATTAAAAATGCTGCCGAAGGGCCTATGAAAGGTATTCTGGAATACACAGAAGATCCCATAGTCTCTATGGATATAAAGGGAAATCCCAACTCGTCCATCTTCGATGCGGGATGCACAATGAAAATGGGTGAGGGATTTTTTAAGGTTATATCCTGGTACGACAATGAAATCGGATATTCCACACGTGTTGTCGACCTGGCACAGAAACTGATTTAAAGGAGCAACCAAAATGGGTGTTGTAACTGTAAAAGACCTGGATCTGAAGAACAAGCGCGTACTGGTCCGCGTGGATTTTAATGTTCCCCTGAAAGACGGGAAAATTACGGATGATACAAGAATGCAGAGAGCTCTGCCGACTCTTAAATACATCCTGGAACAGGAAGGCGCGTCCCTTATTGTTATGAGCCATCTGGGAAGACCAACCGAAGCAAGAGAACCCCAGTTCAGCATGAAACAGCTGGAATCTCATCTGGCCGGGATAACCGGAGTTCCTGTGAAAACAGCTCCTGACTGTGTCGGGGCGGAAGTGGAGAAAATGGCATCAGAGCTGAAAGCTGGTGAAATTCTTCTGCTGGAAAATACCCGCTATCACAAAGCGGAAACAAAAAATGATCCGGATTTTGCCTCTCAGATGGCAAAGCTGGCAGATGTGTATGTGAATGATGCATTCGGTGCAGCCCATAGAGCCCATGCTTCCACCGAAGGGATTACCAAATATCTTCCTTCCTGTGCGGGTTTTCTGATGGAAAAAGAGTGCCTGTTCTTTGATAAGGTTCTCGAAAACCCCGAAAGCCCCTTTGTGGCCATTATCGGCGGTGCCAAAGTTTCTTCAAAAATTGCGGTTCTGGAATCCCTGATTGATAAATGCAATACTTTTGTTATCGGCGGCGGAATGGCTTACACATTTCTGAAAGTTCAGGGACATGCTATCGGTAAATCCCTTTTTGAAGAGGAATTTATGGATACTGCCAAAACCTTCCTTGAGAATGCCGAGAAAGCCGGTGTGGAAGTCATTCTTCCTATGGATCATGTGGTGGCTTCCGAATTCAGTGAAACTGCAGAGCCCGAAGCTGTAGATTCAGTAGATATCCCCGAAGGTAAGCTCGCTATGGATGTTGGTCCCAAGACTGTTGCTGCCGTGAAAGATAGAATTGCCGCAGCCAAAACAGTTGTTTGGAACGGCCCCATGGGTGTATTCGAATTTGACCGGTTTGCCAAAGGGACCCTTGAAGTGGCTAACTTTGTAGCAGATTGTGCCGGTACAACCGTTGTAGGCGGAGGAGACTCTGTGGCAGCGGTTAACAAATTCAATCTGGCCGACAGGATTGATCATGTATCGACCGGCGGGGGAGCCTCTTTGGAGTATCTGGAAGGGAAAGCTCTTCCCGGTGTGGTTGCTCTGAAAAAATAATCAATGAACAGATCCGGCAGGAGTTAAAGGCTGCAGCCGGCTGATTATGAAAACACAAATGCTATAGTAACAAGGAGAATCTTTATGAGAAATTATCTCATTGCAGGAAACTGGAAAATGAACAAAACCCCTTCGGAAGCTGCTCAGCTGGCGAAGGAGATTAAACCTCTGGTAAAAGACAGTGATTACAGAGTCATGGTTGCCCCTTCTTTTGTCTGTATTCCCGCCGTTCTTAATGAACTGAAAGGAAGCAACGTAATGGTAGCAGCTCAGAATATGGCTAATGTGGAAGAAGGCGCATACACAGGAGAAACTTCAGTTCTGATGCTGAAAGATCTGGGTGTGGAAGCTGTTATTCTGGGTCACTCCGAAAGACGTCATATCTACGGTGAAACCAATGAGCAGATTAATGAAAAAGTTAAACTGGCTCTGGCTCATGGACTGATGCCTGTTCTCTGTATCGGAGAACTTCTGGAAGAAAGAGAAGCAGGAAAAGCTGAAGCCGTATGTTTTGAACAGCTGGAAAAAGGTCTGGCCGGCGTTTCTGAAAAAGAACTTGACAATGTTGTCATTGCATATGAACCTGTATGGGCGATCGGAACCGGAAAAACCGCAACTCCTGATGATGCAGATGCGATTCATGCTGCGTGCAGAAAAAAAATCGCGGAAATGTATTCTGAAGCAGCGGCTGAAAAGATCGTGATTCAGTACGGCGGATCCATGAAGCCCGAAAATATTAAGGAATTAATGGCAATGGAGAATATTGATGGAGGGCTTATCGGCGGTGCTGCGCTGAAAGCCGACTCTTTCGCTTCCATGGCCAACTATAATAAGTAATCAAGCAGACAGGGGATTTTTATCCCCTGTTTCTTTGGGAGTTTAGAATGGGTATTATTGGTACTTTATTGATTATTCTGTTTGTAGCAGTTTCTCTGCTGCTGGTGCTTTTTGTATTGCTGCAGGATGATCAGGGGGAAGGACTGGGAGGTCTTTTCGGCGGATCCAGCGGTTCTCCTTTCGGAGGCGCTACAAACAAGGCTCTGGTTAAGATTACAAGCATTTTGGGAACTCTTTTCATGGTTTGTACTCTTCTGGTGGCTTTAGTTGTGAAATCCCCCAACAGCAGTGATGTACTGAGTGAAGCCAGACAGATCAGTGCTGAAAACAGCAATGGACAGGAATGGTGGAACCAGGATGTCGCTGAAGAGGCGACTGAGGGTGAAACTCTGGTTATTCCTCAGGACTGAAAAAATGAATGGGAGCGTCTGCTCCCGTTCTTTTTTCCGTAAATTAATACTGCAGTATTTTGCTGCAGGTTTTCCGCCGTCATCAGGAGCTTAAGAATGCGTGTAGCTGTAGTATTTCACAACAACGGCTGTGAAAAAGTTAAAAAAATTGCCTCTCATCTGGCTCAAGGTGTGGAATCTCAAGGTCATCAGGTGTCTCTGATCAATATGGAAACTGATCCGGAGGCAAAACTGACTATTTATGAATATCTCTTAATGGGAACCGCCCCCAATTCCGCTTTCAGTGGAAAAATCAGCAGTAAAATTTCTGAATATCTCAGAAGCTGCGGAAGAGTTTCCGGCGTTAAAAGCTATGCCTTTATTGTAAAAAAAGGTTTTTTTGTAAATAAAGCGTTACAGAATTTAATGAAATCCATGGAAAAAGAAGGTATGTTTCTAAAGATATCTGATGTGATCAGTAATTCTGAAGAGGCTCAGATTATTGGAAAGAAACTTCATATAAAATAGGTTGTTTTATGATTAAACCTATAAACTTAAGGATTTGGAATGTTTAAAAAAGCGATATTACTGGCAACTTTGACAGTGCTCCCGGCAGCTCTTTTTGGACAGACTGCTATAGACAGGCCTGTGGCTATTGTAAAACTTACCCAGATGGATGTTATTTCGGAAAAGAAACTGGCCTATAATGTTTCTCTTTACGAACAGCAGACAGGACGGGAGCTGACTAAAGAGGAAAAAGAACAGGTTCTTGAAACACTGATTAATCAGATGCTGGTTTTTCAGGCTGCCAAAAGAGACAATGTCACAGTAAGTGATGAGCAGATATTGCGAGTCGGAATGTCTCAGCTTATGCAGCAGATAGGAAGACAGATTACTGAGACTCAATATAAACAGATCATTCAGGATCAAACCGGAATGGAGTATGATGTTTATAAGGAAGAGATCAGAAAGCAGCTGATTCTGGAAAAATATGTTACAGAGAAGAAACGGGACTTTATAATGCGGACTTCTACCCCGACCAATGAGGAAGTTCAAACGTTTTTTGATCAGAACGAAGAACAGTTCATTAATCCCGAAATGGTGAAAATCAGCCATATCTTTTTTGCTACCAAAGGCTTGAACCCAGCTCAGAAGGAAGAGAAAAAAAATCTTGCAGAGCAGATTTTGCAGAAGTTGAATAGCGGTTCAGCAACCTTTGCCCAAATGGTAAGAGAGAATTCAGAAGATAAAAATTCAGTGGTCCGTGATGGTGATCTGGGAAGCTATCTGGATAAAAGCGAGCAGAATATTGCTGTATTCGGACGCAGTTTTATTACTGACATCTTTAATATGCAGGTAAACAGTGAAATCAAACTGCTGGAATCCACTCAGGGATTTCATATTGTAAAAGTTACCCAGCACTTGAAAAAGACGTTCCTGGAGCTGGATGATCCCGTCAATCCTGTGCAGACGCAGACAGTTCGGGAATATATCAGGAATTATCTGGGAATGCAGAAACAGCAGCAGGCATTTCAGCTGGCTGCCAAAGATGTGGTACAAGAGTTGGCGGAAGAAGCGGAAATTCAGCGTTTTCCTGACAATATTGAATAATTACTATGAAAAATCTGGGAAATAGAAGGAAAGCCAGAATCCTGGCTTTTCAGGGACTTTACAGCTGGGAAATCAATAGGAATGATACTGAAGAAATCTATCAGTTCGGCTGGACAAAAGAAGAAGTTGCAGAAGAGGTTAAAGCCTTTGCTTCTCTTTTGATTAAAGGTACTATTGAAAATCTCACAGCCATTGATGAAAAAATTAAAAAAAGCCTGAAAAACTGGGATTTTAAACGTATGGAGAAGGTAAACCTTGCCATACTCAGAATCAGTACATATGCTTTGATGTATCAGAAAGATATCCCTCACAGGGTAACCATAGATGAAGCCGTAGAAATTACAAAAGAGTTTGGAACCAGTGATTCCTACCGTTTTGTGAATGGGGTTCTGGATAATATCAGTAACACTTTAAACAGTTAGTAGGGTAAGGGTGAAAGAGGAAAAAGGTCAAATCCGACAGTTGACGCTCCTGGGACTGGTACTTTTTATGATAGCCAGTATTCTGGGAGTCTTTATCCTTTTTCAGCCGGATGATGACCGGTTCGGTTTCTATCTGAATGCCGTCGATACGTATCTGGAACGGGAAACCTACAAAGATATTCCAGACCTGCTTATCAGAGCCTCCAGATATGCGGAAAACCGCGAAAACTGGTTCAGTTTGTTTAAAAGATCCTACCTTTGTGCTTTTAATACTAACGATTATATTCCGTTTTATGAGCTTTTAAACCGTTCCAGGAAATTTCTAAAAGCAGGTCCTGAACATGATGCCCTTTATACTGCCAGTCTGTTATGGACAGATCAGTACGAAAAGGCCGCTGCCAGCCTGTATGCGGTGAGTCAGGAAGGCTTTGAGTCTCTTACCGCTGAAACTCTCCTTTCCTTTGAAGTCTATAGAAACTACAGCATAGGGGACAGGGATCCTATTGAGTTTATAAAAGAAAAAATCGCATATCAGGAAGATCCTGATTTTTTTGAAGTGATTGGCCGGTTATCGGGGAATGAAATCCTCCTCTACAATGCTGTTATTCTCTATCTGGAGTCGGCTAATACCGCGAAAGCCGAAGAGATTGTAAGTACTCTCTCATCCAGGAGAATTTCTCCTTTCCGGTTAGGTGTTGTTCACTATGATCTGATGAATTACGAAAAGGCGCTGGAATATTATCAGGCACAGGATGTGATTGATGAGATGAAAGAAAATCAGCGCTACTCCATGAAAGAGCAGATCGGAGATGTACAGTTTCTTCTCGGCCGGTCAGATTCTGCCCTTCACTTTTATGAAGCCGCTGTTGCAACTCACGATTCAGGCAGCTGGAAATTGTACAGAAACATTGCCAGACTCTATTATGCCAAAGGGTATAGCAGAAAAGCCAAGCTGCTGCTGGAAAAAGGATTAAGCATTTTTCCCGATCAGATTGAACTTCTTACCGATTATGTACGGCTCTATTACCGGGACTATAGTTTGATTGTAGAAAACAGATTGAATGCTTTCATCAGCAGATACCCCGATGATATGCAAGCCAGGCTGCTGAAAATCCGGTACTTTCCTGATCCGATGAATGCCACTCAGTATCAGTCCAGGCTATGGGAATACTTTAATGCTTCGGATAACAGTGAACGTATTACCCGGTTTTTACTGTGGTACCTTGCCGGACTGGGCGATAGCGAAAGTATGGAAATTGTACTGAAAAGATACGATTACGGGGAAAATAAACCCCATTGGTATCTTTTTTATGAAGGAATTCTCGCCAGTCTTCAGAAAAATCCTTCTGAAGCACTGAAAAAGATGGAAGAGGCTTCGGTATTGTATCCATCCTGGTTGTATGAGAGTAATAAATCGGCTCTGAACCTGCTCTTGGGCAATCATGATGCGGCACTTGAGGAAATCATAAAAGCCATAGAGATGCTGGAAAAGGAGAATACACTGGAGAACAGCCAGGAGTTATTGTCTGATCTCTATGTTCGGCTGGGTGATATGTATTTGGATCTTCAGGATTTTAAAGCTGCCATGGACTCCTATTCATTGAGTATTCAGTACAATCCTGAAAATTTTAAAGCCAAAACAAAATTGAATCGCATACAATAAACGAAAGGAAAGATATGATTACTCTAAAAAATCCAAACCAGATAGATGGCATCCGAAAATCCTGCAAATTGCTGGCAGAACTTTTCTTAAAAATAGATGAAATAATAGAACCCGGCATTTCAACATGGGATGTTGATAAATTTGCGTCTGAGTTTATCAGGAAGAACGGTGGAAAAGCCGCATTCCTGGGATATGGCGGGTTTCCCGGTTCCATCTGCGCCTCTGTAAACGATACAGTTATTCATGGTATTCCCACTAAAAAGGAAATTCTCAAGGAAGGTGATATTTTCGGTTGTGATATCGGAATAGAACTGGATGGTTATTTCAGTGACAGGGCTTTTACCTATCCGGTGGGAAAGGTATCAGAAGATGCCTCACTTCTTATGAAAAGAACAGAGGAGAGTCTTTATAAAGGGATTGAAGCGGCTGTCGTCGGGGGCAGGATAAAGGATATCGGAAAAGCCATTACTGAATACCTTAAACCCTTCGGATACGGTATTGTCCACTCTTTCTGCGGCCACGGGGTTGGTCTGGATGTTCATGAAGATCCCCAGATCCCCAATAACTATCCCTCAAGAGGAATGAATTACAGATTAAAACCCGGAATGGTTCTCGCCATTGAGCCGATGATTAATCTGGGAACCCCGGAAGTGGATGTTCTGGAAGATGACTGGACAGTGAAAACCAGGGATAGAAAAATTTCAGCGCATTTTGAGCATACCATTGCCATAACAAACGCAGGAACTGAAATCCTGACCACCCTTTAATTTCATTGTAACATTGTCATGTTTTGCTGGTTTCATTTTTTGTATGCCATTTTGACAATTATCAATGCCTTTTTCATACCCGCTTATATGAGGGATAAGGTTGGCAGATCTAGCCGGAAATCTATCATCCGGCTGCATGGAGAAATGGAATGATTCTAATTTTTTTTTTGCAGGAGTTAATTCATGAGTTATAAATATAAACAGCATGGTAAAATACTGATCACCGCGATGATCGGGACTGTAGCAGGTTTTGCTCTCAGTATTTTTCTTTATACCTATTTACCGAATTTTAAGCCCGCCGGGCAGGTTCAGGCGGCACCGAATGAATCTGAAATCCAAACCATGGAAAACTTTCAGAATTCTTTCAGAAAAGTTGCAGCCGAGACCCTGCCATGGGTCGTTGAAATAGATACCGTACAGGTTACAACACGCCAGACACTGCCTGGAAATGGTTTCCCCTGGGAGTACTTTTTTGGTAATCCCGAACAGGATGGTGATTCTGATCCGGATACACAGGAGTACAGAAGCTCCAGTCTGGGTTCCGGTTTTATTGTTGAAAGGAAGAAAGACACCTATTACGTGGTCACAAATAATCATGTAGTGGGTGATGCGGAAGAAATTCTGGTGAAACTTGACAAGGGCGAGGAGTTTGAAGCAGAACTTGTAGGAACCGATGAAAGAAAAGATTTTGCCATTCTCAAAATAGAGAGT
This sequence comes from Oceanispirochaeta sp., assembly GCA_963677615.2. GTDB lineage: Bacteria > Spirochaetota > Spirochaetia > DSM-2461 > DSM-2461 > Oceanispirochaeta. Next base: position 140,390 of record CAXXQW010000010.1, on the reverse strand, counting down.
CCTGATAAGGATTTACCGGTAGCGAAACTGGGGGATTCCTCTTCTCTTTATGTCGGTGACTGGGTTCTGGCAATCGGAAGTCCCTTCGGGTTTAAATCCTCTGTCACAGCCGGTATTGTCAGTGCGCTGGGAAGGCAGAATGGTCCTGATGGTAATATTAATGATTTCATTCAAACCGATGCTTCTATTAACCAGGGTAACTCGGGTGGTCCTCTGGTAAATATGAAAGGGGAGGTTGTCGGTATTAATACATGGATTACAACCTCCACAGGCGGAAGTATCGGGTTGGGCTTCAGTATTCCCATCAACAATGTAAAAAGGACGATCCGTGATTTTATCGATAACGGTGAAGTCAAATATGGATGGCTGGGGGTCAGTATCGGAGATGCTCCGGCAATTATTGCTGAAGAGTTTGATATCAAGGGTAAAAAAGGTGCCTTTGTTTATCAGGTATTTAATAATTCTCCCGCAGACAAGGGGGGAATAAGGCCTGGAGACTTTATTCTCTCTGTGAATGGAACCGCCGCGACAGACAAAAATCATCTCACCAGAATGATCGGGGATATGAGACCTGGAGATGTGGCAGAGTTTGTTCTTGTGAGAGACGGCAGACAAATGTCTCTTCAGGTGAATATTACAGAAAGAGAAACCGAAGAGGAAGTCAGAAAAATGAATAATCTGGCATGGCCGGGAGTTTCTGCTTTTACTGTTGAGAAGGAGCTTCTGGAAAGACTGGAACTGTCTGATGATATCAAAGGAGTCTTTGTAGCCGATGTGTATCCCAAGACGAATTTCCAGATTGCCGGTATTCAGGCAGGAGATATTATTACTGGCATAAACGGCAATAAAGTTGAGAATCTGAAAGATTTTTATAATCTTCTGGCAGAAATAGGTGATGACAGATTCTATCTGACCTTTTTAAGGGAAGGTATGGAAATGGAATCTCCTAAAATGAAAAGGAAGTAGATTGCCCGGGGCAATGAAAAGGGGTATCTGAAAGGATGCCCCTTTTTTATGGGCAGAAAAGTATGAATCATGTATACTGTGATTGAAAGAATCTTCAGGGAGAGCGTAATGGGAAAGTTATTCACACCTTATGATGAAGTACGGAATAATGCATTGAAACTTGCCTATCAGGTTTATACGGATGGATTTATTCCCGATGTGATATACGTACCTCTCAGAGGCGGTGCCTATATGGGGAACGTGTTCAGTGAATTTTTTAAAATTGTCCGAAAGGGAAAACGGCCGGTTTTCTATGCTGCCGTGGTTGCCCGTTCCTACAGTGATATCCATCAGCAGGATAAGGTGATGGTCGATGGCTGGACCTACGATCCTGCCTATCTCAGGAATGGTGACAAGGTGATGATTATCGATGATATTTTTGATTCCGGCAGAACTCTGAACCATCTGGTATCACAAATTATGGAGAAGGGGATTCCCAGAGAAGATATAAAACTTGTAGTGCATGATTACAAAATACATAGCTATCAGCCGCAGCTGCCCATCAGGCCGGATTATTTCTGCAGGCAGTTCAATATCAATAAAAAAGAGGACGATGTGTGGATCCATTATATGAGCCATGAGCTGGTAGGGCTGACCAGAGAAGAACAGGAAGAGTATTTTCTGAATAAGGATCCTGGTTTAAAGGAAATCTTTGATTTTCTCAATAATCCATAAGAAAGCCCCTCGAAAAGGAGGGGCTTTTTCATTCCATTGTGATATGTATTTTAGGGGGACCCGCTATTCCTGAGACCAGTTCCCTTCGCTATTCAGCCAGAGGCCGTATGATGTGGTGGTCGCATATACCTTCTGGTTATCAGCATCCACATAGATATCTTTAATCGAGGAATCAGCCAGGTAGCTGCTGGAATAATTGTTGTCATCGGAGAAACTGTTTTCCTGAAGTACCGGTTTTGCAGGATCGGTTACAACAATTTCTATATATCCGCTTCCCAGTATGGAGCTGCTGCTGGTAGGGTCTTTAAAAGCTCTTGTTCCCGCCAGTATTGTATCGCTCTGAAGGGATGATATATCGCAGAATGCTGAAAACTGAACATCATTGTCCCATATGGTTGAGTACCAGGTTCCCCCTGTTTTGTAGAGAAGGGGATGTTTGTCATCACTCGACTCGGTTCCTATGAATAACATATCATGATTGGACGAATAATAGATATCCAGAAAATCATAGTTTTCTGATACTGTGGTTTCTGAAGTGAAGCTGCGGAAATTTGCATCTCCATCGGCTATGCAGAGAACCCCGTTATCGTAACTACTGTCTACTGTGGTGTTGTAGATCATATATACATCGTTGTTGATGCTGTCATATGTGATATCCGCTATGGGCATGGCAAAACCGCTGCTGTCGGGAAATGTAACCGTGTTTGCCGAATAGGATCCGGAGTCAAGTTCCGATTCTCCTGCAGCACTGTTTGTGAAAAAATACACCGTACTCTCTACAATCGAAATTTCATAGTCACTGTTTTTATTATATTCCACCATATTCAGATAGGTTCCCGCAGTCGTGGGGAAGAGGTAATAATTAAAAAAATTGAATCCCGAATCAGCATCAGATTTTTCGGTATAATATATTTCATCCCATACCTGACCAGCGGCGTTGTATTTCAGGATACCGCTTCTGTAATTGGCGTCATGGCTGATCACGGTAGCGTACAGTTCATCATTAACCACGGCTATGGACGGGTAGGTTCTATCATTGCTGTAGCCGGACGGGGCAGGGTAGGTTTCCCATGTATCCGAACTGCTACCCCGGGTGCTGTGCCATACATTCTTTCCATTTATGACATATTCATTTCCGTAAAGAAGAAACTGGTCAAGAGAGGTGTTCTCATTGAGATTGTTGGTATCCAGAATCTCCTCTTCATTTTCCAGATTATAAAAAATTCCTTCTCCGGAACAAGCTGCAAAGAGTAACGTTATCATTAGAAGTGTATATTGGATTCTTTTCATATTTTCCTCTTAAAAATGGTAAACCGCAGAGAGACTGAGATCCATGAAATTGCCGAATCTGTTGTATTCAGGATCAGAAGGGTATATCTGGGGAACCCACCAGTAGGTCAGGTTTGAACCAAAAGACCAGTCGGTGCTCTGGTTCCAGAAAAACCCGGCTCCAGGTTTCAGAATCATATCCACATGAAACTCCTCCAGATAGGAGGTCATGCTCATTCCCGCTCCCAGGTGCAGGGGTACTGTAAAAAGGTTGTCTTTCAATTGAATCTCATATGTTCCCCTGAACATGATGGGGACCATATAAAAGTTATTCTTGTTCGGGCTCCGGGCAAACATGGCGCCGATTTCCATCCCCAGAATAATGTTGTTGTTCAGATAGGCGCCGTAATAGAGATGGCCTGTGCCTCCCAGGGACAGATTGGTAGAAGATATGGCATCTTCGCCGCTTCCTGGAGAAGGGTTCTGAAAGAAGAGGGGAAAAAACAGACCGGCATTTATAGAAAAGATCTGGTCACCCATGGTATGGTATTCAATATTTATGGTGGCATCCTCTTCGGGAACATCCTGCTCCTGAGTCCAGGCGGGTACAGTGATACTTGCCAGGAAGAATAAAAAGACAGTAAGTCTATTCCCTGGAATGATGTATGTTGTTTTTTTATTCAAGTTGATTCCTCATTCTCGAAAGATATGTGATAATACCATAGTAACAACAAAGCTTCAACGACGTTACAAAGCGATATAAAAGGACATTTACATGGCAGAAATTATTGATGGAAAAAGCGTCTCGGCTGACCTGAGAAGTCAGCTGAAAACCAAAGTGGATACCATGAAGAAAAAAGGGGTTACCCCCGGACTGGCGGTAGTGCTGGTGGGAGAAGATCCTGCCAGTCAATCTTATGTGACCGCAAAGGAAAAAAGCTGTGATGAACTGGGAATGTATTCCAGAGATATCAGGCTTCCTGAAAATACTTCAGAAGAAGAACTGCTGAAACTCATTGGCACTTTGAATCAGGATAAGGATATCGACGGTATTCTGGTCCAGCTGCCTCTCCCCTCCCATATGGATGAGAATAAAGTGATTCTGGCAATTGATCCCTCAAAAGATGTGGACGGTTTTCATCCGGTCAGTGTGGGAAAGATGGTTCTTGAACAGGAAACGTATCTTCCCTGTACTCCCCATGGAATACTGAAACTCCTGGAATTTACAGGGATATCCCCTTCCGGAAAAAAGGTTGTTGTTGTGGGAAGAAGTAATATTGTGGGAAAACCTATCGCCAATCTGATGATACAGAAACAGCCATGGGGAAATGCCACAGTAACAGTCTGCCATACCAGAACTGCCGATTTGAAAAGGGAAACCCTGGATGCGGATATTCTGATTGCCGCCGCCGGTCAACCGGAAATGATTTCCGGAGATATGATAAAACCCGGTGCTGTTGTTATTGATGTGGGAGTAAACAGGGTTCCTGATGATACCAGAAAAAGGGGATACCGTCTGACCGGTGATGTTAAATTTGATGAGGCGGAAAAGGTCGCATCCCATATAACTCCAGTTCCGGGCGGGGTTGGTCCCATGACAATCACCATGCTTTTATTCAATACCATTCAGTCAGCCGAAAAGAGACTCTAGAGAGTGTTGCCAATCCCGGCTTTGGTGGGCTACATTACATATTATGAAAAAAAATGTCATAACCATTGCAGCAGCTGTCCTGGCGGCAGCTGTTGTTCTTTATACAATTGCAGGACAGATAACCTTGCGCAGCCGCCTGGCAAAAAGCCAGGCCCAAATGGAACTTTTTATGGGTCAGACCCGGGAAGAGCTGGGATATATGAACGAAACCCAGGAGCTGATAAAGCAGAATGCCCAGCAGGTCCGTCAATACGTTAACCTTCCTTCTCTTGCCTTTCCCGAAAGAGAAACCAGGCAGGGCGATGGACAGGATCTCTCTTCTTCAACCAGCAGTTTTGAAATCGCAGCTTATGATGCTGTGGCTTTTTTAAAAGACTACAACAGGGATCTGGAATATATCAAACAGTTCAATCAGTTCCTCAGATCTGATGAGTTCACGCTTTTTCTGCAAGACAGTGATCTGTCCCTCAGGAAAATGGGAGATTTTAAAAGATCCCTGGTTGATGGATCGGGGAGAGAATTCTTTAAAATCCGGTTTAAAGGTGAAGACTCTCAGTTGAGTGTTGAATCCGGAATATTCGGTTCATCCAGAGATTTTTCGATTACCCAGGAAGACATGATTCCCTATCTGAAAAATCAGCTGGAAAAACAGAACCTCTCCCTGGGAATTATTGCCGATATGAATATACAGCTTCAGAACCTCTATCGGAACAGGGATTTCAGGGCAGATCTGAGAAAGTTTGAACTTTATTTGGGAACTCCAGCCTACAGTTCGGAGAACCTTCGAGTACCCGTACTCAGAAAAGACAATTCGGTTCTGGCTGTTTTGACAACCCATACCCCCGGGGGTGTTTTCCGTTTTCAGAACAGGGACTTCACTGATATCAGTAGTCTGAAAGAGGGGGTTCTTTCATTCATTCAGACAGAAGATCTGAGAACCGAGGCAGAAATTCTGGATGATCTTGTTCTGAAAGAAATGGAAACTCTCCTGAATGATCAGGCATTTCAGGCTCATCTGGAGAAGAATGGTTATGTTTATTCCAGTGAAACAAGAGAAGACAACGATTATATCTATTACGATCTGAATAGCCCTGACGGTTCCAGAGCCGGCGCACTGGCTCTGCAGAAAGAGTTCGGGGAAGTGTACCTTATGGACAGGGATGATATTCCTGTCAGTTCTCTGAAAACTTTTGCTCCCGATCATGAGTTGGTCTATCCTTTTCAGAACAATCAGGAGAAATCATTCGATGAATCCCTCCCCGTACCTGTGCAGGGGTCCGAAACCTTTTTGCTAATCGGTTCTCATGAGCACAATGCAGATACAATGATCATTGTGCATTTTAACAGTGTTACTGAAGAGGTCTCCATGCTCAGTGTCCCCCGGGATCTGTACTACAAAGGAATGAAGATCAACTCCATTTACAGAAACTATGGTGCCTCCCGGCTCATTTCCGATCTTTCTGCCATAACCGGTCTTAATATAAATAAATACATGGCAATTGATATGTATGCTTTTATCGATATGGTCAATCTTATGGGAGGCATCAATGTCACACTGGATGAACCTCTCATAGACCCCACATATAAAATCAGGGAAAACGGTCAATGGTCTACCTTGTATTATTCAGCAGGAGAACACCACCTGGACGGTGTAGCGGCCCTCAGAATTACCAGGTCCAGGCATACTTCATCAGACTTTGAAAGGGCAGTCCGGCAGCAGAAAGTCATTGCTGCCCTGAGAGACAGTCTCAGTAATATCAGCTTGGGGGATATCTCAAAAATATACGATTTTATGCAGATTGCAGATAAATACTTAATATCCAATTTTTCTACAGCAGAGCTTGTAAAATACTATCTTTCCTACAAGGATTATAAAATAAATGGACAGAATGTTCTGAATACCGATAATGTATTATATGCTACGTATACAAATCTGTATCGACTGAGCGAAGAAGATCAGGAGAAAGCTCTGGCGGATCCGGATTTTTATAAGGGCGGCTGGATTGTCCTCCCCAAAAATAATGATTGGAGTGCTATCAGAAATTATGTCCGGGCTGTGATGATGTCTTCCTGAAAACAAAGGAGTTTTTATGCCATTTAAACTGTTTTCATATATTGTTGTATTGGTTTTTCTCGTCACATTCATTGGTTTGAACCTGGGGAATTCTTCAGATGTCAACCTATGGTTTTCAGAAAAAGGGCAGTTTAAGGATGTACCGATTGTTATCAGTTTTCTGATTATGTATATACTGGGAGCTCTGTCTATTGTTCCCTATATTATCGGAAATCAATTCCGGATGAGAAAAAAGAGAAAGGATGATAAAAAAGCACCCCTACCTGCAGCTCCCAAAAAAATCGGGAAAAAAGATTCTGATGACAGCAAAGCGATTACCAGGGAAAAGCAGGATTTATAGATTTTTTTCAGTGTGGCTGCTTTTATTCTCCTGTCTGGCTGGTTTTCATGTATGCGCAGATGATTTAGCCCGGGCAGCGGAGCTTGAAGCATCCGGGGACAGGGATACCGCCCGGGATCTGTATATCCGATGGCTCACAGATGATGAAAACAGGGCAGATCCCGGATACGGCAGGACCCTTTTGCACTTACTCCGTTCAGGAGGAACACCAGAGACTCTGTTTGGACTTCTGGAAAGATTCCTTCCTTACGTAGAAAATCCTCAGGATAAACTGGAAGCTGTCAGATTCGGTGCCTATCTGGCGGATTTGACAGGCAGGTTTGATCTTTCACAAAGATATTTTTATCAGCTTATGATTGCGGATCCTCGTACTGACTGGATCAGAGAGTACTTTTCGCTTCTGGAAAAGGGAAGTCCGGAACCATCCGATCCCCTGAATTTTACTTCTGATCTGGTCGATGAGGAACATGCCAAAAACAGAATGATCCTTTATCTCATATCCCTTTATGTAAACAAGGCAAGCGAAGAAACGGTAATTCACTGGATTGAAAGAGCCGAAACGGCGTTTCCCTTTTTAAGGAATTATCCTGACTGGTACTACGCGGTTTGGTTGATTTGCAGGAACTCTGCACTTATGGATATTCAAAACCGGTATAAAGGCGATCTCATACGGAATTTCCCTGACAGCCCCGAAGCGGGTATTCTTGAAAGGGAGGTAGAAATTTTACTTCCACCTGTGTTCCTGGTGCAAAGAGACCCGCGTCTTATGCAGGAAAACGCGGATACGGTTGAGAAATATGAATATATCCAAATGGGATCATTCGGCAGTCTGGAGCATGCGGAAAAATTCTGTGAAGAAATTAAAAGGGATACCGGCCTTTCTCCGGAGGTTTTCCAGATAGAGGGGTTATATAAGGTTATACTGGCAACATCGACACCCGGAAAAGATCAGGATGCTCTGAAAAAATCTGGTTATGACAGTTTTACAGTGGCTCTCCCGCCTGGCCATTCCCGCTAATCTCTATCTGTTCATAATGAACCGTATCACCAGGAGTCCTGGAAAACCCTTTTGCTGTTAATGAACCGGGAGTAAGGGTCATGGTGCGGATAATACGGGAACTGTCCTCAGATACGTTATATTCCACAGAGTAGACTTCTCTGTGATCAAGCAGACCATTCTCCTTAAGATAGTGCATTTCCATGATATTGGTATCATGAAGGATATAGAATTCTATAACCCCTTCTGAAATTGTCTCAGTTCCCGATTTCAAGGTAAAGTAGGGGAGATCCAGATTCAGATCCTCTCCTTTGTTATTTCTGAACTGTCCGGAAAGTCGGGAGAGTTCTTCGGCTTCCCCGATCCCCTGACGTACCATAAGGGATTTCTGAAGGGCGGGGTCAACGGGTCTGTAGTAACCGTCCCATTCTGTTGACCCGTGAATATTCAGTTTGATCCGGTCGAGTTCTTCCAGAGAGAGGTAGAGATCCCTCCTTTGGCTGGAAATGAGTGAACTTCTGGACTGGATGTTGATACCTTTGAAAATGGTTCTGTAAGTTTCATTCCACTCATAGATCTCCTGGATATTGTCAACTGCAAAAACAATCTGCTCCCGGGATGTATCGAAATGGATAATCTCTTTTAAAAAAGGCTGTTTCTGCCTGTTCAGATCCTCAACTTTATACCAGGGGCCGGAAATATATTCTGTAAAATCCTCAAGGCTTCCCTTGTAAATTTTCGCAAGCTGCTCTTCTTTTATACTGACTCCTGGAATTTTATCAATAGAGGATGGAACATAGGAACGCCGGCTTCTGTTCCATTTGTAAGTGGTTTTTACAAGATCCAGATTGTCGCCGCTTACTTCATCAGTCTCTTCGGTAATAATGGTAAAACTTTCATTTGTTGCTTTACCCATCAGGTAATCCTGGGTTCGTTCAAAGTTTTCAATATCGATGATTCCATTAATATTCAGAGAGAGAATATTCTGAAAGCGCAGCCCCTGTACTCCTCCAGCTGATACCATGGTAAAAGCATCAAAGGTATGATTCTGATCTATTGTAAACCCGGTTATGATGATTTCATTCATAGTGTTTCCTGTAAGATCCTGAAGAAGAACACTGATCCCTTCGCTGCTGTCAGGAGTTATCGGTGTTTTCAGTGACTCGTAAAAGGCCATTTCATCATTATTGTAATCCACGATATAGAGATAGATCTTTTTTCCATCATCTTCATCTTTACGGGTGAGAATTATCTGCTCATCTTCAGTATCGAAGTCCAGATTGATGTCATTGGTGAGAAGAAGTTTTTCATCCTGAGGTATGGTTATCATGGGAACAAGAAAATCATTGGAATCATCATTCCCGGTAATGTCTTCATCCTGCATGAAGTTTTCCATCTGACCAATGGGATTGATAACTTTCGGAGTGGACGGGAGTGTCCCGTCTGTTTTTCCTTTATGGCAGGAAAACAGCGCCGATGTGATTATAAGGAAAAAAATCAATCGTTTCATGAGCCACATTATGTTCGAGAAAAATAAAAAAAGCTAGACCGTGGTATGGGAATAGTAGGGGGCGAAAAAGTCGAGAATTTCCTGTTTTACCTCTTCAAGGGTTCCTGTAATTTTAAAGCCTGCCGCTGTGGGATGACCGCCCCCGCCGTGACGGGATGCCAGAGGAAGGCAGTCAATTTCATTTTTTGTTCTGATAGAGCACCGGGTGACCCCCCTGGCGTTCTCCTTGACAAATACGGAGATCCTTACAGCACTGCATTGGAGGGGGATATTGACTATCTCCTGTGATTCCTCATACTTGGCCCCTGATTCCAGCAGAACTTCTTTTGACATGTACTGATACGCCAGATGATCTGCAAAATGGAGCTCCAGAGACGATCCTACCATAGTCCGTAATCTCAGGGATTCTGTAGATTTGCTTTCATAGAGTTCGGAATATACGAAATTCGGTCTGGCACCATTAAGAACCAGTTTATGGGCAATCTCAAAAGTTTTTGCCGAAGTTTTGGGATAGATGAAAGAGCCCGTATCGTATACTATTCCGGCAAACATTGCCTCGGTCAGAGGGGGAAAGAACGGAATGGAAAAATGACTTTGCAGTCCATAGAGAATTTCACAGGTTGATGATGCTTCGGGTTGAAACAGACCTTTAAAGGGGATGAGATCTTCATAGTCATGATGGTCAACAACCAGAAGGTCTTTCATGGTATCCTTGTTCATCCTGGTTCCCAGGTGACCTATATTACCCGGTTCGGTATCCACTACAATCAGAATGTTCTCTCCTGGAGAGAAGGGCAGAGGATCCTCCGGGCCGGGGCTTCGGATAACCTTATCAGGATCCATAAAGGAATATTTATGCTCTGTGGGATCTGAGTTTACGATCAGAGCTTTTTTTCCCAGATATGTCAGTATGGAGTAGAGGACTATTTCAGATCCTATGGCATCTCCATCGGGAGCTTCATGAGCTGTAATTATGTACTTATCATGTTTTAATATGTATTCACCGAATACGGATAGAGTCATTCATTAGTCCTTGCCTATAATATAGACTATGGTATGGTAAAAATCTAATAAATAGGAGTAAAAAAATACCAGGACAGAATTTGACAGACAATGACTATCTCCCTGCAGACTGTATTATCCCTGCCGCAGGTTTCTCCTCGCGCATGAAAGGATGGAAAGCTTTGCTTGAAGATCAGGACCGCACGACTTTTCTGGAAAGTGCTGTCCGGAAAGCCCTTGGAGCTTGTGAACGGGTTCTCCTGGTGGGGGGATACCGGTTTGAAACGGTAAAAAAAATAATAAAAACATCAGAAAGGGTGATTCTCCTGGAAAACACCGGGTATCCAAAAGGAATGCTATCTTCCATTCAGACAGCTTTGGGATCTGTTGAAAGAGATTTTTTTATTACACCTGTAGATATGCCAGGTATCCAGACTGGTCACTATAGGACTCTCTACTCTTTTTTTGATAAATCCAGAATTATCAGACCTGTTTTCAAGGGGCAGCCAGGTCACCCCATCCTCTGCCCCTTCTGTTACAGGGATATGATCCGCGATGTGAATGGCGAACGGCTGATTGACGTTTTGCGTCATTGGGAGTGTGTGGATCTTCCCTGGCCGGACCAGTCGGTTGTAGCCGATATCGATACTCCTGAGGATTATGAAAAATGGAAACACGGCCTTTTTTAAATTTCCAGACCGGCTCCCAGACTTACCTTCATGTCATAAGTGTTTTTAAAACTGTTATCCCGGTCTCTATACCGGGGATTGGCTGAAAATTCCAGAGTATCGAAATTTCCCAGATAACCTACGTAAGTTATAAACCTGTTGTTCCATCTGTAAAGAACTTTACATCCTCCGCCCAGGCCAAAAGAGATATACAGAGTATCTTCCCCTTCGGAAAACGGATCATTACCAAGATAGGTTACTCCTGTATGAAAACCAATTCCCGGCAGAAGGCCCCAGTTGCCAGACCAGATATTCCAGCCTAATCCTGCAGTAAAATCTCCCACCCCCCCCTGTGGGCTCTCTCCGTTTACCGGGATATGAAGAAACAGATCAGAGAAGAAACCCAGGCGGCTTCCTATAAGAGTGGTATATTCCAAACCGATGGATTCCAGTTCCTGCCTGTTTTCAACCGGGTCAAACTGGTAGTTTTCTGTTAAGGTTCTGGCTTCATGTCCCACAGAGAATCCCATCAGATGAAACCGCTGGAGCTGGTCTTCCGGAGCGCCATTTTCCTGAGACGGAATAGATTGAGTCCATAAAAAAAGAAGCAGTAATAGGGCAGCTGTATTGGCTCTGTAGTTCAATTGTATAACCTCTTTTGACGATTTTATAATGAAAGGATAGGGGAACCTGAAGATTCATATCCTCCTGAGTCATGGTTTTATAAGGATGTGTCATTTCTCCTTTGATTCTGATATCAATATCGCAGTATATAAGGGTAGTATAACCGGGATTTTTATAAACCGGAAGAAATCCCCGATTCTGGTCTTTCCCTTTAAAATCAAATTCGGTACAGATAAAATTGAGGACATGGGCAAAAAAAAGCTTCAACAGAAGTGTTGAAGCTTTTGGGAAAAGAGCGTCTTGCGGGAATCGAACCCGCATCATCAGCTTGGAAGGCTGAGGTAATAGCCATTATACCAAAGACGCATGCTAAACTTTTTACAGAATCTATTTTTAAAAAAGCGTCTTGCGGGAATCGAACCCGCATCATCAGCTTGGAAGGCTGAGGTAATAGCCATTATACCAAAGACGCATGTGCTCTTGCCATCAGGCATGGAGGAATATAGCAAAAAACCGGAAAAGTGGTCAAGCCTTTTGATAAATATTTTTTCAACCTTCCGGGAATGCGGAAAAAATTGAGAATTTCCCGGGGAATTCCCTTGTCTGACCTCTTTACTTTATCGGGGGTTTTTGCCAGTATTCTGTATGGAAAATAGAAGTATATATCGCAACATATCCCCACTGGATCACCGTTATTATCAATCCAATAAAGCACTGTTTGAGGAACTCTCAGACAGATTAAGTGAAGAAGCGTCAGTCGCCTACTGTGTCAAGGCTGAAATGGCTCTCCTTAAAACTCATATCAAACTGCAGAATCTGGGTGACGATGCTCTCATTGCATCCCTGGATGATGTGGAAAAATCCATCACACCCGAAGAAGTTTATATTGAAGAAGAGAAAACTCAGCACAATATCCGGGCACTGGTGAATGTTATCAATAAAAAAGTTCCAGAAAACCTCAAACCCTGGGTTCATATGGGAGCAACCTCGGTGGACATTCTTGATACAGCCAATGCCATGAAAATGAGAGATGTCACCAGAGAGGTTATGATTCCTCTCCTTCTGGAACTGCAGGAAGAACTGATCAGAATCGCTGATCAGGAGGCTGAAACTCCCCAGGTAGGACGGACCCACGGGCAGCATGCCGTACCTGTGACTCTGGGATTTACCATTGCCGAGTATGTATCCCGGCTGGGACAGTCTATTGAGGAGCTGGAAAGAATTTCCGCTGATCAGAGAGGGAAGCTGGCGGGTGCTGTCGGCGGCTACAATGCCACCAGTATGATCACCTCCGACCCCCTTGCCATGGAAGAGATGTACCTTTCGTATCTGAATCTCAAACCTTCTGAGTATTCAACACAGATGGTGGAACCTGAATACCTTCTCCGTCTGCTGTTGGAATACAATACCGCTTTCGGTGTTATTGCAAACCTTGCAGACGATCTTCGGCATTTGCAGAGATCGGAAATTGATGAGGTAAGAGAGTTTTTCTCTTCTACCCAGGTCGGGTCTTCCACCATGCCCCAGAAAAGGAACCCCTGGAACTGCGAGCATGTAAAAAGTCTCTGGAAGGCTTTTGCACCCAGAGTGATGACTTTTTATATGGATCAGATTTCCGAACATCAAAGAGACCTGTCCAATTCTGCCTCCGCCCGTTTTCAGGCTGATTTTATTGCCGGTTTTGCCGCAGCCGTAGCCAGAATGAAAAAGATCGTAGCCGGTTTATCTGTCAATAAGGAACAGCTGAGAAAGAACCTGACAGCCCAGGGAGATTTTGTTCTGGCAGAACCCACATACATCCTGCTCGCCATGTCGGGTGTAAACGGAGCCCATGAAATTGTTAGAAAAATCACTCTTTCCTGTGAGAAAACCGGAAAAACCATCAAAGAGGTTCTTCAGACAGAGGAGAAAGAAAGCTGGGAAAGAATCAGTAAGCAGCTTAAGGATGTTACCGGGATAGATGCAGAGGATTTTTATACAGATCCTTCTCTTTACAGAGGCAAAACTGCAGAGAAAACCAGAAGTCTCTGCAAAAAATATACCGAATCCATTAAATCAATCAGGAGTAAACTGGGATGATTCAGATTGAAGAAAAGTATAGTTATGACGATGTTCTCCTTGTACCTTCCTATGCGGATTTTCTGCCTGGCGACAGCAATGTAAAAACCAGGCTGGCAGGGGATATTTATCTTAATGCCCCGATTATCTCAGCCGCAATGGATACGGTAACCGAATATCAGATGGCCATTGCTCTGGCTCTGGAAGGGGGAGCCGGTGTTATTCACAGAAACCTGTCTCCTCAGGAACAGGCTGCTCAGGTAGGCAGGGTAAAACGATACCTGAGCTGGGTTATTGAAAATCCGGTAACAGTTCAGAAAGGCCAGACTCTCCATGATGTGGAGAAGATCATGCAGGAAACCGGAGTGACAGGTCTTCCGGTTCTGGAGAATGGCAAGCTCTGCGGCATCATTACCAACAGGGATATGCGCTTTGTAACAGATTACTCCATGAAAGTGGATGATCTGATGACAACCAAACTGGTTCTGGAAGAAGGGGAACCCTCTCTGGAATCGGCAGAAAAGAAATTCAATCAGTACAAAATAGAAAAACTGCCGGTGGTTGATAAAAACCATCACCTGACCGGTCTGATTACTGTAACAGATATGGAAAAACATCGCAGTTACCCCGATGCAGCTCTGGATAAACATGGGAGTCTCATCGCCGGTGCGGCTGTTTCTCCCAATGATTTTGAGCAGAGAATTCCCCTTCTGCTGGAAAAACGGTGCGACTTTGTGGTACTTGATACAGCTCACGGAAACAGTTTGAGTGTCGTAAAGGCTGTTGAGGATATCAAAAAGAAATTCAACATAACAGTCATCGGAGGAAATGTCTCTGACGGAGACGGAGCCAGAAGGCTGATTGAGGCCGGAGCCGACGCTGTAAAAGTCGGAGTCGGCCCCGGTTCCATCTGTACTACAAGGATTATTGCCGGAATCGGCGTTCCTCAGCTTTCCGCTGTTATGGAATCTGCGGAAGAAGCAGACAAGCACAATATCCCTGTTATCGCCGACGGCGGTATCAAGTATTCCGGTGATATCACGAAAGCGATTGCTGCCGGTGCTAGTTCCATCATGGTGGGAAACCTTTTCGCAGGGCTCAAGGAGTCTCCCGGTAAGGAAGTTATCTTCGAAGGGAGAATTTTCAAGCAGTACCGCGGTATGGGATCTGTTGGTGCCATCAAAGAGGGAAGCGGTGACAGGTACCAGATGAAAAAAGACGATGATCCGGTTCCGGAAGGGATTGAAGGACGCGTAGCCTACAAAGGAGAGCTAAAACCTTACCTGAATCAGCTTGTTACAGGATTGAAAAAAGGTATGGGATATTGCGGATGTCGCAATATTGAGGAATTGCGCTCCTATAAAAAGTTTGTTAAGATTTCCTCTGCCGGTTTAAGGGAGAGCCATGCCCACGATGTAAGCATTACTCAGGAGGCTCCCAATTACAGCCGCTATTAAGCTGTTTAAAAAAATAAGTACCGGTCCTAGAAAAATTTAAGGAAGATTAAATGAAGCTTGTTGTTATCGGTGCCCAGTGGGGTGACGAAGGCAAGGGTAAGATGGTGGATTACCTTGCGGAAGATGCGGATCTGGTTGTCAGATTCTCCGGCGGTGCCAATGCCGGCCATACCATTAAGGTGGGAGAACAGACTTTCAAGCTGCATCTTGTTCCCGCCGGGATAATCTATCCGGATAAAACCGTTGCTCTGGGTAACGGTATGGTCATTGATCCCGAATCCCTTTTTAATGAACTTGCCGGTATAAAAGAGCAGGGAGTCAACTGGGAGGGCCGAGTCTTTGTTTCGGACAGAGCCCATCTGGTTCTTCCTTCCTACAAGGATCTCGATAAGGATATGGAAAGCAAACGCGCTCGTCCGATCGGAACGACCGGCCGGGGGATCGGAATCGCCTACAGCAGAAAAGCCGACCGTGACGGGATCCGGGTTGGTGATCTGTGGGATGAGGTTGTCTGGAACTCCATGACCACCGAAGACAGAGTCTGGATTCAGCCCTATAAAGATCTTTTGGAAGGGATGAAGGTGAATATGGCCGGTTTCATGATGGCAAACCGGGATAAGCAGATTCTTCTGGAAGGTGCTCAGGGCGCTCTTCTGGACCTGGATCACGGGACATACCCCTATGTTTCATCTGGTATTTCCACTTCTACCGGCGCCGCTCTCGGAGCCTCTCTGGGGCCGAAACACATTGATAAAATTCTGGGGGTTTTCAAAGCCTATCAGACCCGGGTCGGCAATGGCCCCTTTCCGACAGAAATGCTTGAAGAAGGACCGGAACTTGAACTGGGAAACAAACTGAGGGAACTGGGACATGAATACGGAACCACTACCGGCCGGCCCAGAAGAATAGGCTACCTCGACCTGGTAGCTCTGAAATATGCCGGATGGGTTAACAGCATGGACGGATTTATCCTCTCTCATCTCAATCTGTATGACGGATTTGAAAAAATCTCTGTCTGTGTTGCTTATGAGATTGACGGCAGGGAGATTACCGACTTTCCTTCCACGACTGTGGATCTTGAAAAAGTAAAACCAGTTATTAAAGAGCTTCCCGGATGGGAAGGGAAAGTAGGAGACGCCCGCTGCTGGGATGATATCCCTTCCGGTGCAAAAGACGTTGTGAAATTTATCGAAGACTATACAGAAGTTCCTGTGATGGGCTACTCGGTTGGTCCTCTCAGGGATGAAACATTTATGAAGGAGCCGGCGTGGACAAAATCCTGATACTGGACTTTGGAGGACAGACCTGTCAGCTGATCGGACGGAGAATCCGGGACTTTGGAGTTTTTTCCGAAATTATCCACGGTGATACCGAACTGACTGATGAAATCATTACACCCGATGTAAAAGGGATTATCCTCTCAGGTTCTCCCTTCTCTGTTTATGAGGAGGGTGCGCCCAAACCGGACCCGAAAGTTTTTGACCTGGGACTTCCCATTCTGGGGATCTGTTATGGATTTCAGAGAATCACCCAGGATTTCGGAGGGGAAGTTCTCCCCCTGGAAACCAAGGAGTACGGCCGGACAAAGGTGCATCATCTGGAGGAATCTCCCCTGACAGATGGCATTCCCGATAATTTCCTTTCCTGGATGAGTCACGGGGACAGCCTGAACAGACTGGCGCCGGGGTTTACACTCATCGGCAGGAGTGAGAATGATCATCCTGCCATCGGCTGGAATAAAGAAAAAAACTGGTATGGAATTCAGTTCCATCCTGAAGTGACTCATTGCGATTACGGAAACGCTCTTCTGGAAAACTTCTGCTGCAGAGTCTGCGGTGCCTCCAAAGACTGGAATCTGGATCTTTTTATAGAACAGGTGGGAGAGCGGATACATAAACAGGTAGGCAAGGAAAAAGTCCTGCTTCTTATCTCCGGGGGAGTTGATTCTACCGTGGCCGGCGGTCTTCTTCTAAAGATCCTTGATCCTGATCAGGTATATCTGATGTACATTGACACGGGTATGATGAGAAAGGGTGAGTCTGATGAAGTCGCCTTGAACCTGAAAAAACTGGGGGCTACCCATCTTCATCTGATCGATGCAAGAGACCGTTTTCTGAACCCATTGAAAGGCGTGTCTGATCCCGAAGAGAAGAGAAAAATTATTGGTGACCGTTTTATTCATGTACAGGAAGAAGAGATCGAGAAGCATATCTTGGGAAACTACTTCCTGGCACAGGGAACCCTCTATACTGATTTGATCGAATCAGGCAAAGGGGTCGGGAATAAGGCCAATGTCATCAAATCCCATCACAATGTGGGGTCTCCTCTGGTGGAAGCGAAAAGACAGGCGGGTTTGATTGTAGAACCTCTGGATATGCTTTATAAGGATGAAGTGAGAAAACTCGGTTTGAAACTGGGAATTGCAGAAGATATTGTCTTCCGCCATCCTTTTCCCGGTCCCGGGCTGGGTATAAGGATACTGGGAGAGGTTACCCCCGAAAAGTGCAGGATCCTGAGAGACGCCGATGCCATCTACATTTCCGAGCTGAAAGCCAGAGATCTGTACCGTGAAATCTGGCAGGCTTTTTCCGTCCTGCTGCCGGTCCGCTCTGTCGGTGTTACCGGTGATGCCAGGGATTACGGATATGTTCTGGCTTTACGTGCGGTTGTGTCCCATGACGGAATGACAGCTGATGTCTATGATTTTCCCACAAAGGATCTGCTGGAAATCTCGTCAAAAATTACCAATATGGTTCCCGAGGTGGGGAGAGTCGTCTATGATATCTCTTCCAAACCTCCTGCAACAATAGAATGGGAGTGATCCCTGATTAAAGATAAATCCGGTATTCTTTTCTATTTCATCAAGTATACCGGATGCATCTTGCTGCTCTTTATTCTCTCCCCGGCAGAGATCTCCGCCGGGGATTTGCCGGATCCTATTCTCTATCAGACCCGGATTCAGACCGGTTATTCAAAAGAGAGAGGATACGTTACTTTTGGGGCGGTTCTGCTCGAAACAGATCATAACCGTCTGATAGAAGTGCTTTCCGGAAGAAATGCATTTCCCCAATGGCTTTTAAACGGGATGGGGCGGGATGCGGCTGTTGAGAATAACCTGAAGGTTTCTCTTGATTCGGTTGAACTTCCGGAACCTGCCGGGTTGTGCAGAATCGGTTTTACCCTATTTATCACAGACCATATTTCAATAACAAACAGAAAAATTGATATTGCAGTCCGGAAGGACCATAACATTGGCCTGGTGAACCACATCTCCTACCGGATTCCCGATACAGGGATTTTTATCAAGGAAGGGGGATACCATGTCTATGCCATGCCGTTGGGATCTGGCCGTGTTATTGTGGCCTATATCTTTCAAATCCGGCTTGCCAGGCTGGCGAATTCCCTTTTTAATAAAGAGTTATATGCCGCCAATATCGAATGGTACATCAGAAAAATTTTAGAGAACAGCTTGAGCTTTTTATAAAAGCTGATTTAAGATTCCCTTAGTTTTATCCATGAATTGTTTTGTACATGAAATAATTTGTACTATACTGATACTACAGTCATTTACACTTAGAGGAAACTCGTTATGAAGAAAAAATCTATTGGACTCACTACCAAAATCGTCATCCCTTCGGTTGCGGGTATCGTACTTTTGGGGGTTATCATTACCTTTATTGTCGGAAGAACGATTGTCGGTATGGCATTGCAGGCCATTGAAAATGAAAGCTCTGTACTGATTAACTCTGCGGAGAATACCAGGGAAGCAATGGCTTCAAAACTGCAATCCGGCATTATGAAGGATTTTGATGAAATTGCCGCTACGGGAGATAAAGATCTTCTTCTGGAGGCCGTTCCTATTTTGACATCCATAGATGCCATAAAACCCCGTCCCGGTGACCACTATGAATTACGGGTTCCCAAGGTGAGTCCCAGAAATCCGGATAACCAGCCGAACGAGCTGGAACTGGAAGTTTTAAATGAATTGAAGGCAGATAATCTGGATGAGAAAATGATTGTACTGGATCATCAGATTCACTATTTCCGGTCTATCCGTCTGACCCAGGACTGCCTTTACTGTCATGGGTCACCAGCAGGGTCTCCCGATCCTGTCGGTGGTATCAAGGAG
Source organism: Oceanispirochaeta sp. (assembly GCA_963677615.2). Lineage (GTDB taxonomy): Bacteria > Spirochaetota > Spirochaetia > DSM-2461 > DSM-2461 > Oceanispirochaeta. Next base: position 120,931 of record CAXXQW010000010.1, on the reverse strand, counting down.
GGATGGAAGGTTGGTGAAATTCATGGAGCCTATGAAATCATCTATTCCCTGAGTGCATCCAAAGCGGAACAGAAAGCCAGAATCTTTCAGATTATCCTCTTTACACTGGGTATTATTCTTCTGCTGAACCTCTTCCTGTTTACTACCATCAGAAAGGCTTTGAATCCTCTTGGTCAGTATATGAACAACTTTAAAAAAGCTTCCACAGGAGACCTTACCGTTATTGCTGAAGCAAAATCAGGAGATGAAATCGGCATTATGTCTGATTATTTCAACGAGTTCATCTCCTCTCTGAACAGCATGGTGGCAAATATAAAACGGGTCAGTGAGAAGACCCAGGTTATCAGTTCAGATTTGTCATCCGCTTCGGAACAGACTGCTTCCGCCATCACGGAAATGCGTGCCAATATCGGAAGCATGACCGGAAAAATGCAGAAACTTGATGAGGAAGTGGGGAATTCCAAGGTTTATGCAGAAACCGTGCGGTCTTCCATCGCTCTTTTGGGAGAACAGATATCCTCTCAGGCCTCCGCTGTGGAAGAATCTTCTGCTGCCATAGAGGAAATTTCCACATCCATACAGAATATTGCCAGAACAGCCACAGAGAAAATGAAAATTGCTGTGGCTCTGGAAGAGACAGCCATGAATGGTGAAACTGAAATGGAGGAAACAGTCAATGTTATCCGTAAAGTTGCCAGTTCCACCTCTGTAATCATGGAAATGAGTTCAGTCATACAGAATATCTCTTCCCAGACAAACCTGCTGGCCATGAATGCGGCTATCGAAGCCGCCCATGCGGGTGATGCCGGTAAAGGATTTGCCGTGGTTGCTGATGAGATCAGAAAGCTCGCGGAAGACAGTGCCGACAGCGCAAGGCAGATAACCCAATCCATGAACGAGATCAGTGAGTTCATTCATACCTCGGAAACGGCAACAGAACGGACCGGTCAAACCTTTCACGAAATGGTTGTGGCTGTCAAAAATGTGGCTGCCAGTATGGAAGAGATGAAGCATGCCACGGATGAATTGTCCATGGGAAGTTCCCAGATCGTAGAAGCCCTGGGGCTGTTGGTAAACATCAGCGAGGAAGTCAAGGAATCCTATCATGATATGGATCAGCAGGTAGGGGGAATTGCCGATTCCATGGCCACTCTCAATGATATATCAACAGAAACCAAACTCGGGATGGAAGAGATCAATGTGGGGATCAATGAGATTCAGTCCGGTGCCCAGATTGTTTCTGAATCGGGATCACGGAATGCGGAAGCTGTAGATAACCTGGAAACGCTGATAGGCCAATTCAAGGTACTGGACGAGGAATAAAGCAATATTATTCTATATCTGGCGGAATGTACTGATATAGAATGATGCAGGATATAATATGGTTCCCTTATCAAATGTACAGTATTGGAGATCTCCTTTTCTTCCGGGTCTTGAAGTAGCCTGTGTGAACAGAAGTGCCCACCATTTTCCCAGGCACTTTCATGACGGGATCTATTCCATCGGCATTATGGATGAGGGGGCTAGCTATTGTCTGAAAGAAGGGGATGAATCTTCGTTGACTACGCCCTGGAGTCTTGCCCTGATAAATCCGGGGCAGCTTCATACAGGGATCCCTGTAGATCACAAAAGAGTCTCCTATAGAATGATATATATTGATGACTCCCTCTTCAGGGACTGCTGTTATGAGATTACAGGTCTGGATAAAAACTGGGAGTTTACTGAGTTTATTTCACGGGATCCCGGGTTGAGATCCCGTTTTTTCAATCTGAGCAGGGTCATTATCCAGCCTGATTCTCTGCTGAATCTGGAATCAGAGCTCATTCTGGCCATAGCCCTTCTGATGAAAAAGGATATTCTGGAATCCTGCCGGATTGACACTTTCAGGGAGAGCCCCCTTTCCCGGGCTGCAGAAATCCTCGAATCTGAACTGGAACGGTCCATCTCTCTGGAACAAATCTCCCGGGAACTGGGTTTAAGCCGTTATCATTTTTTACGGACATTCAAAAAGAACTACGGAGTAACACCCCATGTATACAGGATTCAGGCCAGACTGGAAAAAGCCAGAGCTCTGATGGGAGAAAACATCCCTTTGAGTGAAATTTCCTGCAAAGTGGGATTTTCTGATCAGAGTCATTTTTCCCGGACTTTTTCCCGCTACTATGGTGCGACCCCTCTGCAATATGCCTCCTCTCTGTAATCCCTGAACAATTGAGTGAACTGCCCCATTTTTTTTTCTGATGAATTCTTTTGCAAACTGTTATAAGATAGCCTTTTCAGAGGAACCGGTATGTCAGACACTATACATAAGCCATTCTACCATGTGAATTCCGAAGTGGGAGAGCTGGAGGCAGTTCTGCTTCACAGACCCGGAAAAGAGCTGGAACGTTTAACACCCGAGTATCTGGAGGAGCTGTTATTTGAGGATATTCCCTGGCTGGGAAAAATGCAGGAAGAACATGATGAGTTCGCCCGGATGCTCCAGGATCACGGATGCAAAGTCTATTACTTTGATGCCATACTCAAGGAGATCATGCAGCAGGACGAAACCAGAGACATTCTGATTGAAAAATTAATGGAAGATTCGGGTATCAACAGATTAAAGGAATCATCCGCCATCCATGAGTATCTGAAATCCCGCTCGGGCAGTGAACTTGTGGATATCTGTATCCGGGGGCTTCATAAAAATGAGATACCCTTAAAAGGGGGGCAGAGAAGTCTCTCTTATCATATAACCGGAGACTATCCTTTTTATATAAACCCCCTTCCGAACTTGTATTTCACCAGGGATCCCGGTGCAGTTATCGGAGATGGTATCTCCATCAATGCCATGAAAACTCCGGCCCGGCAGAGAGAAACACTTCTTCTCGGTTTTATTGATCGCCATTACAGGACCCTTTATCATTCAGATGCGCCCTCATGGTATGACTGTTCCTTCCCGGATCCTGTAGAGGGGGGGGATATTCTGGTTCTGGATAAAAAAGTACTGGTTATGGGCTGTTCTGCCAGAACATCTTCCGGAGGCATTGAAAAAATCTCAGAAAACCTTATTAATAGTAATTCTCCCATAGAAGAGGTTCTTGTTATGCAGATCCCCTTTCAAAGGGCTTATATGCATCTGGATACGGTTTTTACCATGCTGGACAGGGATAAATTTGTTATCTATCCCGGAATCCTCGATGAACTGAAGGTTTTCAGTTTAACCGGGGGAAAGTCCCGGGCAGGTTTGACCATCCGGCATGAGACCAGTCTGGAGGCCGCTCTGTGCAGAACTCTGAATCTGGATCATGTCCATCTGATCCATAGCGGGGGAGGCGATAAATACACTGCTGCCAGAGAGCAGTGGAATGATAGTACCAATACTCTGGCCATTGCTCCGGGAAAAGTGGTTACCTACAGCAGAAATGCAGTTACCAACCATACTTTAAGAGAGCAGGGAGTGGAAGTATTTGAAATTGAAGGCTCCGAGCTTGTGAGAGGCCGGGGAGGCCCCAGGTGCATGAGCATGCCCCTGAGGCGGAAAGATCTGGATTAAACGTTTGCGGAGGATATTATGCCAGTAAATTTGAAAGGAAGACATCTTTTAACCCTTAAGGATTTTACCCCACAGGAGATCCGCTATCTTCTGGATCTGTCCCTGGATCTGAAAAGAAAAAAGCGGTCGGGAGTCCGAGGGAATCTTCTGGACAGAAAAAATATCGTTATTATTTTTGAAAAAGCCTCTACCAGAACCCGCTGTGCATTTGAAACAGCTGTCTATGATGAAGGCGGTCAGGTGACATTTCTTACCAACAGTCAGATGGGTAAAAAAGAATCCATAGAAGACACAGCCATCGTACTCGGCAGGTTTTACGACGGGATTGAATTCCGGGGATTCAAACAGGAGACTGTTCAGGCTCTTGCCGATTATGCAGGGGTTCCTGTATGGAATGGATTAACCGATCTTTACCATCCGACCCAGATTTTGGCAGATTTTCTTACACTTATGGAACACTGTCCCAAACCCCTGAATAAGGTAAAGCTGGTATATGCCGGTGATGCCAGAAACAATATGGGAAATTCTCTTATGATCGGTGCAGCAAAAATGGGGATGCATTTTGTGGCACTGGCACCCAGGGAACTTTTCCCTTCCGAAGATCTTGTTGCTGAAATGCAAGAGATTGCCAGGGAAACTGGAGCTGTCATAGAGCTGTCTGAAAATCTGGAATCTGTGAAGGGAGCTGATGCCATATATACGGATGTCTGGGTCTCCATGGGGGAAGAAGATATGTTTGAGGAAAGGATCAAACAGCTGAAACCCTACCAGGTGAATATGGATATGTTAAAAAAGACCGGAAACGATGATGTTCTTTTTATGCACTGTCTTCCTGCCTTTCATGATACCGAAACATCTATTGGAATGGATATTTATAAAAAATTCGGTCTTGAATCCATGGAAGTGACTGATGAGGTATTCAGAAGCAGACACTCTGTGGTTTTTGATGAAGCTGAAAACAGGATGCATACAATTAAAGCTGTCATGGTGGCAACCATCGGGAATCTCTGATCTGATGGGAATCATTCCGGACCGGGGTATTTTTACTCCGGTCTTTTTTTCTTCCTGGTCTGGAAGAGGTTTCTGTCCTTTCGTAAAAATGCCGATAACTAAGGCAACAAGGAGTCATTGATATGCCTCAAATCAACAGACGAGCTACCAGGGCTGTCATTAACCTGGATCATGTGGCACATAATCTTCAGTTTATAAAAAAATTAACTGGTTCGGATAAAAAAATATGCGTAGCCGTAAAGGCTGACGGATATGGTCACGGCGCGGTTGAAATCGCCCGGAAATGTCTGGACTGCGGTGTCAGCTTTCTGGCTGTGGCTACGGTGAATGAAGCTGTTCATCTCAGGGAAGCGGGTATCAATGCACCTATCATTCTCTTTAGTTTTGCCATAAAAGCGGAAATCCCGGATCTGGTTCAGTATGGGCTCTCTCCCTTTGTAGGAGATCCGCATTATGTCTCCTTATTGAATGCAGAAGCGGCCAGTCAGGGTCGGTCCATCAAAGTCCATCTGAAAATCGATACCGGCATGGGGCGTATCGGAGTTTCTCCCGAAAATGCCGTTTCACTAGCCAAAACCATTCAGCAGGCATCCCATCTGACTCTGGAGGGGTGCTGTACCCATTTCCCAGTATCTGATAGCACTGATGAGGGTGATATTGCTTTTACAGAGTACCAGATCAGGCTTTTTTCCAGTGTGACACAGAACATTCGGAAAAGCGGCATAAATCCGGGAATCCTTCATGCTGCCAATTCCGGAGCGATATTATCCCGAAAGGATTCCCATTTCGATATGGTACGCCCCGGGATATGCCTCTATGGGTATTATCCGGATCCGGGCATGCGGAAAAATGTGAAATTCAAGCCGGTAATGCAGTTGGTTTCCCGTGTCTCCTTCCTTAAGACAATTCCTAAAGGAACATCCGTCTCATACGGCAGAACATGGTATGCCCAGGATGATACTCTGATCGCGACAATTCCTGTTGGATACGGTGACGGTTTTAACAGATTGCTCTCCAACAGAGGGAGAGTTCTGATAAAAGGAAAGTCCTATCCTATTGTCGGCAGGATCTGTATGGATCAGTTTATGGTTGATCTGGGTAGAACCTCCGATGTATCCCTGAATGATGAAGTTATTGTTTTTGGATACAGTGAAGGGGCTATGAGTGCAGAAAATATAGCCGTTCATACAGGAACCATACCCTATGAGGTTACCTGCAATATCAATAAAAGGGTTCCCAGAGATTATCTGGAACGGAATGACGGGGTTTGTTAAAGCAGTTTATGATACTTGAGTTGTCAGGGCATTTCCGGTGCAGTAAAATGGAAGGCATGAGGGTTCTTGTTTTATTCCTGGTATTTCCTCTTTTCTTCTCCTGCGTTACAGGTTCGGAAAAAAACCGGGGCAGTTTAAGTGATGCCATGGAAAAGTCCCGGGATGATTATGAGGGGGAGAGGGAAGTTCCCGATAAAGATGATCCCCCCTGGTTTTTTTCCGAAAGGGAAACGGAGCGGGAGGCTCCCCGGGATTCTGCTTCCGCTCCTGCGGAAGATTCGGAAAACAGCTCTGATGAAACAGCTGAAAACGCTGCTCCAGCTGAGGGAGAAATATCGGAATTGTTCCTGATTTTCAGGGGCGGAGGAAGCTTTACGGGGGATCCCTATTTTAACAATCCCTTTGATATGGAAATACTTCTGGGAACCAGCAGGGACGGGCCTATTGGTTATTTTCTGTTTGGGGGATTCAAAACTCTCAAGGTTCAAAAGGATCACTCCCTTTATGAATCCATAGAACCCAAACCTTTTATTCTTTGCGGCGGTCTGGAGCTCAGGTATTATCTTATACCGGCCTGGCGGTATTTTACTCCCTATGCAACAGCACGAATGTCCGGATTTGCCCTTTTCTGGTCTTTCAGAAATCCTCTTACAGCCGGGGGAGATACCATATACTCCGATTCGGTGGGGGGCATAGGAATGGATGGAGGAATCGGAATGGATTTTATCCAGACCGATACGTTTCAGGCAGGGGTACAATTACTTCCCCAGGCATTCCTTTTTGGAGAAGAGACTTCCCAGGGATTCTCCAATGATGTTTTCAGTTCTTACGGAAATGTGAGAGTTACTGTTGAAGCGGGTATGGTTTTTTAAGAATTCAGGTTTTATCTATCAGCTGTTCCAGTTTCTTAACCAGTTTACTCAGGAATTCCGAAGGATCAGAGACCTCTGCTTTTTCCAGTCGGAACCCGATGGCACCGGGGTGGCCGCCTCCATTGACAATACCTGTTTTTTTCAGGAATTCCCTAAGATCAAGTTCCCGGAAGTTGTGGTTTCTTCTCAGTCTGAACTGAATCAGACTGGAATCGCTGGTACTGTCGAAATAACCGATTAACCCGAGGTAGCCGCTCATTTCGGACAGTTTGTCAGCACTATAACGTGCCACAGTGATAATGGTTTCCTGATCAAATCGCAGCCGTATCTTGTCCATGGTATTCTGAGGAATAAAAATGACCGCCACTTTTTCCGAGATTATTATTCTGTTTTTCATCATCATCCTGAAGCAGTCATCTTCATCCCGGGAGAGCTGCTGCAGGCTGTTGAACACTTCATCCATGGTAGAGAAATTTCCAGACCCCTGTCTTGTGGTCTTTGCAAGAAGATCATTGAAAAGAGAACTGAAAAGATCATAGAACCAGCGTTCCTTCCGGGTTTTCAGATATTTCCCCATTTTTGAGTCGCCGATAATCCCTGTTAATATGGTGAGAATCAAATTTCTGGTAAGAACTTCGGGAACTATCATCCCGTTTAAAAGATCCTCTCTTTTGGTCAGTTTAAAGGCCATCAGGCCAACCAGTTCACTGGCTGAGGAGGCTTCATCCACCAGACAGTAACCGTTCTCTCCGTTGTAATCACTATCGGCTGCCAGATGATGATCAATTTCAATTTTCAGAATGGAGGGGTTATAATAGAAAGCGTCTTTACCGGGAAAAACCTCCTGCATGGAAGGTTTGGGTGTGTCCATAATGCAGACAGTGGAAATCTCCGATGGAGGGTGTATTGCATTATTCAGTATCTGGATTCTGTTGTACCGGCAGATATTCAACAGGTACTGAAAATTATCGTTTATCTTCTCCGGGATGATCAAAGTGACTGTTTTGCCGAATTTGGCTATGAGGATTGCCACAGATATCATGGAGGAAATGCAGTCTTCATCAGGATTCTGATGCCCTGTGATCAGAAAATTGTCCCTCATGGCAAAACTTTCCAGAATATTGGAAATAACCAAATTTCTGCTTTTAATACTCTTAAATTTCTTTTTTGCCAAGATTTCCCCGTCAGTGGCTAATTATGCTTTTTCCACTCTTCAAAGGAGTCCTTTTCCTGATTCAGCCATAGTTGAAAATCTCCTTCCACAAGACCATCGAAGTCTTCCCAGGGGCTGTCTTCCTTCTTCAGATAGTTTTCCCCTTTTTTCTGATCTGAAAGGAACCTGCCATTCTGAAAATCTCCACTCTGACTCTGCCCATTCGCCCAGGTATAGGTACCTCTCCCATGAAACATTCCCGCAAAAAAGGCCCCTTCGTATCTATCTCCGTTATCCATTTCAAGTATTCCCTGTCCCTGAGGTTCTCCATTAACAACATCCCCTGAGTAATACCCCTTGGCAAACCTCAAATCCTCGACAGTTTTGACCTCCTTACCCATTTCCGGTAATACCCTGGCAGCACTATAGTAGCGGTTTTTCCAGTATCGTGCGGAAAGGCTTGTTATGGTAACTCCTCTGTCGGGACCGTTGGAGATGGCATGCAGCAGAGAGTCCTGACCGATATAAATGGCAACATGGGTTATTCTGCTGGAAGAGGATCCGGTGGCAAAAAATACTAAGTCTCCCGGAATGAGCGAGTCTCTTGATATGGCATGTCCGAAATCGGCAATCTGGGATGAAATCCGGGGAAGAGCGGGGACAAAAGGTTTGTAGAGATAATTGACAAAACCGCTGCAGTCAAAACCGGAAGGAGAAATTCCTCCCATTTTATAGGGAGTTCCAACAAGAGTTTGCCCTCTTTTAATGATATCATTCTCTACATCAAGAGAATGAAGGGGGAGGGATAGGCAAAGAATAATGACTGAAAAAAACTTCCTGCAGTACATAATACTATTATAGATCAACATGGGTTTATTTCAAAGAAACTCTTACCCCTTATAAACCCCAAGGAAAATAAAATATGGAATCAGTTTTGGAATATTCATGTTTTCAGTTAAAAAGAGGTTTCTCTTTTGACAAATATAAATAAATTATATATATTATAATAAATATATAAGAGGTATTCAATGAATTTAATTTCTGCTATCGCCATTATCATATTTCTGTTTTTCGGGTTTCAGTATTTCATGATTATGAAAACCAAATTCAAAAAAGGGAAACCCGCTCCCGAACTGAGCGGCCGGATTGGAAAAGCCATAAAAAGCAAGGAAACGTCTCTTTTTTATTTTTACAGTCCTTCCTGCGGAGCCTGTAAAACAATGACGCCTGTGGTGTCACGGTATACCAAAAATAATCCCCGCTGTTTTAAAATTGATATTTCCAAGGATATGGATACAGCCAGGGCTTTTGGTGTTATGGGAACACCTTCTACAGTTCTGGTTGAAGCAGGAATCATCAAAGACTTTATTGTGGGGGCAAAACCTGAATCAGATCTTGTATCCCTTTTGGAACAGACAAAATAAAGCCATGTCGTTCAGTAAAATAGTAAATATCAAAGTAAAATGACTTTTCTCTTGCAGGAAAAAGGAACAGGGGTTAGCATTAACTATCCTTTTGGCAGGGAGGCCCCCGGGGTGAAAAAACTATTCTTTTTCTTTTTCCTTGTTATGAATCTGGTTACTTTTCTGCTGGTAAAAAATGGAGAGGGACTTTCGACAGGAAGTCCTTCCCAGCCCTTCTCCAACAGGGTTCTTTCCCTCAGTTCTTTCGGAGCGGTTCCCGGGGCTCTTATTGCCTTGAATATGGATGAACATGGTACAGAATCAACTAGCGCCACTGATCTGCAAAGATCCTTGAAACTCATTTTTGCACAGAATATACTGTTTTATCTGATGGTTTTTTTAAGACCCAGGGAAAACAGAAAAAAAGAGAATAGAAAGGTCAGTTACAATAACGGGCGCTTTTAGGGATCAGGAGATTTTTTGCCGGAAATATACTATATCTCTCGAAAAGATCTGGAGCAGAAAGATACGATTGAAATAATTCAATCTGATCTTTCCCTGCAATTTTTCTGGACAAAAGACTGGTCTGCAGAATTCTATTCGCAGCTTGCCAGTGAAGGATTTATTTCCACCACATACCGGAATGAGGAAGGGGACTGTTTTCTCATTCCCGAAATGCAGAAAGAGTATGCTGTTCTGGACTGGAAGAATCTTCATATTTCGGGACATATTCGCAAGCTTTTGAAGCAAAAAGATCTCTATCAATTGAAAATCAATAATAATCTGCCTTCTCTCCTGAATGCCATTCGAAAATATCATAAAGAATGCTGGATAACAGATTCCTATGAAGAGGTTCTTATGACTCTTCATAATCAGGATAATCCCGGCCCATGCCGGGTTATTTCGGTGGAACTTTATGACTCCGGGGAAAACCTGGCTGCCGGTGAAGTTGGTTACAGAACAGGTGCTATATATACCAGTTTGAGCGGCTTTTTCCGGAGAGAAAAAGCTTACAGCAATTGGGGGAAGCTTCAGATGGTTCTGCTGAGCCGATATCTGGAGAAGCAGGGCTATGCGTTCTGGAATCTGGGTCATGCCGGTATGGAGTATAAAAGAAAACTGGGGGCAGAAATTCTCAAGAGGGATCAGTTCCTGAACAGGTGGAAGGAATTCAGGAATTCTCCCCTCAGGTGAAGTCTGTCCCTTACGGTTCAGAAAAAAATACCCTGCCTGAATTTTCAGGCAGGGCTGGATTTTCCTTATTTTATGAAAAACTCCTACTTATCTGGGTTTTACGGCATTCGGCATCTGAGGAGAAACAGCATTCCCCGATGGCCCGGCTGGTTTCTGCACATCCGGTCCTGCCTGATTGGGCTGGACAGGTGATGCCTGATTTCTATTCTGATACTGCATCATATTGATATAATAGTTGTCCAGATTCAGCAGAAGCTGTTCAAACTGCTGAGCTTGCCAGTTGTTCTGATTGGGTTGGGCATTCATGGATCCGGCTCTGGAGTTGTTGAAACTCTGAGCGTTATTGTTATTAAACCCCTGGGCATTGTTGTTTTTATTCATTTGAGGATTCAGGTTTCCCGGATTCTGAGCCCTGTAATAGTAACCGGCTCGAGAGTCGTTGTATCCTATACCGTAGCCATTCCGGAAGCCCCGGTCGTAAGCATCGCGGATATCCTGTTCTGTATAGTATTGCTGCGCAAAAACAGTTCCGCTGATCATAAGCCCCATTATCGTCAGAAGGATTGCTTTTTTCATAATCCCTTTCTCTCCTTATATGAAGGTTTGTATTAAGTATGAATCATCTTCTCCCAAAAGAGAAGTCTGTTCCCGGAAAAATGCCTGGAACTTCCTGTGTTTTACCGCATTCATTCAGTGCGGAAAGAGTTTGAGAGACTGATAGGCTTCCAGTGCTTCTTTTCTGCTGTTGGCCAGATCTGTCATGGGTGCGGGATAGTGAAGGCCAAGGGTGATTCCCGCCTGTGAAAGGATACTTTCCGATGCTGTCCAGGGTTTGAAAAGATATTTATCAGGAAGATCTGCCAGTTCAGGAACATATTTTCTGGTATAGGCTCCCATTTCATCATATTTTTCCCCCTGGGTTACAGGGTTGAATATGCGAAAAAAAGGGGACGCATCAGTACCGCTTCCGGCAACCCACTGCCAGCTTGCGCTGTTGCTGGCCAGATCCGCATCCACCAGGCAGTCCCAGAACCATTTTGCTCCTTCCAGCCAGTGTATCTGGAGATTTTTTACCAGGAAAGAGGCTGTTATCATACGGATTCTGTTATGCATCTGACCTGTTTGCCATAGTTCACGCATTCCGGCGTCAATCAGAGGGATTCCGGTTTGTCCCTTTTTCCAGGAGATCAATGTATCCGTTTTGGAAGACCAGGGAAAATGGTCGAATTTTTTTTTCAGGTTCTGTATGGGCATATGAGGAAAATGGTAGAGGAGATAGTAGGAAAACTCCCTCCAAACCAGTTCTTTCCTGAAAGTAAATAAGCTGGAGCTTTCTTTCCTGCCAAACAGAGCATTCCATATTTGCCCGGGAGATATCTGACCGAACTTCAGATAGGGGGACAGGCGGGACGTTTTTGTGCGGGAAGGATAATCCCGTCCCGGATCATAATCCTGCAGACCATTCTCCAGAAAATCATTCAGTTTTTGTAATCCTGATATCTTTTGGGGTTCCCAAAAGGCATTCAGTGAAGTGTACCAGGGAATTGCCGGTATCAGTTTCAGTTTTTCCAGTTCTGTAGCTCCCTGAACCTTATCTGGAAAAAACAGGTATTGTGACGGCTCCGGAAGGGTTGTGACTGGTTCTCCCATTAAACGGCTGTATCCCTGTTTTAAAAAAGGTGTGTAGACTTTGTAAGGTGAATCGTCCTGTTTGAGAACTTCCCATGGTTCCCGTATCAGGGAGGCATTAAAACTTCGGTTTTCAATATGTTCCCTTTTCAGAAAGTCTTTAATTTTCTTATCTCTGTGTATCCTCCAGGGTTCATAACAGCGATTCCAGTAGACTCCCCTTATCCTATAGGCTTGTATCAGCTTTTCCAGAATTGCAAGGGGATCTCCTTTGAAAAACTGGAGATTTCCCTTCAGGTCACTTTTCAGGCTTTTCAGGGCATGGTATAACCACCAGCGGCTGGCTTCGCCCATTTGCCACTCTCCCGGGTTAATATCGTCAAGGATGTAGATAGGAAGAATCTGAGCAATTTTGGAGGCTTCAAAGAGGGCTGGATTATCTATAATACGGAGGTCTTGTCTGAACCAGACAATAATTATCTCTTTCTTCATATTATTATCTTATACTTATAGTAATAAAAGAAGCTGACAATATCCAATGAAAAGAAATGATTTGCTATTTTTATGGCTTTGTTTATTCTGAATATTATGAAACACATGACTTTACCGGCACCGGATAACATTCCTTTTCTTCTGAGACCGGTTCTTTGGGCTTCTGAAAAAATAACAGGAAAAAGGATGGAGATCTCCCGGATTTTAAGCTGGTCATTTCCCGTGGCATTGGCTGCTGGAATTCTGGAAAGCGGTGTGGAAAGGGCCGCCAGGAAAAAGCTTTCAAAACGAACAGCAAAGCTTATCAGAATGCAGGTTTCCCTTAGGACCGGCTGTCCCTTCTGTATCGATATGAACGGGTTTGCCTTCAGGGAGTCCGGAATTACAGGGGATGAGGCCCTGGCCCTGCAGAACGGTATGTGGAAGGATTGTTCCGGTTTTTCAGCAGCCGAGAAAATTCTTCTCGATTGGGTAAATCAGATGAGTCTGACACCCATTGCTGTCAAGGGAGAAACTCTGGACGCTTTGCAGAAGTTCTATTCTCCCCGGGAGATCACTGTCATGGGAGCGTTGGCCGGGAAAGTGAATCTCTGGGCGCGGATCCTTCAGGCTTATCAGGTTCAGCCTGCCGGTTTCGGTGGGCTGAGAGACCTTGAAATTCATAATTTTTGAATATACAGGCAGAAAGGGTTATCCTGTTTAGTGGAGATTACATTGAAAAAAAGATGAAAAACGTTTTTCCCTCTCTGAAAATCAAACTGATGATTTGGGTTTTGCCTATCGCCTTTTCCGGCATGCTTCTGATGAGTATCCTGGCTTTCAGTTATATCAATGCATTTATTGAAGAAGAACTGACCCAGAGTATGCTGACCGTGATAGACCGAAGCGGCGAATTGATCGACCTGTGGCTAAAAACCCTAATGCTGGAGCCCGAAACTATTGCATCCACCCCGGCTGCCAAAAGTATCAACCAGGGATTTGAGCTGTTTGATTATCAGAATATTAACAGGCATCTGGTTTTACATAATAAATACCCGGATCTATTTCAGGATATTTACGGATCAAACCGGGAAGGTGTCTATCATACAGTAATCAAACAGGGCGAGGAAATAAAGATTTTTGAGGGAAATATTGCAAACAGGCCCTATTTCATCTCCATAATGAATGGAGGCCCCACACAGATAACGCCTCCTCTTATCTCAAGAACAACAGGTATCCCGACGGTTTTTATTGTGGCCCCCATTCTGGATGAAAAATCCAAACCAGCCGGGCTGGTGGGGACCGGAATTTCCCTCATCTATATTCAGAAGTTTGTGAAAGAAATGAAAACCGGGTATTCCGGCTACGGTTTTATATTTACTACGGAAGGTCAGCTGGTGGCCCATTCAGACCTGGAGTTTGTTATTGAACAGAAGGTGAATCTTGCAGACCTTTTCTCCGACAGGGAGCTGATTGTCAAACTTCAGTCAGATTCCCGTAAGGTTTTCCGTTATGAAGATGATCAGGGTGTTCTTGTATTCTTCAGTAACCGGATTCCTGTGACCGGATGGAAACTGGTCTCTGTTATTTCAGAATCGGAACTGTTTTTTTCTGCCAACAAAATGGTTCGGGTTCTGGTATTGGTTGCCGCAATCACAGCATTTATTACAGGTTTGGCCCTTTTTCTGGTAATGGGAAAGCTGATCTCCCCATTGAAAAGATTTGTTGAAGTAACAGGAGAAATTGCCTCAGGAAATTTCTATGCTGAGGATTTTCATGTCCATTCCCGGGATGAGATCGGTGTTCTGGCGGACTCTTTCAACCGTATGAAAATAAATCTTCAGGATTCTATAGAGCGGTTAAGAAAAAGCGAGGATAACTATAGAGGAATCTTTGAAAACTCCATGGAGGGAATTATTCAAACCACTGTGGATGGGAAAGTGCTCAATGCCAATCCGGCTATAGTCAAAATGCTCCATTGTGAATCTCTTGAAAAATTGAAAGAGACATATACTGATATTCAGAATCAATCCTATATAAATCCTGAAGAAAGGCCTAAAATAATCCGTGAGCTAATGGAAAAGGGGAGTATCCGCAATAAAGAGGTGCTTTTCCGCTGTTGTGACGGTGAAATCCTTTGGGGATCACTCAGTTCCTTTCTGGTAAGAGATGAAGAGGGGCATCCCTTGAGGATAGAATCCCTGATTTCTGATATCAGCCAGCGAAAGAAGATGGAAAAAGAGAAGGATAAACTGTATCAGGAACTGATGCAGTCCCAGAAGATGGAAGCTGTCGGTCAGTTAGCCGGTGGTGTAGCCCATGATTTCAACAATATGCTGGCAGCCATAATGGCCCGTTCAGAAATGGCTCTTTTGAAGATGAATGAAAAAGATGAATATTACGATGCCTTTCAGGACATCTATGATGCTGCAGACCATTCTGCCAATCTGACGAGACAGCTTCTGGCCTTTGCCAGAAAGCAGTCAGTTTCTCCGGAAAATGTGAGAATCAACAGTGTGATCAAGAGCATGCTAAAGCTCTTGAGGCGACTGATCAATGAAGAAATGGAGCTTTCCTTTCTACCCGGAGAAAAACTATGGGATGTTTATTTTGATCCGGACCAGATCGGACAGATTATTACGAATCTCTGTGTGAATGCCAGTGACTCCATTTCAGGGTACGGAAAAATCCTTATAAAAACAGAAAATATGGAGATTCCCGAAGCATCGGATACGCTTTTCAAAGGGGTTCCCAAAGGGGAGTATGTCTGCCTGACTATCGAGGACAACGGTTCGGGAATGACTGAAGAAGTCCAGCAGCACATTTTTGAGCCTTTTTTTACAACAAAGGAGCAGGGGAAAGGGACTGGTCTGGGACTGGCCACTGTTTATGGCATTGTGAAACAGAACAAATCGTATATCAATGTTTATAGTGAAGCGGGAAAAGGTTCGATTTTCAGAATCTACATTCCCCGTTCAAATGTCGAAAGTCCCGCCGGGGATATTGCGGAAAGCTCCCCGCAGATGAGAATAAACGCTGAAAAAATCCTCCTGGTAGAAGATGACAGGAGGCTTTTGAAAATAACCGGGGGAATCCTGGAAAAAATGGGCTGTCAGGTTATACCCGCATCGTCTCCCGAACAAGCCATTCAAATAGCAGCAGACAGGGAAAACCGGTTTGATCTGATGCTGACTGATGTGATAATGCCGGAAATGAATGGATATGATCTTTATGACCGTATTAATGCGATACGCCCCGGTATTAAATGTTTATTCATGTCCGGCTACTCTTCGGATATTCTGGCTCCCAAAGGGGTTCTGGACGAAGGAATCCACTTTATTCAGAAACCTTTCTCCATTAATAATCTGGCAGCAAAGATTAATGAAGTTCTGGCAAAATCCTGATATGTATAAATTAAAAAAGTTCCCCTTGCGGAGAACTTCTTTGAAAGGTTGGAGGTGGCGGGAATCGAACCCGAAATTACCTCTTTTGTATGCTTTTGTTTGTCTTCTTATATCTCTATATAATATAGAGATATATAAGATTTTGTCAATTGTAGTTTTGTTTATTTTTGGCTGATTTTTTGTGATTAGAATACATTATTGGATACACTCAGGAGGCAAAAGCGTATTACCCGCCACCCATGAATCTATCTGGTCATCAGGATCAAACCTTACGAAAGATCCTAACTTAATGTAAGGAATTTTCTTATAGTGTGTCCACTGGTAAATTGTCGATGGTTTAACACCTATATATTCTGAAAGTTGTTCTATTGTTAATAAATTCTTACTCATTTTTTTGAAATCTCCTATTAAAATTAATTGAATTGATGTTTAATATATGTGTATGTTTATTTGAGGGTAGATAAATGAAAAACAGATTATTGATACTTTTTCTTTTAATTAGTCCAACAATAATTTTTAGTAATGATACAAAAAGTTTATTTTCAATCGGTGGAGCAATAGATACTTACAAAGAAAAATCTGATGAAGTAGAAATATCAACTACGGGAGTTGGATATAGTTTTAGTACCAATGCCATAGCAAGTAACGGTTTTACTTTTTCTTTTGCTGGTTCACAAACATTTTTTAGTGGTGCTGATTTTCACTATGATGATTATTCCGGTTCTATTACTGACATTAATGGGATACTCACCCGATTAAATATATTGCTTGGCTACTCTCCTATAAATACTAAGAATTATTTACTCAGTTTTGTCATAGGCCCTGGTTTTTCCATTTCTGGAGCAAATTTTGAAAATATGGTACATACTTATGGTTATTATTTTGGATTGTCAGGACTAGCAAGTTTTAAAATATTCCTAACAGAAACATTTGCATTTGATTTCTCATTATTTTATGGAAGTGATATTAGTGGTACTACAATTATTGAAACCTCAAGGTCTCAAGATTCATATTTTGGCGATGTTGATAATTCACATATTGTTCCATCTATAAGTCTTTGTTTTCTTTTACCTTCTATAAAATAAATATAATAAAGCCCCCAACCCATCAAAAGGGCAGGGGACATTTTTCTTTATGTAATGCAGTTATTTTTTATAGTGCAAACTGCCAAACACACTTATTTAATCCCTTAACCTGAATTAAGGTAATTAAGCTATGTTGATAGTTGCAACCGCAACAGATCCGGGAATGGTTGACAATGCACCGCCAGTCAAAAGCCCTCTTATACCAGTCCCGAATTTAGTTTCCAGCCTCAAAAGTTCTGTGTTTTTGATCTGTACTGCTCTTGTGGAACATTTGGGAGAACTGGCGATTATCTTATATTTCGTTCCTGAAGTATGAGATACCTGATTAGATACTCTTACCTGAAAACCAGCAAGATTTCCAATAATTCCATTACTTGTCCCGTCAATATACGGTTATCGGCCATATCTTCCTGCATTGACGAATGATTTTCTAAGGGTAAACAATTTCGCTGTAGAGCCTCCATGGCATTATGCCGGGCAATCCATCGGCACGGATTGTGTCGGTTTTGTGCAAAGGTGCATTGCCGCGTCGGAGCATCATTCAGAGTATTTTGTTCACAGATCAAACCCCTTGGGAGAGCATACTTGGACATGTTCTGAAAATGAAGCAAAAGAATTTACCGATAATAGAACTTCTATGTATTGTGCTGAGGATGGGAAAGGAAAGATTTATTTGAATTCTGTTACTACTGTTATAGAGGAAGTATTATCTAAAATAATGCCTGGTGATATTTTTTATTACTATACAGATACTGGCAGCTATCATATGGGTATTATTGACAGTGTGGATTATAATAGCTGTATTAAGAGATCATCAATAGATTATGATAGCATTGTCATTATCGAGTCTACTTTGCAAGGAGATGAGATTGCTAATGTAACAAAGTATCATACTTTAGAATTTTATACTGAAGGAGATTGGAAAAAGTCATGGAAAATCGGACGTCTATTACAATAAAAATATTGTTTCTGTTTTGCTTTTTGTCTCTAGGAAGAACGATTCATGCACAAGAATTAGTTAATGTAATACAGATATTTGACATTCCAATAAGAGATGGTGATAAAGCAATTTCTTATATGATGGATCCTGGTGGTGTTGTTGGACCTGCGGCATTTACATTTGATAATTCAATGAACCTTTATATTGTGGATGAAATAAATGATAAAATAAATATCTATAATAAAGAGGGGAATTATTTAGCATCAATATCTATTGATATTCCGGTTCCGGATGGAACTCCTTTTGATACACTAATAATTGATGATTATGGAGATTTTTATTTAATTGATCAGCAAAATATTTTACTTAAATATTCAAGCATAGGGCAACAGCTTTATGGTATTAATTGTAAAAAGGATAGAATCGACTCATATTTTATTATTGCTGAAAATGATCTCATCCTAGGAATAAAAGACCAAAAGGTTATTTGACCCCATCCCTTTAAACTGTACCACGAGCTAGATTAGTTTTCAGCCCAATTATACAATGGAGGCTGAGATGAAAAAGAGATTTACAGAAGAGCAAATTGTAAAAATCCTGAATGAGCAGGTTGCCGGCAAGAAGGTAAAAGAGATAGCCCGAGACTATGGCATTAGTGAGAACACTTTTTTCAATTGGAAAAAGAAATATGGTGGAATGACTATCAAAGAAGTTGTCAGGTTAAGGCAACTAGAATCTGAAAATGAAAACCTAAAGAAGCTTGTTGCTGAACTTTCATTGGACAACATGGCTCAGAAGGAAATCATAAAAAAGTTCTGCGACCCGGAGTGAAGAAACAGGTTGTGAATCACCTGATTCAGAACTTCGGGATATCAGTTAGACGGGCATGTAAACTAGCTCAGATCGCAAGATCGACATTCCTGTATACTAAGAAACCAAACGATGATCATGTCATCCTGGAAGCAATCAAGAAGATCATTTCCAAAAACAGTAAATATGGCTGTGAGATGATCCATTTAAAGCTTAGACAGCAGGGAATGTTGATTAACCATAAAAAGACTGCCCGAATATATAGAGAGCAGGGATTACAGTTAAAAGCTAGGAAGCGTAGGAGGAAAATCGCCTCAGAAGAACGCTCTCCTGTTGATTTACCAGAAGAGCCGAATAAGCTATGGGCAATGGATTTCATAAATGATTCAATCAGCTTCAACAGGAAGTTGAAAATACTGACTGTCATAGATCCTGTTACGAATAAATCACCGGTCATCCATCCTGCTTATTCGATAACAGGCAACCATCTATCAGAGATACTTGAAGAAGCATGTGAAATTCATGGATACCCAGAGATAATTCAATGTGATAATGGACCAGAATTTCGAGGCCAGGAACTTGATAAATGGTGTTTTAAACATGGTATTCGAATCAGTTATTCCAGGCCTGGTAAACCAATTGATAACTGTCATATTGAGAGTTTCAATGGAACATTCAGATATGAGTGCTTGAATTCGAATTACTTCGAAACCCTTAAATCTGCAAGGCGTATTATTGAAAACTGGCGAAATGAATACAATGAGGAACGTCCTCAGAAAAGATTAAAAGGGATGACACCATCCCAATATGAAGATAAGCTAATAAGGCAGAAAACTAATCCTACAAGTGGTCGAAATGTGGGGTGAGGTCATATTGGTTTTTTGAATCTTGGAAAATTCTCTGATGAACCAACACCATATATCAACCAAACAGAGGTAAAGAAAGAACTTGACCGTAGGAACTCTTCTATCAGGATTCATAATATGAATCAAGATTTACAGATGAAATCATCAAATGGGTTATCCATACCGCAAAGAGATACTGGGGGGAGTAGTATTTTAACAAGGAACGGAGAAGAAATTATATTGGATTACACAATAAACCAGGAATCTATCTCTTCAATGGGTAATACTCAACAGGGTATGTCTTTAAATCGTGAGGATAGCGATGGAGTGAACCATTCCTCATTTTATACAAAAATAAGTAAAGGTCGATATAGTACAAATCTTGGTCAGGACCATTCTGGGAATTCAATTTGGGAGTTGTACATGGGAGATAAAATATACATTTTTAAAACCTCAAAATCCGGAGATTTATTGGATGCTGTTTATTACCATTATTATGATGATGATGTCAACGATTTAGTACTAGCCCCAGATGGTTACTGCTATTATTTATCTAATGAATTTGCCAGAGCAGAAAACAAACTTGTTTTAAAGAAAATTGATTACTACTTATTCTAGGTTGTAAAAATGCATAAAAACCGATTCACAATATTGTTTCATTTTTTTTCTTTAACATTATCCCTTTTCGGCGAGATCAATGTAAATTCCAATCTCCTGACATGGGATAATTATCACATCGATAATGACTTTCTAAACAGCAAAGATCCCAAGTATGTATTATTAAATGGACCATATAATGAATATATTAGATGTCTGAATAACATTGATGTAGCATTTTCCAGAGAAAATCCGGATAAATATTGGGGCGTTGGGGCTGAATCAGGTTGGGATATTGTCTATTACTTTAACAGTAATAAAAAGAATAAACGCTTCGGCTATGATTATAATACCGGAAAATCTTATATCAATACGATCGGTCAGGCCGTCGCAATGACAGACGGCAGAATCTTTGCTTCTGATATTTATGAGAATAAAGTTTATTATTGGTATGCAGATGATGAGTCATTTGAACCTGCAGGTGAAATTGACTATAAATTTGGTCATATCGCCAATATTTGTAAAGATACTAAAGACAATCTATATATACATTCTGTACTTTGGCGGTGTTATTGTAAAATATGATTTGGACGGTGATGTCCAGGGTTATTTCTGGATTGATACAAATAATCTGGGACTAAGATCCAGGAATCACAACTTTATTTCAGAAACCTGGCTTGTAAGCCTTACACAGACAATACTCTTTCTCAATCGATTGCCGATTTACTGGAACTGGAATACTTACCCCGAAAGGAAAGAGCAGCAAAAAGCCGCTTAAAACTCTCTGGGATGCCGTCAATCAAACTGTTAGAAGATTTTGATCTGTCCTGGCTGAAAGGAGGATTAACCGCTTCCCAATTATCTGAGCTATCCAGCCTGGCATTTATCGAAAGGAAGGAAAATCTTGTACTAATGGGGCCCAGCGGCTTGGGTAAAACCCATCTAATGCTGTCGTTGGCCCACAAGGCTTGCCAGAATGGCTATACAGTATGGTACACGAGTTGTATTGATCTTATCGAAAACCTGACCCATGCCCGGGAACAGGGCCGTCTGAAACGGAAGCTTACCTGGCTTCGGAAACCACATCTTATCCTGATCGATGAAGTGGGTTATGAAAATTTGTCGAAGGAGCAGGCAAACCTGTTTTTTCAAATCGTGAATACCCGCTATGAACAGGGCAGCATAATCATTACCACAAATAAGCCATTTGGCAGGTGGGCGGAAATCCTCGATGATGAGGCCATTTCTACTGCAACCATCGACAGGCTGCTTCATCATGCTCATGTTTTAAGTCTTAAAGGAGATTCATACCGGATGAAAGACCGGTTGAAAATAGGGATCGTTGATCCTGTTTAATTTTACCTAAAAGCGGAACTTTCAAACCGCTGAATTCAGGAACTTTTTCGGCGCTGTTGACATTACTCATAATTTCCATGTTTTCAGTGAATTTGGTTGCTGTATCAAGGTACAGTTTTTCAAGAAGTACAGGGGGAATTGTGATGACTCTAGTACCAGTATTTTTTACCGTTGCTCATTTCTCTTTGGTACAGTGAATAAGGTTTCTTGTGTCTTCCCATGGTTAAAACTCCAATTGGCTACATTCTGGCTACATATCATTATAGCACAAAAAAACGCCTTTGTTAAAATCTTATTATATAAGAAGTTAACAAAGGCGTTTAGGTTGGAGGTGGCGGGAATCGAACCCGCGTCCTATTGGGCGTTGCATGAACGTCTACAAGTTTAGTTTCTTATTGAAGCTTCGAAAGGAACGAGGACAAGAAACAATCCTGCTCCGATCTACTTCCGGTAAGATGTCCCCTTTCAGTCCCGGATTAAAGAAAAGGTAAGTTCTGGTTTCTGGCGGATATCCATACCCTCAGAACGGCGTGTATGGTATCCGTCGCGGCATTAATTAAGCTGCGATTGCAAGTGCGGAGTTACCGAATTCAACGATAACTTCATCTTCTTTTTTGGCACTTATCAAAAAGACAGTTTAAGGAGTTAACGCTCCACCTGCAGCCCATACCACGGACTCCAACAGTCGAAACCTTTACACCCCCATTTCGGAGTGTATTGAGCATCATAGAACGAAACATTTCTCCCGTCAAGTCCCCTGTTTGAATGATAACCATTCTTAAAAAAATTGTTTTTCACAAAAATTCCATATTGAAAATCATGAAATGAGTGTATAATGTCATTTCATTAAAAAATACAGGTCATATATGTTTATTAACAATTTATCAGAAATCCTGGATAGACAGGAAATCCAGATTTTACAGGACAGATTTACCAGAATTACGGGAGTGGCTTCGGTTATTACAGAGCTGGATGGTACGCCTTTTACAGGTTTTTCGGGTATCTGTTCCTTCTGCAGTGCCATACGGAACAATCCTGAGGGCATGAAGAATTGCCTCAGGAATAATGTGAATTTCAATGATATGTCTTCAGACAGGGTTTCTCTTCTTCGCTGTCCCGCTACAGATCTCTGGGAAACAGGTGTAAAAATCCGGGTCGCCGGCCAGCATGTGGGAAACTGGATCATAGGACAGGTAAAGCCGGAAGATTTTGACCCTTCCGTGGCTGCAGAGTTTGCTTTTTCACTGGGTATGGATAGAATGTGGATTCAGGATGCTGTCTCTTCCATTCCGGAGATGAAGGAAACAGATTTTACCATGATCCTGGAGATCCTGCATCTTTTTGCCAATCAGCTTTCCAGTCTGGCCTATAGAAAGTATCTGTTGAAAAAAGAGATTGCTGAAAAAAACGCTATTTCCAGACAACTCAATTATCTGAACTTTCATGACCCTGAAACCGGTTTGATAAACCGTCAGCTCTGTGAAGAGAGAATTGATCATCTGATTCAGGTAGGTTTACGGACAGGAAAGGACAGTTTTTCCCTTATCATGATATCCCTTGCCGGCATAAAACACCATAAAGAGTTATACGGCCCGGAGGGTGTTAAGACCATTGTGAGCAAACTGGCCAGAGTTTTAATGGTTTCTGTCAGAAATGAAGATACCGTCTGCCGCTTTTCTACAGATGAATTTCTGATTGTGATAGAAAATCATGATAATTCCATAAACAGCCCGGAGATTGTGTATGAGAGAATCCTGCATACTCTTGAAGCGGGTGTTACTCTTGAAAATTCCCGAGTAAAAATTCATATCCATGGCGGAATGGTCAGCTGGAATCCCTCGGAAAAGATTGAAAGTTCTCAATTGGTCCGGAAATGCTATGCGGCTTTGCAGGAATCCAGAAAAAAGGATTGCCCCAAACTTGTCGTCTACACCGAAGATATGTTCAAAGCCGTTATGTTTGAATATGAACTGGAAAAAAGTTTTGATAAAGCTATCCGGGAAGAAGAGATTGTTCCCTATTTTCAGCCTATTGTAAAACTGAATGAGAAGAACGGATCAAAAGTGTACGGTTATGAAGTCCTGGCCAGATGGAATCACCCCCGGTACGGTATCCTTATGCCCGGGCTGTTTATCCCTCTGGCGGAACAGCATGATATGCTCAGAGAACTGACTGCCTACATCATTAGAAAAGGGGCCCGGTTCATCAAGGAAATCAACAGGGAAAACAGGGATTCTCCTCTTTTCATATCTATTAATATCACTCCCGATGAATTTATCAGGCAGGATCTTGTGAACATGATTCAGAAGATTCTTCAGGAAGAGGAGCTTCCGGGACATTGGATTAAACTGGAAATCACAGAAAATTCCATACTTAAGGGGGGTGAGGATTCCATTGATAAAATCCGGGAACTCAACGAAATGGGAATTCAGATCTCCATGGATGACTTTGGAACCGGATACTCCAACCTCTCACTCCTCTGCAGACTGCCCCTGAATAATCTGAAACTGGATAAATCCCTTATCATGATGGCAGAAGAAAACGAAAACTTTATTCAGGCTGTGATCCGGATGGCAGACAGCCTGAATCTGGAAATTATTGCCGAAGGGGTGGAGAAACAGTCTCAGATAGATATTCTGAAAAAAATGGGATGTTATCTTCATCAGGGATTTTTCTATTCTCTTCCCATGGATGCCCAGACAATAAAATCTGCAGGACTGACCAGTTCCAGCCGGGAACTGATTCATTAGTTATATTTAAAGTTCCTTTCGGCATCTCTTTGAAGATCTTTGGCTTTAATGGTCTCCCTCTTATCATATTGCTTTTTCCCTTTGCAGACACCAACTTCCACTTTTACTCTTCCCTTTACAAGATAGAATTTCAGGGGAATCAAGGTAAAACCTTTTTCGGACACTTTCCTTTCCAGCTTTTTTATTTCCTGTTTATGGGCCAGAAGTTTTCTTACCCTGTCGGGATCATGATTATTGATATTTCCAAAATCATACGGGGTTACATGGAGATTTCTGATAAAGAGTTCATGATTTCTGATCTCTACGAAAGAATCCGGAAAAGAGAATTTGGATGCTTTGAAAGACTTGACTTCTGTACCTTTCAGGGCAATACCGCATTCCAGGGATTCTGTCACAGTGTAGTTGTATCGGGCTTTCCGGTTTTCACCAAGCACATTGGATGGTGTCTTTTTTTTCTTGGCCATAGTCGGGAATTATAGAAGAAAAGTTCCTATATGACAATTATCCCGGGTGTTCATTAAAAAATTAAAACAGGGGCTTGAACAGAAGGTTTTTTTCGGGACATCTTTAACAAAAGGAATATTATCCGAATGTATACGTCTAAAAGGGTCAGATCCTACAGAGAGAAAAAAGAAGTTACCGGAAGAAGAGTGAGAAGGGTTGTTCTAATCCTTTTTCTCTTTACTCTGTTTCAGTTCTTCAGTATATATGTCTTAACTCCTTTGAAGATTACATCCCGTTCCATGGAACCGGAACTCTCTCCGGCCGACAGGATCCTTTTTTCCAGGATATCCCTGGATGCTCAGACCATGTTCGATCAGTTCTCTTTCTGGGGGCTGGAGCGGGGGGATCTTGTGGTGATCCATCCCCCTTTTTACAGGGAGAATCTGGGGTTTACCGATTTTATAAATCCAGTCATCAGGTTTTTTACCTTTCAGAAAATACAGTTCAGTTCCTATAACCGTCCCAGTTGGGAGGTGAGTTATATGGTTAAACGAATCATCGGACTGCCGGGAGACCGGATCCGCGTCAGGGATTTCAAGGTTTATATTACCCCGTCGGGCAGTCATGAGGAGATTTATGAAGGAGTCCTGGCGCAAACAGAATACTCCATCCGGCTGCCGGATATGCCGGAAGGCTGGAAAGAGGGGTATCCCTTTGATGGAAATCTGGAGCCTGTGGTTTTGGGAGAAGACGAGTTTTTCCTGCTCAGCGACAGCCGCGGCAAAGGGAGCGACTCCCTGTACTGGGGGCCTGTGAATGAAAGATATATACTGGGAAAAGTTTTGTTCCGGTACTTTCCGTTCAGCAGGATCTCACCGCTTTAGGCAGCGGGTTTTCAATAAGAGAACTCTGATATTCTGAAGAGTTTACCAGTAGGACAGGAGGTTCCCATGATTCCGTATCCGGCCGCTCTGTATGTACATATACCCTTCTGCCTTTCAAAATGTGACTATTGCGATTTTTTTTCCATAACCGACTATACCCGTCAAACTGATACCATACAGAATATTGTCCGGCAGATTCAGGAAGACAGGCTGCTCTACGGCATCAGTCATTTTTCTTCGGTATATATCGGAGGAGGCACCCCGGGATCAGTTTCTCCCGAACTGATATCTTTTTTACTGAATTCCATTGCCAGCATCAATGGCGGTAACCTTCCTTCAGAAGTTACCATGGAGTGCAATCCGGGAAATGTCTCCGTCACGTCACTTGAAATATGGCAGAATTGCGGTATCAACCGGATCAGTCTGGGGATTCAGACCTTCCGGGATGAGTCTCTGAAAAAAGCCGGGAGACAAAGCAGCAGCCGGCAGATTTATAAAGCTCTGGATCTTATCAAATCTCATCCCGGTTTCAATCTCAGTCTTGATCTTATCCAGGGGCTTCCCGGCATGGGCCGTGAGGAACAGCTTGCTGACATTGAAAAAGCCGCCTCCTTTAAACCTGATCATATCTCATGGTATTCCCTGACTCTGGAAAAGGGTACTGTACTGGCTGAATGCTGGAAAGAGCGGCAGAATCTTGATATTGCGCCCGAAGTGGAGGAGCAGATCTGGAAAGAAGGGTGCCTGGCTCTGGAAAAAAAAGGATATCACAGATATGAGATCTCCAATTTTGCCAAACCCGGAAGGGAAAGCATACACAATAGCTCCTATTGGCATATGTCGCCCTATCTGGGGGTAGGCCCCGGTGCGGTTTTCTATGGTCCTGAACCGGGAGGGGAAAAATCCAAAGGCATAGAATCCGTCATGATGTGGAAGAATTCGCTCAAGGCATTATCCATCGCGATGACAGGGAAAATCCGGATCCCCGGGATTTTATGAAAGACTATTTTCTTATGGGACTACGGCTGAAGGAAGGAATTTCCATCAGGGACTTTCATCAGATCTTCGGTGCTCCGCCTGAAGTGTTTGCCCCTGCAAGTCTTGGTGAATCCCTGAAAAAAGGAATGCTGGAAAGAACTGAAAAACATCTGAGACTTACAGAAAAGGGCATGGACCTTTTGAATTCCCTTCTGGTGGATCTTTTTGGAAATCTTGATGAAACTCCTTCTCCTGAACAGCTTTGCTGGCCTTTGCCCTGACTCTCCATTCTTGACAGTCTGATTTTCGTTATGCTATTTTTTACAGGATTTTCATATCAGAGGAGAAATTATGTCAGGTCATAGTAAATGGCATACCATAAAGCATAAAAAAGGCGCTCTTGACGCAAAAAGAGGAAAACTCTTTACAAAAATTATCAAGGAAATCACTGTAGCCGCAAAAATGGGCGGTGGGGATCTTGAAGCCAATGCGGCTCTCAGAACCGTTGTTCTGAAAGCAAAAGCTGCCAATATGCCGAAAGATAATATCGAAAAGGCAATTAAAAAAGGGACAGGAGATATGGAAGGGGTCGACTATGTTGAACTCTCCTATGAAGCCTATGCTCCCGGGGGAGTCGGTCTTCTGATCTCTACCCTGACAGATAACAAAAACAGAACAGCTGCGGATGTCAGAAGTATTCTTAATAAAGGGGGAGGATCTCTGGCAACAACCGGTGCCGTATCCTATCAGTTTAACCGGAAAGGTATTATCTCCTATAATGGAGAAGATACAGATTTCGAATCCCTGTTTGAAGCAGCGCTGGAAGCTGGTGCGGAAGATGTAACTGATGAGGAAGGTGCCATTGAAGTGGTAACCGATCCCAGTGAATTCGAAGCGGTGCTGACAGCCCTCCAGGAAGCCGGTTTTCAGGAAGTCGGTGCGGAAGTCACCATGGTTCCCGATAACACAGTCACCCTGGATAATGAACAGACAGGAAAAGTTCTCCGTCTGATTGAAAGACTGGAAGATAACGACGATGTTCAGAGTGTCGCAAGCAACCTGGATGTGCCTGCCGATTTTGAAATGGAATAATGTCCCTTATCCTGGGAATTGATCCCGGTCTGGCAGACGCCGGCTGGGGTCTGGTCAATCATGATGGTCTGCGGGGCCGTCATGTGGCTCATGGAGTCATCAGAACCAACAGCAAAATGCCTCCCGCTGAAAGACTGCAGAGCCTCTATCGGGGGCTCTGTTCTGTTATAGATGAGTACAGGCCCGATTGCGCGGGTATTGAAACCCTGTATTTTGCCAGAAATGTAAAATCCGCTTTGCCCGTAGCCGAGGCAAGAGGCGTGCTGATCCTTGCTCTGGCCGAGTCGGGACTTCCTGTTTTTGAATATACTCCCCTGCAGATCAAGCAGGCTGTAGTTGGCAACGGAAGAGCCGAGAAGAAACAGGTCCAGATGATGGTCTCACTGCTTCTGAAACTTTCGGAGCCCCCCAAGCCCGACCATGCGGCAGATGCATTGGCTGCGGCTATCTGCCATGCCCATACGGGAGGAAGAGTATGATTAACAGTTTGAAAGGTATCATTACAGAAAAAAACTCAGGAAGTGTCTGTATTGAAAATCAGGGTGTTGAATGGATTCTGGAAGCTTCTGCGGTAACAATCAGTTCCGTTCCTTCCGTAGGAAGTGAAGGGAAGCTTTACACCTGGCTCTACCATAAAGAGGATGCCATGAACCTTTACGGTTTTGCCTCCCGGAATGAACGGTTTTTATTTCTGGATCTTATTTCTGTCAGCGGTGTCGGTCCCAAAGGGGCCCTGAAGATCCTGTCTGCAGCAAGAACAGATCAGATTATTCAGTATCTGGAAGAAGAAAACCTGGATGGTCTGGCTTCTCTTCCCGGATTGGGCAAAAAGACAGCTCAGAAGATCCTTCTTCAGCTGCGGGGTAAGCTCACATGGGATGATTCCGCTTCTGCCGGAGTTCCTGCAGGTCCCGGTTCTGAACTGATAGAGTCTCTGACTGCCATGGGATTTGATAAACGGCAGGTTCAGACTGTGATTCGGAACCTGTTAAGTGATGAATCCCTTCAGGCTCTGAACGATGATAAACGGGAGCAGGAAATTCTCAGAAGAGCCATTGTCGAGCTCAGTTCATAGGAGGTTCTGGAAATGACAGAAGACAGTATCCTCTCCGGACTACCCCATCAGGGGGAAGATCATGTGGATAATCCGATAAGACCCAAACTCCTCAATGAATTTCTGGGGCAGGAAGACATCAAAAAGAACCTTAAGGTTTTTATAAAGGCTGCCCGGGACAGGAAGGAACCTCTGGATCATGTTTTTCTTTCGGGTCCTCCGGGACTCGGGAAAACCACACTGGCAGGTATCATGGCCAATGAACTGGGAGTCGAAACCCGTGTAACCTCCGCTCCCGCTCTGGATAAACCCAAGGATCTGGCAGGGCTTCTGACAACAATATCAGACAGGACGGTTTTTTTTATTGATGAAATCCATCGGTTAAAACCTGCCATTGAAGAGATGCTGTACATTGCCATGGAAGATTACGAGCTTGACTGGATCATTGGACAGGGGCCTGCCGCCAGGACAATCCGGATACCGGTTCCTCCTTTTACCATGGTAGGAGCCACAACCAAACCGGGAAGAGTTTCAAGTCCTCTCTATACCAGATTCGGGATTAACGTCCGGATGAATTTCTATAACCATCAGGAGCTTCAGAAGATCATCAGGCGTAGTGCCGCCATACTGAATATTACCATTACTTCCGATGCAGCAATACTGCTGGCCGGCTCAAGCCGCGGTACTCCCCGGGTGGCAAACCGGCTTCTAAGAAGGATGCGGGATTTTGCTCAGGTGGAGGGTGAAGGGATAATTACAGAGGAAATTGTAAGGTCGGGACTTCAGCGGCTCCAGGTAGATGAAAAGGGGCTGGAACGTGTTGACCGTGAAATCCTGAGAGCCCTTATTGAAAAATACGGCGGAGGGCCTGTGGGTGCTGAAACCCTGGCGATTTCCGTGGGGGAAGGCATTGATTCCCTGGAAGATTTTTATGAACCCTACATGATTCAGCAGGGTTTTCTGAAAAGGACACCCAGAGGGCGGGTTGCCACCCCTCTGGCATACAAACATATAGGATTGGAACTAAATAGTGATGAAAATCAAGGACTTCTCTTTTGATCTGCCCTCCGGGCAGATAGCCCAGCACCCTCCAGAGACCAGAGGGACAGCACGGTTGATGGTTCTCAATAGAGAAACACAGACCATAGAACACAGAAATATGAAGGATTTTCCGGATCTGATCGAGCCGGGAACTCTCGTGGTATTCAATAATTCCAGAGTCAGAAAAGCCAGGGTCTATGCGCATTCGGCAACCGGTGGAAAGGTGGAATTCTTTTTTCTGGAGCAGATGGACCATGACTGCTGGAAATGTATGGTCTCAAAAGCAAAAAAGCAGAAGGTCGGAAAAGTCCTGGCTTTTCCCGGAGGAGTCACAGGCAGGATTATTGAAGAGACTTCCTCCAACCACAGAGTTGTCAAATTTTCTGATTCTCTGGGTGAGCAGTGGCTGGAAGAGCATGGTCATATCCCTCTTCCGCCCTATATTAAACGACCAGATACCAAAGAGGATTCGGAACGTTATCAGTCTGTCTTCTCCAAGGAGACCGGATCGGTTGCCGCTCCCACAGCGAGTCTCCATTTTACAGATGAGATACTGGAAAGACTTGAGAAGAAAGGAATCGAAACCGCTTTTGTGACCCTCCATGTAGGACTCGGGACATTTGAACCGGTGCGAACCGAATCCCTTCTGGATCATAAAATGCACGAAGAACAGTTCTTTATTTCCGATGAAACGGCGGATAAGGTTGAAAAAGCTCTGAGGGAAGGACGTCCCGTTCTGGCTGTCGGAACAACCAGTATCAGAACCCTCGAGTCCGCCTGGGAGGGAACGCACCTGAAACGGGGGATGAACTCTACCAGGCTTTTTATCTATCCGGGATATGATTTTAAGGTTGTAAACCGGGTTTTTACCAATTTTCATACCCCGGAATCCACACTGCTTGTTCTGGTTTCCTCCTTTGCAGGAAAAGAGTACATTCAAAAAGCATACAGGCAAGCGGTTGACCGGGGATATATGTTTTTTTCCTATGGGGATGCCATGCTCATACTATGACAGAACTCCTTCTGAAGGCTCAGTAGGTATTCTCATCCATATCAAGGAACTGTTCGCGTACCTGCTGCAGCCTGTCAAGTTCTCTGGCAAGGGTCTTTCCATAGTTGAGATCCCCCGTCTGAATCCTGTAGGATTCATCCTCCCAGTACTGTATCTCATCGATAAACATCCAGGCAAAATCCGGTTCTGAAGCCTTGCCGGACCATTCCACAGCATCCTCCCAGAAGTTCAGGGCGTATCTGTAACACTCCTCGGCAGTTTCAAGACTCTCCAGATTGCTCTGTTTCCAGGGGTAGTTGTAAAAGTAGGCGTTTCGTTTATTGTATTTGTTTCCCAGTTGAATATAACTGTCAATCAGTCTGAGGTTTACGTGCATATAGAAAAGATAGCGGTATTTTTCCCATTCCTTTTCATTTTCTATTTTGGCCAGTGCATTCAGGGGGTTGGCAAAATCGGACCTCAGGGCCATTCCCAGGTAATGGATATTCTCCATGGAGTCTTCCGGATACTGATACAGGTGCTGATGATAGAGCTTGTACCACTGTTCGGCATAGAGAATTTTATAAGCCCACAAGGGAGAGGATGAGAAAAAGAGGACGAATAGCAGACTGAAAATTTTCATGGTTCTCACTCTGTCAGTATCGGCAACGAACTCCAATAGGATTAGCCGGGAAGGTTCTCAGATTCCCAGGATCTTCAGGATTTCCCTGTGGATGATATCCTTATCCCTCTCTCCGTCTATGCGGTGGAGTACAGATGCAGTTTCAGGAAGCGAGGAAAATGCCATTTCGTAGTTGTGAGCCACCTTTTCCTGAAGCTGTTCTTTTTCGTAAATATCTTCAGATCCTCTGTTTCCTCTTCTCTGAGAGGATGTTTCTACGGAACACTGTAGATAGAGACAGTAATCCGGAGAGGGAAACTCACGGTTCAGTTCCAGTACAGTTTCAAAAGGAAGGTCCAGAGACTGGTAGGCCAGGGACGAGTAGAAATACCGGTCGCAGAAGACCCATTCTCCTGCTGTCAGATGCTGCCTGATTTCTCTGACATGTTCTCTCCGGTCTGCTGCAAAAAGCTGTGCAAGAGTCAGAGGATGAACTTTTTCCCTTTTTTCCAGAACAGACCGCGCGGCTTTCCCGATAAAACCTTCGGAGGGTTCGAAAGTGGTCCAGCAGGGTATGCCCCGGGGTCTGCAGTATTTATCCAGCATTTGCAGCTGCGTTGTGGTTCCTGATCCGTCAAGACCTTCCAGAACAACAAATTTCTGAGGTAAATCCTTCATCTGTCCTTGCCTAATCAAATGTTTCCGATAGAATAATACACAATGCGAGCTCTGGCCATACTTATTGCTATAATATTGCCTCTCATCTCCGTCATTGCCCAGAGCGATGAAACGATAGAACTGGAAAAGGAAGTGGTATATGAACGCAATCCTCTTCCGGATATTCTTCTTCCGGATTATTTTCTGAAACCAGCTTATCCAGAACTCCCTGCCGACAGGTACCCGAAGGAGCCGGTCAGGTTGGCATTAACGGAAAAGGCGCTTCAGGAAAAAACGGTCCGGAATGTGATCCCCCCTGATCTTCTCGGATTCCCCAGGGTTCCCCGTCAGCGCGTAAAGGATAAAGCCGGTGTGATTCAGCTGAGAAGTTCCTGTCTGGATGGTTTTATTCTCTCTGGAGAGTTCTGGCCCCGGGGGGGGCGGTCCTCCCTTTTTTTTACGTCCTCCGGGGAATGGGATATACTCCAGCAATCCTACGGATGGATAGGATACCGATGGAGCCGCAGGGGGGAGCTGTCTCTCTCCGGCGGAGGACATCTCGATGAATCTCCCCTCTGGATGATTCTGGGAGAAGGAGAATGGGAGAATACCGGGATCTCACTGGAATACTGGTCCCTGGACAGTCAGCAGAAAACCCGTTTGAGACTGGACCGGAAATTCCTGATGGAAAAACCTGTCTGGTCACCCTATTTCGGTATAGCAGGAGCCGGAATCCTCGACGATTCCTATGATTACAGCCTTCGCCCCTATCTGGGAATCTCGGGAAGAGGGGTGAATGGTCAAAATATGATATGGCGTTCAAATGCAGAGATACTCACAGAGTATGATTCCCGGAAAGCAAAGTTTGATATTTTCGGTCAGGCTCAGTTTTTTCTGCAGCCTTCGGAAAGTTTTACAGGGTCTCTTTTTCTTGATTTTAAGGAGTATGAACCATCGGAACTTCGAAATCTGGGGCTGGTAACAGGAATTCTTCCCGGTGGAACACCCGGAAAAATTCAGGATGGAGGGGCTCATTTTACAATACAGAGGACTTTCTGGGACGGATCGGTTCGTAGCGGCTGCATGTGGGGAGATTTTATCAGGTATGAACAGAATATCATATTTACTGAGCAGGATGCCGTACCCTATATCAAAATAGAAATAACTCAAAAAAAGAAAGGGTCCGCAGTTGCCGATTACGCCTTTTCTGCCGAATATCTAAACAGGGATAAATGGGAATTCTATTTTCTGAATTCCTGGTATTTTGCTGAACAGAAATGGCAGGGAACAGTAAAGGCCGGCTATTTTTCTCCGGGAAATGTCAGCTCTCCCATCATTCAAGGGGATGAACCGTTCCGTTGTGAGGTTTCTGCAGAGTATAAACATGGTAACCTCTGGCGTTTTGGAATGTTTACCGGTTATCTTCCCGGAGAATCAGAACTGGACGGAGGACTCTCTTTCAGAATTACATACTGAAAGAAACCGCTTCAATATGAGAAATGCCCTTATTCTTTCTCTTTTGCTACACAGCCTCTTTCTTTTCATTCTCTTTCATGTTTATCAGGATTTGCCCCGTCAGGACTTTGATACCATTAAAATACAGTTCGTTTCTTCAGCCAATGAGGAACCGGTTGTTTTCCCGGAGTCTGAAAAGCCGGAAGTCCTGAATATTCAAAGGGAGTCTGCTGCAGAGAACCCCGGGCAGGATTCACCGGATAAAGTGAAAACAGAAAATCCGGAAGTTCCGGAAAATGTACCAACCGGCATGGAAACAAAGAGTGATGAATCTGATACAATGGATAGCAGGTCAATAAGCGATATGGAAATAGCGGAACAGGAAGAAATGGTTGAAGCAGATAACTCCGGTTCCGTTCCGGAGCAGATGATAGATGATCAGGAAGAAATGAACCTTCTGGATATTGCCTGGCAGGAAGGCCGCGGCAGAAGGCTCCTTAAAGGAGAGGAACCCTCTCTGGAAATTTCAAGAAATTCCATTCTTGCCGACCAGGTAATGGTAGAGTTTTCCGTGTATCCTGACGGCAGTGTTTTGGGAATTAAAATTGTCCCCCCCGGCAGTGGTGATATTAATGTGGACCGGCAGCTGCGTCTGTGGGCGGGAAATCTTGTTTTTGAACCGGATGACGGGAATACGGGGATCATGAAAGGTGTTCTCACCTTCAATCTTAAAGTCAGGGAGAATATACCCTGATGAAAAAGTTGAACAGGTTTCTTCTTCATTCCTTTCAAATTCTGTTTTTTTCGACTCTTGTGCTGTTCTCATTTCTGGGATATGAAAAAGTACAAAATAAAATGGATCTGATTGCTGAAGATCTAAAAACCAGGGTCCTGGTCAGTGCTGAAGATTTTCTGGGTTACCATATAAGTTATGACAGAATCTCACCTTCCGTATTAACGTACTTTGAAATACGGAATCTTTCATTAACACATCCGGAAACAGGGAATGTATTGCTGAAAATCAGGAATCTTAAAATTTTTTATAATCCCTTTGCCTTGATTTTTTCCCAAACCGGGAAAGTCCCGATTTCCAATATCTATCTTACCGGGATGTACATCAGCTATGAAGAGACCAGAGATGGGGCACTGATCAGAAAAATTTTTTCAGGCAATCAGCGGGAGGGCCATGCGGGTGGTGGGCCCGACTTCAGTCGGTATTTTTCAGGCCGTATCCGTATCCGTTCTGTAGATATTCAGTACAGGACTCCCGCCGCTTCGGTCAGTTTTTCAGGCAATTCGATTACTCTCAGACAACAGAAAAACTATATGAGAGTTAAAATGGGCGGCTCCCTTGCCATGGCGGTCTCTGATATACAAAGCCCTCTGGACAGAGGGGCTTTTGATTTTGTCCTCACAGGGAGTCTTCTGAATAATCTGGGGGGCTTCAATCTTAACGGGGATTTTAAAGATATCCGCTCTAATCTTCTGGATATGGATAGACAGCGGCTCAATATCCGCTATTCCGGCGGAGAGATAAAACTGGCAAAAATCAGGGACAGCCAGCCTTACGATCTCAGCCTCAGTGTGGATCGTCAGAAAATCCAGGCCGACTTCAGCGCGGAACAGTTCTCCTTTGATAATATCCTGGTTCTCAAGGATTCTCTCGCTCCGATTGATCCCTGGCTTAATACTGTCCTTTCCGGCAGCTGCAGGGTCATATATTCCAGAAATACCGGTTCCCTTTCCTATGATTACGATGGCACTGCTTTTCTCAGAAATGAAAAACTTCCCTTCCCTGTTCATGCCGATCTGGATGTACGGGGAGATGAAAATACGCTCTATGCCGATAAAATTGCAGCTTCCACTCCATCGGGAAGTCTCTCATATTCCGGTGTCTGGTCATTCCGTGAGGGGTATCCCCTGGGTTCCCTCAGTTTTTTTCAGATTCCTGTATCACCCGGTGTTGCTGCTGAAGGCCGGCTTGCGCTCTCCCAGGTTGATGAGTTTTTCTACATACAGTCAGAATTTCTTTCCCTGGATAACGGCTGGAATCCCGGAAATCTCAAACTGCTTATAACCAGAAACCGGGAAAAATATATTTACTCCCTCCGTTCTGATTTGAATCCCGCAAACTCCTATAAGGATCAGATTTTTATCAATGGAGAGTTGTCCTTCGAAAAACAGGTGGAAATAACTGCTGATTTTCAGATTTCGGATATGGATTTGAACACCGTAACACCTTTCTTTCCCCGCTATTCGGGAGCTATGGAAGGCAAAGAGGATTTTCTCCTTTCCTCAAAAGGGACTGTCAAGCTGAGGGGTAACAGCTATTCTGCCACCCTGGATCAGCTGACGGTCAGTGACAAAAAAGGGGAAAAAAGTTTGAAGTGCAAAGGATTCATCTCACCGGAGGAAATTGAAATCTATGCACTTGAAGCGGCATGGAACAGGAATTATCTGCTGGGAAGTATTACCGGTTCAATGGAAAACGGAAATGTGAACCTGCAGACAAACTGGAATCTGAATAACAATCTGTATTTGATCAATGGAGTCTATTCGGAGGGCAAGGTTTCCATTCTGGGGTCATATGGTTTGAAAGGACAGTTCCTGAGAACCCCCAATGCCGGATTTCTGGCTACTGTGGAATCCGAGAATTTGCCCCTGTCCTGGAATGATCAGGATATTCTGGCCTCTTTAAACGTGAGGGGGCGGTATGAAAGCCGTGACTGGGAGATCTATTTCAGTGACAGCCGGTTTCAATGGAAGAATTCCGAGTTTCTCAATGATCCGTCTGTTTCTCTGACAGCCTATCTGGCGCCAGGTGTCATTAATCTATTCTCTGTTCAGTACGGTGATCAATATTCCATCCTTTCCGGCAGCGGTTCCCTGTTTTATGATCTGAATCAGAAAATCCTGAACGGGTCGATAGTACTTCATGAATCGGACAATCCTGATGGAAATGAATCCTATTCGGTATATTGCGTTTATAACGATGGAAACATTTCTGCTACTGTTGATTTAAAAAATGCCCTGCTGAACCGTTTTGAACAGGCTGAAATAAAAGGCCGGATTGATGCGGAATTGACAATGGAAGGATCCCTGAAAGAGCCGGTTGTTGAAGGACAGATCTCTGCAGACAAGGTGGAGTTTAATAAAAATATGATCGGAGCGTCCGCTGCTTTCCGGTTGAATACGCAAAAAATTGAGCTTTTTGATCTGAATCTTAAGAGAAATAATGTAACCCTTTCCAAGGGCCTGGGGTTTTTGAATTTTCAGGATGGCTCGCTGATGTTTACTACCCATATGATCAGTCACTCCGAATCAGACGGTTCAGAGGGTAACCGAATTGAATCCGGGGCAACTCTGTCTCTCTCTTTTGCCGATGCGATAGGGTTGGATACGATTTCTGATTTGGGATCCCGGGACTTCAAGGGGAGGATTAGGATTCATCCTGTTCAATGGAATGGCATGACCACTTTTGCCTCCAAAACCGTGTCTCTGGAAAAAAGGGAAAACCTCATTTCGGGGTATCTCGCAGGGAAGGAGGATCAGTTTTTTATGTACGACATGGAACAGCGGTCTATAAAAACCCGGATCAGTGATCCTTTCCCTGTGCGATTCGAGGCGTCAGGTTTTATTGATCCTGATAATCTTGATCTTCAGTTCAGGAATATTGAAGCGGATTTGAATCTTGTAAACTATTTTATGCCCAAGGATGAAGCTCTGGACAGCCGTTTTGTTGTATTTAGAGAGAACAGTCAATTTACAGGCAATATCAATATTTCAGGAACCTTGCAGAATCCTGAATTTTACGGCCGTCTGGATAGTAAGGAACTTCTTGTTCTGACGCCCTATGCCGTAAAGGATGTGGGAATGACTCAAATGGTCATTTATTTGGAAGATCAGAATATCAGGGTTGATCCCTTTTTTATTCCCATTGGGGATGGAGGACTGAAAGGTTCTGGATATTTGAATATGAATGGTTGGGGAATCAAGGATTATGAACTGCTGGTATCCTCAGAGAAAACTCCCGGTACGCCTTTCAGTTATAATGCGCACGGCGTTCTGGCAAACGGAGCCTTTACAGGCAATATCAGACTGTATGGAACAGATCAGCAGGGGGGGCTGGAGGGCCGTATTGTTCTGAATGAATTGATAGGCTCCATAGGATCCAGAAGTGAAAAAAGGGAAATTTCAAGGTCGAATCCCGGATATCCCTTTTCCCTTGATCTGGAATTCGTCACTGGACGAAGTGTTCTTTTTCTTCTGCCGAACCCGCAGCTAGAGATTGTCAGGGCCGCTGCAGAGCCGGGAGAATCCATAAAACTCATGATTGATACCAGAAACAGAACGCTTTCCCTGAATGGCGAAATCAGCATAAGAAACGGGGAAATCCACTATTTTGAACGTACTTTCCGTATGACAGAAGGATCTTTGACTTTCAATGAGACAGAAGAGGATTTCAATCCATTCCTCAACCTGCAGGCGGAAATTGACACCACCGATATCAACGGAGATGATGTCACAGTTTTTCTCACCTACAGAAATCCCATAAGGGATGAGTTTTCTCCTACATTCCGAACAGATCCCCCCAAATCGGATGATCAGATTATGGCTTTGTTCGGACAGAGCCTGGTTCCCTACGATACGGATCAGGTTGATCTTGCCACACTGGTTCTTGCCACAGGAGGAATGGTGAGCAATATGGGATTTACCGATCCTTTTGAAAATGCCCTGAAAGAGTCGTTGAATCTCGATTCTGTAACTATCGAAACGGATATCCTGGAAAATGCTCTGCTTGATCAGCTTTCAGGATATGATAATTATTCAGGTACTGAATCAGCCTATAATCTGGGCAGGTACCTTGATAACACCAGTATTTATCTGGGGCAGTTCCTGGGGGATTACCTGTTTTTTTCTGCAGGACTGCTTGTTGATTAC
This sequence comes from Oceanispirochaeta sp., assembly GCA_963677615.2. Taxonomy (GTDB): domain Bacteria; phylum Spirochaetota; class Spirochaetia; order DSM-2461; family DSM-2461; genus Oceanispirochaeta. The sequence goes on along the minus strand of CAXXQW010000010.1, from coordinate 82,443 downwards.
AACGAACTGGATGGTATAAACTCCTACACGGGCGGTATGAGCCTTGTGCCGGATCTTACTCTGGAAATGAGGACGCCCTTTTTTCTGGTTTCCTGGAATTACAACCAGGACAATGCACCGGAATTCAATACGGATTTTGTACCCCGGAACGCGATTAGCCTGGAATGGCGATATTCTTATTAACTGTGCTAAGGAGTTTGAATGCTTAAACTAAGACTACCTCTGATCTTCGTGATCCTCGGGTCGATAATAACGGGATTGTCTGCCCAGGAAGATCCCAACTGGTATCAGAATAAACCAATCCTGGATATCCGCTTCTCTGGTTTGGACGCTGTTTCCGAAACAGAGCTCAAAGGTATTGTCAGGCCCTACGTATCCAAAAAATTTACCGATGCTGTCTCATGGGAAATTCAGGGAAAGCTTTATGCATTGGAGTATTTTGACCTGATCCTTCCCCAGGCCCTTCCGGGGGATCCCAACTACAATACTGTTATCCTGGAATTTCAGGTGAAAGAGAAGCCTGTTGTGGATTCCATTATTTTTACCGGGAACAACAGAATCCGGAAAGGGGAACTTCTGGATACCATCCTGCTTACCAAAGGGGATCTGGTTAATAAAACGTCCATCAAGCTGGATGCTCAGGCAATTAAAGATCTCTATATTGAAAAAGGCTTTATCGATGCTGTTGCAGAGTTCACAATTGAGAAGAATGAGGAGAAAAATACAGCGTCGGTGGTGTTTACCATAACCGAAGGCGATCAGACCACCATCAGTGAGATACGTTTCACCGGAAACGATAAGTATGTAACGACTAAAACCCTGATGGGGCTGATGGAAACCAAACCCCAGTCTCTTTTTCATAAGGGTGTGCTTATGGAAAATCAGCTTCAGCAGGATATCCGGACGATTGAAGCCTACTACTACGACCGGGGATTTATTGATGCAGAAGTCAGCGATGTAATCAAGGATGTTGTAAGAAACGAGGAAGAGAATGTTAACAATCTCATTATCACCATTGTAATAAAAGAAGGGGAATCCTATACTTTCGGCGGAATCACTTTCACAGGAAACGAGCTGTACAGCGATGAAGAACTTCTTGCTATGATCTCGCAGGAAGAAGGCGCTGTTTTCAATAAAACCCGGTTCCAGCTGGATTATCAGAAGGTCACGGATCTTTATTTTGAGAACGGTTATATCTACAATTCTTTCTCTTATGAAGAAACCAGAGATGAAGAGAATAAAACCGTTTCCTATGAAGTGTTTGTTGTAGAAAGAGACAGAGCGCACATCGAAAATGTAATTATCCGGGGTAACAATAAAACCAAAGATTATGTGATTTACCGTGAGCTTCCCTTTGAAGTAGGGGATGTTTTCAGCAAAACCAAGGTTATGAACGGAATCAGGAACCTCTATAATACCCAGTATTTTGATCTCGTAGAGCCTCAGACATATCCGGGAAGCGAAGAAGGTCTTATGGATCTTGTGATTGATGTGGAAGAGGGGAAAACAGCTGATATCGTTTTCGGTATAACCTTTTCGGGTGGAAGCGAATTTCCCATGGCCGGTAACATTCAGTGGAATGACCGGAACTTCCTGGGGCGGGGCTCTACTGTGGGGGTGGAATCCACCTTTTCTCCGGATACCCAATCTATTTCTCTGAAATATTCGGAACCCAGACTTTTTAATACCCGCTGGGGAATCGGTACCGACCTGACCCTGTCCCGTTCCATAGGCCAGAGCGTCTATCAGGATCTGGATGGAAACGGTGTTATCGACCCCTATATCAGTGAAGCGGATTTTGAAAACAATGATGAAATAGTTCCCAGCGATTATCTGATGGAATACAATTCCAATGATATCTCCATCGGAGTGAATACCGGCTATACCTGGCATACAGGGATTGGACGGCTGAGTTCCTATACCGGAATCAGAACGGGTTTTGAGTATATCGATTACAATGATGAAATCTACCGACCCTGGAGTGACGACATCAGGGAAAATCTGAGATCCTGGAAATATGAGGACAGCTGGTGGATAAAAGGCGCCTGGGATACCCGGGACTATGTGGGCAATCCTTCCAAAGGTTTTATTTTCAGCGAAACTGTCACTATTGCGGGTATCACACCCCAGTCAACCAAGGATTATCTGAAAAGTGTGACAAGAGGACAGGTGAATTTCACCTTGTTTGATATCCCCACAGAGGATTTCCGGTACAAAGGGGTTTTCTCCCTGAATTCGGCGTTTTCCTATCTGACTGAAAAGCCGTGGAACAAGGATAGTCTGGCCGATCCCCAGGAAAACGGTTTTTACGCGGATGGTATGTTTATCGCCCGGGGATGGTATCCTGAAAGGTATGGTCAGTCTTTGTGGGACAATACGGCCACTCTGAAATTTCCCTTGATAACCAATATTCTGGCATACGATATATTTCTCGACGGAGTAGGACTCTGGAAGTCCAAGGAGCTTTTGAATGAAATGAGCCTGCCGGATTTTAAATTCAGTCTGGGGACAGGGATACGTTTTGATAATCCTCAGTTTCCTATTGGTATCTATCTGGTAAAAAAATTCCAGTTTGAAGAGGGGGGAAGCATTAACTGGAATCCTGAGCCTGATTATGTGACCTTTGATAATGGTAATCTTAATCTGGTGATATCCTTCGGTATTGATATTTATTGATACTATCTGCTGTATCTGTTTTAATGGGTCAGAAGATCCAGACTCTATGGGAGGAGTTCTATAAATGAAAAAAACAATCATACTGTTGATGGTGCTGCTGGCCGGATGGTCTTTCCTGGCAGCCGAGAATATAACTAAAGTTGCTGTTCTGGACTATTCCAGAATTCTTTCGGCTTTTTACAAGGATTCGCAGGCTGTGAGAGAACTGGAAGAGCTGAAGCAGTCTTTTCAGGAAGAGAGTGAGAAAATCCAGGATGAAATAAAAATTCTGGAAGCCCGGAAGCTGGATGCAGAAAATGACGGCAACACAGCCAGGGCTTTGGAACTGGATAATGAAATCTTCAAAAAGAAAAATTATCTCAGGGATTATATCAGGGTGAAAAATGCCCAGCTGGCGGAAATGAATAAAAGCCTCAGTCAGAATATGACACTGGTAAAAGAGATAAACGAAGAGATTCAGTATGTAGCCGAAAGCAATGGTTTTTCCCTTGTTTTCAAAAAATCCGATCCCAATCTTCTCTGGTGGAACTATGAAGTGGATATAACTGATCAGGTATTGCAGAGGCTCATGAGCCGTATTCGATAATTTTCTTCTATGTCTGAAAATACCCCGATGATGCGGCAATATCTGTCCATCAAGGAAAAACATAAGGATGCTGTTCTCTTTTTCCGGATGGGTGACTTTTATGAAATGTTCAAATCCGATGCAGAAGAGGTCAGCAGGATTCTCAATCTGACCCTTACAAGCCGTCATGGGGTTCCCATGTGCGGGATCCCCTATCATGCTGCTCAGAATTATATAGGACGCCTTCTTCAGGCTGGTAAAAAAATTGCCATCTGTGAACAGATCTCCCTGCCCGAGAAGGGGAAGGGGATCGCCACCAGGGATGTGGTGGAAATCATTACTCCCGGAACGGTTGTGGATGAGTCCTATCTGGATAAAAGGTCAAACAACTATCTGGCATCTATCGGCAGGGTGGGGAAAGATATGACTTTCTCTTATGTGGACCTGTCCACCGGAGAATTCTGGGCTACCTCTTTCAAAGGGGATCACCAGGAAGACTATATCCGAAAAGAGGTGAGCCGGCTGAACCCCACAGAGATCCTTCTTCAGGAATCTCTTATGGATCATGCCTACTACCGCTCTCTTGCCTCCCGTCCCTCTCTGGTTGTCAATAAGATCCCGGACTGGCTTTTTGACAGAAACAGCAGCTACAGCAGTTTAAAAGAGCAGTTTGCCGTTGCCAATCTCAAAGGCTTCGGTTTTCAGGAAAATGATCCGGCTATTGCAGCGGCAGGAGTTATTCTTGATTACCTGAAAGATACAGCGCGTCACTATCTGAGCCACCTTCAGGGGATCCGGAGGTATGAGGATGACCGGTTTGTGTCCCTGGATGAGGCTACACAAAAAAACCTTGAACTTCTCAGAAATATGAATGACGGATCTTCTTCCTATACCCTGTTGAGCGTGCTGGAGGAAACCCGGACCTCCATGGGTGCCAGAATGCTCCGCCAATGGATTATGAATCCTTTGAGAAGATATGAGGAAATCCTCTACAGACAGGATAAAGTCCGGAAATTTTACAAGAATCAACTCCTTATGCAAAATGTCAGAACAGTTCTTTCGGGAATTCTGGATATAGAAAGACTTACCGCCAGAATCGGTCTGGATAAAGCCCATGCCAAAGATCTCCTCTCTTTGAGAGTGTCTCTTCAAAAGATGTTTCTCATCGATGATGAGCTGGGAGGCGACCTTGAGGGGCTGAAAATCTGTTCAGAGGAGCAGAGGTCTGTTCTGGAAGAAATTTCCCAATTACTGCATCAGGCTATCACGGATGATCCATCCATACTGCTTCATGAAGGAAGGATGATCCGGGACGGGTACCATCAGGAACTGGACAGACTGAAAGGGTTGAAGAAGCATAGCAGGGAGATCCTGGATGACTATCTTCAGGGAATCAGGGAAGAGACAGGCATCACGAACCTGAAACTGAAATATAATAAAATCATCGGGTATTTTCTGGAAGTTTCCAAAGCCCAGGCCCAGGGGGTTCCTGAAAGCTTTATCAGGCGTCAGTCCCTGGTCGGCTCCGAGAGGTATACTACATCCAAACTGGGAGATCTGGAAGAGAGTATTAATTCGGCATCAGAAAAAATCATTGAGCTGGAACGGTCTCTTTTTTTGGAAATACGGGAAAACCTGAAAAAGTATATACCGCTTCTTCAGTTGGTCTGTATCAAACTGGCCGAGCTGGACTGCTATCAGTCCCTGGCATACACTGCCACAGTCAGAGGGTACATTTGTCCTGAAATCCTGGAAAACAATGAACTGGAAATTATCGGAGGACGGCACCCCGTGGTGGAAGCCTATCTGCCTCAGGGCGAGTTTATTCCCAACTCTACGGTGCTCACCGAAGATAAGGGCCATTTTGCCTTAATTACAGGTCCCAATATGGCTGGTAAATCAACCTATCTGAGACAAACCGCCCTGATTGTTCTTATGGCTCAGATGGGGTCTTTTATCCCTGCAGATCAGGGGCGCATAGGTGTGGCAGACAAGATATTCTGCCGTGTGGGAGCATCGGATAATCTTGCCAGAGGGGAATCGACATTTCTTGTGGAGATGAATGAAACCGCTCATATCCTCCGGAATGCCACCCCATCCAGTCTTGTCATCATGGATGAGATAGGCAGGGGCACCAGTACCAACGACGGTCTTTCCATTGCCTGGAGTATTGCTGAGTACCTTCTTGATGAGGTGAAGTGTAAAACCCTGTTTGCCACGCATTATCATGAACTCACAGAGATGGAGCACCCTTCGCTGTGTAATCTGTCACTAACTGTGCAGGAAACAGGAGATGATATTGTCTTCCTGAAAAAAATCAAGGAAGGACCGGCCGGGAACTCCTACGGAATCCATGTGGCCTCTTTGGCAGGCCTGCCAAAGAGGGTTGTTACAAGAGCTTCCCAGGTGCTTCTGTCAATGGAAAAGACGGAAGGACTGGGGCTGAACGTTCCACCTCCATTGAAAGAAGTGTCCCCCCAGCAGGATCTATTTGACAGTGGTGAAATCGTACTGGATCAGCTGAAAAGCCTGGATGTCGATACAATGACTCCTCTGGAAGCAATGAATACCTTGAATTCTTTGAAACAGACTCTTTTACGCTGAATTCTCCGGAGGATTTTTACCGTAGAACAGGTATGATCCCGGAATTTCTGCTTTGTCATAATCATTGCTACCTCTGCGGTGCTCCTCTTGCAGCAGATCAATCTCTCTGTTTTGCCTGTGCACAATCCCTGATAGGTCAAACAACATTGAAACAGAGATGTCTTCGCTGCGGATATCCTGATTTCAGTGAAGAAGGGGTATGTCCTTTCTGTCAGAGGATTGATCCGTTTTTTCAAAGATTCTTTTCCCTTTTTATCTTTGAAGGCATACACAAGGAACTGCTTCATCTGTACAAGTCGGGAGAGATGAAAAACTTGAGATATTTGTATGCTGATGCGATAGATCAATACTTGAGAAAGAGGCAGGCAGGCAATGAGAAACCGGTTCTGGTTCCGGTGCCTCCCAGAAAAGGAAAAGTAAGAAAAGAAGGATGGGATCAGGTAGATCTTTTGTGTCAAACACTCCGTAAATCCTATGGATATACGTATGTGAAGGCATTGAAACGTTCCGACCGGATCCAGCAGAAGACTTTGGGAAGAAAAGAGAGAGTCCTTCATTTGGAAAGCAGCATCGGGACAAGAAAAAAAATGATATCCCGATTATCGGATACTGCCCGTGTGATACTGCTGGATGATGTTTTTACAACTGGAGCCACCTTAAAAAGCTGCGGTTCTGCTTTAAAAAAAGAATCAGGTGTTTTCGTAGAAGGATTGGTTCTCTGCGCTGTCCTTTAGTTTATCCTTATATGGGAGAACCTTTTCCTACCGTTGACAGAGTTTATTATAGTTGATATGGTGTAATCAAAATTTATGGCATCTTGAAGTTAAGAGCCCCTACAAGGCTCTTTTTTTTGGATCTAAATTCCCGCAGGATGCTTCAGGAATATGGAATTTGAAAGAGATTGAAAAAAAAATACTGGATGATATTGAGCCCCTTCTGAAAGAAATGGGTATTTCCATTGTGGAACTCAATGCTGCAGTCGTAAAGAAGACTTTTACGATACGTCTGGTTATTTTCCAGGATCAAGGAGTTACGCTGAAAGACTGTGAAGCTGTCCACAGGATCATTCAGCCCAGATTGGAACTCCTTCTGGAATCAAGAGACACTTCCATGGAGATCACCTCTCCCGGAATTGACAGAAGAATTAAAAGCAATCGGGAGTACCCGATTTTTAAGGGAAAAGCTCTGAAGATCCTCCTTGAAGGTGAATCTGAATGGAAAAGCGGCTGGATCAGGGACTGCTCAGAGGATTCTCTGGTTTTAGAGCAGGATGATAAGGAATGGAATATCCCCATGAATACAATTAGAAAGGCAAAACTTGATTATACTATGGAGGCCCGTCAAAAATGACACCGGATTTTGCAGAGGCGATACGCCAGTTACAACAGGAACGAGGAATCACTGAAGAGCTCGTTCTGAAAACCATTGAGGATTTTCTGCTGGCAGCGTACAAAAGAAAATATGGGACCTCCGATAATGCGGTGGTTAGATTCAATGATGACAATTCAGATGTTTCCATCTATGCCAAAAAGATGATTGTTACAGAAGATGACTATTATGATCCTGTCTGTGAAATCCTTCTTGAAGACGCTCTTCAGTACAATGAAGAGAGTGAAGTTGGTGATGAAATCCTTATCAAGATTGATCCTGCGGAATTTGACCGTCTGGCTGTTCAGAGTGCCAAACAGAGAGCCCGTCAGGATCTGAGAGAAATTCAGAAAGATACCCTGTATTCAGAGTTTAAGGATAAAGTCGGTGAGATGATTATCGGGTATTATCAGAGAGAGAAGAACGGGAATATCTTTGTAGATCTTGGTCGTACGGAAGGTATCCTTCCCAAGCGTTTTCAGTCTCCCCGGGAAGAGTATAATGTGGGGGATAGAATTAAGGCCCTGATAAGCGAAGTGAATAAAACACCGTCTGGTCTGCAGATTGTTCTTTCCAGAACACATGCAGATTTTGTTAAACGTATTTTCGAACTGGAAGTTCCGGAAATTTATGATAACACGATTGAAATTCACAAGATTGTCAGGGAGCCTGGATACAGAACAAAAATTGCCGTATCTTCCAACCGTGATGATGTTGATCCTGTAGGAGCATGTGTCGGTCTCAAGGGTGTAAGAATTCAGGCTATCGTAAGAGAGCTTGAGGGTGAAAAGATTGATATTCTCAAATTTGATCCGGATCCTCAGGTTTTTATCAAGAATGCCCTCTCTCCTGCTGAAGTCTCAGACGTTATCGTTATGGACGGAGGAAAACGACAGGCCCTGGCTATTGTGCCGGATCAGCAGCTTTCGCTTGCCATTGGTAAGCAGGGATTGAACGTCCGTCTGGCCAACAGGCTTGTTGACTGGAGTATCGACGTAAAAACCGAAGAGCAGTTTGAAGAGATGGATGTCACTCAGGAACTCTCCAAAGCGGCAAATGAGCTCTTTAGTGATATGGAAGAAAACGAAGAGGAAATTACAAGAATTGAAGAGCTGCCGGATATTCCGGAGCGCGTAGTTGCCCTTCTTAAAGAGAACGGAATCGATCTTATCGAAACACTTGTTAGTATGGATCTTGAAGAGCTGAGTAGTTTTGAAGGTATCAATGAAAGTGATATTGATCTGATCCGCGGAATTATAGATGATAATGTAGAGATTGTGGAAAGTGAATCCGGGGAAGAAGCTGAGGAAGAGATCGTTATAGAAGACGATGAAGCTTACGAATGTCCCGAATGTGGTTCTGCCATTACATTGGATATGACAGTTTGTCCCAGCTGTGGAGTCGGGTTGAGCTTTGAAATTGAAGAAATAGAAGATGATCAGGAATAAGGTGGTATATGTCAGAAGAGGTGGATAACAAACAGCCCAAGGCTACGTTGATTAAGCATAAGAAGTCAGACTCTCCCGGAAAATCCGATGGTGGTGATAAAAAGAAAGTCGTTGTTGTGAAAAAGAAAGTGGTTGTAAAAAAGGCCCATAAAGTCGTTACAACCAAAGACAGTGATTCCTCAGCTTCCCGTGAGGGAGGTGAGAAAAAGGAATCCCGTAACGAAAACGAAAAAAGAACCTATTCTCAGCGAGGAAACGATCAAACTGATAGTTCCAGAGACGATAGGCCGGAAAGAACCGGACGGGCCGGCAATTATGCCGGAAGAAGCAGTGACGGAAGAGCTGGTAATCTCAGCAGAACCGGTCGTGCGGGAAATTATGCTCCCGGTGGCCGGAACTATGATAGAAACCGTCCCAGCGGCGGCCGGAGCAGTGGTTATCAGGGCAACAGACCCGATGGAGATAGATCTGGAGGCCAGGGAGGCGGCTATCAGGGTAACAGGAATGAAGGTTACCAGGGCAATCGTTCTGGCGGTTACCAGGGCAATAGGCCCGGCGGCGGCTACCAGGGCAATAGGCCCGGCGGCGGCTACCAGGGCAATAGGCCCGGCGGCGGCTACCAGGGTAACAGGAATGAAGGTTACCAGGGCAATAGACCCGGTGGTGGTTACCAGGGTAATAGACCTGGCGGTGGCGGTTACCAGGGCAACAGACCTGGCGGTGCTCCCGGCGGAAGACCCGGAGGTTACCAGGGCAACAGACCTGGCGGTGCTCCCGGCGGAAGACCCGGTGGTTACCAGGGCAACAGGCCTGGCGGTGCTCCCGGCGGAAGACCCGGAGGTTTTCAGAGACGTCCCGGCGGTCCCGGCGGTGCAACCCAGGAGCCCATGAAGGACAACCAGAAGTCTACGCCGAAGAAATTCTTTAAGTCCAAAAAGGGAAAAACCTTCCAGAAAAAGAAGGAGCAGGAAACAGAAAAAATGCTGCAGTATAAGAAAAAAACTGTCAGCAATGCCAATCCTGTTCCCAAGGAAATTGAAATCATGGAAGTGGTTACAGTTTCTGAACTGGCGAGAAAAATGAATCTCAAGGCTTCGGATCTCATTGGAAAACTTATCGGCATGGGTATGATGGTTACTATTAACCAGCAGATTGATGCAGAAACAGCCACAATTCTGGCTGATGAGTATAACTGTAAGGTGAAAATCGTCTCACTTTATGATGAAACGATCATAGAGTCAGAAAAGGTTGAGGAAGATGAGCTGAAGTCCAGACCTCCCATTATTGCAGTCATGGGACATGTCGACCATGGTAAGACCAAGCTTCTGGATGCGATCCGGCGAACAAATGTTGTGGCAGATGAGTTTGGCGGCATTACCCAGCATATCGGAGCTTATACTATCAAAAATCACGATGGTAAGGATCTGACATTCCTTGATACTCCCGGACATGCCGCTTTTACCATGATGCGGGCCAGAGGAGCTCAGGTTACAGATATTGTTGTACTGGTTGTTGCTGCCAATGACGGTGTGATGCCTCAGACTGTGGAAGCTATCAATCATGCCAAAGCGGCAGAAGTTCCTATCATCATAGCTGTGAACAAAATGGACCTTCCTGAAGCTAACCCGGACAGAGTCAAACAGCAGTTGGCCGAATACAATCTGATGCCCGAGGACTGGGGGGGGACCACTCAGTTTGTTCCCATTTCCGCCTTGAAAGGAGAGGGGATTGATGAGCTTATCGATACAATTATGCTTGAAGCGGAAATGCTTGAACTGAAAGCCAGCTGGGACTGCAGGGCAGAAGGTAAGGTTATTGAATCCAAAGTTGATCAGGGCCGTGGTATCGTTTCAACTGTTCTGGTTGAACGTGGTACCCTAAGAGTCGGTGATTCCTTTGTAGCTGGTGTTTTCTCAGGTAAAGTCAGAGCTATGTTTAATGACAAAGGCGAAAATGTCTCTGAGGCAACTCCTTCCATGCCGGTAGAGATCCTTGGTTTTACAGGTATCCCCAATTCGGGTGATCCTTTCCAGGTAACCGAAAATGAAAAGGTTGCGAGACAGTACGGTCAGAAACGCCAGGAACTGCGTAAACTGGAAGATGCCAAAAATGTCAAGAAAATTACACTTGATAACCTGTATGATAATATTCAGTCCGGGGATGTCCAGGAACTCAATGTGATTATCAAAGGTGACGTACATGGATCTGTAGAAGCGATCCAGTCTGCACTGGAGAAACTCAGTACCCCGGAAATCCGGCTGGTTTGCAAGCATGCTGCCGCTGGTGCCATTATTGAGAATGATGTTAACCTTGCTGCTGCATCTGATGCTATTATCATTGGTTTTCATGTGAGGCCCACTCCGAAAGCCCAGGCTGTGGCAGACAAGGAAAAAGTTGAAATCAGAAAATACAATGTCATTTATGATGTTGTGGAAGATATCCGTTCTGCCATGGAAGGTATGCTTATTCCCGATCTTGAAGAAGAAACAGTCGGAAAAGTGGAAGTCAGAGAAACCTTTAAAGTACCAAAAGTTGGTGTCATTGCCGGTTGTATGGTTACTTCAGGTATTGTTACCAGAAAGAGCAGCGTTCATGTCATAAGAGAAGGGATTGAAGTTCATACAGGTCCCATTTCTTCACTGAAGCGTTTCAAGGATGATGCAAAAGAAGTTCGTGAAGGTTTTGAATGCGGTATCTCACTGGAAAATTTCAACGATATCCAGGTGGGAGACGAATTGGAAGTCTTTGAAATGAAAGAGATAAAGAAAACTCTCGGGGAGCCCACAGCCCAGTGAATGAACTGAGAATGAAAAGGGTAGAGAGCCTGATCAGAGAACAGGTCAGCTCTCTTATTATGATGGGGGAACTGAAAGATCCGCGCATTAATTCACTTCTGTCTATTACAGGAGTGAAGGTATCATCGGATCTTTCATCCGCCAAAGTTATGGTCTCGTCTCTTGAGGGTGAAAGCAAGCTTGGAAAAAGTGTAAAGGCATTGAATCACGCCGCGGGTTTTATCCAGGGCAGAATTGGAAAACAACTGCGGATGAGGCAAACGCCCAAACTGGTTTTTCAGGCAGACACCTCTGTAAGGGATAGTGTTGCTCTCAATAAAAAGATTGACAGTCTTGTAAATCATGATGGAGATGAGTAAGAGCGGAATCCTTTTTCTTGATAAACCGGAAGGGGAGACCTCATTCCAGTCTCTCAACAGAATCAAGAAAGCGATCGGAACGGGTAAAGTCGGCCACACTGGCACTCTCGACAAGTTTGCTACAGGACTTCTTATCGTTCTGACCGGTAAATTTACCAGGTTGAATGCTCTTGTTACCGGAATGGACAAAGAGTACGAAGCAGAAATTACATTTGGTCAGGAGACAGAAACTCTGGATCCTGAAGGGGATGTAATAGCAACCGGTCCTGTACCGGAAGAAAAATGCATCAGAGATGCAATGCTGACATTTCTGGGACCCCAGAAGCAAACACCGCCCCTTTATTCTGCTGTGCATGTCAATGGCGTAAGAGCCCATAAACTTGCCAGAAAGGGGCAAGATGCACAACTGCCTACCCGGGATATTGTCATCTATTCTTTTGATTTCCTTTCCTACAGGCAAGGACGTCTGCAAGCCAGAATCCAATGTTCAAAAGGAACCTATATCCGGTCTCTGGCAAGAGATCTCGGTATGGCCTGTGGTACCAGAGCCTATGTAAGCCGGCTAAACAGAACCAGTATCGGACCTTTTCAGCTGAACGAAAGCCTGAAACCTGAGGAAATCTCCGGTGTAGAGAACTTTTTTGACTGGAAAAGCTTTTTTAGCCGCCTTGAAGATACATCCATACTGACGGTGAAAGAGAATTCCATTGCTGCAATCCTCAATGGTGTTCCCTTTCGCAGGACGTTTCTGGAAGATGAAAAAGTGAGTCTTTCAGCTATGAATCTTCTTCTGACTCCTGCAGGGACTCCGGTTGCTCTGGTTTTAAAAGAGGCCGATAGTTTCCGGTACAGAATTATTTTCAGCTGACTGCTGAAATAGTAAGATTGACTTTTATGTTTATATCGGTAAAATGGTGTTTTCAGGTACTGATTCTTTACAGGGTGTTACTCTGTTTGCAATCGGTGAAATGCCTTATGTAATTTTTATTTTTTGGAGAGTTAATACTATTATGTTAACCAAAGATGACAAAGCACAAATTGTTGCAGAATTCGGAAAAGACGGTGCAGATACCGGTTCTACAGAAGTACAGATTGCCCTTCTGACAAAAAGAATTGAAGATCTGTCCGAACACTTTAAATCACACAAAAAAGATCACGCTTCCAGAAGGGGCCTTCTGAAAATGGTTGGTACCCGGCGTAAACTTTTAAGATATCTTAAAAGAACCAATCTTGAAGGTTACAGGGAGCTGATTGCGAAACTCGGTCTTAGAAAATAATAAGACAAAGGACAGTAAATGGAAACTTTCAAATTTAGAATTGGTGATGAGGATCTCATCCTGGAGACCGGTAAAATTGCACGGCAGGCCAATGGCGCTGTTATTGCAAAATATGCCGGTTCTGCAGTCATGGCAACAGTCTGCTGCGGATCTGAGTCCGTGGAAGGTCTGGATTATGTTCCTCTATCAGTGGACTACAACGAGCGATACTATGCTGCCGGTAAAATTCCCGGCGGTTTTCTGAAAAGGGAAGCAAGACCCAAAGATAAGGAGATCCTTGTTTCCCGTCTGATCGACCGTCCGATGCGTCCCCTTTTCTATAAAGAATTCGGTAGAGAGATCCAGGTTGTTCCCATGACGATTTCCACAGATCAGATACATACTCCTGATGTTGTGGGAATGATAGCCTCTTTTGCGGCTGTCATGATCTCTGACATTCCCTTCAATGGCCCTGTTGCCGCCGTACGTGTGGCATATCTTGATGGAGAATATGTTATTAATCCCACTTTTCAGCAGATTGATGAGAGCGACCTTGATATTATTGTGGCCGCTTCTGATGATGGTATCTGTATGGTGGAAGGGGGAGCCAAAGAAGTTTCGGAAGAACTGATGCTCGGTGCTATCCAGGCAGCAGAAGTTGTACTGAAAGATCTATGTGCGTTCCTGGCTGATATGGCTGCAAAATGCGGTAAAGAGAAACTTCCTCTTACAGAAAAAACCATCAAATTGGAAAAATGGGACGATCTGTGGGCAGAGGCTTATCCCCAGATGGAAAAAGCCTGTTTTGAAGACGGCAAGTTTGCCAGAAGATACGCCATCAAAGCCATTAAAAACGATATCATGGAAAAATACGGCGAAGAGATTCCCGAGGATCAGCACAAACTGGTTGGGGACCTTTTCGAAGAGATGGAAAGGGTTATCATCAGGAAGTCCATTATTGAGGACGACAAACGCTGTGATCAGAGGAAACATGATGAGATCAGGCCCATTACCTGTGAAGTTGATATCCTTCAGAGAACCCATGGTAGTGCTCTTTTTACCAGAGGGGAAACACAGTCCATTGGTGTAACCACTCTCGGTAGTGTTCTGGATGAACAGATCATGGATGATATTGATGGAGACAGAAGAGCCAACTTCATGCTCCATTACAACTTTCCTCCCTATTCGGTTGGAGAAACGGGACGTCTCAGTACAGGACGCCGTGAAATCGGTCATGGACATCTTGCTCAGAGAGCCCTTGAGGGAGTTCTTCCTCCCAAAGATAAATTCCCTTATACTATCAGAGTTGTTTCTGAAATTACAGAATCCAATGGTTCTTCCTCTCAGGCGACAATCTGCAGCGGAACCTTGTCTCTCCTTGATGCGGGTGTTCCTTTGAAAAAACCGGTAGCGGGAATTGCTATGGGTCTGATCAAGGAAGACGAAAAATTTGTGGTTCTTTCCGATATCCTCGGAGAAGAGGACCACATGGGTGACATGGATTTCAAAGTTGCCGGTTCTGAAGACGGTATTACAGCATTCCAGATGGATATAAAAATCCCCGGTATCAGTATTGAAATTATGAAAACGGCTCTTCAGCAGGCTCTGGAAGGCAGAAAACACATTCTGAGTATCATGAATGAAACGATCAGTCAGCCCAATGCGGATGTTTCTGATTTTGCCCCCAAAGTCCTTTCACTGAAAGTTGATGTTGATAAAATCGGTCTTCTTATCGGACCCGGCGGAAAGAATATTAAAGCCATGTCTGAAAAGAGCGGAGCCAAAATCAATATTGATGAAGATGGTACCATCAGCATTTTTGCCCGTGAGAAAAAAGGGGCTGAGATGGCTGAAACCATGATTAAGGGTATGATCGAAGAACCCGAGGTAGGGAGAATCTATCACGGTGTGGTAAAACGCATTATGGACTTTGGTGCCTTTGTTGAGATCCTTCCCGGAAAAGAAGGGCTGTGCCATATTTCCAAGTTATCAAAAGAACGTGTGAATAATGTTTCCGATGTCCTCAAAGAGGGACAGGAAATTGAAGTCAGACTGATAGAAATCGATAGAATGGGCCGTATCAACCTCAGTGTTGTAGATGCTCAAAACCCTGACTGGAAACCCCGCTCCGGTGGCGGTGGTAACCGCAGATAATCGATAATACCGAAATTGTAGAAGGGGCTGTACTGTTACAGCTCCTTTTTCACTTATAAGGGAAAGGAGATCCTATGAAAAAAATACAGGTTCCCGTTACGGGTAACCGGGAGATGACACCCCACTACGGGAGTGACCTTGCTGCAGGTGCAGATCTGAGAGCTGACATTGAAGAGTCTCTTGTCATTGAGCCCGGAAAACATTGTCTTATACCTACGGGTTTGAAAATGGCTATTCCTGCCGGGTATGAAGGACAGGTCCGTCCCCGATCCGGTTTGGCTGCCAAATATGGTCTTACTGTTCTGAATACACCAGGAACCATTGATGCTGATTACAGGGGTGATGTAAAGGTCATTCTGATAAATCTGGGTCAGGAAGCTGTAACAATTCATAAAGGTGAAAGGATCGCCCAGCTGATTATTGCTCCCGTTTTAAGAGCTGATTTTGAATGGGTTGAATCTCTGGATGATACCGGAAGGGGAGAGGGCGGTTTCGGATCTACCGGTAGAGCCTGATGAGATTTTTTCCTGTTTATATCCTTTTTCTGATGGTTCATCTTGCTGTTTTTTCACAGGAGGTGCTTTTGGAGAGCTTAAAGAGGGCTCAGCTCTCCGGGGATTATCAGCAGATACTCAATCTTAAAGATGAAATTCGAAATCTTCTGGCTCATGAAGAAGATCCGGTTATGATAGCGGCTCTTTCAAGGGCTTTGTGGATCGATACGATCTCTACAGAAGAGAGCGGATTGTTTGATCCCTTCATCTCCTCTCTGGAATCCCTGGGAGATGATGTCTGGATTGGAACCAGGAGTGGTGACATTGCGCGGTATTCACTTTCCGAAAGAACCTGGTTTATTCTAAAAAGAGGAGTCCCTTCTTTGGCAATAAGGTCCGTAAACGCCATTAAGGCGGACCGGGACAGGGTATGGGTTCTCTCCTATGGATCTGTTCTCATGTATGATATGAGGACTGGACGAACTTTTTCTCCGGATCTTCCCGATCACAGTTCATTCAGAGGGATGCAGAGTCTGTCGCTTCTCGGCAGAGGTATCCTGGTGGGAACACAGGGAGCGGGCCTGAGGAGGATTCTGCTTGAAGAAGAGACCGTTATCCCTCATAGCATTTTAAAAAATGTAACATTCCTCTTTCAGGCTGATAATGACCGGCTCTTTGCCGGTACAGAAGAAAAAGGCCTCTTCCTTGTTGATGCAGCAGGCAAGGTAAAACCGGTCGTGGAAAATAACAGAAGAACAGCCGGGGTCAGAGCCATGCTTCCCTATGATGAGTCTTCATTTATTGCCGGTTCCTATGGAAACGGGCTGTTTTTGCTCACAGAGGAGCACGGTCTGTTCGAATATGAAAGAATTTTTTCTCCAGCCATATGGATTACCGGCGGAGTAGAAACAAATCGGGGCTATTGCTTCAGTACATTAGGAAATGGTTTAATATACATGGATGGCACGGATCTTACCCAGCACCATAGGGGTATTGCTGAAGGACTTCCCACTCTGGATATTACCGCTGTAGATTATTCTGCACCTTACATCATCTGCGGAACTCAGGATCAGGGGCTGCTTGTTGTACACGAAGATTTTTTTAAATAGAAAAAGATCACATCTCACTCTCTACTGGTATATTTCCAGGGAATTTTTCCTTTCCTTTCTTGTTTCGTTTCTCTTTTTCTTTTTTATTTTCTTTATCAATCAGCTTCTTCTTCTCGCAGAAGATATTCTGGCAAAGCAGGTTCCTTTTCAATCCGTTATAAAACTCATATTTTACTCTCTCCCTTCCATTATTGCGATCTCTTTTCCTTTTGCCACTCTGGTAGGAACTCTTATGACCTTCGGCCGGTTTTCGTCAGATAACGAAATACTGGCAATGAAGTGTTCTGGAATAACATACAACAGGATATTTTTGCCCGTTTTTCTTATAGGAATAAGCTTCTCTTTTCTCTCTTTTTTTGTGAATGATTATCTCCTTCCTCTGGGAACCATCAGATTCACCCGGCTCTACCGGGAGCTGATCTATAAAAACCCCGAGATGGAGCTGGAATCCTACTCCATTAAATATTTTCAGGACAAGATATTGATAACTGGGGAAGTGGCTGGTAAGGATATTGACAATATGGTCATTATTGAAAAAAACAGCGATTCCGACAGGCGCGTGATTACGGCTGACAGCGGCAGCATCGACAGTTCCTTTGAAGATAAGGGAGTGATCTCTTTTCATCTGAATCGTGTCATGGATCACGAATCGGTTAAACGGAACCAGGGCGAGTACTCCTACAGTACTGCGGATGGTATGATTTATAATATCCTATTAAAGGATATTACCAGTTCTATCAGAAATCCCGGCCCCAGGGAAATGAGTTCTCTTGATGTATACAGGAGTATTCAGGAAAAACAGATAAAATATGATATCAAGGTAAAACAGCAGGAAAGGAAAGTTCTTGAAAACTTTGCCGCCTACTATGAAACATGGTATACCCTGGATGAGAAAACAGATCCTGAACTGATAGGCTCCGAATCACGCCGTCTGAATATCTTGAGAGAAACATACGAGAAAAGCCGTATTTCCAAAGTGCATGACAGATCCCTGCAGGTCTGGAAGCTGGAATTCTATCAAAAATTCGCCATCCCTTTCTCCTGTCTTCCTTTCGTTATACTGGCATTCCCTCTGGGGCTCTTTACCAAAAGAAGCGGTAAATCTGTGGGATTTGGAATCGGATTATTCATCACCATCCTCTACTGGGGTATGCTAGTTGCCGGCCGAACCCTGGGAATCAGGACATTCTATCCTCCTGCATTAACCATGTGGTTTCCCAATATTCTGATCTTCCTGGCGGGATCTGTACTCTATTTGTTCAGGGCGGGAAAATGAATACCCTTCATAAAATGATAATCAAGGATTTTTTTCCGACTCTCCTGGTGTCTCTGACATTTTTTATTCTGATCCTTCAGTTAGTTGATTTATTCGGAAATCTATGGCGTTACCTCAATGCAGATGTAGCTCTGTCTGAAATCGGAAGGGTCGCTTTACTCTATATTCCCAAGTGCATATCATTTTCCCTTCCCATATCCATCCTTTTTACCATCTCTTTTATTCTGGGCAATTACTATGCCAATAACGAACTGATTGCTGTGTTCGGATCGGGATACTCCCTTTACCGTTTTACCCTGCCTCTTTTGGTGATAGGTTTTATCCTGAGTGTGGGGGGGTATTTTTTCGAAGACAGGATTGTAATACCCACATTCAAGGAGAAGAATGCCCTCTCCAATACTCTTTTGGGACAGTCCGCCTCCATGAGTAATTCCAACGTTACAGTTTTAAGCCGGAAAAACGAAGTGATATATAATGCGGACTTCTATAACGATCAGAGAAAGAGCCTGACAGGAATTACAGTCCTTTTCTTCTCTCCCCGGGGAGAATTCCTTTCCCGTGTGGATGGTGCCAGAGCCGAATGGGATGAAAAGGAGGGATGGGTTGTGAAAAATGCCCGGATATTCCGGTTTTCTGAAGAAACAGGATACATGGAAGAGGAAAACCGTTCTTCCTGGAGTGATGAGAGAATGGATGAGCCTCCTTCTTCATTTCAGAGGCTTACCAGGAAGGTCGACGAAATGAACAGCCGGGAAGCCAAAGATTGGGTTGAATCACTGCGACGTACCGGTTTTCCCTATAAGGGGGCACTGACCGAGTACTATCAGAGGTTCTCCTTTGCCTTAACTCCTCTGGTGGTGGCGATTCTCTCCTGCTCTCTGGGAGGACGGTTTAAAAAGAACATTCTTCTCATGAGCCTCCTTTCCAGTCTCGTCGTATCTGTTATATATTACGTTACTCAGATGATCATGATATTATTGGCAAAACTGGGTTATATCCCGCCTTTATATGGAGCCTGGGCTGCTTTTGTACTTTTCTGCCTGGTGGGAGCAGTTCTTTTGAAAACAGCCCATACATGATCCAATGAAAGACAGGAGTTTATAATGATATCCATTACCCATAAAGACAATGATTCCAGAGCAAGAACCGGAACTCTACATCTTCCTCATGGCGATGTGGAGATTCCCGCTTTTATGCCTGTGGGTACCAATGGTACCGTAAAAGCCATAAAGCATAAGGATGTGGACGAAATGGGGTATACACTGATTCTCGGAAATACCTATCATTTATATCTGCGTCCCGGTATGGAGGTTATTGAACAGTCCGGAGGGCTGCACAATTTCAGTTCATGGCAGCACAATATTCTTACCGACTCCGGAGGATTCCAGGTTTTTTCCCTGGCCACGTTCCGGAAAATCAAAGAGGAAGGGGTCCGTTTCCGCTCTCACATAGATGGTGCCTACCATGTTTTTACCCCGGAAAGCGTTGTGGAAATACAGGAAACTTTCGGAAGCGATATTCAAATGGCTCTTGATGTCTGTACGCCCCCGGATATCAGCCATAAGGAAGCTTTGAAAGCGCTTCAGATTACAACCAATTGGGCCAGAAGAGCCAAACAGCGCTGGGATAAACGTAAAGAAGGGTACGAGGGTCTTCTCTTCGGCATTATTCAGGGGAATTTTTATGAGGATTTAAGAAAGAGAAGTGCTGAGGAAATCCTGGAGCTGGATACCCCCGGAATAGCCATTGGCGGTCTTTCTGTGGGAGAACCCCCCGAGGTGTTCAGAGAGTACCTCCACTATACCGCACAGTTTCTGCCGGAAGACAAACCCCGGTATGTGATGGGAATCGGCACTCCCGATTATATGCTGGAAGCTGTGGAAGCAGGGATCGATATGTTTGACTGTGTATATCCCACCAGAATTGCCAGAAACGGGACCTGCTTTACAAGAAACGGCCTTATCGCTCTAAAAAATGAGAAATTCCGGCTGGATACGACTCCAATCGATCCGGAATGTGATTGCGAAGTATGCCAAAATTATAGTAAATCCTATCTGCGCCATCTGTTTAAAGCCAAGGAGATCCTGGGACCCATGCTTGTTACACAGCACAATCTCCACTTTCTCTATCGGTTCATGGAAGAAGTCCGTGCCTCGGTTCGTGAGGACAGGTTTCGGGCCTATAAAAAAGATTTTCTGACCCGTTACAGCAAAGGTTTTTGATTTTGAAAGAGCCTACCAGAAGACAGAGCGTCCTTTCTGCAATTGCTGTAATGAGCGGAACGCTCGGATCCCGGATCCTCGGGTTTGTTCGCATTGCTCTCATCAGTATGTTTTTCGGTGCCAAAGGTGAGGCGGATGTTTTGAATGCTGTCTTCAACATTCCGAACAATTTCAGGAAACTCCTTGCAGAAGGGGCCCTCTCATCAGCATTTATACCGGAACTCTCCAGGCAGATAGTAAATGATCCCACAGGTGAAAAAGCAAAAAAACTGAACAGGAATATTCTGGCTTTACAACTTCTGATCCTGATTCCCTTATCGGTTGCGTGTGTGTTTTTTCCCCACATCGTTTTGAGAATTTTTGTAAGATTTCCCGATCCTGCCATGACTCTCCTGGCAGAGAAGCTGTTCCGCTGGCTGTTCCATTACATACTACTTATCAGCATCAGTGCCGTATTGATGGCGGTCTTAAACTCGCATAACCACTTTCTCATTCCTGCGGTATCTCCTCTTCTCTTTTCTGTATCGGTGATTGCCTCCATCCTAATCTGGCATCGGCCTCTGGGTATCTTCTCTATGGTTATAGGTGTTCTGGGAGGAGGTCTGGCCCAGATCTTCTGGCAGTATCCTGCATACCGCAAACTGGGTTACACTCTCATTCCTAAAATAGATTTTTCCAGCCCCCCATTCAGGCGGGTTTTGAAGCATTGGGTTCCTGTGCTCATCACTTCCTCCATTTTTACAGTAAACCAGCAGGTAGCTATACTTCTGGCTACCGGACTGAAAGAGGGGAGTACTACAGCTCTGAGCAATGCTATTGTGTTCTGGCAGCTTCCGTTTGGAATTTTTTCCGCTTCCATTACCACAGTTCTGTTTCCCAAAATGAGCCGGCTGGCAGGACAGAAAGAGTGGGGAAAACTATCAGAATCTCTGCAGGATGGGATTCATATGCTGGGAATGCTTCTGATTCCCTCTTCAATCCTTCTTATCCTTTTCGGTCCGGAATTGATTTCCACAGCTCTACAGAGAGGCGAGTTCTTCCGGGAGGATTCGGCTCTTACCGCATCCGTCCTGGCAGCTTACTGTCCGGGAATGTTCTTTGTGGGAGTTTACAACCTTTTTCAGAGAGCGTTCTATTCAAGAGGGGATTACAGATATACCCTTTATGCGGCGGCAGGTATTGTTTTTGTGGATATTTCTCTCTCTCTCTCATTTCTCTGGCTGGGATTCGGAGTTGTCAGTCTGGCGTGGGCTAATTCCATTGCCATGACAGCCGGAGCGCTGGTTATGGCATACGGAGGAGTGAAGAAATTTATTGTCTTACGTTCAAAAAACATGGTGATCCATTTTCTCAAGGTTCTCTGTGCCCAGGTCCCGATGGTAGGTCTTGTTCTGCTCCTTAAGGTTTTTATCCCTTCTGAACGTTTTTTTCGGGGGAGCAGCTGGGGAAATCTGGGGCTTTTGGCATTGGAAGGTCTTTTATCCCTTTTTATTCTCTTTGTGGTATATTCCTTTATGAAACTGGATATTACGTCGATCCTTAAAAGAAGAAAGTCTTTATCATAAGGTATTTTTTCGGGAGCCGGGATTTATGATCAGATTATCGCGACTGTTATTTTTACTGTTTCTTTTTCTCTACCTGTCTGTACGGGTGTTTTCACAATCCGAAGGTGATAACAGTGCCCCAGTCCCTACGGAAAATGAGCTTTCTGAAGAAGAAAAAAAAGAGCAGGAACAGAAGGAACTGATCGAGTCTCTCAATAAAAAGAAGCGAGAGACTCTTATGTACGGTATCGATTCGGAAGTCATAGAAGTGATTAACACGATACGAACCGAGAAAGACAGTTCGTTCAATGAAGAACTGGCCGAACTGCTCAATACAAATGACAATCCAGAAATCAACAGAGCCATTTTTGAATTTTTTTCTCAGATTGAATCAGATGCAGGAAAAGAAAAAGCTCTGAAACTGATTCAGGATCATTTGGATGATTATGATTACGGAACCAACCTTATTCTCTCGGCTATCTCCTATCTGGGCGTTATGAAAGAGAAAGAGGCGGGTGATCTTTTTTATGAGATGCTCAATGATAACAACAAAAGTCTGGCCGGAGCAGCTCTCAGGGGAATCGGCAAGCTGGAAAATCCTTCCAGAGCCGAAGAAATCCTGGATTTCTACAACGTTAACGAGGGAGACAGTGAATACGAGGATCTTTTAGCTTCCGCAATTCTGGTTCTGGGGGATCTTCACTATCAGGATGCGGCCTCTCTCTTTGAGGAGGTCCTGCAGGATGAAGATGCTCCGACTGTTCACAGGCAGTATGCGGCTGTTTCCCTGGGAAAACTGAAAGAGGATTCTGGTTTTGAAATTCTGAAGGAGCAGTACCGGATTCTGGAGGACAGCAATCTCAGATCCTATGTTCTTAAGGGGCTTACTGAATACGATAATTCAGAAATGGATTCTATCCTGATCTCCGCATTAAGAGATTCCTTCTGGCGTATCCGTGTAGCTGCAAGTGAAGGTTTAGGTTCCAGGAAGGTGGAAGACGCCGTAAATATCCTTATATACAAAGTAGAGAACGACCCGGTTCGTCAGGTCCGCTATGCTGCGCTTGATGCTTTAGGCGAACTTGAGCGGCAGGATGCGGCAGAATTTATTCTGGGACAGTTTGAAAACGAAAGAACTCCCTTCGACATCAGATCGAAAGCTCTGGATATTATGCTGGAAAAGAAACTTCCCGGTTCTATCAAAAGCCTTCATGCCGTTTTGGATGAAAGGCTGGAAAAAGATAAGGATAATGAGCTTGGTCCTTTCTGCAAGACCCTTTCATCGACCGAATGGGAAGCCCTTCAGCCTTTTTATGATGCCATGCTGGACAATCAGGACTTTATTATCCGCATTTATGGTATTCGGGGAATAAAGATCAACAGGCTTTCCTCATTAAAAAGCCGCGTGGAAGGATTGGATACGGAAAACCAGCCCATCAATGTAAGACGGGAAGTGAAAGCCGCTCTGGAAGTTCTGTAGGTTAATCCTGGGCAGGATCCATAAGAAGAGAGTATTCACTGCTGGAAAGGCTCGAATTGTCCTCTCTGGGGTTATCAAGATTGGTTCTGATTCCTGTCTGATGCTTTGAATATCCTGTAAATGTCTGGCCATGCTTCTTTTGATATCAGGAAACTTCTCTTTCTGCTCATCCGTAAAGAATCCGTTTTTTTCCAGAATGGATTCCTGCAGTTCCGTCAGTTTCTTTTTCATTTTCATGACAGTGAAAAGATAATCTTTCCTTCTGATCAGAAAAGGGTTATCCTGTAACAGCTTGTAGTGACGGCTTAATACCGTATCTATAAAAAAAAGGTCACCCAGAAGTTTTTCCGAGAAAAATTCATTGTCTATGGAGAGTTTGAGACCATTCTTCAATCTTGTAATATCAGTAAGAAGATAAAATAGATTATCTTCGTAATGAACTTTTTCACTCATATGTAAAACTCCTGCTTTTCTCTTTTATGTTTCGGCATAATGAGAAGTTACCTTGACATCAATTAGCCATTATGATACTTTTTCACAGCCTCTTTATTTGCTCCGTTGGAGTAAATCACTAAGTCCACAAGGAGGATAAAATGAGATCCTACGAATTTACTGCCGTTTTCCGGGTAAAGGAAGATAATTATTCCACCGGTCTGAAAGCTGTTAAAGACATTTTTCAGAAAAATGGCGTCACCATCGTATCTGAGGAAGATATGGGTGACAGACTGCTTGCGTATCCCGTCAATAAAGAAGAACGTGGTCACTACCACCTTTTAAACATTGAAGCTGATCCTGCAGGAATCCTAAAGATAGAAGATGCTCTTAAGCTTACTACACAGCTTCTTAAGTATCTCTTCGTAAAAAAAGAGAAATAGTCAACAGGAGGAGTTCCCATGGCAGAAGATCTGAATAGAGTCATACTGGTCGGCAGACTAACCAGAGATGCAGAATTGCAGTACACCAGCAGCGGCTGGGCCATTACGAAAATGGGCCTTGCCTGTAACCGCCGTAGAAAACAGGGAGATCAATGGGTTGATGAGGCAAACTTTTTTGATATTACCCTTTTCGGTAAACGGGGGGAGTCCCTGAGTCAGTACCTTCAGAAAGGACAGCAGATTGCTGTAGAGGGTCAGCTCAGACAGGAACGCTGGGAGCAGGACGGCATGAAGAGAAGCAAAGTCGTGGTGGAAGCCACAAATATTCAGCTTCTCGGCGGTAGAAGCGATCAGACCGGTAATTACTCCAGTCAGAGTCCCCAGCAGGGAGCCCCAGCGTCCAGAAATTCTCAACCCTTCGAATCATACAATCCAGGTCCTTCCAGACAGGATAACGGACCGGTCGAACGGTTTGAGGATGATATTCCATTTTAATGAGGTGTAATGATGTCTGAAGATACAAATACCAATGAACAGGGTTATTCCGGACAGGATCGCGGTGATAGATCTGCGCCCAGACCCAGAAGAACCTATTACAAAAAAAAGGTTTGCAAATTCTGCGCAAACAAACTGGAAGTGGATTACAAAAAACCTGATTCACTGAGACGGTTTATCACAGAACGAGGTAAGATCCTTCCCAGAAGAATCACCGGTACCTGTGCAAAACATCAGAGAATGCTTACAACAGAAATCAAAAGATCCAGAGCCCTGGCTCTTCTTCCCTTTGTAACAAAATAAGGGTATTAAGCAAACAAAGATTGTTCCCCTGTCTCTGTTTTTCCTGAAATAAGAAATAGAGATACCGGGCAATCGCTGATGTTAGACAGAAAATTTGACAAGGAGTAGATCCATGAAAATTATATTGAATCAGGATATCGCCAACCTTGGTGAAGAGGGAGATATCAAAGTCGTTGCTGACGGCTATGCCAGAAATTTCCTTTTCCCCAAAAAAATGGCGGTACCTTACAATAAACAGAACCTGAATATGTTTGAGCAGAAAAAGCTCGCTATTGAAAAGAGAAAAGAAGAAAAACGCAAGGATGCTATGAGCACCAAGGAAAAACTGGCAGCACAGGAAATTGTTATTACAATGCCTGCTGGTGAAAAAGGGAAGCTTTTCGGTGCTGTTACCGCTTCAACTCTGGTTGAAGAGCTGACCAAGGTCGGTGTTTCTGTAGAAAAGAAAAATATCGATATTCCTGAAAATTCTATCAAACTGGTAGGAACCTACACAGTTAAGGTAAAACTGTACGGCGGAGAATTGGCAGATCTGAAAGTGACTGTAAATGCTGCTGAACAGGCTACTGAAGAATAATCAGGACTTTTATGGATAATATATCCTTAAAGGATAAAGTGCCCCCGTACAATGAGGAAGCGGAAGCTGCCGTACTGGGGGCTCTTCTTATTAATTTTTCTCTCGATAACCTTGATACTGTCAGAATGTATCTCGGTGCAGGAGATTTTTTCAAATCCGCCAATCAGAAGATATTTGCTGCTATCGAAGGATTGGAAAAAAAAGGCTCTGGTGTTGACCTTCTGACTGTGACAGAAGAGCTCAAGGCGGAAGGACTCCTGGAAAAATCAGGAGGAGTGGGATATATCTCCGAGCTCACCTCGTCTGTTCCCACCACTGCCAATATCGCTTACTACTCAAAAATTGTCCAGGAAGCCAGCATACGGCGCAAACTCCTGAATATCGGGGCGGAAATTCACGCACAGGCTCATGATGACTCACTGGAAACGAGTGAAATTGTCGAAGATATAGAAAGGAAAGTTTTCGAAATTAATGACCAGCGTTCTGTGGATTCCATGAAATCTGCGGGAGAAGTCATTAAAGAAGCGATTTATGCTATAGAGCAGCGGTATTCACAGAAAGGCGACTTTACGGGAATTCCCTCAGGATTTGATGAACTGGATAGTATGACAACCGGTTTTCAGGCTTCTGAAATGATCGTAATCGGTGCCCGTCCATCTGTGGGTAAAACAGCCTTTGCTTTAACACTTGCAGCCAATGTGGCCATCAAAAAGAAAATCCCCTGCGGATTCTTCACCCTGGAAATGACAACCCTCTCGGTTATGCAGAGGCTCCTTTCCATCCAGGCTAATATTCACTCAAACAAAATCAGAACAGGACTTTTAAAGCCGTCAGACTTCAACAGCCTGACAGATGCGGCCAGCCACATTTATGAAGCGCCTCTCTGGATTGATGATACGCCCAATATGAAACTGCTTGACCTGCGATCTCAGGCGAGAAGGATGGTAAGCAAGTTTGGAGTAAAAATTATTTTTATTGACTATCTGGGGCTCATCACTTTTGAAGACAAGCGCATTCCCAGACATGAACAGATGTCTGAAGTAAGCCGTTCTTTAAAAGCTCTGGCGCGTGAGCTGGAAATTCCCATAGTTGCTCTTTCGCAGGTGGGACGTCAGACCGAAGGGAAAGCTCCCGGACTGGCTGACTTGAGAGAGTCCGGAGCTATCGAACAGGATGCAGACATGGTTATGTTTCTTCATAGAGACAGGGGGATTGACAATAGCGAAGGACCGCCCGAAAATATAGAGACAGAGCTCATTGTGGCTAAGCAGAGAAATGGTCCCGTAGGGGTGGTTAAGATGGCATTTATTCCCCATTTTACCAAATTTGTTCCTCTGGCACATACAAACTGAGAAAAGAGGTGTCTATGAATTTTCAGGAATTATACGGACTGGATGAAATTAAGAATGAAATTGAGCCGGCAGCTTTTGAAGAACTTGAAAAACAGCTGAAAGCCATACCCGATGATGAGATATGCAAATGCAAGGACTGTGTGCAGGATATGGCCTGCTATGCCCTGAACCAGATCCGTCCCCGTTATGCAGTTTCCCTTTTAGGCGCCATCTATACCAGGGCAGAAACAGAAGAGCATAATGATGATATTCAGGAAATTATCAAAAAGGCGATAAATAAAATCAGTCAGAATCCTTTTCATAGTAAATCATAAAAGATACATGAATGATAAAACGGTATTCCCGGAGGGATACCGTTTTTTTTCGCGCAAAAAAAGGGAATCTTCCCTTTTCTCTTGATCTATTTCTTGATGATATAGGAATTTCTTATACTTCTTCCCAGAGAATTGTATGTTTTCAGATAGGATGATGCTTCTGATTCGCTGATGTAGATTTTTTCATCCTTATCTCCCGGTATCATTATCCAGGATCCATCAGCCATGAGATAGAAATCCAGAAGGATTTTCCCCTGTGCGGGATCAAACAATGTTAAGGATCCATCTGAATTCATGATATATAAAAGACCATTTTTAAAGAAAACCTTCTCGATATTTTTGGGATAATCCCAGGTTCTTTTTCTGGAACCGGAAATTCTTACAATGTCTCTCCCGGAAATGGTTCCATAAAGAGTAGGAGAGTAGGAGCTGGTATCTGCGGTGAATCTGGCATTGATCCATTCACCCTCAAGGCTGAACATATTGGTCAGGGAATCGGGATTCTGGCTGTTGTGGCTGACAATTTTTGTTTCCACTTTGTCGCCAATGGTTTGTTTCAGTCCGACAGAGTAGCTGCGATTGGAACCGGCTGGAGTAAATATATCATAGATAAGAAAACGATCATCAGCAATCGGTATAATCTCACCCGTATCTGTATGAACCGTAAACATAGGATTCCTGCCGGTTTTCATAAGGGATTTACCACCAATAAGGGTTGTGTCATTCAGAAAATTCAGACTGACCATTCCCAGAGCGGAAAAATGGAAATCCCTGAAACCGGTAAAAATATTATTCAGGGAGGCTTCCCCGCTGTTTTCCAGTACAAGAACCTGACTGTTTCTCACATGAATCTGATTTATGGGTGATTCAAAGTTGTAATTGCTGTTGAGGATCTGCTTTTGCAAAGGATCATAAATGATGTATCCCCGCTGTACACTCCCTTTGGTCCATATAATCATTTTCTGGTTATCAACGGGTTCTATTTCGGAATCCCCCTGCAGGGGGCTGTCGGTGATGGTCAGGTTGATATCTGAGAATGACTGAATACCGCTTCTAAGATTAGGCTCGTTGAAACCTTGGCTATCCAGCCTGATTAACTGGGAAGAAGAAAGTATGTAAAGAGAATCAGCCATAAAATTCAAATCTTTAATATCCGTTATATTATTCTTCTTGAATATCACAGGTTTTTTGGTCTCTTTGTCCAATTCCCAAATGGTTCCATTGCTGTCAGTAAGAAAAATCCTGTTTTGGGCTGTTAAAGAACCGGTAAGAGTGCCTGTGATTGTAAAGAGCCCTGTTGTCGGCCTGGTGTCGGTGAGAAGTACTGTCTGCCGGCTTGTAAAAAGAATATCTAGGTCCATAGGAGTAAAAAAAGCACCACTGGTGGTATAGGCTTTTACTTCAAGCCGGCCTGTCTGAGTCTGTGTGGTAACCGTAAGATAGCCTTTTTCAGGATCAACAGCAAAATCTTTCAGGTTTTCGATTTCTAAGGAGTCCCGGACACTGCCGTTCAGGCGGTCGATCAAATAGAGAACATTCCCTTTCCTGGCCGTGAAATATCGTTTCCCCTCGGTTTGAAGAACTTCAATTTCCGTAAGGGAAGGGAGAGTCTCTGCTTCGCTTTTCAGTGCTGATGTCCGTATATCCCAGTATTTGATAATACCGGACGAGCTGTAAGTCATAACCCTGCTCTCGGATGATCCTATATAACCGAAACTAAACAGGTCGAAGAGCCTTTTCAGATAGCTGTATTCCCTTCCGGTCTGGCTATTCATAAGAGTGATGCTGGGAGAACTAATCCGAGTCATGAATATATAATGACCCTGTCCGGAATACTCAAACTGTATGGGTCTGTCCTGCAGCTCTTTTCTGAAAAGAATTTTTCCGGTTTCCCAGTTCCAGGCGCTCAGTTCTGTATATCCGGGCCGGGAAACCAGCAAGGCAAATTCTGTTTTGACCGGGTTCACTTTTACCTGAATTGAGCCTTCTGCCCCTGTGTTTACATCGTATTTCAGGCTGTCAGTGGCAAGATCCCATATTTTTACAAGTCCTGTATTGTCTGTAGAAATGAGTACACCGCTGTTATGATAAACAATCGATTCAATACTATCGCTGTGACCCGAGTCAATCATAATTCTATTCTGGTTTTGACCATAACTGTTAACTGCTATGGCAAAAGTAAAGAATAAAAGGGTTATCATTTTCATTTTCATTTTTTAATTCCTTGAGAAAAATAGAATATCATTCATGGTCGCAAAAAGAATCAGTCCGAAAACGATGACTGTTCCCAGCAGCTGATATCGGTATATGAGTTGAGGGTTGGGCCTTCTGCCTAAAATACCTTCCAGGAGAAACAGAAGTATCTGACCACCATCCAGAACAGGGATGGGAAGGAGATTCATAACAAAAAGAGCTATATTGATAAGCGCAATAAATCTGAAAAACGTCAAAAAACCTTCTGCTGCTCCATTCTGAAATCCGGAAAAAGCCAGATCTCCCGTAAGATAGGTGATACGCAGGGGGCCTGAAACAGCAGATTGCAGATTTACCCCTTTAAAAAGCAGGGCTAACCCTTTTAATGAGCTTATAAGAGTTCTTGCGGTTTCCTGCCACGCTTCATTCAAAGAATGGAAAGGGTGAAAGCTTTTGGTCCGGGTTTCATAAAAATCAAACTGGATTCCCGGGTTTTCTATCTGTACAGGTTCATCAAACCGAACTGTCCGGGTACTGCCCTCACGCATAATAGTCATGGATGTCAAAGGTGTCTTTTCTATGAAAGATGAAATCTCCACGGCATGTGTTACACTCCTGCCGTTGATAGTCAGAATCGTATCGCCCTTGATCAAACCTTTTCCGGCAAATACGGAATCTTCTGATAAACTGCGTATTCTGGGATCTATCCAGGGGTAGATGCCGATAAACCCCGCTCCGGACTGTTTGTTTAGTTCGGGAATAATATTAATGTTGATTTCCTTTCCCTGACGATCTACGGTTAAAGTCATCTCAGTCAGGGCATTAAGGGCAATCCTTTCCTGAAGCTGGTCGAAACGGGAGATGCTTGCGCCGTTGATCTTTGTAATAATATCACCTGTCTGAAGGCCGCTGGTATCGGCAGGGTAGTCTGCTCTGGCCGTATATTCGGAAGCCAGTACAATTCTTGATGGATAGTAATAGACTTTATATCCGATAAAGGCGATGGTAAAGAAAATGAGTCCTGCAAAAAGAAGATTCAGAAAGGGGCCGCTGAGAGATACGATAATCCGTTTCCAGAAGGATGCAGCATACATATCGCCTTCCTGACACTCCACTTCCCGTGCATGGTTTTCCCAGGCTTGAATCAATGCCTGTTCCCCCTGCATTTTGCAGTATCCTCCCAAAGGAAAAAGCGATAACCTGTATTCCGTTCCCCTCCATTTTTTGGCAAAGAGAACTTTCCCCCATCCAATGGAAAAAGCTTCTACAGTTATACCGGAAAGTCTGGCTGCAATAAAATGTCCGGCTTCATGAATAATAACAACCAGAGATAAACCTATGAGTCCAAAGAGAATTTTAAAAACTGTCACCTGTCCAGCTCTCCCAGTAATTCCAGGGTTCTCAGTCTGGCCAATTTATCTGTTTCCAGTATGGCGTCCAGAGAGTCTTGCGTTGAGGACCAGTCGCCCTGGAGTGTTTTTTCCGTGATTTCCCCGATCTGGAGAAAATGAATTTTTTCCTGCAGGAAGGCCTCCACAGCTATTTCGTTTGCTCCATTATAGGCTATTGGGTAACCATTCCCGGCTTCCGCGCTGTAATAGGCCAGTTTCAGCATAGAGAATTTGGAGAAATCCGGTGATTGAAACTCCAGGGTTTTCCCGGCCAGATCCATGTAGGTCCAGGGAACTTCCTTCATTTCCGGATAGTAGAGAGCATCCTGAATGGGAAGACGCATATCGGGTTTGCTGATCTGTGCATATAATGCCATGTCTTTAGTTCTTATAAGTGAATGAACATAACTTTGAGGATGGATAAGTACCTTTATTTTATGGACATCAAAATCAAAAAGCTGCTGAGCCTCGATGACTTCCAGCCCTTTATTCGCCATGGTAGCCGAATCTATGGTAATTTTTTTTCCCATATCCCAGGTGGGATGTTTCAGAGCATCCCCCAGAGTTATGGATGGGAAATCCTCTATAGGCAGATTTCTGAATGGTCCTCCTGAGGCAGTCAGGATGATTTCTGAAACGGTCTGTTTGTCTCTGTCATGAAAGAGATGGAATAGGGCAGAATGTTCAGAATCCACAGGAAGGAGCCGACGCCCCTCAACTGAGGCATAATGGTTAATGAGTGGTCCTGCAAGGACCATGGATTCCTTATTGGCCAGAGCCACATCTTTTCCTGTCATAATGGATTTCAGAGTCGGTTCAAGTCCGCTGGCTCCAACAATTCCATTGACGACTATATCTGCGGAGGTCTCTTCGATGAGCTGCAGAATCCCCTGGGAGCCTGTATATTGGATCCTGGAATCGGCTGGAGCCTTTCCACTCAGACACAAACGGGCTTCTGGCCACTCCTGTGCAAATTGAAGAAGAGACTGTTCGTTGCTGTGTGCCTGTAATCCTGTTAGTTTAAAATCCTCTTTATGAGAATTTATTATGTCCAGGGTGCTGATCCCTATGGATCCTGTACATCCCAGTATC
This sequence comes from Oceanispirochaeta sp., assembly GCA_963677615.2. Lineage (GTDB taxonomy): Bacteria > Spirochaetota > Spirochaetia > DSM-2461 > DSM-2461 > Oceanispirochaeta. The sequence goes on along the minus strand of CAXXQW010000010.1, from coordinate 50,501 downwards.
AATACTTTTTTCATTGGAGGTAAACCTTCCTGCGCTGTTGTATCAAAGGGCAGTCAGAGTCAGAAAGTAGTAAAAAACAGGTGCAGTCAGAAGCAGAGAGTCGATGGAGTCAAGAAGACCTCCTCTGCCCATAATCACATCTCCGGAATCTTTTACTCCCGATGATCTTTTTATACCCGACTCAACAAGATCGCCCAAAATAGTTGTTACACCTGCCATCAAACCAAGTATAACCATAATATATAAAGGTCCGTTAAACACATTAGGATACAGAATTCCGCTGACTGTTGTGACAACAAGAGAAGCAAAAATCCCCCCGAAAAAACCGGCCATACTCTTATTGGGACTGACCGCAAAGACCTTGCGGGAGTTGCGTCCGAACATATTTCCTACAAACCAGGCGTTGGAATCGTTCAAATATACGCTGAGTATAAAGATTATTATAATATGGTTTGAATAATGAAAGCCGGAAAACCGGACTATATAGGTTAAAAAGTAACCAGGATAGAGCAATGACAGGACAGATCCGGCTACGGTATTGATAACCCCTTTGAAATTCTCCTCTTTCATTGTAAACAGAGGTATTGTCATAATAAGTGCAAGCAGAATAAAACCCGCCAGAGGGAGGCTTCCTTCCGGAAGAATTCCTGTGATCACAAGATAGGTTATCAAAGGAAAAATCATTCCCGCCGGAGCTATGAACTTTAAAGGAACTGTCAATCCCGCCTTGTTCATCATGTTGCACATTTCACGAGTGCCTATGTAGGCAATGAAAATCGTCAGCAGATTTATCGCCAAATGGTTAGCATAGTCAATAAAGACCAATGCTGTCAGAACGGGCAGGGCTATTACAAAAAGGAGCCACCTTTTCTGAGTATTGGTCATGACTTAACACCTCCGAATCTTCTGTCCCTGTTATAAAATGTATTGAGAGCCTCTTCCAGATCCTTCCGTCCCCAATCGGGCCAGAGCTTGTCGGAAAAGTAAAACTCAGCATAAGCAGCCTGCCATATGAGGAAGTTGCTGATCCTTTTTTCTCCGCCTGTTCTGATGATCAGATCCAGGGGGGGAATTTCAGGATTATCCAGGTTTTCCGAAACAGTCTTTTCGGATATTTCTACACCCGGATGAGCTTTTATATGCCTGTTGACGCTTCTTATAATTTCATCTTTACCGCCATAGTTGATCAGAAGGTTTACTGTGAGACCAGTAAAACCGGCTGTCTGTTCCATTACAGAGGCTATTTCACTCCTAATGTCCTCAGGAAGACCTTCCATATCACCGCTATGAACAACGCGTATGGCGTTATCTTTATAAAACTGATACTCTTTTTTGAGATAATTTTTAATGAGAACCATAAGGAACGATATCTCTTCCCGGGTTCTTTTCCAGTTTTCAGTAGAAAAAACATAAAGGGAAAGGTAGGAAATTCCCAAATCAGATGCGGCTTTTACAATTGTTTTTGCAGCATTGAGTCCTTCCCTGTGTCCAACAGATCGAATCTGGCCGCGGTTTTTTGCCCAACGGCCGTTTCCATCCATAATAATGCCTATATGAAGGGGATTTTCTGTCTCCGACATCAAATCTCCATGATTTCTTTTTCTTTTGCGTCGATGATTTCACCAATTTCCTTAATATACATATCTGTCAGTTTCTGAATATCATCGGTGGCTTTTTTCTGTTCATCTTCAGTGAAATCGCCTTTCTTGATCTGATCGTTCACATCTCTCCGGATATTTCTGACAGATACACGGCTCTGTTCCCCAATATTTTTGGCCTGTTTCACAAGCTCCTTTCTTCTTTCTTCTGTAAGAGGTGGAATATTGATTCTGATAACTTTTCCGTCATTGTTGGGATTCAGTGACAGTTCAGAGGTCTGGATAGCCTTTTCAATATCATTCAAAGCATTTTTATCAAAAGGCTGTATAACAATCAAACGGGCTTCGGGGATGGATATATTCGCTACCTGATTCATCGGTGTGGGAGTACCATAGTATTCCACCATGACTTTATCAAACAGATTGGCTGAAGCTCTTCCTGTTCTAATGGTATTGAATTCCTCTTTTAGAGCTTTTATGGTTTTTTTCATCCTGTCTTCGGCAGACTTTTTCACGTTTTCCATTTCTTAACCTCTTTTTATAAAACAGGACACCGCCCCTAAAAGGCGGTGTCCGGATAATATTACTCTTCACCAACCATGTTGTAGATGAAGTCAGTCAGTTCGATAGAACCGCCAACCGCTTTTGCTGTTTCAGCAATAGCCTGTTTTACAGAAAGCTTGTCATTTTTAACAAATGCCTGATCTACAAAACAGATCTGTGCCAGGTGTTTGTTGAGCTTACCCTTCACAATCCCTTCGATAACTTTGGCAGGCTTATCCATATTGGAAGCCTGTGCAGTAAAAATTTCTTCCTGTTCTTTCAGGTAGGCAGCGTCAACGCTGTCTCTGTTCAGGTAGGAAGGGTTGAATGCTGCTGCATGAAGCGCCAGATCCATTCCCAGAGCTTTCACTTCTTCTTTTGCCGCAGTTTCAGGACTGTCGCAGCTGAGTTTTACCATAACTCCGATGGCTCCGCCATTGTGCAGGTAATCTACTGCGCAATCAGAATCGGACAGTTCAATGGTGGATATTCTTTTCAGAACCATATTCTCTTTCAGAATGGCAATGGCTTCCTTAACAAGAGTTTCCAGTTCTTCATTAATTGTCTTGATATTTTTTTCTGCTACAGCATCAGCAATTTTCTGTCCGGCTTCCTGGAAGGCTGCGTTCTTGGCAACAAAGTCAGTCTCACAGGTCAGTTCCACTACAGAAGCAGTATTGCCTTTGATAGATGTGAACACGGCACCCGCATTGGTTGCTCTTCCGCTTCTTTTATCTGCAGAAGCCAGACCCTGTTCTTTAAGGTACTTTTCTGCAGCGGCAAAATCTCCATCACAGGCCTGAAGCGCTTTTTTACAGTCGAGCATTCCTGCCAGAGTTTTATCTCTTAATTTCTTTACGTCAGCTGGTGTTACTGCCACGATATTCTCCTATGTTTTCACTTAAGGATAATTTCCGGGGAAATAATCCCATGGTATTTCGTACCGGACCATGGCAGAATGCAAAATTCCCGATCCGGTTATTTATAATTATTCAGTTGTATATACTACATCGCTGTCGTCTGCTTCGTCAGCGCTGTTTTCAGATTCGTCTTCGCTTTCGGAAACCTGTTTTGATCCAGCAAGCTCTTCCTCATCATCCTGAAGGTTTTCGATAACTTCCAGACCGATTTCGTTATCCGCTTCCACAACCGCATTGGCAATGATCTGGGTAAAAAGGCTGATCGCTCTGATTGCATCATCATTTCCGGGGATGGGGTAGTCAATCCCTTCGGGGTTACAGTTGGTATCTACTACAGCAATGATGGGAATGCCCATCCTTCTGGCCTCTGCCACCGCAATGGCTTCTTTTTTGGTATCGATAACAAACATGATTCCGGGTAGGTCTGTCATGTTTTTGATTCCGCCAAGGTTCTTTTCCAGTCTTCCTTTTTCTTTCAGGAGTTTGGAAACTTCCTTTTTGGTCATCTGTTCGAAAGTACCGTCAACTTCCATCTTTTCGATTTTCTTCAGCTGATGGAGTGACTTTTTGATGGTTGTGAAGTTGGTGAGCATACCACCGAGCCATCTGTTGTTAACGTAGAACATGTCACAGCGTTCGGCTTCTTTTGCAATAGCGCCCTGAGCCTGCTTTTTGGTTCCTACGAAAAGGACAGATTTTCCTGCCAGAACGTTTGCTCTTACCACATCGTAAGCCTCTTTGATGGCAACGATTGTTTTCTGCAGGTCGATAATGTGAATCCCGTTTCTCTGGGAGAAAATGAATTTTTTCATTCTGGGATCCCAACGCTTGGTCTGATGTCCGAAATGTACACCTGACTCAAGCAGGTTTTTCATTGTTACTACAGCCATGTAGCCTCCTAAATCCGCTCCTTTTTTGAGCGGTCCTTCTCTTAGTCTCAGCGGCATTCCCTACTAAGTATTCGAGCCGCCGGAAATTATATGCTGAATTTCAGCTGCTTTAACATGCCATATAAAAGATTTATTGGCAAGCCCATCACATTGAAGTAAGTTCCTTTTAAACAGGTAATAAACATTCCCCCTTTTTCCTGGATTCTATAGGCTCCCGCGGCTCCTTTCCATTCCTCTGTTTCCAGATATTTCTGAATTTCCTGATCATTCATGGGAGAAAAAGATACATCTGTGCAATCCCATCTTGAAATAAACGCTTTTTCCATGGGCGAATAAAGGGTAACACCCGTATAAACCTGGTGGGTTCTTCCCTGCATTCTGTATAACATTTCAGCAGCTTCCCTTCTGTCCGAAGGCTTTCCCAGTTTATGTTCATCAAGAGAAATCAGTGTATCGGCTGTGACAATCCAGCGGGAGTCGCCGTACAAGTGAAGGCAGGTTTGCATTTTCTGCTCCGAGAGAGCTGTGGAGAGTTTTCCGGGGGGCAGTTCCTGATCCAGAAACTCTTCCATTTCAAATGTGAGGACTTCACAAGGTATCCCCATCCTGGTAAGCAGTTCATAACGACGGGGAGAAGATGAGCCCAGATATAAAATGTTCCGGTAATTCATGCTCATATTATAGACATCTGCATCTCTTGCAGGAAGAGCTGATATATCATCTGATAATTATTGGCATTATGGTTTCTTAGGTTTTAGAATTTGAAGAGAGATTAGGGAAAAAGTTTCAGAGGAACTGCCTCTGAAGAGAAAATGAATACCTGAGCGGCAGAGCCGCCTCCTGCCTGGTTCCTCTGACGCTCTTTTGGAGGATGTCTATGTTAAATCGAGTTTTAATTCAGTTGACGAATCCCGATGAAGCGGAGTTTCTTTCAAAATTTACCAGAGTTTTGAATGAGAAATATCCCAGGATGGAAGTAACAGGACTGTATGTGAAAAACCTTGATGAGTATATGAGGTATAATTCTGCTCTCTTCAGCGATGCCTATTATCAGGACTTTATGTCCACATGGAAACAAATCGAGGAAAAGAAGGAAGGAGAAGTCCGCGATGCTTTTGAGAGGTTTTTTCCTGACACCGCGTTTCTCAGCTATAATGGTTACAGTGATGTTGTGGCCATGAATGAACTCAGGATGTTTGATATGCTGATTCTGGCAAAACAGAGCTATATCACCAGAGAGGTCAAGGCTCTTTTATCATCACTGTATAAGCCTATTATGATTATTCCTGAAAGAGATACCTATAAACTGGATAACATTCTGTTTGCCGATGATGAAAGGCCAGAATCCAACAGGGCATTCTTTTCATTTATGACACTCTTCGACAGGATCGCCTCCTTCAAGGCTTTGGGCGTCAATATCGAGAAAGAGACATTCCGGGATTTGAATGATTATCTGAAAAAAACCGGAAAGAGCATCAGTTATCACTTCAGGGAAGGTCATGCTGATGAACTGATCCTGGAATATGCCAGGGATTTCGACTGCCTGATCATGGGGGATTTAAAGCATTCTTTCCTGGTGGAACGTCTGGGTGGTAAAGTTGGTTTAAAAATCCTGGAAAGAACGGAGATCCCTCTTTTTATCGGTTAAACAGAAGGTTTTTTCTTTTCTGCTGCAAATAGGTCAAGTTCCATTTGAGGTTCTGGCGGTTTGTATAAATTCCCCTTTAGCTTTCCCAGGGATAATCCCAGAAGCCTTACGGGAATTGTCCCTGCATCCGTTTTTTTCAGAAGCTCCGGAACCTGTTTCATAATCTGATCTGCTGTATTCAGGAGAACAGAGCTTGTTAAACAGCGGGTGCAGACTTTAAAGTTGTGATACTTCACCTTTAATGTCAGCTGCTGTCCCGACAACCCGGCCCGTCGGCAGTCTTCCTCAATCTGTTTTGCTATCAGAAGCAGTTTATTGTATATAATATGCATCTCTATAATATCGTTGGAAAACGTATTCTCTCTTCCCAGGGATTTTCGTGTTCTTTTCGGCTCTACAGGGCGGTTATCTATACCCCTGACAGCATGGTAGTAGTAGGCTCCTGATTTTCCGAAATGCTCCAGCAGTTCATACAGTTCCCGCTGTTTTAGATCCCTTCCGGTCAGAATTCCCAGGGATTTCATCTTTTCTTCGGTTCTTTTTCCTATACCAAAAAATTTTCCGATAGAGAGGTTTTCCAGAAACGCTTCGGCCTGATCCGGAGTAATCACAGTCAATCCGTCCGGTTTGTTTACATCAGATGCTATTTTGGCGATGAATTTGTTATAGGAAACCCCGGCTGAAGCGGTCAAACAGGTTTCCTCCTTGATCATCTGCCGTATTTCCCGGGCAATTTGTGTGGCTGATGGAATACCCTTCTTGTTTTCCGTTACATCAAGATAGGCTTCATCCAGACTTAATGGTTCCACCAGATCGGTGTAGCGGAAAAAGATCTCTCTGATTTGGGAAGATACTTTTTTATATTCCTGAAAATTATGGTGAGTAATAAAGACGGCATGAGGACAGAGTTTATAGGCTCTGGAGGAGGGCATGGCCGAGTGTATACCGTATTTTCTGGCTTCATAGGAACAGGTGGAGACAACTCCTCTGCTGTCGGGTCTTCCTCCGACCACAACAGGTTTGCCTTTCAGGGAGGGGTTGTTCCGCTGTTCAACCGATGCATAGAAAGCATCCATATCGATATGAATGATTTTTCTCATACCTGAATACTATACATTCATGTAGTTGTTTTGGCAAGGTATCCATCACCCGCAGGGGTGATCTTAGGCCGTCAGCAGCAAATCACCCGGATGTGTGATGGTTTTTCCGGTTTATGTGACGTATGGTTTTTTCAGGAGTCGGAAAATGAAAAAGAAAAATATTTTGATTACCTGGGTAATAACCATCCTGTTCCTTCTGCTCCTTTTATGGGGTGGTTTCAGCTTGATCTGGGGAATGCAGCAGGAGGATACTCCTCTGTTTATTTCCATGGGAGTATGGGGAATTCTTCTTCTTATACTGCTTCCCGTCATGATCATGATGATTGTTACTGCGGTGCAAAGGAAAAAAGAGATCCAACAGGAGGATGAAGATGATCTTAGTCAATACTGATTACATTACCGGAAAAGAGCTGGAAATGCTGGGAATTGTAAAAGGTGGAACTGTTCAGTCCCGGCATGTGGGAAAAGATATCATGAGCGGTTTGAAAACTCTCGTAGGAGGAGAAATCAAGGCCTATTCTGATATGCTGAATAATGCCAGAGCCCTGGCAACAAAAAGGATGGTTGAAGAAGCGGAAAAACTAGGAGCTGACGGGATTGTGAATATCCGGTATGCATCAAGCGCCGTCATGCAGGGAGCCGCCGAGGTTATTGTGTATGGTACAGCAGTAAAATTCCGGTAGATCCCCCCATAAAGAGGGAGGAATGCTTAAAACTTGCGGCATCCCTCCCGTAAAGGTATAATCCTCACAGAATGCAGACATTATTTGAGTACCTTTACAAACAGGAGACCAAAAGGGGAGAGGAGAGGGCCCGGTTTATTCGCTGGATCATAGCAGGATGCGGGCTGGGAGCCTCTCTTTTTTATAAGGATTATCCCATAGCAGCAGGATCTCTCATAATCCTTCTTTTCAATTTTATCTATCCGAAAATCAAAGCCGATCAGAAAGCGATACCCTATGCGGGTATTTTTCTGGAGAGTTTACTGATGACTCTGATCCTTCTCCGTGTTTCAGCCATAACCCCGGAATCGGCAGGGCTTTCTCCTGTTCTTTGGGGGTATTTTCTCCTTTTGTATACCGCTTCCATGAGATACAGTTCTTATCTGATCCTATTTTCGGGTATTCTTAATATTGCGGGCATGAATTCTGTGTATTTGTACCGTTACCTATACAATCCGGATGTTTTTTATAGTGCATCAGGTTTTTATCATCAGTTATTGAGAACAGGATTCTATCTGGCTTTTGCTCTTTTGCTATTGAACAGACCCCGGGTGATCAGAAGGATCCTGAAGAATCAGCAGGACTTTTTTGAAAAAGTCCGGACCCGTCATGGAGATCTGCTCTCTGTATGTGACACAGTTGCGGGAGAAGCCGGATTGAGCCCCAGAGAGACTGAAGTTCTGAAGGAACTGATAAAAGGGAAAACCTACAGAATGATCGCTGATGGTCTATGTATTTCGCAGGATACGGTTAAAACCCATATTAAAAATCTCTACAGGAAGCTGGATGTTTCCAGCCGGAATGAACTCCTTTCCTCTCTGGAGGGAAAATCTGTGATTTCCGGGGAGTCTCAGGAATGAGAGAGGAACTGATTCCGCTTCTTGCGGGTTAAGGCTTTTACAGCTACTATGGTGTGGCTATGCAGAAGAAAAAAAACGGCAACAGCCGGAAATCATATAAAACCGGAATTTCCTACTCGAAGCTCACACCCCGCTGGAAAGAAGCGTTGGACAATTTAAAAAAAGTCAGAAAATGCGACTATCACAAATTAAAAAGGGAGTTTGACCGTCTGGCAGGCTCTTCGGGGCCCGATTATCCGGAAGATTCGGAAAATCTTCTGAAAATGGAAGGAAAAATCCGGCGTTCCCTGGAGGAAAAACAGAGACGGCAGCTCCGGAAATTTTCTTATAACTGGAATGAGTCGCTTCCTATCACCGAACGAAAAGACGAGATAATCCGAACGATCAGAGATAACCAGGTTGTGGTTCTGGCGGGAGAAACGGGAAGCGGGAAGACCACTCAGATACCCAAGTTCTGCCTGGCTGCCGGTCGGGGTATCGAAGGTAAAATCGGATGTACCCAGCCCCGGAGAATTGCAGCCCTTTCGGTGGCGGAAAGGATTGCCCAGGAGCTGGGGGAAAAACCGGGGAAAACCGTAGGATATAAAATCCGGTTTCAGGACAAAGATGATCCCAACGGCTATATAAAAATTATGACAGACGGTATTCTTCTGGCTGAAACCCAGGGAGATCACTGGCTGAACGAATACGATACCCTGATTATCGACGAAGCCCATGAAAGGAGTCTGAATATAGATTTCATCCTGGGAATCCTCAGGAACCTTCTGGAAAAGCGGAAGGATCTGAAAGTTATTATTACTTCTGCGACTATCGATACGGAGAAGTTTTCCAAAGCATTTGGGAATGCACCTGTTATTGAGGTTTCCGGCAGAACCTTCCCGGTGGAGGTCCGGTATCAGGAAGAGGATCCGGATGAGGAGCTTTCACTGGCAGACCGGGCCTGTGATGCCGCGGATACATTGATAAGAAAAGATCCCCGGGGAGATATTCTGATCTTTATGCCCACCGAACAGGATATCCGCGAAACCTGCGATACCCTGGCGGGAAGACATCCCCAGGCTCTGATACTGCCTCTCTACGCCAGGCTCTCTTCGTCGGACCAGCAGCGGGTTTTTCAAAACGCATCCCAAAGAAAGATCATCGTTTCCACCAATGTGGCCGAAACTTCCCTGACGATTCCCGGTATCAAGTACGTGGTGGATACCGGAATGGCCCGTCTGGCCCAGTACTATCCTGCAACCGGGACTTTTGCTCTTCCCATTGTTCCGATCTCCCGGAGTAGCGCCGATCAGAGGAAAGGCCGCTGCGGACGTGTGGAAAACGGTATCTGTATCCGTTTATATACAGAAGAGGATTATGAGAGCCGGATTGAGTTTACCCCGGCAGAAATTCTTCGGACCAATCTTGCGGAAGTTATCCTGAGAATGCTCTCTCTCCGTCTGGATGATCCGTCGCGGTTCCCATTTATCGATCCACCATCCTCGGCGGGAATTGCGGACGGTTACAAAACCCTGCTTGAACTGGGAGCAGTGGAAGTTAGTTCAAAGAGTAAGAAAAAGTCTTATCGATTGACGTCAATCGGACGGACCATGGCATCGCTCCCTCTGGATCCCCGGCTGGCCAGGATGCTTCTTCAGGCCCACAGGGAACACTGTCTGGAGGATGTTCTGATTATCGCCTCCTCCCTGAATGTGCATGATCCCCGGGAAAGGCCTTCGGACAAGCCGGGAACAGCCGAACAGGCCCAGGCCAAATTCAAACATGATGAATCGGATTTTCTTACCAGGCTGAATATCTGGCGATATTACGAAAATCATTTTGATACAAATAAAACCAGTCAGCTCAGAAAATTCTGCAAAGAGAATTATATCTCCTTCAGAAGGATGCGGGAGTGGCAGGATATTTACAGGCAGGTGAAAATCCTTTTGGAAGAGAAAGGATATAAGGTTAAACCCTATCAGGGAAATCAGGAAAACTACTATCCTGCAATTCACCGCTCCATTCTGAGTGGTTTTCTCTCCCATATCGCTCTGAAAAAGGATAAAGTTTTTTACAGGGCCACCAGAAACAGGGAGCTCATGATATTTCCTGGTTCCGGACTGTTTCAGGGGAAAAAGAACGGCGAATGGATCGTGTCGGGAGAAATTGTCAAAACCTCCCGGCTTTTCGGACGGATCGTAGCCAACATAGACAGTTCCTGGCTCATTGATCTGGGCTCTCACCTTTTAACATCGACCTATCACTCTCCTGTCTGGTCCCAGGATAAGGGGCAGGTCCTGGCGGTGGAGCAGAAAAGGCTGTTCGGTTTCATTATTGAAGAACAGACAGTTCCCTACGGGCCTGTGAATCCCGAAGAGGCAACAGATATTTTTATCAGAAGCGCTCTTCTGGAAGGTATGGTTAAAGATACCTCGGCTTACCCCTTTCTGGAAAAAAACAGGGAGCTCATAGACACCATTGTCTCCATGGAAAATAAAATCCGGAAACGGAACCTGATGGTTTCCGAGGAAGAGCTTTTTCTCGTCTATAAGGGAAGACTGAAAAACGTTTATGACCTGGGACTCCTGGAAGAATTTATCAGACAGAACGGGGATGATGCCCTGTTGATTCATCAGGAGGATCTTCTCTCGGGAACTACTGACAATCTGAATCTTGAACAGTTTCCCGATCAGCTCTCCTTCGGGAATGTGGATGTGTCGGTGGAATATAACTTTGAACCGGGCCAGGAAATTGACGGCGTGACTGTGCAGGTCCCTTCCCGGGAAGCCGGGCAGGTGGATGCTGCCAAGCTGGACTGGGCTATTCCCGGTCTGCACAGGGAGAGGATCACGGCCCTGATAAAGGGTTTGCCTAAAAACTACAGAAAAAAACTGACACCTGTAAATGCCACGGTTGATGATATTCTGAAGAATATGCCTGTTCAGGAGGATACCAGATTAACCAGGGTGCTCAGTGAATACATATATACCCAGTGGGGATTTTCCATACCCCTGGATGAGTGGGATGAGGAGTCCCTTCCGGAGCATTTGAGAATCAGAATCGCCGTAACCGATGAAAAGGGGCAGGTTATAGAAGCCGCCCGGGATTCGGAACTTCTATATAAGAGGTATAAGGCCAATATCGACCGGAACCTTCTGAGAAAAACCAGAAGGGAATGGGAGCGGCATGGTATACAGAAATGGGATTTCGGTGACCTTCCCAAAGAGCTGAATCTTAAAGGGAAAGGGGATATTCTTTTTAAAGTTTATCCGGCTCTCCATGATTCCGGTGACGAAGGCGTCTCTCTGGTACTTCTGGAAAACTCCGAAGAAGCCGGGGAAAGCCATAAAAAAGGATTGGCCAGGTTATTAAAAGCTGAGTTTGCCAAAGAAATACGCTCCTTTAAAAAGGAGCTGTCCGCAACTTTTCCTTTTGGTGATGGTTCCACCTATTTCGGGGGGGCTTCCCTTATGGAAAACAGAATATGGTCAAGACTCTTTTTCGAAGCAGCCGACAAACTGGTATGGACCGAACAGGAGTTCAGAGCAAAACAGAAAGATCTGGCTCCCAGGCTGTTCCCGATAGCCTCGGATTATTATGAAAAATGCGCTCTGGTTGTCAAAGAGTATCTGGATACCCGAATGTTTTTGTCTCATGCGGAAAAGAGCCGGGGAGCCAGTGGACGGGATTTTATTAATATGCGCCGGGACGATCTGGCAGATCTTGTGCCGGAGAATTTTCTGGAGATATACCCATCATGGAAAATACGGGAACTCCCCCGGTATATGAAACTTATTCGTATCCGTACGGAAAAAGGAAATCTTGACCCCGGAAAAGACAGGGAGAGAGAACATATGTTCGAGCGGTACTGGAACAGATATCAGCAGATAATCGAGAAACTGCCGGAATGGATCAGCCGGTCCCGGAAAGAAGCGGTTGATGATATGTGGTGGTATCTTCAGGAGTACAAAATTTTCCTCTTCGCCCAGGAAATGAAAACCAGGGAAAAAGTTTCCACCGAACGGGTAGAAAAACGGCTGGATAAGCTGCAGAGTATGAGTTGATGGTTCATGGCTGAATCATATTAATCCTTCTTATTTCACATTATGAAAACAAATTTCATTTTTAGGTTGACAGCTGTTCTATCCGTTGTATAATAAAAACAGATTTCATAATATGAAATCTGAAAATATGTTTTCTTTTTTTAAATTCTTTGCTGGATCAGGAATGATCATTAGAACTCTCCTGCAACTGTTATGAGTTGCAAAAAGGTTTTACAAACCGGTTTTCAGCAAATTCCGAATGTTTTAGAAAAGTTATACGGAATTAATAGATTTGGGATCAGCCGGAGATTATTCCGGTAAATATAAGGAGTACTATTATGAAAAAATCATTACTGATCGGTTTTCTACTGATTTGTACTGTCATTTCTGTTTGGACAGAAGGGCAGAAAGAGGGGAGTTCTTCGGAAGAAGAAAAAGTCTATGTCATGAAATTCGGACATTCCATGCCTGCAGATACTTCAAGACATCAATCGCTTCTCATTTTTAAACAGTATGTGGAACAACAGTCAGAAGGAAGGATTCTTGTGGAAATCTATCCCTCCGGTCAATTAGGGAAAGAGTCTGAAATGCTTGAATCCCTGAAACTGGGATCTCTGGAAGGATATCTGGGAGGTGTTTTCGATTCTATAACACCCAAATTGAATCTTTATCTGATGCCGTTCCTTTTTGAAAATCAGGATGCACTAATGCTGCTGTCGAAAAGCTCCCTGGGAGAAGCCATTCATAAAGATGCAGAAAATTACGGTATTAAACTCCTTTCTGTAGGTGATGCCGGATCCAGGAACTTTACCAATAATATCAGGCCCATTAAATCTCCTGAAGATATGGTTGGACTGAAAATGCGGACACCTCCTGTAGAAGCCATTATTAAAACCATGGAAGCCCTGGGTGCCAATCCCGTATCCATTCCCTATGTGGAAGTGTATATGGCCTTAAAAACCGGAGTTGCCGATGGCCAGGAAAATCCATTTATGAATATTGCTACCATGAAATTTCAGGAAGTTCAGAAGTATATGACAGTGGTTCATTATCTATTCAACCCGGAACCTTTCTGTGTCAGCCTGGACTGGTACAATACTCTACCGGCGGATCTTCAGATGATCCTGAAAGAAGGTGCTGAAATCTATACAGAAAAGCAGAATACCATGAGAGCGGAGAGCTCAGATGAGTATCTGAATATCATCAAGGATGCAGGAGTTGAGATCTACTATCCCTCTTCTGAGGAAAGGACTGCTTTTATAGAAGCATGCGCTCCAGTATATGACTACTACATCGGCAAAGGGTATTTTACCCAGGATGATCTTAATAAAGCTATCTCAATAGCATCAGGAATGTAAAAAACATTATCGGGAGCCGCTGCGGTATCGGAATAAGGTCTTATGGATTCTTTTTCAGATCAGCAGCTCCCGGTTCCTTTTTTATCGGGGTTTAATATGAATAAAATCTTAAAAATACTGGATAGAGTTTTATCGGTCTGGCTCATCTTTCTCATGGGTACAATGACCATCAGTATTATTCTGTCTGTGATTCTCCGCTATGTTTTCAATATCACTTTTGTCAAAGCCGAAGAAGCTATCACCATGGTTTTTGTGGCAACCACTTTCTATGGAGCTGCCCTGGGGATCCGGGAAAGTGATCATATCAGTATTACTTATTTCCGGGATAAAGCCGGACCATCTATTGGTAAAATCATGGATATTCTGGTTAATCTGATCATTATTATCGTTATGGCTTTTCTTTTAAAGAACAGCCTCCTCTGGATCAGAAAAGTCGGCAGTATACCCACACCGGGTATGCAGATTCCCGCCAAATATTTCTATGTGATGTTTCCCGTATCAAGTATCCTCTCGATGTTGTACAGCGCTGTTAATATCTTCAGTATTTTTTTCAATGTGGTGACACCGGAATACGGGTATGAAAGGGAAGATTTTTCAGAAAATGGCGAATGTGCGGAAGAAGAGCAGATTCTGATTGCTCCTGTTCAGGAGGTACTCGGATGAGTCTCTTTATTATGTTATTGTCTCTGTTTCTATTAATCCTGCTCAGTGTTCCCATAGCTTATGCCCTGGGTGCCTCAGGGTTAATGTATCTTCTCATGGAACAACCGGCATTTTTATCCACCCTTCCTCAAAGGATCTGGTCGGGTACCAACAGTTTTGTGATTATAGCCATGCCTCTTTTTATCCTGGCCGGTGAAATCATGAACCGGGGAGGTTTGACCAAAAGGCTTATCAATTTCAGTCTGCTCACGGTGAAACCTATCCGGGGAGGTCTGGGAGAAGTCAACGTGGTTGCCAGTATGATCTTTGGAGGTATATCCGGATCTTCAGTTGCAGACACTTCAGCTCTGGGATCGGTGTTAATACCCAATATGATCAAAAAAGGGTATTCCAAGGGGTTTTCCACAGGCATTACCGTTGCATCATCCACTATGGGTATGATCATTCCACCCAGTGTTCCCATGCTTATGTATGCCATGATTTCCGGTGCATCCGTAGGAAAGCTGTTTCTGGCGGGACTCATCCCCGGAGTTCTTATCGGATTATCCCAGCTGGTGATTGTTTATCTGTATTCAGCTAAAAAGGGGTACCATCCCCCCCGGACGAAAACCAGTTTTCAGGAAATATCAAAAACCACACGAGACGGTTTGCTAGCCATTATTATGCCTCTGGTTATTGTTTTGTCTGTTTCTACAGGTATCGCTACAGCCAGTGAATCCGCAGGGATTGCTGTGCTGTATTCCCTGTTGCTGGGATTTTTTCTCTATAAGGAACTCAAACCCGGGGATATGCCTGGAATATTAAAAAAAACTGTCATGATGTCCAGTTCTATTATGGTCATTGTAGGGTTTTCCATGATTTTCACATGGATCCTGGCCATTGAACAGATTCCGGCTATGGTGGCGAATTTTATACTGGATCTGGAAATCCACAGGATATGGATCCTGATTTTTATAGATATCCTAATCCTTTTTATCGGAACTTTTGTGGATGTGGTACCAACTCTCCTGCTTCTCTGTCCCATTCTGATACCGGTAATGCAGTACTTCGGAGTCAACGAGCTTCAGTTTGGCGCTATTATGATCTCCGGTTCGGCAATCGGACTGGTTACACCTCCGGTAGGAATGTGCTTGAATGCTGCTACCAAAATTTGTGGAATGCCCATTACCAGTATATTCCGGAGCGCTCTGCCGTTTATTGTCTGCAATGTGATCATTCTTGTACTTGTCACATTTGTCCCCGAAGTCAGTACATGGCTGCCTTCTTTCTTCTAAGTCATTAAAGGATATTATCTATGGAAATTAAAGAATCATTCAGTTCTGAATATGTAAAAACATTTGATACGGAAAAACTGAGACAAGAGTTTCTTCTGGACAACCTTTTCAGACCAGATGAACTGTCCATGACATACAGTCATGTGGACAGGGTTATTACCGGAGGAGTTATACCGGTTAAAAGGATCGTTTCATTAGATGAGGCCGAACTGGTCGGAGTGGAATATTTTCTGGAAAGACGGGAAATGGGTGTTTTTAACCTGGGAGGTGAGGGGATAATTATCGTAGATGGTCAGGAGTTCTCCCTTTGTCAGAGAGAAGCCCTCTATATTCCCAAGGAATCGGAAAAGGTGCTGTTTCAAAGTGTCTCGCCTGACTCCCCTGCCATATTTTATATGGTTTCATCTGCTGCTCATTCTGTTTTTCCTGTCAGGCATATCAAAGAATCAGAAGCGGTCAGCCTGGAGCTTGGGAGTCAGGAAAAAGTTAATAAAAGGGTTTTGAATCAGTACCTTCATCCGGATGTGGTTCAAACCTGTCAGCTGACTATGGGGATTACTGATCTCTGTAAGGGAAATGCCTGGAATACCTTTCCTCCCCATACCCATGAACGAAGGATGGAGGTGTATCTGTATTTTAATCTTTCAGAAGAAGATCTGGTGATGCACTTTATGGGGAAAGGGGATGAAACCAGACACATCGCTGTAAGAAATCATCAGGCCATCATCTCTCCCAGCTGGTCCATTCACTCGGGTGTAGGATCAGGTTCCTATTCGTTTATATGGGCTATGGCTGGAGAAAATCAGACTTTTACAGACATGGATCATATATCCATGTCCGAAATCAAATAATAAATCAGGAGATATATACAATGGCTATCAATTTTACTTTAAAAAATAAAACCGCAATCGTTACGGGATGCAGTACCGGCCTTGGCCAGGGGATCTGTCTGGGCCTGGCCCAGGCGGGAGCCAATGTGGTTGGTGTGGACTATGTGGAGGCCCCGGAAACGGCGGAAAAGATAGAGCAGTCGGGGGGACATTTCCTGGGAATTCAGGCAAACCTTCTCACTATTGATCCCATTCAGGGAATCATAGACAGGGCTGTGGCAAAGTTCGGTACTGTGGATATCCTTGTGAACAATGCCGGGATTATCCGCAGAGAGGACTCCATCAATTTTTCTGAAAAAGACTGGGATGATGTTATGAACATAAATATTAAAACCGTGTTTTTCTTCTGTCAGTCCGTGGCAAAGCAGTATATGAAACAGGAAAGCGGTGGAAAAATCATCAATATCGCCTCCATGCTCTCTTTTCAGGGAGGAATAAGGGTTCCCTCCTATACGGCCAGTAAAAGTGGCGTCATGGGACTGACCAGGCTGATGGCCTGTGAATGGGCCAAAGATAACATAAATGTCAATGCTATTGCTCCGGGTTATATGAATACCAATAACACAGAAGCTTTAAGAAATGACCCCCAGAGATCTGCTGAAATCCTGGGAAGAATCCCCGCAGGACGCTGGGGACTCCCTGAAGATGTGGCCGGTCCGGCTGTATTCCTGGCATCATCAGCCAGCGACTATATTAACGGTTACACCATAGCTGTAGACGGCGGCTGGCTGGCCCGTTGATATAAAATATTCCTTCCCGGTAGAATCGTTTACCTGGAAGGAGTTTATACAAGGAAAAAAATATGGCAGTACAGATTCTGGACAAGGCTTTTCAGATATTGGAAACATTGTCCAATGAATGGACCGGCCTTTCCGTATCGGCACTTTCCGAAGATCTGGGAATCAATATTTCAACAGTCCATCGGATTTTGAGTTCCTTTATTTCACGGGGGTATGTTGTTCAGACAGATACGAAAAAAAATAAATTGAGTCTGAAGTTCATTGATATATCCAGTTCGTACCTGAACGGGCTGGAATTGAAATCCGAGGCACACCGATTATTGAACTCTCTGGCTGCAAAGCTGAATCAGACTATTTTTCTGGCTACCTTGATTGAAAATCAGGTGGTCTATATCGATAAACATGAACTTTTCAGCAGCTTTAGAAAATATGCCATTATCGGCGAAAGGCGACCCCTGTACTGTACCGCCCTGGGAAAGTCCCTTCTGCTCGGGTTTGATGATAAGGCTCTGCAGGAATATATGAAAGAAACAGAATTCCGGAAGTATACTGATAACACGATCCTGGATAAAGAGGGATTGTTAAAAGACCTGAAGGTGTCGGGGATGCGGGGTTGGACAATTGATAACGAAGAAGTGGAAGACGGGGTCATCTGTTATGGAGTTCCCATTTATGATTACCGGGGGCAGATTATCGCGGCCATGAGTACTTCCGGTTTTAAGGACCATATACAGGGGCGTGAAGAGGATATTATCACATGCCTTCTGGCCACATCAAAGAAAATCTCCCAAAAAATGGGCTATAAATCCCCATACTCTTCTATAGATAAACAATAGGATAGGAAACATGAGAAATACTTCAGCTGTATACAAAGAAAAAAATACCTTCTCTCTGGAAAATAGTGAAGTCCCATATCCTGAACCGGAGGAAGTGACCATTGAGGTTGCCTATTGCGGTATCTGCGGTACCGACAGGCATGTCTTTCATGGTACCATGGATGAAAGGGTAGGGCCTGATGCTGTGATCGGTCATGAGATGTCCGGTGTTATCCGTAAGGTGGGTCACAATGTCTCGGATTTTAAACCGGGAGATCACGTTGTCGTCAGGCCTCTGGACTGGTGCGGTGAATGCCCCACCTGCAGACGGGGGCATATTCATATCTGTGAGAATCTGAATTTTATCGGAGTGGATTCGGAAGGAGCCTTTCAGAAATTCTGGAATGTGGATCAGAGGATACTCCACAGGATTCCAGATGACATCTCACTGAAAAATGCTGCATTGGCAGAGCCTTTGAGTGTGGCTGCCCATGATGTCAGAAGAGCGGGAATGGAAGAAGATGACTTTGCCCTTATCATAGGCGGCGGTCCCATCGGTATTCTTATTGCCTTGGTCCTCAGGTACCATAAAAGAAAATTCATCCTTTCTGAAATTAATACATCCAGATTGACCATGGCAGAATCCATAGGTATTGAAACTGTGAATCCTATGGAAGAGAACTTAGAAATTGCCATAAGAGCGCGTAACAGAGGCTGTCTGGCAGATGTGGTTTTTGAAGTATCCGCTTCTGCTCCCGGTGCCATCGAAATGTCCCGATTGACCAGACCCCGGGGGAAAATCGTCCTGGTGGGGATATTCGGAAAAAATCCGGAAATATGTTTAAAAGATTTCTTTTTCAAGGAACTGGAACTATACGGAGCCAGAGTATACGAACGCCGGGACTTTGAAGAATCCCTTCAGCTGCTGGCTCAGAAGGACTTTCCTTTTGATACGGTTATTTCCCGGGTTTATGATCTTGTTGATATTGAAAAGGCATTTCGGTCTCTGGATGAAGATCTATCGGCAATGAAGATTCTCATCCGATGCAGTGAAGAAATTTTAGAATAGAAAGGATTAATGACAAAAAATCCATTATATATTATTCTCACAGGGAACAGATGGAGGTAGCAGTTCCTCCTTCGAATCAGAAGGCAGGAACCCTGAAATGAAAGTACAGTCGCTGGAACGGGCATTTGACATTATTGAACTACTCGCTGAACATCCCGAAGGAATGATCCTGAGCGACATGGCCCTAGAGCTCTCTCTGCATGCCAGTACTGTATACAGGCTGGTCAATGATCTTGTGGAAAGGGGGTATGTTCATAAAGACCCCTCCCTCAATACCTACAAAATCGGTTTGCGCTTTATCGATTTGTCCAGCCAGTATCTGAACAACCTGGAACTGAAAACAGAAGCCCATCCCTATTTGTCGGAGCTCTGTCACAAGGTGAATCATTCTGTTTTTCTTGCTACCATGATGGACGGGGAAGTTTGTTATATAGACAGGATAGACCCCTATGCCACGTCCAGAGGATATTCCATTATCGGCCAGAGACGTTCTCTTTTTTCCACCTCACTCGGTAAAGCTTTGATTCTGGAACATTCCGATCAGGAAATTCTGGAACTGATAGAGAAGAAGGGAATTCATCAGTACACTCCCTATTCCATTACTGATCCGGGTAAGTTTCTGGAAGAAATGCATGTATCCCGTGAGCGGGGATATACAATGGATAATCAGGAAGACCGTCTGGATTTTCAGTGTATTGGCGTACCCGTTTACGACTACAGAAAAAAAATTGTGGCTTCCATCAGTACAAGCTGGGATAAAAGCCATTTCGGCTCTGTAGATATAGAGCTTATCACCAAAGATATTCTGGCTACTGCAGCGAATATTTCAGAAAAACTGGGTTTTATCAAATAAATCCTCCAACCTGTCGATAATTATTCTATGAATCCCCTGAAAAGATTCCTGCTGGCTGTATTTCTCATACTCTTTATCATCGGACTGGGCTCCTACGGCTTTATGGCTATTGAAGACTGGTCATGGGATGACAGCCTCTATATGACATTTCTGACAATCTCGACAGTAGGTTTCAGCGAAGTGCACCCTCTGAGTCCGCAGGGCAGGCATTTTATGATCCTGCTCATCATTATCAGCCTCCTGACCATAGGATATGTGATTACCACGGTGATCTCATTCCTTTTTGAGGGGCACTTTTTAAAAACCATGAAGGAGAGACGGATGAAACTTTTTTTGGGACAGATGAAGGATCACTATATAATCTGCGGCTTCGGCGATGTGGGTAAAGAGGCGGTAGGAGAGCTTTTAAGGATGAAAGTTCCCTTTCTGGTAATTGATAAGAATGTGGATACCATTGATAAAACCCGCTATCCAGAAGTGATTTTTGTAGAAGGGGATGCTTCGGAAGAAGAAGTCCTGGAAAAAGCCCGGATTCACAAAGCCCGGGGATTTATTTCCTGTCTTCCCGAAGACCCTCAGAATGTCTTTACCGTTTTGACGGCCAGACAGATGAATACTACCCTCCATATTGTGTCCAAAGCATCGGATAACAGAACTGTGAAAAAACTGGAAAAGGCCGGTGCCGACAGGGTTATCTCTCCCAGCCAGATTGCCGGCCGGAGGCTGGCGTCAGTCAGTGTGAACCCTACGATTGTTAACTTTCTGGAAGTTCTGTCTACAGGGGGAGGGGATGAGCATATCAGACTGGAAGCGGTCAAAATCAAACCCGGATCGGAGCTGATAGGAAAATCCCTCAGGGAGAGCAATATCGGTCAGTATACGGGAGCCATCATCATCGGGATTCTGAACCCGGTAGGACAGGCCAGGATCAATGAAGGGAATATGGCGTCCCTCTCTTCGATTGAGTTACAGGAAGGGGATCAGCTGATTGCCCTGGGCAATGAAGAACAGATTCATCACTTGTGGAAGTTTGCCTGATGTCCGGAAATGAAATCTGAATCGTATAAAGTATTAAAGAGTATCGGGGAGTTGATCTCCCCGATTTTATTATAAAGTCCTGGAGTGAAGGATAACTTTCGGTTCTTCCGTCATAAAATCGTTAAACCGGGGGACAATGGATGTAAAGTGTTCGGTCTGGTTGTGAAAATCGATGGCTGCCTGGTCTTTCCACTCTTCCACCATCATATAGGTATTATCCATATTCAACGCTTTGTGCAGTTCGTATTTGATACATCCGGCTTCTTCATTGGACGCCCTGATCAGAGGTTTTACCAGTTCGAGGAATTCCTCTATGTTTTCCGGTTTCAGGTGAAATTCTGCAAATATGCTAATCATGTTGTGTTCCTTATAGTAAGTAAGATAATCCGGATTATACATTTTTTATTCCTGCTAGTGTGAGAGTAAAAAAGTGTTTATTTGCATCTGTAAGCTCTTTTCTGGATATGATTTCAGATATTTTAACTCATCGATACTGGTAACCATGGGTATTTACTTATTGATTATAAAATCGGGATCAATTTCGAGAATTCGATTGAATATTTCATTAGACTCCTTACTTTTGCCGAGCAAAGTTAATACCACAGCTTTTAAATATAGAGCTTCAAGAGATTTGTCATCAATTGCGAGAGCTCGTTCTATGTAAACTTCTGCATCCTGTAATTCCCTTTTATCAAGAGATTTTTCCGCATCATCCAAAAGAGATTCCAAAGATTTCATCTGAATGTAAAAAACTTTTGTCATATCAAGAAAATCAAAGGTAATTTTCCCTTCCTCAAAACCCTCTTTTGTAATGATAATTTCATGACGGCCTTTCTGGACTTCAGGAACCATAAATCTCCCGTTTATATCAGATACCACCTTTTGGACCGGTTGGAGCTTTGTAGCTGTTTCGTCATCGGAGTATATGGATATTGTTGCTTCAGGACAGGGAACATTATCTGTGCTGTAAATGACACCGATTAAGGGTGCAGTTTTAAAATCATGAATAGGTTCCAATTGGAAAATGGAATTCTCCAATTTATTGGTTCTACAGGATAAAAATGTCATTGAAATCAAAATGAAAATTACATATTTTCTACTTTCTAGCATAGTAGGTTTCTCCATTTAACAGGATTATAAAACCTGTGCTTGTTGTCTTTATAATCTCAAAAAAATTGTTTTCGCTCTCAGCGCTTATTTCAATTGTTTTGTTTGTTCTATTGTCAAGGAAATAGTATTTATCCAGACCATTTTCAACACTATACCCGATATAGCTGAGCCAGATCGGCCCATTGGGGATTACTTCCTCCATTTTTACTGGTTCAGTAGATTCCGGGACTTTATTTACTGAATTGATTAATGTTTTTGCAAAAAAGAGTCTGGTTGAAATCAATTCAGGCAAAATTGCATCATATGTTTCATCTGGAATTACAAAACCATCATCAGGGGCTATGGATTCATAGATTATTGCTGGAGTAAATACAAGATTCATTGTTATCTGATCAGTAGAACTTTCAATCTGTATAGTGTTGAACCTGAAATAAAGATCACCATTTGAAAGAGTTTGAATCATAGCCATACAGTTTTTCATCTTTCCGGAAATACTGTAATGGAAATATTTTCTCTGGTTATTCTCATTGATGCTGTAATAAATGATTTTCAAGTCATGAGTCAGGATCAGCTGAGAAATCTCCTGACCAAGAGAGAAAATTCTATCGTCAATGTCATTGGGATAAAATTGTGATTGTTCTGCATTAATGAAATCGAGGTAGGTTTGAAGATTGAAATCAGGTTTTACCGTATTGGCCAGTGCAGATGATTCTAAGCGTTTATATTGAATATCAATCATTCCTGACATGTCATCCTTTTCCATTTCTAAAAATACCACCCCAGCTGATACCAGAGTGATGAATAGTATGATGATGAGGGATAGAATTCTGGAAGTATTCATCTGAGGATTCCTGTCATGGTAAAAACCTCTGAATTATCTTCAGAGGGATATATTTTGGATGGTTTCAATTCAATGAACAATCCGGTCGAATCAAGTTCATTAATCATTTTCAAGGCGTTCCCGGTAGAGCCAGTGATCGCAATATTTTTTCCGGAAAACTTTATGGATTTAATAGATATTGAATCAGTTAATCCTTCAGCCATTCTACTGAAAACAGTGTAATAGTTGATTGGTTTGGATTCTTTTATACTGTAGCTAAGATTGAGTAATTCAGAAAGATCTTTTTTATTGTTCTTATCTACTGATTGCCTGGCTGCAAGAGCTTCAATTTTTTGCTGATTGTTTCCATATAATTCTTTCAACTCATTATAATCCCTGAGGGATAAATTAAGTTTAATAATTAAAATTATCAGAACAAACAGAAAATAGAGAGGTAGAGGAGGTATCTTTTTTCTTTTATTTGCTGAAAACAGGATTTTATCTGTTTTAATATTTACAGAATCAAGAGCAATCAGTTTCAAATCGTTATTTTGTTCTACTGTGATACTATGGAGAGAGCCTTTTTCCATACAATAATTTTCATACAAAGTACCGGCTTTAAATGAGAAGCTCTGGGAAATATCAGTCTGGAAGAAAAAATATAACGGTTTATTTAATGATTGAAATGCTCTGAAGATTTCTTTTTCCATTAGAACCAGTACGACTTTTCTGCTAACACTTTTTCCCTGCAGCAAATAATCATATATAAGATTTTCATAAGGACCCGGATGAACAGTTTTTATGTAATGCTGAATAAATGCTGATATCTGCTGATCTGATTTCAGCTTACTCGGAATGATATGGATATGACAATCCATCGCAGAGATGATCACTGCCTGAATCTCATTCTGAGAATCCAATATCCTGTTGTTGTCTGAATAAAGGGAAATTTTATTGTTTTGATATCTTCCTACAGCTATTTTCATATTAAATTACAGATCCATATAGAGTAATGATTGGCAATACGATATTGATAACAAATAATAATATGATTATTCCGATAATTATGATCATTACCGGTTCAATCATTGTCATAAAAAGTTTCAGCCTTTTTTCAATGATACCCTGGTAATATTCTTTCAACTGTCCAAAAATCTGTTCAACATTTCCCGATGATTCCCCATAGCTGATCCATTGGCTGACTCTTAGGGGAAAAATACTTGACTGAAAAGCAATGGAAAGCTTCTCCCCTTTGAGAATAGCTTTTTTGGTGTCGAGCAAAGCGGACTTTATTTCTTTGTTTTTTACCACGTTGACAGTTTCATCAAGAGCTTCATTCACTGGAATTCCACTGGATGTTAATAATTCCAGAGAATACATGACATTGTACACTGCCTGGTCTTTGATATAAGTTTTGATCAGGGGAATATGAATAATCATTTTGTCCAATACAACAGAAAATGGCTCTGAAATCCTTCGAAGTATTATGGTTGAAAAACAAATAACCATCAAAACAGGTATCATAGTCAAAGTCATAAACCTGAACTGTTCGATTTTAATAATCATACTGTCAAGTTCTGAAGATGAAGAACCTAACTGTTGTAAAATCTCCTGTATTCCGGGAACTACAAAGATAGCTGCCAGTATGGTGGCTATAATGACAATGAGTAAAACAAAAACAGGGTATATCAATGAACTGAACAGCATATCCCGAAAACGTTTCTGCTCCTGCATATAATGTTTTAACTGCCCCATAACTTCCTTAAGGGAACCAATGCGTTCTCCAATTTTTATAAGACCGAGGTAGAGAGGGGGCAGGTTGGAGCAGCTTTCGGACAACGCACTATGGAAAGATGCGCCTTTATCCAGATTCATAGATACTGAGGATACGAATCTGGTCGTCTTTCCTTTTGATAGAGTTTTCCGGCTCATAAAAAGACTGTCTTTCAAGGTTAAACCGGATTCCATCATGAGGCATATCGAAGACGTAAAATCAGATATTATCTGATGAGAGTACTTTATTCCATTTTTTTCATTTTCCTGAATGATTTCAACAGGGATCATGCCATCCCTTTTTAAATCACTGATCAGTTGAATCTGGTTTGAAGAGGTCATCCTTTTGCGAAAAACATTGCCATTCGAATCTGTTATGGTGCACTTAAAAGTCGGCATTGAATAATATCACCCGTTTTATTTCATCAATAGTTGTTAATCCTTCAGTTAGGAGTTCCAGGCTGCTGTCCCTGAAGGAATGTAAAAGCTTTTTATTGATATAATCAGTTATATCAGTTGTACTTTCACCAGCGGCAATTTTTTCTTCAAGAGATTTGTTATTCAAAAAGTATTCCAGTACAGCAATCCTTCCGGAATAGCCCGTGCCATTGCATTTTTCACAACTCCCAGTTGAATAAAACACCTGTTTTAAGCTGTCTTTCAAATTAAGCATATTCAATTCATCCAAACCGGGATGATATTTTTTTTTGCAAAATGGACAAAGCCTCCTTACCAGTCTCTGGGCCAATACCCCTCTTATGACAGAAGAGAGAAGATAGGGGGCTATCCCCATATTCAACAATCTGGTAATTGCAGAGGATGCATCGTTTGTATGCAGGGTTGAAAGAACCAGGTGTCCTGTCAATGATGCCCGGATAGCCAATTCTGCTGTTTCACTATCGCGAATTTCACCAACCATTATAACGTCAGGATCCTGTCTCAATACCCGTCTCAACAAGGTACTGAAAGTTAATTCTATCTCCTCGTTGGTCTGTATCTGATCAATCCCGTCAATGACGAATTCAATCGGATCTTCTATGGTTATGATTTTGCGGGTATCCGATTGAATGTTATGGAGTAAAGCGTTCAATGTGGTGGTTTTTCCGCTGCCAGTCGGACCCGTGACGAGAATCAGCCCGTGTGGATAAACACTGAGCTTTTTAAGAGCTGCAATTTTATCTGGTGAGAACCCCAGGTCTTGGAAGGATTTAACCCTTTGCAACCCCGTGTTAAGCAGCCTGAGTACAATGGATTCTCCTTTCGCAATAGGGACAACTGAGATTCTTATATCAAGGGAAAGACCCCTCAACTGAACTGTAATCCTTCCGTCCTGAGGTCTTCTTGATTCCATAATGTTCAGATTGGCCATAATCTTGAGACGGCTTGAAACAGCTTTGAATCTCTCTCTGGAAAAACGGGAATAGGTTCTGAGAACTCCATCCACCCTGAATCTGACACAGGCTTCATTCGAGAAACATTCAAAATGAATATCTGAAGCATTTTGATTAACGCCGTCGATCAATAAACTGTTCACAAGATTAATAATGGGAGCGTCATTGGCTATTTGATCAATTTCCAGTTTTGACAAAGTCTCGGAGCTTCCCGAGGTGCCTTCGTCGCTGGACAGTTCTCTGCTGATATAGGATGTCAGGTCATCCTGGTCAATTTGCTGGAATCGAATCTCTTTTGATCGGAAGGTCTGTCTCAAAATTTGATCTATTCGGTTATCCGGGTTTTCTTTTACAGTTCCGATAACGACAAGAGCATCCTCTTCATCCAGCTTTATAACCAGATTATGCTCTATGAAATCAAGAGAGAATTGTGAGACTCCTACAGGGAGGGGCAGATAGTTACTGATCAGTTTCTTGTCCATTGTTTCCCAGCAGTTCTCCGTATTTTTCCCTGTATCGGTTGAGTCTGGCATTGTACTGGATGTCTCCGTCTGGATTTTCCTCGATATAGGGGATTATATAAATAACCATTTCAGTAGTTTCAAAATTCTCCTGACGGCTCTGGAAGAGGTAACCTAATATAGGTATATCCCCCAATACCGGTATTTTCTGGACCGATTCTGTTAATTCCTGTTGAATGAGACCGCCGATTATCACCGGTTTACCAGCCTGAGTTCTGATATGGGTTTCAATAATTTTTTCCGATGTGGGTGGGAGGGTTCCCACATCACTGTCATCAGAAACCGATTCCTGCTTGGAAAACGTTGTGGATATATCCATAGTAATCATATTTTCTCCGGAAACCCATCCCAAAAGGTCTATGAATAAACCTGATGTTATCTCCCGGGATATTCCAGTTACTTCTTCGTTGCCGGTGTCTGCATCTGTTATGGTATCTCTGTATCTGTATGTATTGGTATTTCTGAATTTGGCCTGTTGGCCTGATAGGGCATTCAGTGTGGAATCGGCCATAACTTTTGCTGCGGACTGACTGATGTCGGCGCTCAGGTTTAATGAGAACTGATATCCGAAAATTTCAGTGGTGTCAAAGTCCAGGGTAAGGATCGATCCCAGTTTTGCCAGGAATGATTCTTCCACACCATCATCAGAAACAACAGAATTGCCTGCGTCGAAATCCCAGTTGAATTTTTTATTTGCCTGATACTGAATGACCAGAAGATCATAGCGGATCTGCGGTTTCGGCCGGTCGATGGACTGCATTTCCTTCATGAGAGCGAGGTATTTATCTTCCTCTCCTTTGAAGAATACAAGCCTGTTATCCTGTGTCGTAATGATTTCATCTTTTGAAATAGATGGGGGCAGTGATTTTAGAAAGTCCTCAGATTTAATATATCGGAGAGTAATTTCATAGGTATTATTGGGAATATCCGCCAGTTCAAGGAAGGAATTAAACTCGGATTTCTGCCTTTCAGTCAGTGAGACGATAATTCCCGTTGAATCGGGAATAGAAACTATTTCAATATTTTTCAGCTGATCAGGGAGTATTCCCTGAATTTTTTCGGGTGATATAAAACTCAGATTATACCGACTGTATGTTTTGTCAGAAAGATCCTGATCCAGATGGTATATAAAGTTTTTTACAGTTTCGACTTCATTGACTGATCCGTAGAGAAGCACCTTGTTTGTGGATTCATCAATTTTAATTGTTGTTTTGGACGATACTGTGGGAGGCATTAACTGCAGTAGACTGTTGGCTGAGAGATTTTGCAGCTGTATAAGAGACGATGTATTGTAACTGTCCAGAATACTCCTTCGCTGCGTATCGAATATATAGTAGGTTTCTTCTATTTTTCTGTATTCCGAATCACCCTGTTCCAGAAGGATTTCCAGAGTTTCTTCAAAGGTTTTCTCTTTGGTGTAAAGGTTTTCAACAATACCGTTGTTCTGCCCCAAAAAAATGAAATCTTTCTGAGTGTAACGAAAAAACTGCATCAGTAGTTTTCGGAAGCTTTCCTGATCTACATTCAGAGCATACCTGTTGTTTCTGCCGGTTATGGTTCCTTCCGGAATGGTTTCTTCCAGTTCAATGGTTTTCATATCTCTGGGTTTGTGCCGTATGTAGTAGTAGCCATTCAGCACTTCGAGATAGTAATCCTCATGTTTGGCTATTATCATTTCAAGAATGATTTCAATCGGCTGACCTTCCACATGGAGCGTAACATAATCAGGTGGGAGCGCATCAAACAGTATGGTCTTTTTGGTGTTTGAAGAAAGCTGCTTGATCAGTTGCAGATTAGAGACATCTTCCGCATCAAGAATTAATCCGGAAGAACCGGACTGAATTTGTATGCGTGACAGTTTGAAATGATTTTCTCCCTCTATCAGAAAAAGTTTGTTTTGGTTTAAGAAGATATCGAGAGCTTCTGCCGCGGATCCTCCGGCAAAATAGAATGTGGATGACCCGTCGATGGTATCGTCAGGAATAATATTAATATCTGCGGCTTTTGAAAGGGCGAAGGCAATGTCCTGAATTGGTCTGTTAATAAATTCCATCTCGTTTATTGTCTGAGAAAAAAGACGGGTGGAAATAAGAAAGAGGATGATTATGGTTTTCCAATTCATAGTATTCCGTTTCCTGATAAAATTTGATGCGCAATGCCGCCGGTACAAAGAAAAGGGCCAAAGGGAATTCTTGTTTTAAAATTTACTTTCTTGAGAAATAATAGTATCAAGAAGACGATTATCGCTGAAACAGAAGCTATCAGATTGGTAAAGTACCAGCCTAACAATCCGTTTATTCCCCCCATGATTAAAGACAGTTTTACATCACCCATGCCAAATCGGCCTTTTGATGCAAAATAAACCAGAAGATAAGAACCAAGTGCCGCAATAGACATCATAAAATACTCTCCTGGGATTGTTTTCTCCTGCAATACTAGGATCAGGGCAAACCCCAGCCAGCTACCGAAAGAAAGCCAATTGGGAATTCTTCTGAATTTTAAATCATAGTAGAATACAGGTATTGATAGGCCCAGCAGATATATGAGCTTCAGGGGCATTATCTGTCTCCTAATAACGTAAATTTCTTATTAACTATCTGTATTCCTGAATTTTCAGGAATATCGTCTAATGAGGGTACGCGGCATAATATTAATTCCATTTCGGCAGATTCGTTGGCAATTGAAAGCTTCCAGAACCATGACTTACTACCTAGATACATCAGTATCTGATCTTTTATTTTTTCATCACAGCTGAGAATCTCTCTGAGATCCTGCTCTGTCAGTTCATTAGTACTACGTGCGTTCAGGATATTATTTTTCATAACTAGATAGTTGTCAACTGTTTCTCCCATCCAGGGAGTACTGAGTACTGTTTCCAATAGAAGAGGATCGATAAAATTGATATTGATTTTGGATTGGGAGTTGAGTACAGCTCCAGCTTTTCTGTTTGCTTCTGCTAACCAGTTGGATATATCCCTCTGGGATATGTACTCGTTCTTATTTTTTTTCTGTCTAATCTTTGATAATGTAAATGATATTGTATTCTCAGGATAATTGTTCTGCCGTAAATACCCTTCTATCACTTCAGAGGGTGCAGTATTGACATTTAAAAGGGTATACAGTGAGTAGAGATTGTCCCAGTCCTCTTCAAGAAGCTTATCTTTGAAATCATTTTGTTTAAAAGAGAATACACTGATCCTTTCTGATTCCCATTCCTTTAATGTAATACTGCTTTTTATTCTGCTGCGTAAATTGGATTCTTCCCAGAAATAAAGACCGTCGAAGTTGGGATTCAGACGGCTGGAAAGCTCTGTCAGGGACAGCTCCATTTCATCGGATTCCAGGGAGGTCCATACCTGATCGAAGGGGGAATCGGCTTCCTGTGAAGTATCATTTACCATTGCCAGGCATATTGACCTGGCGGTTTCCATAAACAAAGCTTCCTGTTCTGTTTTGTTACCAAGTGCAATTATTGATCTTTTGTGCTGATACATGAATTGCGAGGCAGAGAGGATGAGCCCGGCCAGGGAGAGGATCATCACAAAAACTGTAAATGAGGCATAGCCTTCAGTTCTTTTCATAACTGACAATCGCTTTGCTTCCAAAATGGACCGGAATTTGAAGAGACTGAGATGGAATATCCAGCTGAATAAGGAAATCCGTACCTGCTATAGAGCCCGACAATACTTTAAATTGCTGTATTGAAGAAAATGAAAAGACTCGGATATCATCGCCTTTTTTCAATATCAGGGAATTATCCTTCCGTACAATCTCATAGCGCCATTCTTCCTGAGTTTGCGTCTTCATTGAAATGATCAAGCCTGCCTCAGTTTGTACTACTTCAGGCGCTGGATGCCAATAGGGCCAGTGTACATCTGAAAGTTCCGTATCTAAGGTTAGAACAAGCTGAGTCATGGTTGCATTATCCCGGGACGTTGAAAAAATTGTCCGTCCCTGTTGTTCCATTAACCGGAGTTGGGGCATAACATTCCAGAGCAGGATAGAGAGTATTCCCATAGAAACAATGACTTCTATGTATGTATAGCCTTTATTCTTCATAGGAGTTTTGACTTTCGAAATACCATTGGCTATGAATATCCATTGAATCCTTCAATATCTCATCCAGGGTATTTCTCTGTTTTTCTCCTGCTTTAATGAGGTTTCGGTAATTTGAATAAAAGGGGAGGATCGTAAGAGTCAGGATTAATAGACTCATCAATACATCCAGAAGGATGCTGCCATTATCATCCTTCCCAGGAGTTGATATCCTGCGCATTGCCTTCTCCTCCAGGATACCCGTCAGACCCAAGGGATGAAATGGAATAGGGGAGGCCTGATTCTCCAGGTACATCGTATTTGTACTCATTGTCCCAGGAGTCTGCAAAATCATTTTTGTTTACATAGGGGCCTGTCCAGTTTTTGGGGACCGGCTCCAGAATGGGTCTTTCCCATAAGGACTTCAGACCCTGATCTTCAGTAGGATATTTGCCGTTGTCCAGGTAGTAGCTGTCCAGGGCCATACTGAGGGCTTGGATTTCACTTCTTGTTGAAACAATTTTGGCCCTTTCCAGGTATTTCATGCCCATAAACCCGACGCTGCCGGTCAGGATAACCACAATGCCTATGACAATCAGGGTTTCGATGAAGGTCCAGCCGGAGTTATCTTTTAAAAAATATATGATGATTTTTTTCATGAACATATATTAATTGTTCTTTTTTGTTTTTGCAATGAATTAAAAATAAAAAGTTATTGACGGATCAATTGTTTTCTTTTAGTTTGAATTATTTACTAGAATAATGAGGTAATAATGAATAAGAGATGTTTATTATATATTTTAATTATAATTTCTACTAATTTATATTCTGAGACATTAAATCTATGGTCAACACAAGTTTCTGCCTATTTTCTAGATGATAGTGATGATTTTCCAAATTATAGTCATGATTCAACAGGAACTTTAACAATTAAAATTGATGGAGAATCAATTAAGAAAAGCAATAGTAGTTATTATGTTACTCCATATGATTTTAATTTTTCATTTTTTAAATATTTTTATTCTTTAAAATGTCATCTATCTGTAGATGTGAGAAAACAAACAATTTTTAGTTATAGAGATTATGAAGTTAAATATAGATATCGTAGAAATAATGATGCTTGGACTGAATGGAAAGAATTTGAGGTACAAACTAGGGATATTTATAACGGAGGAACTAATGTAGCAACACAAAATATTTTTATTCCATTTGCAAATAATTATGATCCAAATAGGAATAAAATTGAATTTGAGTTCAATTATATTGTTGAAAAAGATAGTAATAATAGAAAAGACGAAGAAAAAACAAATTCATTTATTATATATACGGATACACTAACTCCTAGTATTGATAGCAATTTAAAAAGAGATACTTCTTATGAACCTACATCAAGAATATATGATAAATCACAAGATGTCATTTTCTTTAAACCTGGTGAAAATCCTGAAAGAACAGAAGATGATTTAAATGTTAAATTTATTAAATCAGAGATCACTGATGACACTATAATATCTGACCGTTCATTAATATTCTCAAATTTAAATCACAATAATTATAGTGATTGGGTAGTAAAGGGAAATACCATTTTCTATAACCAATTAAATACAATATTCATAAAACAAAGAGCAATGGATATTATGGGAAATACAACTTATAGCAATAATACAATCTCTTTAATTGCAGATAATTCCAAACCCATAATAGAAAAATTGCCCAATATCTATGACGATGCAGGAGAAAATTTAAACAAACTTAACACAACGTTCCAATATAATATCTATGACTATGATACAGGATCAGGATTGAAGGCTAATTCAGCTTCTATCACTTTTTTTTACCTGGATCCAGGAAAAGATGAATATAAAAGATTTCTCGGATCTGATGATTCTCCAGATCCAGATCCGGATCCAGATGGTGCCACTATCACCAAGGAAGATACTGAAGGCGATTTATTTCAATTTACTGTAAATAATTTCTTTAGAGATACCAAATACAAAATCAGACTTGATGCAGAAGACAATGTTACTAATACTAACTCTGATGAATCTTATTTCGGCTTAACACTGGGGCCTCAATTTGAACTCAATTTAGATGAAATAGAGCTGTATGAAGGAAACCAGAAATTTCCAATTAAAGCTTCTTTTGGTGAGTTCTTCGGAGATAATGAAATTGGTTACAAGTCCTATGATATATTCTGGGGAACAGAGAATCTATTATCCTTATCCGAATCAGATATTAAAACTATCTATGATAATAAAGACTCCCTGACTGAGGGAGTAAATCCTGTGGCCTACCTGAAAGAGTTGACGGTCGAAATCCCATTCAAAAAAGAAAATGCCCATAAAACAGCCAATCTCTTTATTCAGGCAGGATATAATGACAACTATACCGAAGAGTCCCTGCCTTTTGCATTACCCCTACCGAATACCACTTTCAATGATGACAATAACGATTTTTCACTCACTTTTTATCGGGATGGTTATGAAATTGAAAACTATACATTTGCCAGTGACAGATCCGATACCGAGCAGCTGTTCTATATCGATAATTTCCAGTTACTGCTGAATGGGGCCGGCGGGCGGAACGGTCTTGATGCTGAAGACGATGTACTTTTCCTGAGAATTATCAATGATAATGGTTTTATTGACATTCCTGCGAATGAAGGCCTTATCTCTTTTGACTCCGAAACAAATCAGATAAGTACGGCTGGAGGAACTTCTCCGGAGTCTTTTGATATAACAACTATCAGGGATATAAAAATCATAGAGACCTACAGAGAATTTGATCTGCAGGGGATTCCGGGAGAACTCATTTCGACTGAGTTTCCCCTGAATCTGTCCATTTCCAAAGACACCGACTTCCAGCAGGAACTGATAGGAATTACCATAGATGATGCAGATAAAATCAATCATGAATGGAATGGTATCCTTTGTACTAACGACGGTACTATTGATTGGAATATCTGTTACGGAACGGATAACCAGGAATTCCATGATCTGAGCGGAATCCAGGAAGTTACGTTTTTTGAGTATGATTACAGGCCGGAAAGTTTTACTTTGGAGGATTTTCGTAACCTTTCTTCAGAACTGAAAGCAACAAGAACATTTGAAGTTGGAGAAGTTTACCAGATTGATCCCGAAGAGTCCCTATTTCATCTGAGCCACCAGGATGAGAATACATCCTCCCTTCGAAAAATCGGAGTGTATATTCAGGATTTTGCGGGGCATTATCTCATAAAAACCCGGGAAGTTTATTACGATTTGTCTTCTCCGCTGCCACTGGAACCTAACGGGGGGACAGTCTCCTGGTTCGCTTCAGAAGAATCGGCCGAAAACCTCTGGTATTATGACTTTGACCGGTCGGAAAACATAATCACTCTCAAATACAATCTGAATCAGGAACTGTACGCAGACCTGGAAGACTGCTATGTGACCGCCTCCTGTTCCGCCCCCTATTCCATAGCAGAGATTCCTCCCGAAGGGTACCGTATGTCCTCGGGGTCGGATTTTCTGAAAATTGCGATCCCCGAGGATTTTTCATCCGACAGTCCCATCGATCTGGTTGTTACGTTTACAGACTATGCCGGGAATATAACTGAAAATTTTCTGACAGTTTATACACCTCTGTATTTTACTGAATCTGACCCGGAATACTATATTTCCGAGACAGAAAATGAGTGGGATAATCAGGGCGATACTCCTCTTGGGCATTACCTGGCCTGGGATCAGATAAACCTGATGGAAAATGAACTGGTCCTTTATGATCAGGAGAGCCGCGTTGTAACAAGCTCTATAGATTCTATCGGAGATTTTGTTCATACCAACCTTGATGCCCATGATGAGAGAACCTACCTCCTGCATGGAAAAAACAGATCAGGTTACGAATCGGAATATTCAACAACCCAGAGTGAATTGAAATGGACGGAACTTTCCTTTACCAGGAGGCTTGAAAATAACAGCCCGGTCGTAACTTTTTATGAAGAAATCGGAACCTATACAGATCCGGCGGATGGTAAATATCTGGGGCCTCTTAATACCATTATTGTTCACTTTGAAGACTATGATGAAACAGATGATTTTGTTATTAGATACTTTGTTAATGATGAGTTTTATAATGAAGTTGAGGTATCAGGAACTCTCAGTGAATCGGGCTTGGAACATGTCATTGCAGTAAAAAACTTCTTCTCTGATTTTGAAGATAGTCAATCCTATGAGATAAGATATGAAATTCTGGATTACTGGGGTGCCGATGAAGCGCGTGAAGAAGGAACGATTGTACTGAATCCTCCCGAAAGATATACGTTTGATTCTGTTAATCCCGATCTGAGCCAGTTCTCCTACGATCAGAGAGAAGGATATGCCTATATCTACGGAAATATCCACCTGAATATAACAGAGGAAGGTTCCGGTCTCTATTCCAGAGTCCTCTATGAGAACAGCGATGGAGAGCTGAATGACCTGACAAATGGCATTCTCCTTACTGATGGAGATGATCTTGAAAGCTATTCTCATTTGATCAGTCAGATTCCTGACATTCAGGACTATACCCTCTATCTGAGAATGGAAGATCAGGTAGGCAACTTTCAGATTGAATCAATTGGCCCCTTCTCCAAAGATGCGGTAGATCCGGTCCTGATTAACGCTGGAATAGACAAAGAGGAACATATTTTTTCACGTCCCAGTATCCCCGTAGATCTGTCATGGACAGACAACCTTTCCGGTGTCAGCAGAATGCTGTACCAGTTCTCTGATAGTACAGGAGTGATAAAAGAAGGTTCGGTTTCTTCAGATGGGAATCTTCTGGGTGAAACATCTTCCGACTGGTCTCTTTTCTGTTCTCTTTCTGAAACATTCCTAAGCCATGACGATCTGATGTTGAAAGTGAAAATTCTTGATAATGCAGGGAATGGGGAAGGTGCGGAATGGACTGAACTGGCACAGGATATCCGGATCGATACGTCATCACCTGCTGTATCCATAACCGGCCAGGAAGGTTTCCGGTATAATCAGGGGCGCTATTATGTTTCCGGCAACTCTACGTTTGAGTTGGATATTGATATAACAGATGATAATCCATCGGGAGATATCTGGTATGCCCTGGAATCAGAGAATAAACAAACTGAAAGCAGTTCCCTTCAGACTCTGCTAGGTTCACTTAGCGATGGCACCAGCTATTCCTTATGGGTATATACAAAAGACCTTGCAGGGAATATCGGATTCAGCAGCCCCCTGGTATTTACTGCAGATTCCTCTGCGGCTGATACTGACAGTTACAGTTTATCCATCAGCAATTATGAGGCATTTGTTCAGGGGCAGCAGATCCGATTTACATTCTCTGCCTTGGATGAGCATACGGGTATAGAAACCCTGCACCTCTGGATTGGCCGGGAAGAGGAGGGGATACTTGTGCCTGCCATAAGCCGTCTTCTGCCGGGGCATCTGTCTGATGGTACTGTTGATTTTGATTTTGCCGAAGGCCGGACATACTGTTTGAATCTTCCTGATGTGGAAGAAGGCCATTACTTTTTCAGAGCCGCCACATCAGACTATGCGGGAAACAGATCAGAATATTCCATCCTGTCCGGTCAGACTATCCAGGTTGTTCAAAGCGACGAAACTCTTGTGGTTCAGGATTTCGGATTATACTCGAATAATCCTTACTCTCTGAGCGCCTGGTGGAACTACGAGGGGCAGAAGGAATTCAACCATTATGCCTACAGGGTTCTGGAAGCCGGTACAGGCAGTGCTGTCAGCGAATGGCACTATACTTTTGATTCCTATGGATCGGTGGATTTTCCAGAAGGACTGGCCCCCGGAACAATCTACTATTTTGAAGTGTATGCAGGTTTTGGCGACGGCAGCAGCAGTACCCACAGATATAGTCCGGGAACTCTGATAGATACGGCCGCTCCGGAAATAACGAATATTACCATACCTGAGTACGGCACCCTGTCTGCCTTGAATGTTGGATGGAACGCTTTTGATGAACTGTCCCAGATCGATCAGGTGCTGGTAAAGCTGGAGAGTTATCAATACGATGATTCAGGCAATATCCTCACAGAATCATACCTGCAGGATGGTATGGAAGTCACTGTTCCTTTGAGGAATGAGTTAGGGGTTTATCCTGTGGGAAAGGGAGCTCTTGGGGAAAACATTCATGTACTGAAAGCTGAAGAGGTTTTGTCACTTGGTATCCCCGATGGAAGAAAAATATTTGTTACCCTTGTGGTTTCGGACCTTGCAGGCAATGTGTGTGAGAAAAATGGCGGAATCTTTGTTAAAGACAGCAGTGCGCCTCCGGTTCCAGTGGTTCTCGACGGGGGGGATTTCATAAATCCTGAAAAAGATATCCTGTATTTTGACTGGCTATGGAGCTCTCAGGATCCCCATAGCGGCAATGCTCGTTATTACTATCAGATACTGAATAATTCAGAAGAGCTTTCCGTCGAATGGACGGAAATTGCAGGCAGCAGATTTGTTTTGGACACAACTGCCGGGAACTTTGAAAACGGCAGTCAGATTACCTTGGCAGTTAAAGCTGAGAATGGAGCAGGCCTGACAACAATTGGGTACTCGGATGGTATAATCCTCGACAGCACCAAACCGGCAAGAGCTGTTGTCTCACTTCTGGATTCCCTGGATCAGGAGGCTACCTACCTGCTCGGCAGAAATGGAAAGCTTAGAATTGAATCCTATGATGATGAATCGGGGATAGAATCCTATTATTACCAGGCAGGAACTTATTCAGGAACTCAATGGATTCCTTTACAGGAAGAGCTTACGGAAGTGGACCCCGGTATGCTTGACTCCAATGTCATTGTACCGGAAGAACTGGAATCCCCCGGTACAATCTACTATAAAGCCTATGCCAGAAATACAGCCGGAGAATTCTCTCTCCCGGGGTATACGTCGGGTGCAAAAATCTTTGATGATACACCATTGGTCAGCAATTTAATCGGTGAATCCAAAAATGGAGAGGTCATTTTTTCATGGGAGGTCGAAAATCTGGTTCCTCTTGAGCAGATTACATTAACCCTTCGAAAAAGCGGAGCCCTCCTGTCTTCTGTCAATGTTGAGGGACACCGGCGTTCGTATACTTACTCCGGACTGGATGACGGAATCTATACCCTTCAGATGGATTACAGGGCGGTCAATGCTGCTACCAGTGGAAAAACGGCATTAAGCCCTTCTATCAGTCTTGATACCACTCCTCCCGAGATACAGGATCTGGACTACACAAAATTTGTAAATGATATTTTCAATTACGGTTTTTCCATACAGGACAATCTTACAGGGAGCAGCCGATATCGTTATAGAATGGGGCCCACCGGTTCTCCTGATCTACTGACTCAGGGCTGGTTATGGCAAGATTCCACAGGATCCCGTCAGGAAGAAACTGTTTCTTTTCTGAACGATTTCCCGGGCGGTTATGACTGTCTGATCGATGGAGGTATCATCCTGTTTTCCTGCCAGACCCAGGATCTTGCGGGAAACTGGTCTGATATATATTCAAGCCAGCCTATTCTAGTGGACAGAACAGCGCCCGGGACGCCTTTTGTCGAAATGGACAGGGTTATCGAAGTGGGTGAGACGCTCTATACGCAGGAGAAAAATTATATTACCAAAAGCGACAGAGTGGAAAACATTCTTTTGGAAGGCAGGGATAATGAAAGCGGGATCAACGGATTCCGCTGGGCTGTCAGGGAGAAGGGAAGTCTGGATCCTGTGGATTGGCAGGAGATCATCCCCTATACCCCGGATGGTTCGGAATTGACCATCTCTTTATCGCAAATTGTAATGACCGGTCTTATTCTGGAAGACAAAAAAGAATACGAACTGTTTGTCCAGCTAAGAAACGGTTCTGGAATTCTCTCTGAATCAGGAATCCTGTCGTCTTTGAACACAGACTTTTCTGCTCCTGTATTTGCAACGGATTTAATAACTTCCGGGTTGGACTCGGAGCCCTCTGAAAATGGTACAGGTCTGATTTATAATACCTCGGGTGATGTGAATCTACATATCCTGGAAGAAGAGAGTGAAGTCCTCAGGGTTGAATACTGTTTGATTGATCCAACCTCTACGGAAGGGAATTCGGTGGTTCAATACTACCTGGGAAAAGAGAATACCGATCTGGTGGTTCCCTTCCTTCCGGCTGATCCCGGTTTATTTGGAAATTACACCCTGCGCATTGCTCTGAGTGATGCGGGAGGATATGAATCTGTTCTCTATCAGGATATCAGGCTCAATGCGCCACCGGACTTTGCTTTGCAGGATGTCACATCCAATCCAATGAAACCCTTTGATCTGGATCTTTCAGACTGGATTTCCGATCAGGACGAAGTAAGGAATGTCTCTGTTTCTATTGAACACGGCGGTATTATCGAAACCTGGGATCTGCCTTTTGTGGAAGATCTGAAATCATTGGCATTTGATCATGATGTTCAATTCGCTGGAGAAACTGAATTTACCTATTCTGTCTCGGCAGAAGACCGATTCGGCCAGTCTTCATCATCCAAAGGTCTGGTTAAAATCGTGAATACCTCCCAGGGGACGCTATTCACCTCGGAATATTGGACCGGAGAACATCAGATCCTCGGTACTGTAATTGTTCCCGAAGGTACTGGTCTGTATCTTGCAGATGGAACGGAAGTGGAGGTCCTGACCGGAGAGGAACGTCGGGATATTCGACTGGAAATCCGGGAGGGCGCGATCCTGGATCATCTGGGGCAAGCTGAATACAAGCTTTTCGACCCGGCATTGGGAATCCCCTGGATGGGGCTTTATGTCAAAGGTGTCGGGGATTTATCCAATATTTCTGTCAGCGGAGCCGAGAGGGGTGTCACCCTGGCAAACGGCCTTCAGCCTATAATTTCCGGCTCAGAGTTTTGGGACAATGACATCGGTTTGCATTTGGTGGGATCCTCTCCGGAGGTTTCAAATTGCCTTTTTGCAGATAATCGATTCTACGGTGTAAAAGAGGATGAGGAAAGCCATCCATTGATGATAGAAAACGACTTTTCCGGAAATGGATTTGATTATTACGATCTGGACATTACGGTAATGACCGCAGATGAAATTAACAGCATTGAAGGCAATAACGGCAACAGAGGGGACAACTGATATGAAATACTGCAACATGCCTATTAAAACAATACTGACTCTATTATTCCTTTCTTTCTTCTGTTCCGGTATATTTGCCTGGCAAAATGGCAGCGATATTGTGGTAACAGCTTCGGGAAATACCCTACAGGATCATCCCCCCGGACTATCCAATGATATAAGGGATAACACGTATACTTCCTTTTCCGGCAGTTATGGCTGGCTGAAGATTGATCTTGGAGAGAACCGGCTGATACAGGCTCTGGATATCATGGGATATATACCAGACTCGGTTACCGCCGGAATCGGCTACAGTCAGGAGGGAATGCAGAAAATGTTCCCCTCAGGATATGCTGCAGATAAAAGCGGCCGGTTTGTTCTGGATGTGTCTTCTGCTGCCATTGTAACGGATACCCTATTTCTGATTCTATCCGGAGCTGATATCAGTCAGGTCCAGATTCAGGAATTGTCTGTGCAGTCTCAGGATCCTGAAGACGTTTTCTATAAGAAAAAACTGATCGTAACAGATGCATCTGATAATACGTCCTACCAAACTTCCGAATTCAGTATAATCGACGGCTACCCGGGAACTTTCTGGTCTATTCAGGAATCC
The DNA here is from genome assembly GCA_963677615.2 of Oceanispirochaeta sp. GTDB lineage: Bacteria > Spirochaetota > Spirochaetia > DSM-2461 > DSM-2461 > Oceanispirochaeta. Next base: position 10,137 of record CAXXQW010000010.1, on the reverse strand, counting down.
CGTCATTGGCAGGACTTCCCGGAGTTTGTGAGGAATCAACTGGAAAACCGTTACAGCTACAACAGACACGGATCCAGAAGAAAAGAGGCCTCCCTGGATCTGGCACTTGAAACTCCCGGCAGTGCTGAGACTCTGAGACTGTACCTTTGCGAAGAACGGGAAGGAGACTTGTCGGTTTCCATAAAGTCATTGGGACAGTGGCACGAGATTGATTCATTTTCCCTTAAGCGGAAAAACAAAGGTTGGCTGACCTATTCTATCCCATCGGAATACAGCGTAGTTGAGGGAATCAGACTTGAGGTCCAGAGCAGCAGATCCAGCTTCGGCGGGATTGGAGAAGTCGAATTATGGGGAAAAGAAGGATACCAGGGGAAATCCTACAGCGACCTGATAGCTCCGAACTTTTCAGGAGAGCCAGGTTTGACCGGCTTTTTCACCCTTCAGGAACTTAAAGAAACAGATACTTATACATTAACTCTATCAGTAAGCGGGTCAGGTCAGGAACCCGAGGTTTCTATCAATGGATTTGAAGCGGTGTCTGACCGTTCGGTACAGCAAGATAACATCATCCTTTTTGAATACGATCTGTACCCCAATCAGCTCTGGGAAGGGGACAATTTTGTTCTGGTGGAAACCGGGAATTCCCAGAATTGCCTGTCAATGCATCTTTCTGAGAAAGTCCCTGCCGACAGCGGGTATCTGGACTATACAAGCCCGGTTCTCCATGACGGCAGGACTATCAATGGGAAGTTCGGGACATCCGAGGGAGTTATTACCCTGGACGGCAGGTTTGATCTTTTAAGGGTAAAAGTTTTTTACAGCGGGACAGCTCCGTCCCGAGTGTATCAGCAAATTCAAAGAGAACCTCCCAACCATCCTCACCGTTATAGCCCATATATTGAAAACAGAAACGAGTCCGGCTCTGAAGAATCCGGAATAGGGGATTTATTATCTCGTATTTGGAATAGCACATCTCATGGCAGAAGGCGCGGACATACGCCACCAATGCCCTCGGATGAACCGAAAGACTATCTCGACATTGTCGAGCAGGGTGATGGATATGTTGTTTATACCGGTCAAGGTATGGCAGATCTCATAGGATTTACCGGAGGCTCGGATATTACGGAAATTCAGTTTCTGGGTAGTAAAACCGAAGAGTCTTCTCCTTATATCAGAATTCTGAATCCCCGTGCATTCGGAGACTACCAGAAAGATGATCTGAATACAAAAAGTCTCTATGGAATCACTGATAAACCTGCCGGGGATATCAGAATCAATGGACAGAAAGCTATGGTAAGGGGAAATATTTTCTGGATTCCCATTTCTGCCATTGGAGGCTTTAAATCGGGGATACACTCTGTAACCGCAGAAGTGGAAGACCGGGAAGGCCGAATATCCAGTTACGAGATTGAGTTTTATGTCCAGTCCGAAGAGTACGGGATCAGTCTGGATCAGTCGGAAGAGGTGTATTACACCAGGGATGATACTTTCCGTTTAAGCGGTACTGCCAGCAGCCGGCGTACCAGAGTGTTTATCAATGATGTGCCTGTTACTTTAAATAACAACGGATTTTCCTATGATGTGCCCTTGGTGGACGGTTTGAACCTGATAAAGGTGAATTTTGTCGATTCCCGGAGAAACAGAACTGTCGGATACTATATGAAACGAATTTTCAAATTCCATGGGGATTTCTCCATTGATATTAAAGTTCCTTCAGATGGGCAATACATCAATGCCGATGAAGTTTCAGTTTCCGGTTTTGTCCAGGGGGCGGGACTGTCATCGGTGAGGATAAATGGTATGGAAGGACGGGTTCAGGGCAGCGCTTTCAGCAGCATCAGCGATATTGCCATACCCGAATCATCAAACTCCCTTGTTGTGGAGGCCTATGATAAATCCGGTTACAGAGTCACCGAATCCATTACTGTCTACAGGGATACCCAGGCTCCCGAACTGTGGGGAATTGAACCGGAGGGCGGCAGCTGGCTGAATGAAAAAACAGTGACTTTTACAGGCCAGGTCAAGGACAATAACAGCTGCTCCGTATTTGTGAATGGTCTGATGGCTATCCAGTCGGGTGAAAGTTTCCTGGTTACGGTTCCTCTCAAGGAAGGTGCCAATACCATCAATGTTATGGCCGCGGATCTGGCCGGCAATGTCAAAAGGGCAGATCCTTTCACAATACATATTGATACCACAGCTCCCGAAAGCTTTGTCCCGGCAGCTTACCCCGGTTCCTGGACCAATGAGAGGCCCGAAATTACTTATCACACCACCGATGCGGGAATAGGAGTCTCTCATTATGAGATTTCTATTAACGGAAAAGGGTCTATTGCCCAATCCAGCCCCTATACGGTCCCTTTTCTTGATGATGGTGTGAATACGATTTATGTAAAAGCTATAGACTTTCTGGGCAATGCCCGTACCGAAAGCATTCAGGTTTTTATCGATACCACACCGCCGGACGGTCCGGACAATTTACGGACCGTCCCGGGAAACGACAACATAACCCTTAAATGGACTGAACCGGATGAGCAGGTGACGGGGTATGAAATTCAAAATCCCGAAGGAGAACTGTACACAATTGCCAAAGAAGAAGGCTTGCCCTGGTTTGATGATGAACTGGAGTTCTCCTGGACAGAATCTGATCTGACTGCAGGCCAAAAAAGAACATATATGTTCAGATCAATTGATAGAGCAGGGAATTACAGCGATCCGATTGAAATATCCGGAACTTCTGCTCTGGCTGAAGTGAAAACCATAGAAAATGCAGCCACTGTTATAGAGTATGAAAATGTGCTGGTCTCGGTAGCGAATGGATCAGTTCCTGAAGATATCGCTTCATTGAAAATGGTTATTACAGAAGATGAGGAAAAGGAGAACCTGGCTATAAATCCCGTTGTATCACCGATTTACCACTTTTTCGGTGAAACATCTACAGGCGAGGAAATAGAACACATCGATTTTACCGAGCCATTTATCGGTGAAATCGCTTACTCAGAGGATAGTATTCCCGAAGGTTTGAGTGAAGAGAATCTCCAAGCCTACTATTTTGATACCTATTGGGGCGCATGGTTTGTCATTGAAGACTCCCTGGTTGATGTTGAAAACAATAAAGTCGTATTTTCCACCGATCATTTTACCGATTTTACTATACAGCCAACGGAAGTTGAGGATTTGAGCCGGGAAGAGCTTACGAATATTGAGTATTCGAATTTTACCGGTACAGTCAGCCATGATCCGTTAAATATTTCTGCACAAAGCGGAAGTGTCTCTACTTCTATGTCTGACTTCATTCTTCCCGGACGTAATGGTTTGGATCTGTCTATTAGGAGGCTGTACAATACTTCGGTAGCTAAAGAAAATGGAAGATATGGGACCGCAAGATATGTCAGAGATGGTTATTTAAAAAGGACAGGAGCAATAATTCCTGCTCTTAGCTTTGGTCAGGGATGGCTACTGGATCTGCCCCACTTCAAATATACAACAGGCTCTGTTTTTATCGCTTTACCGGGAGGAGCCTATTATGATCTGAATAGCCTTGAGGTTATTGATGATGAAGCAAATGAAAACTATCTGGACGATGAGGTAGAAATCAAATATGAAAATCATGAAGGTGAGGATTTTACACTCAAGATAATCCGGGACAAAAAGAGTGATTCAGAAGGAAAAGCCTATTATACCATTTCATCTTCTGTTCTCTATTTGAAAGACGGGACATCCTATTATTTTAATGAAATGGGACTACCGAAAGGTATTGTCGACTCCACGGGAGCATTTAAAATAACTATTCTCTATAAAGCGAATCTCATTAACAAAATCATAGATACCATGGGGCGCACATTAGAGTTTACCTATTCCTATGGAGGGACTGCTGATGATGGAAACAGTGAATACCCGCATATTATTGACATCAAACTTGCCGGATCGGATAGATCCTTTACTTATACATATGATTCTTTGACCGCAAATGGTGTTAGAATTCCGATTCTTCGTTCAGCCGAAGAGTCAGCAGAAAGGAAGTGGTCATATGGGTATGATGAAAAAATTCTGTATTCTGAATCGGGAAGCTATGTATCAGAAGATTTGGATGACCATCTGAAAGAAACATTTCCTGATGAATATTCTGATATAGCCAAAACAGTTTATAATGGCAATACTTTTGTATACGGGAAAAAAACTGTGGATCATCTGTATCTGTTGAATTCATTTTCAGGCCCCGGAAATGGAACTGAATCAGTTACATATGATGTTATAGCACTGGAAAAGGATTATACCTCCGGTTTGATATTTAAAAGGAGCCATACGCATAAGTATGATCACTTCCCTGTAGTATCGGAAATCAAACGTTCATCTACTAATTCCATAGAAAACACCAAACTTCTGACTGAGTCATACAGTTATACTTTTGAAACTTTTAAGGATGACGGATACCATTATCATAATAAAAAGACGATTGTAGAGAATGATATACTGCAAACCATATATTACTATGACAAGGTAAAAAGGGAGTCTTCCAGATCCATCATCGGATATGACGGGGATTATGGATTCAAAATAACCAGAGACGAAGATGACAGCACCTATTACGTTCCGATTAATACCCGAATCGAGTATAAAGATACTAATGGTAATTTACTGGAATATAAAACCTACTTGTATGATGATCAACAGCGAGTCATCCAGGAAATGTTACAGAAAAATTATAACCATTATTCAAAAACAGAATACTCATATGACGACTGGGGCAACCGGCTGACCATAGGCTATGAAGAAAAAAATGGGACTGCTTTACTGACAAAAACGATCACTAATAGTTTTCGCCCATCCTTTTCTGACCTGTCCTGGGTACTGAAAATGAAAAACAAATATGTTCATAACCTAGTGTTTGAAACCAAAATCAAGGAAGCATATAACTCTCCCGGTTATTCCTATACCCAACCGGAACAAAAGACAAAATACCATTACAATGAACATGGACAAAAGACATATACAGGTGAACTCTTAAGTGGAAATGAGTGGGCTGATACCTATTATTCCTATTATGATATTTCTGATTCCCTGATTGCTGCCAACTGGAATTTTAACAATACCGATGGTGTGGCTTTTTCATCTGTAAACAGGAATGAACTGGCAGATCTCAAGACCATAACATCTCCTTCTGGTCATATAACCTCTTTTAGCTATTCTTATCCTGTGATATCGGGTTCTGCTGAGGTGGGAAGTCAGATTATATCTGATTATTCAGTTCTTGGTGATTATACGGTTACCCAGAAGGAACAGGATCTGGGAAGGGCCGATCCGGATGACACGTACACTGTCATAACAAAAAAATGGTACGATTATTTCACTGGTAATCTAGTAAAATACAAAAATGGTGAGAATCAGGTAACTGTTTATGAATATGATGTGTATGGTAGAAAAACCAGTGAGATCAGACCTCAAGATAGTGATGAGGAGACTGTTTCCATCTCTATAGCTTATAATGATTCCCAGTTGACGACCACCCATGAGGATGCCGAAGGGGCTGTGACCATATATTCCTTTGATTATAAAGGGCAATTAACTTCGATAGAAAAAAACAATAGGTCTGGAGACAATTCTAAGACTGATATTTCATACGATAGTTATGGAAATATTACAGAAATAACTGTTCCCAACGGGGAGACAGACCAAATCATTAAATATACCTATGATGCTCTGGATCGACTACTCTCTGAAACTTTTCAGAGTGATGAGGCAACACATCGCAGAAGTTATCTCTACAAAGATTCTGAAAACTCCAGGACCACCACCAGAGAAAACGGTTCTATTCATTACGAACAATATGATATGTCCGGCAATGTCATCTATTCCTATGATATGGACGAAGACAGGAATTTTATCAGATCAAACACATATGGCTATAACGGTGAGGGTAAGCTCCTTTTTGAAACCAATCCCAACGGATTTTCCACATATTATAAGTTTGACAGCAGGGGGAATCTGGCAAATAAAACCTATACGGCCGTATCAGGATATGACGGGGCTGCAGAATTCAGCAACACCTCATTGATTAAAAAGTATGCCTATGATGATGACGGGAATCTTTCCGTTGAGAAGGTTTTTCAGGGTGCATCGCAAATTGGCAAAACCAGCTATGAATACGACGGTCTTGGACAGGTTCTGAAAGAAATTTACAGCTATTCACAGGATGGTGTTCAAAAAAAATCCGAATTGTCTTATGAATATGATAACAATGGAAATGTCAGATCCGTAACAGACGGAAACGGTATCATTACCTATAAAACCTATACATCCCGTAATCAGGTCGACACCGAAATTGATGGCGATGGATACATCACAGAATACGATTACGACCTGGAAGACCGTTTGATTCATATGACTGACCCCAGGGGAACATCCGGGCTGCATGATGGAGATTTTTCCATAGAGTATGTTTACGACGATCTTGACCGCCTGGTAAAAGGAATTTTACCCCGCAGGAACGGGGATGACTCAAACCCTGAAGTCCTTTTGGAGTACGACCCCAGAGGGAATCTGGTAAAAAGAACAGAACCGGATATGAGTTATACCAAGTATGAGTACAATTTCAGAAACTGGGTTACCAGCGAGACCAGGACCGGTACTGACGGCAGCTATACCACATCCTATACCTACGATGAAAACGGAAACAGGCTCACTGTTACAGAACCCGGGGGGGCCCAGTGGAAATATGCTTATGACGGTATTGACAGGGTCATATTGGAGACTCAACCAGACGGGGCTGAAATTAGAACCCTCTATGACAGCATGGGAAATGTCATTGCCAAAACCAATGGAAACGGTTTCTGGTCCTATTTTACCTATGACGCCTATAACAGGCTGGTTTCATCCAAAGATCCCAGGGGCGCTGAAACCTCCTACGATTATGATATAAAAGGCAACAGAACCAGGATGACCGATCCCAATAACAACACCTGGGAATACCTTTACGATGAACTGGACCGGATGATTCGGGAAACCAACAGCCGGGGAGATCAGGCGTTCTATACCTATGACGCCGGGAGCAGACTTGCAACTCTCACTGATCCCAATGGCACGGTTGTCAGCTACTCCTATAATAATAGAAACCTGCCGGTGAATGTTTTCTACAGCAATGCCACGGCAGGTATGACTCAGCAGGAAGTTTTTGCCTATGATGAAGCTGGAAGCGTCAAATCCGCCACTCTGGACGGCGTTGTCAAACGGTATAACTACCGGGAAAATGGAGAGGGTGAGCTGGTGTATTCCCCGGATCCCTACGGTATGATTTTTGCCCAGGATGTCTCATTCGAAGGCAATGTGTATCGAACCGGGTACTCCTATGACGTGATGAACCGCCTGACCGGCTGGGACTACTCACAGGGGCTTCAGATTCGACAAGAGTGGAATAATCTGGGACAGCTTCAGGAAATTACCGGTTATGCTTCTGACTTCGCCTATGATCTGAACGGCAGGATGACCGGATATGTTCAGGGAAACGGCACTTCTGTGGACTATGACTATGATGGAAAAGGCCGGCTCTCTTTTATGTATTATGCTTCGGCGGGAGAACCTCTGTGGAGCTATGAGTACGGTTATGACCAGGATGACAACATGGTCAGCCGGAACGAAGACCATTTCGGTTATGACAGGAACAGCCAGCTGGTGAGCACCTATCTGGTCGGTGAGGATGTGGAAACTGAGTTCGAGGTGGAAACTCCTTCTCTGCTGCATGGGGAAATGGACGTTCTGGGTGACGGAAAAAACACTCTGGTTTCCAGCAATCTCCTGCTGGATTACGGCGCCTCTTCCATTACAGTGGATTTCAATTTTCTCTATAGGATGAAGTACGTCATGCTGACACCCCAGAATTCGGAAAACAGAGTGGATCCGGAAAACCTGGTGATTTACACGGCGGACTTTAACGAAGACGGATACTACACTCTACAGCCCGATGCCCAGGTGTCTTATGAAAACGGCAATCTGAAGGTCGAGTTCTCGGAGCCCGTATTCGCCCGGTTTCTTAAAATCCACTGCCACTATAATGAAATGGACCAATATGGAGAGCCTGTTAAAGCCTTTGCCCAGTTTGTGGTTGCCGGAACAGACTCAGTAGAGGCCTATGCCATTGTCAGCGGCCGGAATGAATTCTACACCTACGATAAAAAAGGCAACAGGAGAAGCCGGTATCTGATGACCGACAAGGCCTATTACGATGAATACACTCTGTACGGGGACAGCGATCTGATGCAGAGCGACGGCAAGTACGGATATGAGTATGATAAAAACGGAAACCTCATAGCCAAGGGTACCGAATGGTCCGTAACGGGAACATTTAAGCTCTACAAACCCGAGGAACTTTCCAACCTGGATGATCTTGCGGCTGATGGATTTGAATATTACAGCTACGAATACGATTTGAAAAACCGTCTGAGGGCTGTGTACAAATACAATCATTCGGTACACAGTATGGAAAACACCGCCACATACCTGTATGATATAGACGGCTACCGCATAAAAAAAGAAAACAAAGCAGGGGAAGAAACCCACTATGTGTTCGACACATCAGGAAAAGTCCTGGAGGAGATCAGTCTGGAAACAGGAGACGTCATCAGTTCGGTATTTCTCAAAAGCCGCCACCTTGCCAGAGTGACAGAAGATGAGACTCTCTTTTACGGCACCGACCACCAGGGCTCTACTGTCATTGTAACCGATGAATCGGGAGATATGATCTGGAGCGGTGAAGCAACGCCTTTCGGCGATGCGGTTGTGAGGAGCTCGGGAGACAGGTCCGATCTGGATTTGAAGTATACCGGGAAGGATCTGGATGAGGATACGGGGCTGTATTACTTTAATGCAAGGTGGTATGATGCAAATACCGGAAGATTCATATCTGAAGACCCGGCACGTGACGGCCTAAACTGGTATGTTTACACTTCAAACAATCCTCTGAAATTTATAGATCCAAGCGGAATGGAAGCAGAGGAGCCTGATCCAGACGATAATGACGAAGAAACTAACACACCAGAGCCAGATGAAAATGATAATGATAATGAAAATGATGATATAAATAATCAAGAAGAACCACAGGTTCAAATTCCTGAAAATAAGACTGCTGGCGAAGGTGAAACTCCAGAAAGTGCAAAAGAGATTCTAAATGAAGTTGGTATTGGAGAAGATATAGATAGTAATCCAATATCAAGAGGTAAAGAGCTTCTTGGGATTCCATATGGAACAGGATATGAAGGAGAAGGAAATGGTTCTATGAAAGTTCCTGAAAATCCTCCTAAAGTAGATTGTTCTGAATTTGTCGCTTATGCAAATGATACGTCTATATATAGAACAGGAGAGATTGGTAATAACCCTGATTATGAACAAGTAGACACACCTGCACCACAGGATACAAAAGTATGGCGTGCTACAGATCCAGATACAGGGGAGACTGAAGGGCATTCCGCAATAATAACAGGAGAAGGTGGGAATCGAGAACTACTACATGCTGATACAGGAGGAGTACGATACACCAGAGACTATTTAGAATCTCATTATCGTGAGAATGGATATACAAATATTACGATTGAATATTATAGGAGACGTAGAAATTGAGAAAAAAGTTTTTTTTTATATTCCTTTTTTTTATGACTATTTTTTCATGCAAAGCAGTTGAAAATGAAGCTGCTAAGATTGTAGAGGAATATCTTAATGAACAGATCCATATAAATTTGGAAGATTATTACACAGTACAATCTTATTTTCATCCTGATCTTGCATTTCCTCCCGGAGAAAATCAGCTATTACGTGTAGTTTCTGATGAATTTGAAATTATAGATATCTCAATTGAAAAGATGAATATCAATCTATTAAATCCAAAAATAGAAAAAATTATTGTAGTTACTGTAAAATTTGAGACATATTGTGATGTAATTAATGATGAATTACGTAACTCTGTTTTTTTAACTAGGAAATATTACCTTTCCGAATATGAAGAGAAGCTTCTTATTTTAAAATTTACTGATCCTAAATGGAAAACAACTACACTTGAAAATGCAATTACATGGGCTGAAATCCAAGAAGCTAGAAATTCCGAATATGGAGTATTAAAAAGTAATCTTCAAAGATATAAATCATAACATC
>CAXXQW010000009.1:0-528000 GCA_963677615.2 Oceanispirochaeta sp. | reverse complement strand
GTCTTTGATGGAAAGCTCGGGAAAGATCCCGGAAGCTTTTCTGTCTTCTGTGACAAATCCTATTCTGGATTTAATAGCATCCATGGGGCTATTGAACCTGCACTCTATTCCATGAAGAAAGACTACTCCTGAATCAGATTTCGTATAACCGAAAAGAGCTTCCATCACTTCTGTTCTACCCGCTCCCACCAGGCCGGCAAATCCCAGGATCTCACCAGCGCGGAGATCAAAACTCACATTCCGGAAGAATTTTCCCCTGGATAGATTTTTCACTGACAGAATGGTGTCTCCCGGTACAGTGGGATCTTTATGGAAAAACTCATCCATAGTACGGCCCACCATCATATTAATGATATCCGCTTTATCCACATCGGCCATGGATCCGGATTTGATACTGGAACCATCTCTGAGAACCGTGTAGTTATCAGCCACCGCAAACAGTTCATCCAGCTTATGGGAGATATAGATTACGGTCAGGCCTCTTGATTTCTGTAGTCTTTTGATAATGCTGATGAGCTGATTGCTCTCCTTTTCTGTCAAAGCCGAAGAGGGTTCATCCATTATAATGATTTCTGAATTATCGGATATTGCCGTTGCTATTGCGATCAGCTGGGCATTGGCAATGGAAAGATCTGCCATGGATGCTCTGGGATCAATATCGATTTCCAGCTCTTTCAGCAGTTTTTCCGCCTCTTTATCTATTCTTTTCTGATTCACAAAACTGGGACCGTATTTAAACTCTTTTCCCAGAAAAATATTGGAAGAAACACTTAAGTTATTTACAGGACTGATTTCCTGAGGGATCATAGAGACCCCCTTACTGAGTGCCATCCGGGGATTATTCACCGCATAGGGTTCATTTCTCAGAGAGATATGCCCTTCGTCGGGCTGATAGATTCCAAATAGCACTTTCATCATGGTAGATTTTCCCGCACCATTCTCTCCGATCAGAGCATGGACCGTATTTTTTTTGATCTCAAAGCTCACATCCGACAGGGCTTTCACACCGGGAAAAGTTTTTGTCACATTATTGAAGGATAATATCGTTTCTGTACTTCATAATAGATTCCTTATACCATCCCCCCTCCCTCCCGTGGTCCCTGAGCGGAGCCGAAGGGGGAGGGAGGTATGGAGGAAATTACATTATTTCCACTTCGCTATGTATTCATCTCTCTTGTCGGGTGTCACCAGTTCGAAGGGGATCCAGACCATTTTATCTACAGAAGATCCGGTCAACAGTTTGTAGGCAGTTTCAGCTCCGCCGTATCCCTGACCATACCCGCTCTGATAGACAGTCACATCAAGACCGTTTCCCAGGAACTCAAGGGCATCGGGTGTAGCATCAATACCGGCTATGATAATATCGTCTCTGCCGGCAGCCTGTGCCGCGAAGTGCGCTCCTATAGCCATCTCATCATTGTTACAGACAATAGCTTTCAGTTCTTTACCTGTATCCGCCTGCAGCCAGTTTTCCGCAATCTGCAAACCTTTGGCTCTGTCCCATTTTCCTTCCGCTTCACGAATAACAGTGATATCCGGGTATTTCTCAAAGATATCCTTGTTACCCTGGGTTCTCATTCTGGCTACTTCCAGCCCCAGGTCTCCGATCAGAATCCCCACCTTTCCTTTACCACCAAGAGCATCAGCTACAAACTGTCCCTGCATCAGACCGGCATCAATGGATTCGGAACCGACATAGGCGTCTATACTGGGAATATCCTCTTCGTTGGGCAGAAGGTTAACAATGATAAGTTTGACATCCGCAGCTTTACACTTCTGAATAATCATTGGAAGCGTGGAAGGTTCAACGGGAGTCAGGACAATAGCGTCTGCCCCTTTTGTGATGAGGGTTTCCACCTGATTTATCTGGAGGTTGGCATCAGCCTTACCATCAGTAAAGGAAATAGTCAGGTCATCATGTTCTTCATCAAACCTCCTCATACCTTCCTGAAGGTAAGTGTGGAACTTGTTGGACAGGTCGTACATAACTCCTCCGATCATGTAGGAACCGTCATCCCCAGCAGCCTGTTCCTGCTGTCCATTGGCCCATAGGGCACCGAATGAACAAACCAGCAATAGGATTCCGATTAAAAAGTTCTTTTTCATTTAAAAACTCCTCTCTTTATTGTAAGCCAGCTCAAGCCGGCTTTTAACCTTTGTTATATTTCTTCACAGCCTCTATCATGGCCACCATATTCTTGACCGGAGTCATGGCCTGTACATTGTGAATGGAGCTGAAGACAAATCCGCCGTTTTTTCCCAGGATGGAACAGGTTTCCAGAACCTCTTTTTCCACCTCTTCGGGGGTCCCGAAAGGCAGGGTTCCCTGGGTATCGACCCCTCCGCCCCAGAATACGATCCTTTTGCTGTACTTTTTCTTCAGAGTTTCCCGTTCCATACCGGTAGCGGTCCATTGAACCGGATTCAGGATATCGAACCCGCCCTCTATAAAAGACTCGATAAAAGGTTCCACAGCCCCGCAGGAGTGCTTGAAGGTTTTCCAGTTGGTGTTTTCATGAATCCAGTTGTTGATAGTCTTGTGATGGGGCATATGGAGCTCCCGGTAAGTATCGGGAGAGCAGATAGGTGCTATCTGGGTACCGAAATCAGCCCCGCAGACATAAATGGACTGAACCTGATCTCCCAGGGCTTTATGAATCTTTTTCAGATTCTCAATCGCCATTTCTGCCTGATATTCAAATACTTTGTGAATGTATTCGGGATAGAGCATGGTAGCCATATACCACTCCTCCACCCCCCTGATCCCTTTGGGATCTTTCAGCATACTGGCAGGCACCATGGAAACATCACCTAAAGCGGTTCCCCCGAAATTCCCGGCCAGCCATTTGCCCGAATCTTTGGCGGAAACCATGGATTTGTAGTAATCCAGAGTTTGATCTGTTACAGGCTGAAACTCTTCCACGTTGTCGTGCCAGTCCATATCGGCTTCATCCACTTCCTTATGCCTGTGGGTGGAGTCGAAAAAGTAGCTGCTGTCGGGCATATAACCGGAAGGGGGATAACTGGTATCACCTCCGGCATAGGCGTAGAATCCTTCGCCTTTTGTTTCTGAGATTTCAAGATCGCCCGAGATGAGGACAGTCTGGCCCCACCAGGTTTTCCATTCTTTCCAGTGGTCATCCTGCCTGGTTCCGAACATATTTTTAGGCCCCCACAGAGATTCTGTGTCGATCCCCATAGCGTCTTTCAAATCAGGCTCGATAATCCCCAGCATCTGATAGGGACAGGCGATTTTAACAGGGTGTTTTTCCAGTCCGTAATAGTCTCTTAGGCCTTCAACAACGGAGCAGTGAATTCCCGTAACGGGATTGGCTCCGAAGTCTACCGGGAGCGGTCCTTCTTCGAAGGACATGGCTTTCCCGAACTTCTCCAGCGAATTCATGCGATTCTCCTTATGGGATAGGTTTTGTATTTTTTAAGAATTCATTTATGCAGAAGTGAAGAGAAAGCAGATTTGACAATTAGAAGAGATCAATTGTATATTACATAGTGCTAGTATGTGGTATCAGCGGGCGCTCAGCCCCTGGTACTGCTTTTTCCTCATAATCCGTTAGTTCCGAATATTCATCAAGATTCCCTTTATATTCCCCCTTCGATTTTCTCCGTGATCAGGGCATAGAGTTTTTCCAGTATCAGGGCATAGGCCCCGTGAAGATGGATATCCTCTCCCAGTTCAGATACTTCGATTTCAACAGTTTCCGCTATCACCGGATAGGCATGCTTCCGGATATAGTTTTCTATATCTCTCAACATGATCCGAACGGGTATCCCATCCAGTTCATTGGTTGAAATGATCAGTTTTTCCGGGCTGAACATATTAATAAGAGTCACAGCCCCTATGGCAATTTTCTGAGAATGATTCCGGATAACTTCAACAGCTCGGGATTCATTCTCCCGGGCCTTTGAAAAGATAGCGATCAGCCTGTCAGTCAGCCCTGCATCATCCGGAAGGTTTACTTCCCCGTCGTACTCTCTGACGATATTGGCAAAACCCGCCACTGTTTCCAGACATCCTCTGTTTCCGCAGAAACACAGATCCCCTTCAAGATTCACCGTAGTATGCCCGATCTCCACGGCAGTACCGTCATTGCCGGAGAACAGTTCTCCCTTCAGGACAGCACCGGCTCCCAGCCCTATTCCTATGGAATACTGAACAAAATCCTGAACGCCCAGCCCTTTACCGAACCAGCTTTCAGCCAGAGCGCAAAGGCTGGAGTTATTCTCCAGAAATACAGGAAGACCAATGGATTCCACCAGATATTCCACCAGATGGATCTTACCCCAGTTAAAGGGGATATCTCCCCGGTTGTCCAATGATGAAAGGGACCTGTTGAAAATAGCCCCTTTGCTGGAACTGACCGCACCGGGCGCTGCTATACCTATAGCCAGGATTTTTTCCTTTCCCACCGGACTTCCTGCGATAATTTTTTCTATCAGGTTTCTTGTATCATGGGTCAGGTTGTCATTGCCGTAAAAAGCCACCCCCTTGGGAAGCTCCTCCCTCAGAATAACTTTCCCGCACATATCATAAAGGGCACCGGTAATGGAAAGGCGTCCCAGGTAGATGACGATGCCGTAAAAAACACCTTCTGCAAAGCTCAGCCCTTTATTCCGGCTGGAACCTTCCTTATCATCCTGAATAATCCCTTTGTCCAGGTAAACGTTCACAATCTTGGTGATGGCCGGCTTACTGAGACCTGTCTGAACAGCAAGATCCGCTCTGGTTATACCGGGGTGCTGTTTGATCAGCTTCAGAACAATGGTTCTGTTGTGTACTCGGCTGTCATCCTGATTCAACCCGGCTCTTGCCATGATTCACTCATCTCCCTTTTTAAGTTCACGCTATTAACTTATTATATTCACGGTATTGTTTTTATGTCAACTTTTTTTTATATAAAACAAGAAAGTGCAAAAAAGGAGTTTCGGAATGGTTTTGAAATGGATATTTGAACAGCATAGGTTCTGCTGGATTTCACACTTACGCCAGTTTAAGACGTAATAACTTCAGTACAGATATCAATTTTGGCGTAATATTTGCATTTTAAACAAAAAAGACTTCCACTGCCTCAAGGCTTTAGCTTTTTACTTATTGTGGAAATTGAACAAACAGTCATGCCCTGGCTTTAAAAAAAAAGGGCTGTCACACATGCAACAGCCCTTAAAAGGAGAAATATGAAAAAAACGAAACATATATTATTTTTCAGATTTTATGAGATTCCGGACGGCTTTTTGCCATCCTGAATAATTCCTGTCACGCCAGTCAGCAGTTTTATCGGGCTGGAAAGTTTTTTCGATTTCTCTTAGGGCTTCGATTTCCCCCAGGTTCTTCCAGACATTCATGGCGAGCCCGCCCATATACATAGCGCCTGTTGCCGATAGCTCTTCAATTTTATTCCTGGTGACAGGCACATTCAGCATATCAGACTGAAACTGCATTAAAAAGTTATCTCTGGTAGGACCGCCGTCTACCCGGAGATCTGACAATGTGATACCCGACTCATCTTCCATGGCATTGATCACATCCATGATCTGATAAACAATGGATTCTTCAGCCGCTCTTGCTATGTGAGCTTTTTTCGTTCCTCTGGACATATTGGAAATCACAGCACGCACTTCACTGTTCCAGTGGGGAGCGCTTAATCCGGTAAGGGCGGGAACCAGGTACACTCCCTGATTATCCTCCACCGAACCAGCCAATCCTCCCACTTCCTTAGAGGAAGCGAACAGCTCGATATCATCTACCAGCCACTTTATGGTGGCTCCCGTACAGTTAATATTCCCTTCCAGAACAAATACAACCTCATCATCTATGGCATAGCCCACTGAGGTAACAACATTTTCTGATTCAATCGGCTTTGTTCCGATATTCATCATAACCGAGGAACCGGTACCGTAGGTGGTTTTTGTCATTCCCCTTGCAGTACAGCACTGTCCAAAGAAAGCCGCATGAGAATCACCCAGAATACCTGCAACAGGGATGGCATCGGCAAACAAACCTTCTGCGGTGTCTCCGTAAACAGCGTTGGAACTTTTCACCTCAGGCATCATGGAAAGGTCCAGATCAAACATGGCAAGGAGATCCTCATCCCACTTCAGAGTATGAAGATTGAACAGCTGTGTCCGGCTGGCATTGGAGTAATC
This sequence comes from Oceanispirochaeta sp., assembly GCA_963677615.2. GTDB lineage: Bacteria > Spirochaetota > Spirochaetia > DSM-2461 > DSM-2461 > Oceanispirochaeta. The sequence continues at coordinate 521,838 of CAXXQW010000009.1, read as the reverse complement.
GGTGGCATGGGTTTTTCCACCGGTCAGTTTCCATATCAGATAGCTGTCCATTGTACCGAAAAGGATATTCCCCCGTTTCACCTCCGGATTGTTATTCACACAGTTGTCGATAATCCATCTTGCTTTGGCAGCAGAAAAATAGGGAGAAAGAACCAATCCTGTCTTCTTCTTCACATCTTCAGCGGCACCCTGAGATTCAAGGATTTTACAGATCTCTTCTCCCCTCTGGCACTGCCAAACCACAGCATTCATCACAGGCTTTCCGGATTCTTTATCCCAGATCAGAGTGGTTTCTCTCTGATTGGAGATGGAAATACAGATAATTTCACTGCTATTTGAACCTGCCTTCTCCATCACCTTATTCATGGCTTTCAGGGTATTGGCAAAAATCTCTTCCGGATCATGCTCTACCCAGCCGGGACGGGGGTAAAACTGCTGATGCCCCTCGTCATGCCTGCAGACAAGCTTTCCATTCCGGTCGAAAATCAAAGCTTTTGTTCCGGAAGTTCCCTGATCTATTGTTAAAAAGTATTTCTTTTCCGCCATTAATCCTCAACCTTTAAGAATATCAAGAGCTTTATCTTTGATCCCTTCCGGGGTGATTCCATAATATTCGAAAATCTCAGCCGATTCCCCTTCCACAGTGATCTCATCGGGAATGCCCATAATACGCATAGGGACAGGAGATTCCTGAATAACTATTTCCGCTACTGCCGATCCCAATCCGCCATAAATACTATGCTCTTCCACCGTAACAATTCCTTTGGTCTCTTTCATGGCCTTAAGGATAGCATCCCGGTCAATAGGCTTTATGGTGGCCATATCCAGAACTCTTGCAGAGAATCCTTCTTCTGCCAGAAGCTGTGCAGCATCTACAGCCTTGCTTACCGTTTCTCCTGCGGCAATGAGAGTAATATCCTCTCCCTCTTTCAGGGTATTGGCTTTCCCATAAGTAAAACTGCCTTTACTTTCAGAGTAGACATCTTTTACAGCTCCCCGCCCCATACGCACATAGGCAGGTTGACCGCTCCGGGCCAGCCATTCGGTTATGGCTTCGGTTTGAAACCTGTCGGAAGGGATAATCACATCCATTCCGGGAAGGGTTCGCATAACTGCCATGTCATGAAGGGACTGGTGAGAGTAGCCCAAGGCACCGTAGCTGATACCGCCGCTGATTCCGATGATTTTCACATTGGTATGCGTATAAACCACATCGACCTTAACCTGCTCCAGGCTCCTGGCAGAGAGAAAACAGGCAGGTGCACAGACAAAAACCTTTTTGCCGAAGGTCGCCATACCGGCACCGATCCCCACTTCATTCTGTTCGGCAATACCGACTTCCACAAACTGCTCAGGCAGTTCTTCCGCATACTGATTGAGTGTTACCGAACCTCTGGCATCGGAAGTTACAACGATAATGGAGGGATCCTTTTTGGCAAGCTCCGTTATCTTGCTTGTAAAGGCTTTTCTACAGGGTATATTGCTGCTCATGACACTTCCATCTCCTTGATAAACTTCTCTATTTCGCCGATGGCCTGATTAAACTGATCATCCGTGGGAACTCCGTGATGCCATTTGGCTTCATCTTCCATATAGCTGACGCCTTTTCCTTTGGTGGTCTCTGCAATAACCATCATGGGGGTGTCTTTTTTCCGGGGACCGTCAAATACGTCCACCAGAGCAGCAATATCGTGACCGTCCACTTCCCGTACATCCCAGCCGAAAGCCCGCCATTTATCAGCAAGTCCTTCCAGTTTCATAACATTTTCCGTATTTCCGCTTATCTGAAGATGATTTCTGTCAATGATAGCGGTCAGGTTGTCCAGTCCGTAGTTGGGGGCAGCCATGGCAGCTTCCCACACCGAACCTTCCGCCTGTTCTCCATCTCCCATCAGGCAGTAAACTCTGGTATCCAGATTGTCCTTCTTTGCTGCCAGGGCCATTCCCACAGAACAGGAAAGGCCATGCCCCAAAGCTCCGGTATTGAGTTCCACTCCGGGCACTTTGACAGAAGGGTGCCCTATCAATCTTGATTTAAAGGTGGAAAAGGTTTTCAGTTCCTCTTTCGGAAAAAAACCTTTATCCGCCAGGATCGTGTAATACCCTTCCACGCTGTGGCCTTTACTCAGTACAAACCGGTCTCTCTCAGGATCCTTTGGATTGGCAGGATCAATCCTGAGGGTGTTGTAGTATAAAACGGTTAATATATCTACGCTGGAGAGAGATCCTCCGGTGTGCCCGGCCCGTGCATTGTATATGACATGGAGCAGATCTCTTCGTATTTCCGCCGCTTTTTTGGTTAATTTTTTTTCTTTATCCATTTTTTCAACCTTTCCATAACTTCTGGAAATGAATTTACAAGTCTTGGTTCTTTTATTTTTCCTTTTTCTCCTGAATCGCTCCGAAGAGAGTATAAAACAAAAGAATAAAATAACAACAAGAACTATTCATAAATAAATATACAGCAAAAGACTTTTTTTTGTCAAATTTTATTTTCTTTTATTTTCTTTTACTTTCTTTTTATAGATAAAATGAAGAAGATGAGTATTCAGGCATAATTGAAAGGAGAGAAGGATATGTATTGAAATGTACGATTACAGGAAGCCGTCTGTCAGGCGATAATAACTTTTACCCCGAGATCATTAATCCGGTTTTTCATATCTGTGGTCAATTCATGATCTGTGATCAGATAATCCACTTGAGAAAGTTTTCCCAGAGAAGCAAAAGACGCTTTATCAAATTTTGATGAATCCGCCAGCAGAAAAGTCTGACCAGCCGACTCTATCATCGCTTTTTTTACAGGCAGATCATTAAAACCGGGATAAGTTAAATCCAGATTAGGCGAGATCCCCCCGGTAGCAAGGAAAAGCTTATCCACATAGGCATCTTTAAAAAAAGCAGCAGCTTTTTCACCTGTTAATGACAGAGTCGGCGGCTTAAATTCACCACCGGTAACAAGAAGCTGGCATGAAGGATTTGTTCCCAAAGCCAACGCGATGTTCAAAGCATTGGTTATAACTGTCAGATTCTGCTTGGAATCAAGCAATTTGGCCAATTCAGAAACAGTCGATCCTGAATCCAGTATAATGCTATCGCCATCATCAACAAAAGTCAGGGCTTTTTCAGCAATTTTTCTTTTCTGCTCAAGATTATCGGTATGCTGCAAAGAAAGAGTTTTGACCTGTTGGGACATCGTTCTGAGATACGCCCCTCCATGCTCCCGGATAATATGGCCATCAGCTTCAAGCTTTTCCAAATCCTGACGGATAGTAGGCTCAGTAACATCAAACAGTTCACTGAGATTCTTTACACGAGCACTACCATCTTCCTGAATTAACTCAAGGATTTTCATCCGTCTTTCATTTGCAAGCATTTTTTCTTCCCGGCATTTTTTTTATTTTCCAATACAAGATAAAGAGAAATAATCAAAATGAAAAGTCATAATTCAATTGAACAAAACTATTTCTCCCGTTTTCTTTCCCTTCTCCCTCCCTCTTTTCAGTCAATTCGCAGGAGGCCGTGATATGACAGTGTTCAAAAACCAAGCAGAACCTGTCATATCACTTTTATTTACCTCGATGCAGATTTCCTACAACCTGACAAATTCCCATCCCAGATATCTTTCCAAAGCCTCCTGAACGATTTCAACAACCTCGCCGCGAACCATAGCGACATGATGCTCAAACCCTTCCCGGCAGATATGGTTCATCACCTTACCCAGTTCGGGAACCTTACAGACCGCTATGCCGCCATCCATATCGTATGTATCATCTGTAAATTCCCCTTCCCCTCCGTAGGCTTTGATTTTCCCATTCCGGTCATCCGTTGAAACTCTGAAATAGGTCATTTTACCTGGAGCGACTTTTCCTTTAACAGCACCAAAACATTTGGCCTGGCCCAACGTATTTCCGAGAATATCCAATTGACCAATAGTCAGAGAAGATCCCATAAAACTGGCAGGATAATTACTGCAATGGGTACAGACACAGGTATTATTCTCATAATCAAAATTGTTATTCCAATCCAGAAAGCCGGAAGCAGCTTCAGCAGCCAGTCTGAGAATATACATGGAAACAGATCCTGCTACATCCATTTCACAGGCAGAAGGATACCCGGCCTCACCCATCATGCTCATGGAAAGGCAGGTGGCGCAGCCGTAATTATTCTGAATACTTTCCCAACACTGAACTGCTGTGGCATCCAACTCATTTTCTTCTACAAATTTATCAATCACAACAGAAAGCTTAGCCTGTCTCATAACCTGATCAGCAGGTATATGGCTTTCTATTTTTCCATAACCATTAATTGTGGAGAGCTTCTCTTTTACAGCCGCATCTTCCTCACTAAGAGCTTCAGCATCAGCAATGATTTCCGACAAATCCACAGGGACAACAGTTATACCTGAGTCCTGAAGGAGTTTTTCACTAAACCTTACAGTCTGAAAAGCTGCAGGTCTGGCTCCTATTGCACCGATCCGGGCTTTTTTTACCCCAGACACCACCCGGCAAATAGCAGCAAATCTGTCAAGATCAGCACTAAACTCATCAGAAAGGAGATCACAGGTGTGTTTCGTGGTATTGGTAAAGGGTATTCCATATTGATACAGGTTATTGCATACGGATATTTTACCGCAGAAAGCGTCTCTCCTGTGCAGAACATCCACTTTATCATTCTGGTCGTTTGATGCCTGCACCAGTACCGGGACCTTTAAGTCAGCCAGTTTCAGGGTATTCACAACTCCGATTTCATCTCCGAAATTCGGAAGAATCACCAAAATACCATCAATAATATCCCTGTTTTCCCTAAACAGCCTGGCACAGAGTTTGGCATCCTGATAACCTTCCACGACACCAGTGGGTGTGGCATCCGTATCGAGAATAACCGCCTTATATCCCTTTTTATCCAGAACTGTCAGAATTTCGTCCCTGCCTGAAGCAGCCAGTTCAGGGTTGAAAAACCCTCTGGTACCGACTATGACTCCAAATGTCATCTCTTTTTTATTCATGCCGCTTTCTCCTTCCGGGCTTTTTTATCTTTTGCTTCTGTAGATCTGGCATTCATGCTCTGCTGTGTCTGATCGAGAATAACAGCAGCAAGTATAACTAACCCCTTAATCACATTCTGCCAGAACTCCGAGACCCCAAGCATAACCAGTCCATCGCTCAATACTCCAATCACAAATGCACCAATGATAGTTCCGCCGACTGTACCGATGCCTCCGGAAAGGGAAGTCCCTCCCAAGACCGCTGCAGCAATGGCGTTCATTTCATAACTTTCACCTGTTGCCGGATGAGCCGCGACCAGCTGGCTTGAAATAATAAGTCCTACAAGAGCAGAACAGAATCCGGAAAACATATATACAAGAGTGGTAACGGACTTAACCTGAACTCCTGAAAGCTCCGCAGCCCGTTTATTGCCTCCAATAGCGTAGATATGGCGTCCCAGAGGAGTTTTTCTTGAAACATAAAGAGTAATCAGAAGCAGTATTACCATGAGCCATATAGAGAGAGGGATCCCAATGATTTTACCCGCACCAAGGACTGTAAAACCGGTATTCCCCAACTCCGGTTTTCCCTGCAGGTTCGGGAAAGTAGCCCCTCCTGAACGAATATTGGCAAAACCTCTTGCAATATACATAATCCCCAGGGTCCCGATAAAAGGGGCAACATTCAATCTGGTAATTAAAAGACCGTTAATCCCCCCCAGAATAATTCCCAAAACCAGTGTAATCAAAAGGATTACCCAGACATGAAAGTATATTGTAACACCAAACATATTCAGAACAAGACCTTCATGGATCAAGCCGCCTGCAATCATACCGCTCAGTCCGACAATTGAACCCACGGAAAGATCGATTCCACCGGTAATAATAACAAAAGTCATCCCAATTGCCATAATACCCGTAATCGCAACATGTTTGGATATTGTAATCAGGTTCAGAGGATGAAGAAAATTGATACCTCTGTAAGACTGAACCAGAATCGTAAATACTGCTGTGAGCAATACCAGGGCAATGATGGTCCTCAGTTTCAGAAGAACCATTCCTATTGAAACATTTCCGCTATTCAAGCTTTTCATGATACCTTTCCTTTTATTCTCTGAGATGTGGTCATATGCCCCACTGCGGATGCATTGACCAGGGCCTCTTCTGTAATTTCATCTTTTACAAACTCTCCTGTCACTTTACCTTTGGAAAGGACAAGGACTCTGTCACAAATAGCCATGATTTCCTTGAGTTCCGATGTAACAAGGATTATGGCCAGCCCCTCTTTTGCCAAATCATTCATAATATTAAAGATCTCACCCTTGGCTCCGACATCAACTCCCCGGGTCGGTTCATCCAAGAGCAAAACTTTCGGATTCGTAAGAAGGCTTTTCCCAAAAACAACTTTCTGCTGGTTTCCACCGCTCAGGGATGTGATGGAAATAAGCGGATTGGCAGCTTTAATTGACATACCCTTGAACATCCTATCCACGCTGGTAGTCTCTTTTTCGCTACCGATATGAAACTTTTTCTGCACAATACGCCATAATCCGGCCAGAGTCAGATTGTGGGAAACACTCATTGTCTGAACAAGACCTTCCCGCTGCCTGTCTTCGGGAACCAGAGCAATACCTTTTCTAATCCTTGTTCGGATGTCCGGCGGGCCGAGAGGCTCTCCTTCCAGAAGGATTTCCCCTTCCGCATCTTCGTGGATTCCCATTATAGTTTCCAGAGTTTCAGAACGGCCTGCGCCCAGTAGACCATATATTCCCAGAACCTCTCCCTTTCTGACAGAAAAACTGACATCTTTCAGCAAGGGCTCTTCCGTCGGCCCCTGAAGTCCCAGATTTTTGACTTCCAGAATGGTATCACCGATATTCCTATCTCCAGAATGGAATATCTTGCCGCTGTCGCCGCCGACCATGGAACTGACGATCCATTGAAGATTGACTTCACTCATTGGTTTTTCAGTAATCAGGTTTCCATCCCTCAAAACCGTAATATAGTCTCCAATCTGTATAAGTTCTTCCAGGCGGTGGGAAATATAAATAATGGAAACACCTGCTTCTTTCAGCTCATCAATTATCTTGAAAAGTACATCCACTTCTGTTTTAGAGAGTGCGGAAGTCGGTTCATCCATGATCAGAATATTAACATCCTCTGCCAGGGCTTTTGCTATTTCCACAACCTGCTGCTGACCCACTTTCAGATTTTGAACCATTTCTTTCGGATCAATATCCTGTTCCAGACGCTGAAGAAGAACTCTCGCTTTATCTTCCTGGGTTTTATGATCAATCCAGCCGGGATTTTTCATAATTTCCCTATTGGTAAATATATTCTCCGCGACATTAAGATTGGGGAAAAGGTTTAATTCCTGATAAATGATCCCGATTCCTCTTTCTGCAGCGCTTTTCGGCGTCAGATGAGTCAATTCCTCCCCATTCAGATAAAAGTGACCACTCGTTGGAAATTCCACCCCTGACAGGATTTTCATAAGGGTAGACTTACCGGCGCCATTCTCCCCGACCAGAACATTCACTTTTCCTTTATAGACATTAAAATCCACGCCTTTTAAAGCAGTAGTTCCCGGGTAAACCTTTCTAATATTTTCTGCTCTGAGAATTACAGAGTCACTCATTACTTTCTCCATTCAACAGCTCTATCATCACTGGTGTGATCAGGACTGAACCGGCTTCGTCCATGGTAAAAACACCTTGAATATCAACTGACATCCCGGGTTTCCAGGTTTCATCTATTTTATTAACAATATTGTCACGAACATAAAAATTGATTTCTCTGGATATATTGGCAAATTCTATCTGATTGCTGAAATCACCGAACTTTATGAATTCCAGCGCATCCCGAATCATACTTTTCTTAATCACCGGACCGATCTGTACTGCGCAAAAGGCATTCCCTGAAAGATCTTCAAGATCAATGTACATTATCCCTGCTGATGAGGTCCTGTTTACTTCTATAATTTCAAACTGCCCTTTAATAATAAAACTGTATGGGGAAGTTTCCTCTTTTCTTATTCCGTATTTTTCTGATGCTTCTGTCGGATCGGACTTCAGCTCTTCCAATAAATCCTTAAGATTTCGAGCCTTCCTCTCAATATCCGGAACTATTCTGGTCTCCCAATTCTCTTTAACATAAGAAGCCGCATCAAAGGATTCATCTTCAAAATAAAATGTCACTTCCTCTTCACTGCTTTTCGCCTGATCGTTGTGTTTAACCACGGTGCAGGAAAAGAGAGGAAAAAGAATCACCAATAATAAACCGGTTTTTTTAAAATAATTTAAATGCATACGGACTCCCGATAAAAAGCCCTCCCCCGGAGAGGAGGGCAAAATAGTTGTTTAATAATCAGATTATTTCAATACAAAGTTGTCAAGGTTAGATGCATTGGAGGCATCAATAAGAATACAGTCTGTAAGCTGTTTTTCAGGTTTTCCGGTAGAACCTGTTTTTATATACTGATCAGCCTGTTCCACTGCCATGATAGCATTTGTCGCGCATGTCTGAAGCACAGTTGCTTTAATCTCACCGGCCAGGATGGAATCACGAACATCGTTACTGCCGTCAAATCCAACAACGATGACATCCCCCATTCCGGCAGCATTGAGAGCAGCCATTGCCCCCATTGCCATGGTATCGTTACCACAGATAACACCTTTGATGTCCGGATTTGCCTGAAGAATGGACTCCATTTTCTCAAATGCTTCTGTCTGACTCCAGTTGGCACTCTGCCGGGCTACCATTTTCATGGAAGGATACTGATCAATGATTTCATGATACCCTTTGGAGCGGATCCCTGCATTGGTATCTGATTCTTTTCCTACAAGCTCAACATAGGTACCCTCTTCACCCATTAGCTCGACAAATTTTTCTCCGCCCACAAGAGCTCCCTGATAGTTATTGGAAACAATCTGGCTTACAGCAAGCCCGTTTTCATTGATTTCCCGGTCAATCAGAAATGTGGGGATTCCAGCTTCTTTGGCTTTTCTAACGGCTCCGACAGTAGCATCGGCCCCTGCATTATCACAGATGATGGCAACTGCATTGCTGGCAATAGCAGTATCAAAATGATTGTTCTGCTTATTTGCATCATCATCATGAGATACCACGAGTGTTTTGTATCCCAGAGCTTTCGCTGCTTCATCAGCTGCTACAGCCTCGGTCTTGAAGAAAGGATTGTCATGAGAAGGTGTGATAATAACAATAAGATTGCTATCACTTTTCTTTTCTGCTTCCTGCTGTCCGCCACCAAACATGGTAAAAGGAACAAGAAGCGCTAAAACAAACACTGCCAATTTTTTCATCGTAATTGGTCTCCTTATTTTTTCGTTTAAATTCGTTTTAGCATGACTTTTTTCAGCTGTCAAACAAAATTTTCTTTTATTTTCGTTTTTTATGTTATAAGGAAAGTTTAAATAAATACTACTTTCGTTTTCTTGCTTTTTAGTGTAATTCTTTCAATATATGGAATTTATTTATAATAATAAAAATAGAAGATACCTGTAAATTGGAATAGAATATTGTTGTATCAGGATTCAGTATACAAAAAAAGAAAATAAAAAAAAATATACTTTTAAACAAAAAGCTTTTCTATTCAAATAGACTTTTAACTAAAAAATACAGGGAAATCTTCCCGGCGGTTACATCAAAGTAATCCCTGTAAATGAACCAGCCGAATTATCATTTCCCCGGCCTTTGCCTTTATTGTATCGGGCTACGGCTTTTTCCAGGTTTCCCAATATCGTAAAATATGACGCAACCTGCAAAAGCCATCAGAATCATGGCACTGAAAGCGAATGTTAAAGCATGATACAGCAGCTTTTCCATTTCGGGCATGGCAGGCAGGTATATATCCGTTGACAGGGAGGAAAAGGCCCATAAGGGCTCCCATAATAGTCATAAACCAGATACCCCTTGGGGCTTGAGGAGGATTCAAAGCGGGCTGACCTTCTTCCATATCTATTGTCTTTTGGGAAAACTTCTCTTCTTTTCAAACTCTTCCACCACATCTTCAAGGTATTCCCTTATGGGCAGATGCTGGGGACAGGCTGCTTCGCATTTGCCGCAGCCAATGCATTGGCTCGCTTTCCCATGGCCGTTCAAAGAGATATTGTTGTAATAAACCATCTGGCTGGAAAAACTTCCGGTTGTCCTTTTGGCGCTGTTATAAAGGGCAAAATATTGGGGTATGGCAATCTTTTCCGGGCAGTCATGGGCACAGTATCCGCAGCCGGTACAGGCAACGGCAGTCTGAGCATTGAGGAGATCCACCACCTTCCGGAGAATCTCTTTCTCTTCTGCATTCAAAGGTTTGAGATTTTTGAAATTCCGCGTATTGTCCTTGACCTGATCCAGACTGTTCATACCGCTTAATACCATAAAAACACCTTTCTGCTCAGCCGCAAAGCGGAAAGCCCAGCTGGCGGTGGAAGCCCCGGGGGCATAATCTTTCATCAGCCGGTGGGCCTCTTCCGGAAGATTGGCCAGGGTTCCCCCTTTCGCGGGTTCCATAACAACTACAGGCTTCTGGTACTTATTGGCAATTTCAAGACAGTGCTTTGACTGGATACCCGGATGCTCCCAGTCGATGTAGTTGATCTGAAGCTGCAGGAAATCAAAGGTATGGCCGTACTCTTCCAGGATCTGTTCAAGAAGTTCAGGAGTATCATGAAAGGACATACCGATATGCCTGATTCTCCCTTCCTCCTTTTTCCTTCGGACAAATCCGAAAGCATCATGTTCCCGGCATTTTTCATAAACATTGTGGCCCATATTGTGAAGCAGATAGTAATCGAAGTACTCAACCCCGCAGTTTTCAAGCTGTTCATTAAAGATGCTTTCCATATCATCCGCATCTTTGAAATCTCTCAGAGGCAGTTTTGTCGCCAGCTGAAACCGGTCTCTGGGGTGCCGCTCCACCAGTGCTTTCCGGACGGCTTTTTCTCCCCTATAACCATGATAGGTGTAGGCTGTATCAAAATAGGAAAAACCCTCGTCCAGGAAGGCATCAAAAAGAGTTTGTATTGTCTCAAAATCAAAAGATGTGATATCTCCGGGATCCTGTAGGGGCAGCCGCATGCATCCAAAGCCGAATTTCAGGTTATTTTCCATACCATTCATATTACAATCCTCCGGGAGTGAAATCCATTATAGCGGGAAATAACTGTTTCAGTCTTGCCTCACCCCCCCGCGGGACAAGGCATCACAAGCGATTAATCATATCAGCCTGATAGGCCGCTCCGAATCCGTTATCAATATTCACGACGGAAATGCCCGAAGCGCAGCTGTTCAGCATGGTAAGAAGGGCCGAAACACCATGAAAGCTGGCACCATACCCCACACTGGTGGGCACTGCGATGATAGGGGCATTTACCAGGCCGCCCACCACACTGGCCAGGGCTCCTTCCATACCTGCCACAACAATAAGCACTTTAGCTCCCCGGAGAACGTCCAGACGGCTGAAAAGCCTGTGGATGCCAGCGACACCCACATCGTAAACCCGTTTGACCTGACTACCGAAAAACTCAGCCGTAACGGCAGCTTCCTCAGCAACCGGGATATCCGAGGATCCGGCTGTCACAACGGCGATATAGGAGCCTTCGGTCTTCGGCAGGGCTCCTCTCCTGAGAGAGATTGTCCGGGACCGGGGATCATAATTCAGCTCATCCGACAGTCCTCTGATGGCATCAAACTGCTCCTGAGATGCTCTAGTTCCCAGAATACTGGCGCCCTGTTCAATAAAATAGGAAAATATCCCTTTCAGCTGTTCCATTGACTTGCCGCTGCAGTAGACCACTTCAGGATACCCCACCCGGATAGCCCTATGGTTATCCAAACAGGCGTATTCCAGATCCTTGAAAGGGAGGTCCGCCAGTTCTGCCAGGGCCCCCTGCTGATCAAGATCCCCGGTTTTATAGGATTCCAGGATTTTTATCAGATTTTCTGTATTCACAGGACTTCCCCTCCCAAAATTCTGTACACATCCGGGAGAGTCATATCCTTCTCTTGTGATATCCGCAGGCAGTCCTCAAATTCCAGCTTGGATTTGATCTTCTCGTCCTTTGAATAGAGGGATTTGACCCGGACCGGCCCCAGAGAGCTCTCCCTGGTTTCAATCTTTCTGTCCAGATTCTGCTTACGTACATAGGAAGTCCGGAATCCAAAACTGCTTGTTTCTGTGAGTATCAGTTTTCCAATCTCTTCCTCTTTCTCCAGAGGGGCCAGAATGGACAGTTTTACAGCGGGACGGCCTTTTTTCATGATAATGGGAGTCAGATAGGCATCGTACACACCGCATTCGAAAAGTTTATCCAGCAGAGGCGAATAGAGCTCGGGGTTCATATCGTCGATATTGCAGTCCACAAGAACCGCTTCCAGGCTCTTGTCCTCCAGAGCCTCTTCTGCCGGTTTGCACCAGAACACCCGGAGAACATTGGGAATATCCGTATCCCTGTGGCCGATTCCGTAGGCGGTTTTTTCCGGAGCCATGGTCAGGGACGCTGTAAAGGTATCCACCACTTCCGCCAGAATGGCCGCACCGGTGGGGGTGGTTGTCTCAAAAGGGACTGCTCCTGTTTTGACAGGGATCCCTTTCAGGATTTCCAGGGTGGCAGGCGCGGGAACGGGCATCATCCCGTGGGCGCATTTGACAAATCCTCCGCCCAGCTCGACTGGAGAACAGTAAACAGCATCGGGTTTCAGATAGTCCATACAGATCGCCGCGGCGGCGATATCCACAATAGAGTCGACGGCTCCCACTTCATGAAAATGGACCTGGTCGGCCGGTTTGTTATGAATTTTTCCTTCAGCTTCGGCTACACGGGCAAAAATCCGCATAGCCAGGTCAATCACCTCTTTTGAAAGGGAGGACTCCTGAAAGAGTGTTTTTATGGCCGCAAAATTGCGGTGTTCATGATCGTGGCTGTGTCCGTGGTCGTGGCTATGCCCGTGATCATGACTGTGTCCGTGATCGTGACTGTACTCATGATCGTGATCCTGGCCATGAGAGTGAGGTTCTTCCTCCAGAATGACATCCGCCCGGAGGCCCCATATGCCTTTTTTCTGATCATCTTTGAATTCAATACGGTAGCCGTCCAGGGGCAACTTTTTCAGTTCTGACAACAGGTATTCCCGGGGGACTCCCAGGTTTACTAGAGCCGACAGGGTCATATCACCGGAAATTCCGGAAAAACAATCAAAATATAAAACTTTCTGACTCATTTTTTTACCTCTTCATCCTCTTTAAATACATTCAGACTTCCCATTTTGTACCCTTCCAGTTCCATACAGACGTAAGTGAACCCGATCTTTTTCAGAGCAAAAGAAACCTCAGTTCTTATTTCAGGTTTCATCAATACTTCCATTTCTTCAGGAACTGCTTCGATCCGGGCAATATCCCCGTGATGCCGGAGCCGGACCTGGTGCAGACCGTAACCGTGCAGAATGTCCTCCCCCTGTTCGATCATCCTGAGTTTTTCGTCAGTGATTTCAGAACCGTAGGGAACACGGGATGCCAGGCAAGCATAGGCCGGGATATTCCAGGTTTTCAGCTTATGCAGACGCGAAAGTTCCCGCACCTGTGCTTTGGTCAAACCTGCCTCCCGGAGAGGACTTTTAACAGACAGCTCCTGCAGGGCTTTCATCCCCGGCCTGTAGTCCTTCAGATCATCCAGATTGGAACCGTCAAAAATCCTCCGGATCCCTTCCTGAGCCGCCCTTTCTGCAATGGATGTAAAAACCGCCTTTTTGCAGTGGTAGCAGCGGTCCACCGGATTGGACAGGATCTGAGCCTCCATCTGTTCCACTTTGATAATGCTGTGTCGGATCCCGATCCAGCCGGCCATCTCGGCGGAAAGGATCCGTTCCCTCTGAGGGATAAAGGGAGAAAACATGGTAATAGCCAATGCTTTCTCCCCCAGAGCATCAAAGGCGGCTTTGCACAGCAGAGTGCTGTCCACCCCGCCCGAATAAGCCACAGCCGCCGAAGGATACTGTTGTATATACGCCAGAAGGCGTTCATATTTTTTTTCTATAGACATCTTTATTTCACCAACTCATGTAATAATTTATCACCGTCAGAACTCGAACCATTCTCCCCCTCTAAAAGAAGATCCCTGAGCGGACTTGCACTGAGCGAAGCCGAAGCGGCCGAAGGGAGCGGACTTGTACTGAGCGTAGCCGAAGGGAGCGAAGGACAGGTTTGACATCTCTGCAATTGGAAAGGCAGCTCCATACCGTACTGTTCCAGCAGATCCTTATCTGTCAGGATACTTTCGGTATCACCGGTACTGACAATCCGGCCCTGATGCAGAATGGAAACCCGGCTGCAGCAGTCCCGGATAAAATCCAGATCATGGGAGATAATCAGCATGGAGTGGTTCAGGCTTCCAAGCGTGCGGATAAGACCTCTCCGGGACCGGGGATCCAGCCCTGCCGTGGGTTCGTCCAGAAGGAGAATCCCGGGATCCATACTGAGGATGGAAGCCAGGGCAGCCGACTTTTTCTCTCCCCCCGAAAGGGTATAGGGCGCCCGGTCGGCCAGATGGGAAATCCCGGCGGACTCCATAGCCCGGATGGTAACATCCTCTACTTCTCCGGGAGACATTCCCAGGTTCCGGGGGCCGAAGGCTACATCATCTTTCACTGTCATGGAAAAAAGCTGATCATCCGAGTTCTGAAACAGAAGTCCCAGGTTTTTACGGATTCCGGCCCGGTTTTTCCGGTTTAATACCAGATCTTGAACATGGATTTTCCCTGTTTCAGATTCGATTAAGCCGGTTATCAGCTGCAGGAGAGTGGACTTTCCTGCCCCATTGGGCCCGATGATTCCGTGTTTCTCCCCACTTAAAAGAGAAAAGGTTACCCCATCAATGGCATTCACTCCACCGGGATAGCTGTAACTGAGATTTTCCAAATTCAATACTGTCTCAGTCATACCGCACCTCCCGGCAGGATCATTCGGGGCCCGGCCAAAGTGTTTCCCAAGCGGAACACTGTAACCGAATAGATCAGCCAGAAAAGGAACCAGAGAACTCCGGGCAGTCCCGGTTTGACAGAATGAACACCCAGAGAGTATTCGGCCTGCCCTCCCCGGCAGTCTATGGCATTCTGTATTCGCTCAGCCCTTTTATAGGTACGGATAAACCACTGCCCCCCCAGGGGTCCCCAGTCCTTCCAGTACACCCCTTGGCGGCCTGGAGCCCGTAAGTGATAGGCTCTGATAATAACAGAGACCTCTTCCAGCAGGAGGGCGATGTACCGGACGGTCAGGGAGAGGATCAGGACAAAGAACCGGGGAACCCGGAGTTCCATCAGAGCTTTTGATAGCCCTGAAAATCCCTTTAAACTGATAAAAGACAAAACAGACAAGATGGACACCATCCCCTTGAGAACCAGGGAAAGGCTCATAACGACCCCTTCCCTCACTTCATACCGCCCCAGAAACAGGATAGTCTCTCCCGCAAAAAGGAGGTTTGACAGAGCAAAGAAAAAGAAGAGAGGCAGAACAGTCACATAGATTTTCAATAGAGTTTTTAACGGGGCCCTCCCCCGGTTATCATAACCAGAGGGTAAAGAAAATACGGGAAAATCCCGGCCACTTCCAGCTTTCCCAGAGACACGACGGAAAAAACAACGCTGAGCATGCCCAGAAAGTGAGAACCAGCCTCAATCCTGTTTAAAAATATGCCTTCCCTGCTTTTTTGTTCCAGCAGGAGAAAGGTATCCATCACAATCATTTAGACATGGCTCTCTTTCTGGCTAGGGATTTCCCGAAGAACAGACACAATGAGAGAACTCCCGCTGTAATCCCAATCCCCGCAAATCCGGAGAGCATAGTCCCGAAGGCACCTCCCGAACCTGATACCAGGGCATAGTCCGGCAGGAAAGCCAATTTTTCCTGAAGCCCCTCCAGAAAGAGATGGGTTTTCCCCATTACCGCTTCGGTTGAGAGGGTAAGGGAGGCCCGGTCAATGGACCATTCCAGGCCGTCGGGCAGGTCCGAAGCGAAAAGAGAAAACACTCCCCCGCAGAAAAGGGCGGCCAGACCAATTATGCCCACCACTCTGTATCCGTTCCCGGGTTCACCGGATTCCGCAGGAGAAGATCCCAGGATTTCCGGAACCTGGCGGCTCAGATAGGAGACGAGAACCGCCGTCATAAGTCCTTCCACAAAACCGATGGCCAGGTGGATGGACTGCATAAGAGTCAGAAAACTTCCGAGAGGAAGAGCCACACGGCCGGACAGGGCCGTCTGCAGGGTTACGGCAAAAGCTCCCAGCTGAAGAGCGGCGACTGCCGAGAAAATCGTGGCCAGATAAATCCTTTTGGGAGATTTATCCCGTACCGTAAGGGGTTTGTATATAAAGGGATAGGCAATGAAATTGGCAAAAAAAGCCATATTGATCACATTGGCCCCATAGGCGAGGATCCCGCCGTCCGCAAAAAAGAGAGCCTGAATCAGCAGGATGGCTCCCATAGCCAGAAACGAGAGATAAGGACCTAAAAGGATGGTCAAAAATAACGCCCCGGCAATATGCCCGCTGGAACCTGTTCCCGGAATGGTAAAGTTGATCATCTGGGCGGCAAAAACAAAGGCCGCCGAAACCCCTGTGAGGGTAATCAATTTGCTGGACTCTTCAGTCAGTCCTTTGCTCTTTTTAATAGAGACTCCGCCTGCCGCAGCAGCCAGGGCCCACATGCCTCCCCCGACAGCGGGAGATAGAAAAGCATCTGCCATGTGCATGAGTAATCCTTTGTGCGTTCCGTTATTCCAAGACCTTCTTGGTATCAGATACGTCCGCTTTGAGTTTTTTTTGTAGTGTCTGTCAGATAGGCTCTTCTTGAACCCGTTGGGATGTATTCAAAAAATAATCAGGAGGAAAGGAATGCGTTTACCTTAACCACCAGATCATCAATCAAATTCTGCATTGGTTTATTTTCGCTCCCGGCGATGCTGATATTGCACTTTTGTATGGGTATCAGAATCTTTGGGCAGGGGCTGCTGCCGACGGCTTCTGCCATCTTCGGGGTCAGTTCCCCCAGCATGGAATTTCCTACAACGATTCCGATGGGTCCCACTATCAGATCCACCTTGGAGGCCATAAAAATTATGGCATTCTCTCCGGTTGCCCCTTCATCGGCTCCCGCCTTTATCATGGAAGACGTGGCCAGAGAATTGGTTCCCAGAGCAATGATGGTAACATCATCCTGTATTTTTTCTTTCAGGTTGAGGATCAGATTCTTTCCGATTCCTCCCCCCTGTCCGTCAATTACCGCTATTTTCATATGTTTTTACTTCGGGATTCTTCCCGGAACCATAATCTTCCTTGGAAAATCCGGTTCATACTATACCTCATATCATATCATCCGGAATAGCTTCTAGGACAAGTCCTTTAAAAAACTTTTTTCTTTTTTATTAATTCTTATTTTTCTAAATATCAAGTTTACCTTTCATTATATTACTTATCTTTACCGGATCATTGGTTTTTGCTATTGCTGCCTGCTTCATCTCATCATCTTTTACAATTTTTTCACACATGCCCTTTATATCCTGAACATACATCTCAGGGAATTTAATGGCGCCATTTTCATCCATATGGATAATGTCATTGGGGGCTACATCCATACCACAAATGTTAACTGGAACATTTATAGCCTCTATATCAAAATTTCCATGAGATGCAGATAAACCTGTAAACATACACTGTATTCCAAGAGGTTTTATTTCTCCTAAATCTCTGGATGGACCATCAGTTAATACTGCTGATACTCCCATTGATTTGTATGCAGTAAGCATATTCCCACCTAAAAGACCATTTTTATTTTTAATATGATCAGGAAAATTTTGTTTTATAGTCAATACGACTGGCTTTGGAGCCTTTTCTATGGCTTTTAATATGTCAACAAATCCTAATCTTTTAAATGCAGGATCAGGCATACCGTACACAACAGTCACTGCATATCCTACCCTTGGCCCTAAATCCGGAAACATACAATGTAGGGTCTGGTCTGTATACCAGTTTGTTGTCCACGGATTATATAAACCAAGACATTTATCTGTACTAGCTGGAAATGTGGCAATTGCATTTGAAATAGTGGGAGTATCAAAATCCTCTAATACAAGTATTTGTTTTTCACTACTCATTTTCCCTCCTTATTGTTTCCAAATAATTAAATTATCTCCATACAACCTGAATGGAAAATAGTGTTTATCGAAATCTAAAAGGATATAAAATTTTCATTGTATTCAAACCTACATATCTAATATATTCTATAGAAAAGATAGTAACTTCATAATTAATTGTTTATCTTTATATTAATTAACCACCACATTGTTGGTTCTGTCAACTATATTCTATAGAATAAAGATTTTAATTACTTTGAATTTGCTTGGAGATTACAAATGGAAAATATTTTATCAGGGATATCCGGACCAAGAAAACTGGCAGATCGGGTATACATCATGATCCAGGAAGCTATTGTCAATCAGGAACTGAAACCTGGAGAAGAAATAACTGAGCTTTCATTAGCTGCAAAACTTGGTACAAGCGCTACACCTATAAGAGAAGCAATCAGCCGATTGATATCTGATGGTCTAATAGTAAAACCTCCCAATAAAGCCCCACGTGTGGTAGAGTTGGGAATTAATGAAATCCTGAATCTATACGATATCCGTTGTTCTCTAGAAACACTAGCTCTTACAACGGCAATGTCTAAAGTGACCTCAGAAGATATAAAAAGCTTAAATGATCTTCAAATGCAAGTTGAGAATGCATACTCTGCAAAGCAGATTGAAAAGTATAAGGAATTTAACCGTAGATTTCATGCCATGATTCTGGAATTAGCAGAGAATGAACTATTAACTACAGTCATGCGTACAATTATGTATAAGTCAGCACTTTGTGTTTCATCCACGGTTAAAATCCCCGGAATGCAGGAGTATTCGATTAATTATCATAGACAGTTGATAAAACTATTACAGGAAAAAGACAAAAACAAAGCTCGAAATCTACTGGAAAAGCACTTTCAGAAACTAAAATCAGAAGCGCTCAATAACTTAAAAGATGAAATAATTTAGCCATTTTATAGATCTGTTTCATATAGTTTTTTAAGGAGTAACTGAAATTCCCAGAAGAGGCCAATACAAGTATGCAATAGCTAAATAGAAAACTATCGAAACCACTGCAATAATGGAACCACTTCTTTGCATATCTTTAATCTGATAATATCCACTCGAAAAGGTTGTCATATGCGTAATAGCCTGTGATGGCAGAAACACTCCTAGTGAAGATGTATTAATAGTAAGTAGTCCTATCCACACAGGGTTGATCTGTGCTTCGGATGCAATCGTAAAAACAATGGGAAGCAATATGGCTATTACTGTAAAACTGTTTGGGAATCCAAGTCGCATAACAACCACAAGGAGAACAATTAAGAGAACTACCACAATAGAACTGGTATAGCTCAAGTTGAAAAATAGAGCTCCTGATACCCACTTAAAAACTCCGGTATTTGATAAGCCTTTTGCAATACCTAATACAGCTCCAAGAAGAAGGATAGAATTCCAGGAAATTAACTTATTTGCTTTAGACCATCCAATAATTCCAATCCCAGGAAGAACAGTAACGATAGCCATGATCAAGCAGGCATAACCGATGCTGATACCAAGAGAGCTTCCAGTGATCCAGAGGATGATCAGTACAATCATTATAATTGCCATTCTAAATTCTATCGCCTGAATTTTCCCCAGGTCCTTCAATTGTTCATCAATATACTGAACCCCGCCCGGTACAGTCTTATACTCAGGAGGAAATACAAGCAATAATGTTACCCACGAGACGAAAGCAGCGATTAGAGCTCCTGGAAGCATGAAAACAAGCCATCTCAGGTAAGTCCATGTGATCCCAAGAGAATCCTGAAAGATATTTGCAGCATATATTGTAACAATCGCCCCGGTAATGACACCTGCACTTGCTAACAGAGAAGTAAAGGAAAAAACCAAAAAGATACTTTTCCCCAGATTACTTCCCGGTTTCAGTCCAAGGGCATTAACAAGCCCCATACAGATGGGTGTCATGAGAGCAGCTCTTCCGACTGAAGTGGGCATGATAAATGTCAGAACCAGTGCAACCATACCGATCATTATAACAATAAGACGGGAATTACCATGCGCCAGCCGAAGGAGCGATAAGGCAATTCGTTTATCAAGTCGGCTTTCCTGTATCGCAACAGAAATCAAAAGAATTCCAAAAAGGAGCCATACCGTCTGATTCCCGAAACCTGCTAGAGTATCTTCAATACTGAGTACACCCAGCATAGGTAAAGAAATCATTGATAACAAGGCTGTCAGAGTTGGTGGTAGTGCACCCAGCATCCATAAAGACGCAGCATAGGCGAATACAACCAGGGAACGTCGTGCAGATTCTGAAAGTCCCTGAGGCAATGGCATCAGAAGGAACAAAAGATAAAAAACTGTTACCAATAAAAATTTCAGAGATTTATACTCTTTACTTTTCAAATCGGTATTTCTAGCCTTAATGATCTTGTCCTCTGATGCCATTTTCCCAAGTTCCCTTTATTCCCGGAATTTTATTATAAAAATTGGATGCATAAATAATATTACGTTTGTTATAAAATTAACTTATTACTTTTTTCAGCCGGTCCGGTCTTCGTGAACGTATCTGCCCATAGGCAATCCCAATTACTGAAAGAACTACAAAAATTAAAAATACCAGAGAAACCGGATGTTGAATAAACACTTTGTAACTTCCGTCTGAGATCAACAGACTTCTTCTGAAAGAACGTTCAAAAAGAGGTTCAAGCAAAAAGGCTATTACCATGGGAGTTGTAGGAAAACCATATTTTCTCATAACATATCCCAGAACACCGAATATTATTACACTGAGGACGTCAAACATGGAATTATTGATGGCAAAGGAACCAACAATAGACAGCATAATGATAACAGGAAACAAAACCTTTCCGGGTACTCTAAGTACCATTTTTGCCAGTCGAAGGTATTGGGTTGCAACAATATAGATAACAGGATTGGCCAAAATCATACCAGCAAATATAGCATATAGTGCCGCACCATGTTCCTGAAAAATAGTGGGACCAGGACGTATTCCCTGCATCATAAGACCGGCTCCCAGGATAGCAGCAGCGGAATTTCCAGGGATTCCCAGAGAGAGCATGGGAATCATATTTGCACCACAAACACCATTATTGGCGGCTTCAGGCGCAGCAACTCCTTCGACCGCACCTTTACCAAATTCATCTTTGTGTTTGGACATACCTCTAGCTGCGCCATACCCCATAAATGATGCAACAGCTCCGCCAAGCCCTGGTAATGCTCCGATGACAACACCGATAAAGGAAGAAACTAATGTAGGTAATGCACATCTTTTTGCATCATTTAGTGTTACACGATTCATATCCTTATCGCCAAGATCAATTTTGATTTTTTGAGCCGGTTTTTCATCTTCCGTTGACTTTTTCATCAATTTCTCTATTTGCATCAAAGCTTCAGAAATTGTAAACAGTCCGATCAGAACAACTATGAAGTCAAATCCTCTTGTCAATGTAAAATTACCAAAGGTAAATCTAGGTAGTGCAGAAATGGGATCCAGTCCGATCGTTGCCAAAAGCAAACCGACCATTGTTACAGTAACCCCTTTCCATACATTCTTTCCTGATAATGCACCTGTGATTGTCAGAGAAAAAAGAATAAGAGTTGTGAATTCTACAGGGCCTAATTTCATAGCAACATTTGCCAAAGGCATAGCCGCAATAATTACAGCTACATCACTGAGCAAATCTCCCACAAGAGATGCATACAGGGCAATTTTCAACGCCTTTCCGCTTTTCCCTTGTTCCTTCAAAGGATATCCATCCAGAATCGTAGCACCTGCAGCAGGTGTTCCAGGTGTATTTACCAGAATAGCAGCAACAGATCCACCATAAGTTGATGCTTTGTATAGTCCCATCAGAAACGGGACACTGATAATTGCCGGTACCCCGAATGTTAATGGTACTCCAATAGCAAGAGCCATATTGGAAGTAAGACCGGGTGTAGACCCTACAATCAACCCTATTGAAACACCAATAAAAATACCAATTATACTTTGCCAGTTCATGACAATTTCAAGAAAACCATTAAAAAGCAGACCTAATTCCATTAGGGCCCCTCCTCTTTCAAAATATTGAATCAATTCCTTTTTTTTATATTTATTAGAAAAGTTCTTTCAGCTTCGAAGTTTAATTACAAATCATCATAGTCTTACCCGAATATCAATCCTTTAGGTAATGAAACATTCATCAAACTGGAAAATGCGAAATGAATTAGAATAGGAAATACGACAGAAACAGATACAATCGTTCTGATTTTCCTGTTCCCATAGATATAGAGAAATACCGCTAGCATCAGCATTGTTGCAATAATATAGCCTAGGATATTTATTAAAAAATAATATAAGAACATTGCAGCTGTAACGACCAAAACGCGTTTTAAACCGCTCCATTTAATCCCGGGAGCAGTTCTGGGTGTCGCTTTTTTTACATATTTGGTAATTGCATCAGTAATGATTAACAAAAGACTGACAGCTGCCCATGCGATTGTAATTACTTTTGGCAGTAGCCGGGCTGAATTCGCACCGGTTGCACCAGGCATATCTTCAATTGAAACTGGAATCAGTACAAAAAAGGTTAAGAAACAGAAAAGAAACATAATTGTACCGATTTTCATAGTCTGGGTCATAATTCCACCTTCCACTTTTAATTATGAACTCATATATTGAACAGGAATGTACCATTGATTTGAGATACAAACTCCTATTTTGATTATAGAATATTATTTACTTCGCTGGTATCTTCTACCAGCAAAGTAAAAATAACACAAATACTGAAGTTTAAAAGAATAATTACTGGACTATTTCTCCATTCCAGCAACAGCTTCTTTTACAGAATTAACAGAAATCTTTATTGATTCCAGGAATTCTTCAGGTCCAAGGTAATCAATAGTCATTTCCATCCTTCCTGCCAGGTTCTTATATGATTCATCAGATACAGTTTTCTTTATGGCTTCATTGATAAAATCTACAATCTCATCTGGAGTATCTGCAGGAACACCGATACCGATTTGATTATCGATAGCCACCTGATAGCCCTTTTCAATGAAAGTAGGAATATCCGGATAGTTGGGATCGCGGTCAAATGCAGTTACTGCCAGAGGAATAAGGTTTCCTGCATCCATCTGTGCAGAAGCACCAGTTAGAGAGCCCGAAACAGCATCGATATGCCCACCAGAGGCTGCCACAACGGCTTCTCCCGAAGTTGTAAAAGGCACTGAAGTAACATCAATTCCCAACTTTTGTTCCATAAGCATAATGGTCATATCACCAATACCCTGCGCTCCGGAGTTTCCAATTTTTATCTCACCTGGATGAGCCTTGGCATATGCAATAAATTCATCCAGAGTTTTATAGGGGCGATCCTTATAAACTGCTATGACATTACGAAGGTTGATCAGACGCGCAACAAATTTAAAACTGGTTAAAGGATCGTATGGGACTTTCCTGAATGCAGGGACTGTCACAATTGGGCTGTTACCAGTTATAAGAAGAGTATAACCATCAGGTTTAACCTTCAGATATTCACCATGAGCAATAGTTCCAGATGCACCCTCCTGTAGAACAGGAACGACCGGTTGTCCAAAATAATTCCCTGCCACAGCGGCAAATGTACGAGCAGTTGTATCTGCTCCTCCACCAGCACCCCATGGTACGATAAGAGTAACTGGTTTACTGGGATAAGTTTCCATTGAACCTGAAGATGCTCCCTCCTGCTGTCCTTCTGCAAACAACGGTGCATTCAACATCAGTGCTAACAGAGCCAGAACTGCAACCATCCCTACCTTTTTCAGTTTCCTGTTTGTACTCACCATATACCTCCTATTTGTAATGGTATCGTAAATATGAATATAAAAATTGTAAAACCGCCCTAACGTCCTGTCAACTATTTTCTACATTCTATAGAATGTTTTTTATATAATAATATTCAGACTCAATAAAGTCTCATATATAATTCCGCGCCTTCCGCTTGGGAACTATATCACCTGCATTTCGCATAAGTAGAATCTTTGCGTCTTTTCCCTGACTGGCAAGAGCCATTTGTATCGCCTGATCAACAGTCTCCGCTTTTTTTGTAAACATGTCACTGAGAGTTTCTTCAGATAGGTTTTCAGAAACCACAATCAATTCAGCTTTTAATAAGCATCGTGCATATAACCACGCTTTGGAAGTTCCTTCTGAAAAACCCTCTTTCTTAAAACGCTCACCTACATCTTCCAGCTTTTCCGCTTCTTTCATCCATTGATAGAAAAGTTCCGCCCCTACTCCATCGGGGCATGAGACAGGAAGAATGATTGTCCCGCCTTTTTTTATAACCAATTCAGCGGCAGCCATCGCTTTCTGACTTTGGTAAAGATTGATATCTTTTGGATGCCCTCCGGGGCTGGCAATTATTATATCCACATCGTCAGGTGTATCTATTTCAGATATTCCCCGACAAGCTTCCACTCCTTTTTCCCAGGCTTTTTCAATATCCCCTGCCACTGCATGTGTAATCTGCTTCTTCTGATTCTGAACTACATTAAGGATAAAATCAGCTTTTACCATTCTCGCAGCCTCAACTGCTGTCTGATGAAATGGATTTCCTTCAACCCAACCCATTGCGGGCTCAGGCGATCGCATTTTATACCCATGGTGCAATCGTAAAGTTTCCACACTTGCACACCCCGGTATTATACTTTTTCTTCCTCCGGAAAACCCTGCAGAATGATGAGGGACAATGGTTCCTGTAAGTATCTTAAGATCAGCTTCATAGAGTAGTCGGTTCACAATAACTGGTACTTCATGGGATGTGATACCAAGAGTTACTAGCATTTCCTCATCTCTGCAATGATGATTTATCACATTAAATCTGCTGTGCAGATCCTTACCTATCAAGGTATCAATTTCTTCCGGAGTATTATCACGATGCGTCCCATTGGCAATAAGAATAGTTATATCCGTATCTACGACACCGGCAACTGCCAGCTCTTCAATCAGAGGAGGAAGCATTTTTGCTGTTGGTGTTGGTCGGGTAATATCATTTATAACAATCACGGTTTTCATACCCTTTCTGGCAATGTCACGAAGTCTCAGTGAGCCAATAGGATTTGCCAGAGCATACATAATACTTTTCTCTTCATCTCCGACATTATCAAAAAATTGCGGAATAATTGTACCAAGGTAATTATCCGTGGGTATCTGAAATTCTATTTCCTTTTTCCCATAAGGAAGTTTTTCTAATGTATATGTTGAATTTGAACTCATTTTATCCTCTTTATTTTTCATTTATTATTTCTCCATTCCGGTGAGGTTGTCATTTTACCGGTTATCGATGAAGCTGCTACTATGGCAGGGCTGGCAAGGTATATTTCCGAATTAACATTTCCCATACGTCCCCGGAAATTTCTATTTGAAGAAGAAAGGCACCGTTCTCCGTCGGCAAGTACACCTTGATGCCCGCCAAAACAAGCCGAACAACCAGGATTCAGAAGAACTGCACCTGCATTTAATAGAGTTTCAATATATCCGGCTTTCATAGCTTCCATAAGAACCTCTTTTGAAGCTGGTGAGACTAGCAGTCGTATATCCGGATGAACCTTCTTCCCTTTTAGAATAGAAGCAGCGATCGCAAAATCGTCAATCCTGCCATTTGCACAGGAACCAAGAAAAGCCTGATCAAAACTGGTTCCATCTATTTCTGATACTTTTTGTACATTATCCACATCATGAGGGCAGGCAATTACCGGCTCAATCTTACTGCAATCAAATTCAAACTTTTCAGTATACACCGCATCTGGATCAGGAGTCACAGGTGTGTATGATGCAGTAACTCCCTGACTGCGGAGGTAGGCTTCAGTTTTTTCATCACAGGGGATATAGGAGCATTTTGCCCCCATTTCCGTAGCCTGATTTGCCAGGGTAAAACGCTCCGAAACACTCATATCTGAAACTGTCTCACCCACAAATTCTATGGACTTATAGGTTGCTCCATTGGAGCCAAGATGCCCCAATACTGTTAAAGAGACATCTTTCGCATAAACGCCCGGACGAAGTTTGCCATGCAAGGTAATTTTTATGGATTCTGGAACTTTCAACCAGAGTTTGCCTGTTGCCATGGCAACTCCCATTTCCGTAACCCCTATTCCTGCCCCAAAACATCCTACAGCGCCATAAGATGGTGCATGGGAATCCTTTCCCAGCGTGAGATTTCCCGGGAGGATATGACCATTCTCCATACCCACCTGGTGACAAACACCGGCTTTTATATCATAGAAATATTCAATCCCCTGTTCTTTGACGAATTCCCTTATATACTTATGGTTGTTAGCAGTTTGAGCCGACTCTGCGGGTATAAAATGATCAAGAACAATGACGATCCTTTTCGGATCATAAATACGCTTTATTCCCACAGCACGGGCATGACGCATAGCAATAGCAGTAGAACCGGAATCACAGACAAGCACATCCGGCTCAGCATTGACAATCTGACCTGCTACAACATCCGGTAAATTGCTTTTTGACGCCAGTATTTTTTCAGCAAAAGTTTTTCCCATCTTTATACCTCCATTAGATGTTAATTGAATTTCTTGTGTAGGGAATCAAACCACCAGAAGCAATTACACCAAGGATAAATTCCGGTAAGCGTTCAAATTGAAAGGTTTTCTCACCCACTAAAATTTTCCCGTTTACAGGATCTATACTAATCTCCTGTCCATCCGAAATGGCATCAACCGCTTCCGGACACTCTACAGGCAGGAATCCCTGATTGATCATATTCCGGAAATAGATTCTTGCAAAACTCTTTGCTAAAACCGCTCCCACACCTGCATGCTTCAGACATGTCACGGCACCCTCTCTTGAACTTCCACATCCGAAGTTGACCCCACCTACGACAATAGATCCCGGTACGATTTTTTCAGGAAAATCGGGATCAATCCCTTCCAGAGCATGCATGGCAATTTCTTTTGGATCAACCAGATTAAGATAAGCTCCGGGATAGATCAGGTCGGTATTAATAGAATCACCAAGCTTAATCACCGGACCTCTGATTAATTCTTCAGGTTCCATCTTTGTTCCTGTCAAATCAGGTGCTGTTCCCATAAATATCTCCTTTTCAATGTGAGCTGAAACTTCTACCGGGAATCCATACCCCGGTACTCCATGATTTAAAAAATGAAAACACAATCAAATCTTAAAAAATGTTTCTTGATTTTATATTCTATAGATTATACAATATATACTACAGATTTCAAGTATTGTTTTTATTTTGATTTTTCTGGAAAACCAAAACTATGCAGAACTTTTCAAACAGATTGATGTGAAAATCCGTATATCTAGTTAATTCCAGACAGAGGAAACTATTTATAAAGGAAAGAATCAGAATAGAAAAATATAAAAGGAGGATGAAATGGGGAAAACAATTACAGAAAAAATCTTTGAACGTCATACCAAAATTCCGGTGAAAGCCGGTGATTTTGTTATGGCAAGAGTAGATGTCACAATGGGAAATGACGGATCTTTACCTCTGGTTTTTGAAGCTGCAAGGAAAATTAAGGGATTTAAAGTAAGTAATCCGGAAAAAACTGTAATGATCCTTGATCACTACAGTCCCAGCCCTAGCAGAGAAGTCTCAATGCTGCAGGAAACTATCAGAAAATTTGCAAAAAGTCATGAATGCAAACTTTATGATTGGGGAGAAGGTGTCTGCCACAGGCTTGTACCCGAACAAGGTTTTGTTGTCCCAGGGTCTCTCATAGCAGGAGCTGATTCTCATACTGTTGCATATGGAGCCCTGAATGCCCTGTCAACTGGAGTAGGATCTTCAGATCTGGCAATTGCTTTAAATTATGGGATGTTGTGGTTCAGGGTGCCTCAGACCATTCATATGACAATTTCCGGGAATATTGATTGGCCGGTATGTGCAAAAGATGTAGCTTTGTATGCCATACGGGAAATGGGCGCTAATGGTGCAAACTATAAAGCACTTGAAATCTATGGTGACACTATTGCAAACATGGACATGGAGAGCCGGTTTACGGTCTGTAATATGATGGTCGAAATGGGAGCCAAAAATGCGGTAATGGGCTTTGATCACATAACCCATACTTGGCTAGAGAATGCAGGAGTAAAAGAAGAATACGTCCCTGTCGAAGCAGATACGGATGCTGAATATCATCGAAAAGTAGAATATAACGTATCCTCTCTAGTTCCCCAGATAGCTCTTCCTCATCAAGTTGACAATGTCCAGCCGGTTACAGAAGTCCTGGGAACACCGATTCGCATGACGCATCTGGGTACTTGTACAAATGGTGGCATAAGGGATCTTCAGGATGCAGCAAAAATACTCAAAGGTAAAAAAGTGGATTCCCGGGTCCGTTTTGTCGTAACACCTTCCAGCCGGCAGGTTTTAAGAGAATCTGTTAAAAATGGTTCATATCAGATACTTCTTGATGCCGGTGCGGTATTCAATACACCGGGCTGTGGATCCTGCGTTGGTGCACATGGCGGCATACCTGTTGATCAGACAGCAGCCCTCACAACTGCCAACCGGAATTTCCTTGGAAGAATGGGAAATAAAAATTCAAACCTCTATCTCTCCTCCCCGGCAACTCTTGCAGCATCTGCATTGAAGGGAGAAATCGCAGATCCACGAGATATCTAAAATAAAAGGAGATAATGAATAATGGCAATTGCATATAAATTCAGTGACGATGTTAATACAGATTATATTATCGCATCAAAGCGAAAAAGAGATACCGTTGATCCGGTAGTCTTATCACGGTATCTCATGGAAGATATTCGGGAGGGATTTGGAGAAATTGTCAAAAAAGGAGACTTCATTGTAGCCGGTAGCAATTTCGGTTGCGGTTCTGCTATGGAAATTGCTCCAATGGTCATCGTGGCAGCTGGTATAAAAGCAGTGATTGCAAAGTCCTATGCACGGTCATTTTATAGAAATGCAATAAATATCGGGCTTCTGATTCTGGAAGCAGATACAGATCATATTGATGAGAATGATGAACTTCTTCTCGAAGAGAACGGAAGGATTAAAAATATAACAAAAAATACTACGATTGAATCTCATCCATTCCCCTCTCTAATCCAGGAGATTCTAAATGAAGGTGGAATTACAAACTATATGGAAAAGCACTACGGTTCAAATAGCTGATTTTTTTTCTTGAAATATTACTCAAAGGCCGGAAATGAAGAGATATTACCATTTCCGGGTTATCCCTTTACCCAACTCATTCCTGCAGGAAAATATTTAAAAAATTGGTTTAGACAGCTATTTTTAAACATAGAAAGTTCAACTTGACAGCTGGAAAACTGGGCAATATAATATTCTATAGATTATTGAATATAGAATATGCAGTATTGAAGATATTCTATTTTGCAAAAAAAGGAGAAATGAAATGCCTGAAAGACAGGAGATTATAGAGGTAGGTAATATAGGTTTCAGATACAGGACAGATTTTATCAGGCCTGCCAAACAGACCTTGACCGCCTATAAAAATCTAATGGACAAAACAGGATGTCTGACTGGGAATGTGGGTGACTGCATTGGCAGAGGGGCAGCTCTCGATACACGAGTTCGAAGCCTTTCACATGGCATGAAAATAGTAGGACCAGCCCTCACAGTAAAAACAGCACCTACTGACAACTTGATGATCCATAAAGCTCTTACCCTGGCAAAGCCTGGAGACGTACTTATCATAGACGGCGGTGGTGATATTTCCTGGGCGTTAATGGGATTTCTCATGATGTCCGCTGCAATAAAACTCCAGCTGGCAGGCGTGATCATAGATGGAGCGGTACGGGATGTAGAAGAAATACGCAATTCTGGCTTTCCGGTTTTTTCAACAGCAATATCTCCTAATGGGCCTTTCAAAGAAGGCCCTGGAGAAATCAATTTTCCCATTCAATGTGCCGGACAGCTTGTGAATCCCGGAGACATCGTCGTTGCTGATGATGACGGAGTTGTCATTATTCCACAGGAAATAGCAGATGAAACAATACCGAAAATAGAGGCCATTATAGCAAGAGAAGAAAAGAGAATTGAAGAAATACACTCTGGAGTTATAACACGGCCCGGATTGGATGAACTGCTAGCCAGTAAAGGTCTTATTAAAGATTAACAATAGGATGCTGCTGATACAGTGGCAGGTAAATAACCTGCAGCATAATCACATTAAGATTTAAGAATCTTTGACAGATATCTCATGAAATCTTTTTAGTAAAGTATTAAGGAGAATTACATATGTTTACAATTTCAGACAGAGTTCAGAAACTACTTGGTTCAGAACGATCACAACGCAAACTGACAATACCTGAAGGTGCTGTACGAATGGATAAAGGAGAGCCTGATTTTGCTACTCCCCAGCATATACAGGATGCCGCCTATAAAGCCATGAAAGACGGATTTACCCATTATGGTAATGCTTTTGGTGACCCGGAACTACGGGAAGCCATCTGCTTTGATCTCCATAGAGATTTTGGAGTTGAAAAAACTCCTAACGATGTTCTTGTAACCAATGGAGGGATAGAAGCAATTCACGCCGTTACCGCAACATATCTTGACAAAGGAGATGAAGCAATAATCCTGGATCCTGAATACTCCGCGTATGCTGATTCTGTGAAACTTTTTGGAGGGACACCGGTATTTGCTCCATTGAACAAAGATTTCAGCCTAAATATTTCTGCTATCAAAGAAAGGATTTCTACCAAAACTAAAATGATAATGTTCTCTAATCCCTGTAATCCTACAGGTAAAGTGATGAATCGTGAAGATGTTAAAGCTCTTGCAGATATTGCGGTTCGTCATAACCTTCTCATTGTGGTTGACGAAGTCTATTCTAAACTTGTTTACGATGGACTGGATTTTTTCTCTATCTGCCAGATTGAGGAAATCAAAGACCGTGCCATTATGCTCAACAGTTTTTCAAAGTCATACGCAATGACAGGATGGCGTATCGGATACATTGTAGCGGAATCATCATTGATAAAGCAGATGTTTGGTTTTCATAAAGCACTTCTTTCCTGTATCAGCGGGCCTTCGCAAAAAGCCTGTGTTGCAGCAATAAGGGGCCCCCAGGACTGTGTCACAGAGATGCTTAATGAATATGCCAGGAGACGCGAAATTGTAGGCCGTTTTTTATCTGAGATAGAAGGAGTGGACCCACTTACAAGCGATGGGGCATTTTATTTCTACCCCCGTTACACCCACAATATTAAAACAAGTGATTTATGTTCTTATATGTATGATAAAGGAGTTCTCATTCGAAGCGGTACTGAATTCGGAGCCAATGGAGAAGGGCATTTCCGTATTGCTTTTGCTTATACACCTGTGGACCAACTTGATAGCGGAATGGCAAAACTCAAAGCAGCATTTGATGAACTTAAAGGATAATAGAAATTTGCGCTGGATATACATCAATTTGATATATTTTAACAGTTCAAATTATTCATAATGTAAAATATACCCTATCCAATTCTAGAGCCTGACCAGAATTGGATAAGGGTAAATCCTTCATTAGAAACACCTTTATATTTAAACTTAATTGCATAAATAATTTAAAAATCTAATACATTAACAAATGCCACTAGGATAAAAAACTGGAGATATGAATGGATTTAAACCTGAACAATAAAGTATCCCTTATAACTGCTTCAAGCAGAGGAATAGGAAAGGCCATAGCGCAAAAACTCGCAGAAGAAGGATCAGAAGTCATAATTTGCGGTCGTTCAAGTGAGAATCTCATGGAAACAGCTGATAATATCAGGAAATCAACAGGAAAGAACGCTTTATGGAAAAAATGTGATTTGACACAACCGAATGAAGTCAAGTTATTAATGTCCTTTATTTTATCAACATATAAAAAAATAGACTGTCTGGTTGCCAACGGCGGTCCTTCCCCGCGAAGAGGTGATTTCTTGTCATACAAGGATGAAGAATGGCAGATGAGTTTTGAAAGTAATAACCTTCAGGTTATTCGGATAATCAGAGAAGTATTACCCATTATGCTGGACAACGGTGGGGGAAATATTGTTACGATTACTTCGTCCTCCGTAAAACAACCTATAACAGAACAATGGATGTCGAATTCAATGCGCCCCGGAATATGGGGTTTGGTTAAATCTCTGGCACTTGAGTATGCAGCACAGGGAATCCGGATAAACAATATAGCACCCGGACGAATCGAAACTGAACGGACCAATCTGTTAGATGAAAAGAAAGCTCATCAACTGGGAATATCCATTGAAAAAGCAAAAGAACTTCATTTTTCAAGAATTCCAATGAGAAGGATTGGTAAAACAGAAGAAATAGCGGATACTGCGGCATTTCTCCTATCTGATCGTGCATCCTATATTACAGGAAACACAGTGCATGTTGATGGGGGGATGGTACGTTCGTTATAGAAAATAAATTACTATTCTACCGCATATCCCGCCATACCAGAAGTTCCGGCCTGTATTCAAAGTGCATATTGTCCCAGATGGGCCACATCCCCCCCCAGATAAATCCTTCACTTTCAAAAATACGGATCACATTGAGAGGCGGCATCCATCTGTCTGCCAGCGGAATCAGCATCCACTGGTCATTCCCCTTGTTCTTTTCCCAGTTCCAGTAAATGGCCTTTCCCTTGAGATCCTTCGGAAGGATATCCACGGCCAACCCCATGCTGTGAAAGGACTTTCCCGAGGTATCCCGGATTGGTCTCCAGGCATAAGCGCTGATATCACCCAACCCCAGAAGAAACTCATCCACCTCATTATCCCGTGAAGAGAGGAGGCGGATCTCTCTCTCGACCCTTTCAAGAGGTGCCTGGATTTTTTCATGAACCCTGATAGTCCTGCCCAGAAATTGAAAAGCCACAATATGGGATTCCACATCTTCCCGGGTTTCCACATCGTATAGGGCATCAAAGATAGCCGTTCCCGCAATCCTGCCATTCCGGCGGTTTTCGGTAGAACCGAAAATGGTAACCCTGTCGATCTGTTCCTGCGTATAATCAGCAGGGTCCCTCAGCTCTTTAGGGAAATTATAGATCAACTGCCAGAATTACTCTTTATTTTTCAGCTGCTCTTCCCGCAGGTAGCTGCCTCCGGCACGGTATAAACGAGAGGAAACCCCGTCCCGGACAATTTGAATCTCCCAGCCTTCTTTTTCCGAATCATAGGTATAGTCAAAAAGGGCATCCGGATAGGCTCTTCTGAGGACTCCGATCTCTTCCATCAGGCCCGGTCCCCGGGAGTGTCCTGTCAAAAAAAGATTCATAAGAAGGAGTATAGCTATGATAAAAAGTAACACTTTCTTTTTCATTTAGCCTTTCTCCTTAATCTGTGTCTCGTTTAAGTGGGAAAGCAAATAGCATTCTTCTGTTTGAAAGTTTTTATTTGAATCAAATATTCCATTTTAACTGAAATAAAACTTTTCTCCGGTTAGTTCCAGAGGTATGAAATCAGAAGATTTGTTTTTATCATAACTGGACTTTTTTTTAAGCATTGATGACGCAATTTCCATTATAGAATGATAGTTTACCTTCCATGGTCCATAAAACTCTGATCCCAAAAACTATCAGGAATCGGATTTTCTCTAAGAGACAGACCATAAAAAGCAGGACTGGAGCTTTTCCTGTTCATAGAATACCCTGTATGAACAGAAACTCCTTATATAAAAATCACAGATTATCATCCTGGCCCAGGGCAGAAAAAAATATCTGGGGAAAAAAGCTTATGCAGCAGCCATGCGGGTGGGATACGAAAGTTCTTCCCAGTTCAGCAGGGAGTACAAGAGGTTTTTCGGGGTGACTCCGGCAAAGGACCAGGGGGAGGTTGTGGGATACTGAAAATAATCAGATTGATACTTTGTTTTTAATTGTATTCATAAATTTCACTAGAGAGATAATGGTCGTATTTCTTTGAATGGGGAATTCATCGTCTCCCCCGTAAATGACATATTTTCTTGAAGCCTGGATATCTTCACTGGCCAGATGAAAACCCTGTGAAATTTTAGGAGCTGTGCCGTGTTTAATTTCAATGGCCCAAATCTCTTTTTGACTGAATTTAAGAATCAGATCAATTTCCGCCCCAGCAGAAGTCCTGAAATAATATGGTTCTATCCAGTCCGGAAGGATGGATAGTATATTTTCAATAACAAAACTTTCCCAGCTTTTTCCCAGGACAGGATGCCCCAATAGGTCTTCAAAGGTATGGATTCCCAGCAATCGATGGGTAATACCGCTATCCCGTATATAAAAACGGGGAGATTTCACCAGTCGTTTTTTCACATTTTCATGCCACGGGTTAAGACGTCTAACCAGAAGCAGATCTATAAGAATATCCAGGTAGCTGCTGACAGTTTTGCCATCAGCTTCAAGATTTGTTCCTATTTTTGAGTAGTTAATATTTTCTCCCTGCAAATGAGCCAGCATTGTCCATAACCTGCGTAATCGGGATGCAGGGATTCGAAATCCCATCTGGGGGACATCCCGTTCCAGATAGGTTCGAATCAGCATTTCCAGCCATTCCATACTATCTCTGTCAGAATCTGCCAGATAACTCTCCGGGAAACCACCTCTAAGCCATAGACGGTCAAGATTTTTTGAATCTTCATTTTGTACTTCCAGAGCGTTTAGTCCACTCAATTCAATATAGCGGATTCGGCCTGCCAGGCTTTCTGCTGACTGTCTCATTAAATCCATGGAAGCAGATCCTAAAAGGAGAAACTGCTCACCTTTTTTCCCCTGCTGACGATAGCTGTCAATGATACCTCTTAAGGTTTTAAATAAGTCGGGAACTCGCTGGATTTCATCCAGAACGATCAACTTGTTTCCATATCGTGAGAAATACGCTATCGGATCATCCATTTTCAGAAGATCCTCGGGAGACTCCAAATCCAAATAGTGCGAATCCCATTCATTGGCGAGATGCCTGGCTAATGTCGTTTTTCCGACCTGCCGGGGTCCGAGAAGCGCTACGGCAGGAACTTTTTTTATGGATTCTCTCAGGTAGTCTGTTATTTCTCGCTCTATCATAACCTTGTATTTTAGGACTGCTATTCCGAAATTACAAGGTAAAATAGACTATTGCTTATAAAAACATGTTGAAATAGACAGGATTTGCATGTTCCTCCCCGTTCAGCGGGAGTATAAATAATTTCTCGGGGAGACTCCTGCCCAGGATTGGGGGGGAGTTCCTTTGATTTAATGACTGTTCCTCCGTCCCTCATTTGCAAAATATCCCTTTATAATTTTACCCGCTATTTGACCATATCAGCCTGATTCACCTACAATTGCCCTAAAGCGAGGCGCCCATGACAATCAAACAGACCGAATACCCCTTCAACATCATAACCAAACCCATAGGGCCCCTGTGCAACCTCCGCTGCGCCTACTGTTTCTACCTGACAAAAGAGGAACTCTTCCCCCATGAAAAGAAGAAAGAATTCATCATGTCTCCGGAAATCCGGGAAGAGTACATCCGTCAGTATATCCAGACCCAGCCTGAGGGAACCCGGGAAGTGGTATTTGGATGGCAGGGGGGAGAACCGACCCTTCTGGGGACAGATTTTTTTACAGAGATCCTCCGGCTCCAGAAAAAACACAATATCCGGAATGTAGAAATCAGGAACAGCATCCAGACCAACGGAACACTGATTACTGATGAGATGGCCCGCTTTTTTAAAGAGAATGATTTTCTGGTAGGCATCAGCATAGACGGACCTGAAATACTCCATAATAAATACCGTCTGGACAGGGCCGGCCGGGGGAGTTTTACCCAGGTAATGGGGGGAATGGAAAAACTGAAAAAACATAATGTGGAATTCAATACCCTGACTGTTGTGCAGGATGACAACTCCCAACACCCCAGGGAAGTCTACCAGTTTCTCAAAGAGAGCGGCTCCGGGTATATTCAGTTTATTCCCATAGTGGAACCCCATTATGGTCCGGGGAAAAAGCTGGCGGGAGAGAGAAGCGTGGAACCTCTGCAGTGGGGAAAATTCCTGACGGAAGTCTTTCAGCAGTGGCTGATTTCGGATATCGGAAAGATATTTGTCCAGCACTTTGATCTGACCCTGGGCCAGTATATGGGTCAGCCCTCCTCTCTCTGTGTTCACAGCAAATACTGCGGCAAAGCCCTGGCTATTGAGCATAACGGTGATATCTACAGCTGTGACCATTTTGTCAGGCCCGAGAACTATCTGGGAAATATCCGTGATCCTCTGGCTGATATGGCCAGCAGTGAGAAGCAGGTTGCCTTCGGTATGAGCAAATATGATGCCCTCCCGAAAGAGTGCCTGGCATGCCCCTACCTTCCCCTCTGTTCCGGCGGATGCCTGAAAAACCGGCTTGTGGAAAAAACAGGGGGTAAACAGAACTACCTCTGTCAGGGATACAGATATTACTACGAAAAGACTTCCTGGGTGTATGCGGCCATGGCTCAGGCCCTGCAGCACAGAGAGCATGCGTCTTTGTATAAAAAGTATCTGAGATTCTCGCCGGATATGCTTAAAAATATCAACCGGAACGATCCCTGTCCCTGTTTGAGCGGGAAAAAATTCAAGAACTGCCACGGGAGATAGTTTTTCTGGCTTTTAAGACCTTTTTTAGGCATCCCCAATATCTATCTTATTGATTAAAAAAAGACCTTTCTATGCCCGGGGAAGGTCTGTAAATCCCTTATATTTCTTATAAATCCTGCTATAAATGAGAATATGGCAATCCTGG
Source organism: Oceanispirochaeta sp. (assembly GCA_963677615.2). GTDB lineage: Bacteria > Spirochaetota > Spirochaetia > DSM-2461 > DSM-2461 > Oceanispirochaeta. The sequence goes on along the minus strand of CAXXQW010000009.1, from coordinate 485,002 downwards.
GTCAATTGACAAATCAAGAACACTGCCCTATATTTAACCATATGGTTAAATCAAAGGATTAAACTAAATGGATAAAAATCTGGATAAAAAAACCGAGGATCAGATTCTCAATGCCGCCTACAGGGTTATCCTGCAGAAAGGGAAAGCAGGATCCCGCATGCAGGAGATCGCCGATGAAGCAGGGGTGAACAAAGCCCTCCTCCACTACTACTTCAGGTCCAAAGATAAAATCTATACCGCAGTGGTTCAGAGGATCCTAAAGGAACTGCTCAGGTCTGTTATCGGAAAGATCGATTTCGCCTCACCCTATGAAAAACTGATCAAAGACTTTGTGAGGGGTCATATCAGAACCCTTCAGAACAACAGCCGGATAGTTCCGTTTTTCTTTTCGGAACTTCAGTTCAATGCCAAAGAGATCGCTCCGGTTCTGAAATCTATGCTCAACGAAAGCGAGACCAGCCTTCCCAACCTGTTTTACTCAAGAACCCAGAAGGCTATCGAAGACCTTGAAATCCGCCCTGTAGATCCTAATCATCTGCTGATAAATATTATTAGTCTGGACGTCTTTTACTTTTTAGCCGGTCCTGTTTTCACCAGTGTTCTGAATATATCAGAAAAAGACCATAAAGATCTGACAGAAAAAAGGGCCGATGAAGTATCTGATTTTATCTGGGAAGCCATCCGGCTCAAGGAGTACTGAAATGAAACCCATCCTCTACACACTGGTGATAATTGCTTTTTCCCTCCCTTTACACGGAGAAACCTATCTTCTCTCAGACCTCTTTTCACCGGCTTTGGAAGAGGACATGCAGCTTCGGAAAATTGCCAATGAAACCCGTCAGATCAATACCCGTCTTGAAGATTCCCGAAGCGCCTTCCAGCCTGTGGTGAGCGGTTCCCTCAGGGCTGCCTATAAATCGGAACTTCCCGAGATGCAAACCGGCCCGGTAACAACAGAAGTGGGTGTCAGGGACACCTACGAGGCAGTTATCACAGCTAAACAGCTGATCTTTGCCGGGTTTGCCCGGACAGCTGCCGTAGATGCTGCAGAGAATGCCATGGCAAATCAGCAGTTTCTGATGCAGACACGTAATGATGCAGTCCGGTTTGATCTGGTCCAGAGCGCTTACGCCTACAGCCTGGCCAGCTTGTCTGTAGACTCCCTGGCAGCCAGCCTGACCCGCCTTGAACTGAATAAGCGGAAGGTAGAATCCTTTTTCGCCCAGGGCTATGCTTCGGAGATCGATATGCTGGATATCGATTCGGGAGTAACCGATCTGAAACTGAAACTCCGGCAAAAAGAGGCAGAAAGGGATGCAGCGTTGACCATCCTCAGGCAGATAACAGGAAAGGAGGACCTGACCTCGCTGGAAATAGACCCCTCCTTTATGGATCTGCCTCATCCGGAAGAGATCACTGCTACAGAGGATGATATCAGAAGAAATTCAGATCTGGTTGCTACCGAATATGCCAGAAGAGGTCTGGAAATCAGAATGGAAGCGGACAAGGCGGCATTCTATCCCAGAATAAGTGCATTCGGCACTCTGAACTACGGTCGACCGGGAGCCAATTTTTTTTCCGATCAATGGCAGTTCTACTATACAGGAGGCATTGAAGTCAGCCTGGAACTCTGGTCAGGAGGGAGCAGAAGCCGTGCTCTGGAGCGGGATATGGCAGGTCTGGATTCCTTGAAGGATCAGCAGGACGAGCTCTACAAAAACCTTTATACCCAAAGCATTAACACAAGGGATAATCTTCTGGCATTAACGGAACAGTATGAGATGGCAGAAAAACTTCGCAGCCAGAAAAAAAGGAAGTACCAACTGGTTCAGGAACTCTGGCAGGCCGGACAGAAAAGTACTCTGGAAGTCCTGGAGTCCGAACAGGAATGGACCGAATCGGAAGTGATGGCCAAAACTCTCAAAATCCGGCTTCTCTCACTCTATCAGAATTATTTATATCTCATAAATCAGCCTCTCTGGGATCAAGGAGAAAGAGAATGAAACGCATTGCCATAAAAAGCCTGATTATTCTGGCCGTCATCATCGCAGCAGGATGCACACAGGAGCAGATAAATAATGATTTTACAGGACTTGTGGAAGGCCGTACCTACGCGTTAGCCTCCCCTGTCAGTGATAAGCTGATCAGTCTCTCCATTTCCGAAGGGGATACTATCACTTCTGGTCAGAATGTAGGTCAGATTGATACGGCATCACTGACATTACAGCTCAGAGCTCTTGAGGCAAAGCAGGCTCAGCTGGACCTGCAGAGGCAGGAGCTGAATCTGAATACCGCACAGGTAAGAGATACAAGGGACTATTATCGTTCCAATTATGAGAAAAATCTTGAACTCCTGAAGGTTCAGGCTGTGTCTGACCAGACTGTGAGAGATTTAAAACTGAATGCAGATAAATGGGAGAGGGATCTTCAGAGTCTCCTGATTAAAGAAGAGTCCCTGAAACGGCAAAAGGAGGAGATCGGATACCAGATTCAGAATCTGGAACTGACCATACACAAGGGAACCCTTACCAGCCCCGCCGCAGGTTATGTGGATAAAGTTTTTTACGAAACCGGAGAGTATGTTCCCGCTCTGCGGCCGGTGGCGCAGATTGTCAGTCTAAGTAATGTCTGGTGCTACATCTATGTGGGTGAGGAGATCCTGGCTGAAATCAGCCCCGGACAGAAAATGGAAGCGGTTTTCCAGAAAAAGACATTCCCAGCAAAAGTGGAACATATCAACTCAAGAGCAGAGTTTACTCCCAAGGAAGTACTAACCCCGGACAACAGAGCCGCCCTTGTCTATGCAGTGAGGATCGGTATCGAAAACCCTGATGGCGTTCTGAAAATCGGCATGCCCGTAGAAATCCGCTGGTAGAATTATGAAAGAAATACTGGCCATCAAAAGCCTGACAAAGCAGTACGGAAACATGGAAGCTCTAAAAAAGGTGGATCTGAAAGCCTATCCCGGAGAAATCACCGGCCTGATTGGCCCGGATGGCGCAGGGAAGTCCAGTCTGATGCGGATTGTTCTGGGTCTTCTGAAGAGGGACGGAGGTGATGTGGCCCTGTCCGGAACAGATCCCGGAACCGACCGGTCCCTGGTAAGGAATAAAGTCGGATATATGCCGGAAGTCTTTTCGCTCTACACGGATCTTTCAGTAGAAGAAAACCTGGAGTTTTCCTTCCGTATACATAGGGGAAATCCGGCAGAATTCCCATCAAAACGAGACAGACTCTACCGGTTTAACCGGCTCCAGAACTTTGCCGGAACCCGGGCGGGAAATCTTTCGGGAGGAATGAAACAGAAACTGGCACTATCCTGTGCTCTGATGCACGATCCGGAACTACTGGTTCTGGATGAACCCACCACCGGGGTAGACCCCTTAAGCCGCAGGGAATTCTGGCAGATGCTGAAAGAAATCAGCGGGCGGGGTATATCTATCCTGGTATCCACCCCCTATATGGAGGAAGCCCTGCAATGTGACCGTATTTCCCTAATGGATAAAGGGAGCATTCTCCTTACGGGGAAACCCGAAGAACTCATAAAAAGTTTTCCCCGAAGGATTCTGGAATTTCATTCATCCCCGCACCCTCCGCAAGAGCTGAGGCGTCTGCTCTCCGCCGCTTTTCCCGGATATCCCGTGTATTTATCCGGCCGGCGCGTCCATATTTCACAGCCTGAAGGAGATGGGAGGAACCTGAAAGACATAGGGGAACAACTCGGATCGGCAAGCTGTAAAACCGTATACCCCGACCTGGAAGATCTTTTTCTCACCCATGTTCTGGAAAGGACCGCGTTATGATGCGTATTGAAAATTTGACAAAACGGTTTGGCCGTTTCACAGCAGTAGACAGGATCTCATTTGAAGTTGAACCGGGGGAAATTTTCGGTTTTCTGGGTGCCAACGGAGCCGGGAAAACCACGACAATCCGTATGATGTGCGGATTATTGAAACCTACGGAAGGTGAGATCTATATCGAGGGAAAACCTGTATCCCGCAAACCGGAAAAGATAAAACAGCGCATAGGATATATGTCACAGAAATTTTCCCTGTACAGCGATCTTTCCATCGCTGGAAATGTGGATTTTTTCGGAACCGTTTACGGGGTTCCGGCAGAAAGGATCGCAAGGGAAAAACAGCGGCTGATTAAGGAACTGGCTGGAGGTGATGCAAAGAGCCTGGCCGGAGACCTGCCGCTGGGTTTTAAACAGCGCCTCGGATTAGCCTGCGCTCTGCTGCACGAACCTCCCATTCTGTTTCTGGACGAACCGACATCAGGAGTGGATCCCCGGGGACGGAGGGAGTTCTGGGAAGAAATTTATGATTTAAGCAGCAGCGGGCGCACCGTCATGGTGACGACACATTTTATGGATGAAGCGGAGTACTGTGACCGAATTGCCATCATGAGTGCCGGGAGACTTATTGATCTGGATACTCCCGAAAAAATCCGGGATAAATATCAGACAGAAACTTTGAATGAGGCATTTATCCGGGCTGTGGAAAAAGACAGGGGATGCTCCGGAAAAGGAGAACCAGGCTGAAATGGGACTGTATGGAATCATTTTAAAGGAATTCAAGCATATAACCAGGGATTTCCGGACCCTTATAATCCTCTTCTGCCTCCCCCTGATTATGATGGTGCTTTTCGGATATGCCATGACCCTTGAAGTAGGCTCCATTCATCTTTTAATTGAAGATCAGGACCACTCCTCTCTGTCCAGAGAACTGATTCAGGACTTCAGAGGAAGTACCTTCTTTCAATTGCGTATCAGTGAGCCCGGAAGCCACAGAGAGGTTTTTCAGCGCAGAGAGGCCATTGCTGTCCTTACCATTCCCAACGGGTTTGAATCTGATCAGGCCAGGGGGAAACAACCGGTACTGAATCTTGATATAGATGCCTCCGATTCCAACAGAGCTGTTATTATCCGCCAGTACATAGAAAGCGTAATCCGCCGTTTCTTTCAGGGCAATAAAGACTCACACTCTCCGATAACAGCGGTGCCGGCTTTTTTATACAATAGAGAGCTGAACAGTTCCTACTTCTTCGTCCCCGCCCTAACAGCCCTCCTGGTAATTATGGTAAGCGCCCTGCTCACCAGTCTGACAATTACCCGGGAAAAGGAACAGGGCACCTTCGATCAAATCAAACTTTCCCCGGTACATGCCTGGGAAATTATCCTGGGCAAAGTTGTCCCTTATCTGCTCCTGTCTCTCCTTATTGCGGGGCTGATTGTCCTTAGCGGACACATCTTTTTCAGCGTACCGGTGCGGGGAAGTCTATTCTCCCTGGCGTTTTACATTCTCCTTTACTGCCTGACAGGCCTCTCTTTCGGTATGCTGATATCCACAATTGCCTCCAGCCAGCAGGCAGCCATGCTGATATCCCTGGTAGGAACCCTTTTACCCACATTGTTTCTTTCAGGGTTTATTTTCCCCCTGGAAGCGATGCCCAAAGTTCTCAGAATGATCAGCATGATCGTTCCGGCCCGATACTTTCTTATCATCATCCGGGGGCTCATGCTCAAAGGGAACAGTCAGGAGGATCTTACGGCACAAATCGGGATGCTGGCTTTCTTCAGTCTCTTATTTCTGACAGTCTCCATCAGAAGATTTAAAAATTATCTGGAATCCTAGGAGGGAACCATGCGTACCATAGCAGCTCTTGTCAAAAAAGAGATACGCCAACTAAAGGGAGATGCCTTCTATCTGAGGTTTCTCATGGCGGCCCCTCTTCTTCAGTTGATTGTTCTGGGATTCTCACTGACCATCGAAACAAGGAATGTGGCTACGGTAATCTGCGACATGGAAAACTCCTCTCTCAGCAGACAGGTTGTTCAGAGTGTCAGCACCAACGACCGTTTTTCCATTACAGACCGAACAGACAACTACGGAGACCTTATGCAGATGGTGCATCAATGGAAAGCCAGCATAGGCATTTACATACCGGCGGATTTCTCCGAAAAAGTTCAAAGGGGGGACGGAGGACAGATACTGGTCCTTCTTGATGCCGTGGACGGCAATAAAGCCCTGACAGCATACGGTTATATTCAGCAGATTGCAGCAGCGGAAGGCTGGAAAATTGCAAAGGCGTCCAATCCCGGAACTCCTTCAACAATGCCTGATGTCCAAATACACTATTTCTTTAATCCCGAACTGAAAAATCAGGCATTTATGGTTCCGGGGATCGTTGTTGTCATAATTACCATTATCACCCTCATGATAGGGGCCATGAGCCTGGTTCGGGAAAAAGAAAAAGGAACACTGGAACAGCTGGCTGTAACTCCCATTAGAAAAGGCCAGCTGATTCTGGGAAAAGTCCTCCCCTTCCTGATCTACTCCTTTGTGGAAGTCGCCATTCTTCTGAAAGTGGCACAGCTGGTATTCCATTTAACCCTTGCAGGCAATATTTTCCAGCTATATATAGCAGTTCTGCTTTTTCTCTTTTCCTCTCTGGGTCTGGGCCTTCTGGCATCCACCATGGCCGGAACACAGCAGCAGGCCCTCTTTATCGCCTGGTTTATGATGATTTTTATGATCCTCTTAAGCGGCTTTTTTATTCCCATCGAGAATATGCCCCAATGGCTGCAGAACATTACCCTGATAAATCCTCTCCGGTATATGATGACCATAGTCCGGGAAATCTATCTGAAAGCCACCCCGCTACGCCTCCTGCTGGATCAGTTGATACCCCTTGCAGGGATAGGAGGAGGGATTTTTACGGTGAGTGTACTGCTCTACCGAAAGACTGTTAAATAATTTTTCTTTCTGACAGGGACGGAGGTAATATTAACAAGGTGATGATCCTTTCCCAACGGGGACGGAGGTAATGTAAGAGGAAAAAGTAAATTATTAAAATAAAACATCACAGTGTTGAATCAGCAGAAAAGATTAAACAGTTATATAGAACATGAGAAAGCGAAGAATGATTCAGAACGGTGCCACTTATCATGTGACTGCCAAAACAAACAGAGGCGAATTTACTTTTCATTCGGATGAAGTTAAAGAACTGCTGATTAGTGTTACAAAAGAAGCAAAGAAAAAATATCGTCTAAGAATAATTCAATACAGTATAATGAGTAACCATATACACTTCATTATAAAACCTGGCAAAGGAGAAAGCCTGTCTAATATTATGCGATGGATATTAGGGGTGTTTGCTATTCGTTTTAATAAATTATTCGGTCTCAATGGCCATGTCTGGTATGACAGATTCAAAAGTAAAATTATTGCAAGCTTCAAACAAATGGTGAATACATTTCACTACATATCCAACAATCCGGTAAAAGCAGCAATCTGTCAAAATCCTGCTGATTATCTCTGGGGCGGTCTATCTGAACTGAAAAAAGGACGGTTCAGGTTATTAGATCCTCCAGAAGAATGGGTAAAATTGATCATCTAATACCTAAAACCAATCCCTCTTATATCACTCTCCTCTTTTTTCAATTATTCCAGTACAAACCGGATAGGATACCGGAACCGCACAGCTACGGGTTTTCCATTGGCTTCCGCCGGTTTGCACCTGAGTTTTTCCAGAGCTTTTACTGCAGCTTCGGCAAATCCGTTCCCGGGATCCTTTAAAACCACAACCTGTCGAACCAAACCAGTCTGATCAATATACAATTCCACATACACAACCGCTTCCAACCCCTGTCTGAGAGCCATGGGGGGATATTCAATCCGATCCAGGATCTCTTCCACCGGGATTTCCGGCACTTTAGAGATTTTGTGCTGAGGCAGATACTCTGGCTCAATCGATACGGGTGGAGCACTTTGCACTTCCACCACCTCTTCCTCCACTTCAATGATGGTTTCCGCCACTGCAGGTTGATCACTCACCTGTATGACTTCCTTTTTCGGCTGCGGTTTGGGAGGAGGCGGCGGAATATATTCCTGATAATCCACCAATTTGATTACTTCCGCTTCCGCTACGGGGACGGAGGTTTCCCTGGTAACATTGAACTTAAAGTAAAGTAGCAGAACCAAATGGGCAAACGCCGCCAGTGCCAGAATGATGTAACGGATCAGCCTGGTTCGGGAGGCATCGTTCAATGTCAAAGTCATTACAAATCCTCCTTCACCACAAAACTGACAACCCGGTGCTGCAGCAGCTGCAGGATCTGCACCACGCTGTTTACATGCCTGTAGGGGGTTCCCCTGTCTGCCAGAATATGCACCCTTAAATCCGGGTGTTCTACAATTCCCTCTGTTATCAGCATCTCCAGAGCTCCTGCATCTACAGGATGCCCCTCAACAGTTACACCTCCGTCCCTGCTGATCCATATTTCCAGCTGATGATCCGCTTCTGTCCTTTCTACCTGTTTCGCTTCGGGGTACTCGATCTTCTCTTCTTTCCGGTAGTTGATTAGAGAAAGGAGCATAATAAAGATCAAAAGGAGAAACCCGATATCCGACATGGCTGAAAGCGGTGCCTGTGGCAGCTTCCTGTTGCTTTTTATCTGGATCATGAAAAGCCTCCAGGTTCTGCCATGACAAAGGAGAAATTTTCCACTTTTCTGATCCGGATAATATGGAGAGTATCAACAAACCGCTGATAGGGAACATCAGGATCGATCACAAGAGCCACTGTCAGGTTGGGATGGACTTTCAGATTTTCTCTGATGACTTCATCCAAAGTACCAGCATCCAGAATTTCTTCTCCCATAATGAGATCTCCCGATGCGGTCAGGGTCAATTTGAGAAGATCCTCCTTCTGCACCACCCGGGGCTTTTCTCTGGAGGGCAGATTAACCAGAAACCCCATATTGGTGTTGAATCCGGCGATCACAAGAAAATAGATAATCAAAAGAAAACTGAGGTCGTTCAGGGCCCCCATGGGATCATCCGCTTTATGGGTGAAAAACTTTTTAAGTTTCACGCGGTTGTTCCCCTGAGGGCTTCCTGCGAGGGGGAGGAATCCTCACTGATCGCCAGGGCCAAAACCACATCGCTGGATACCTTGGTAATATCTGCCGCAAAGGTGTCCACACGGTGAGCCAGAATGTTGTATCCCACCAGGGCGATGATGGCAATGATCAAACCAAACACGGTGGTTAACAGAGCTTCATAGATACCGTTGGCCACTAGCTGGGCATTCACATCTGATGCCTCCGCTATGGAGCGGAATGCTCCGATCATACCGGAAACAGTCCCCAGAAACCCGGTTAAAGGAGCAATGGAAGCCAGGGCTGAGAGAAAACTGAATCCGTTTTCGAGCCTGCGGATCTGTTCCTGCCCTTCCGCCTCCACAGCTTTTTCCATGCGGTGTTCCCCGTAGGGCGCATTCTTCAGTATTTCTCTCAGTATACGGCCCGAAACATTGCGGGGCTTCAAGCTTTTCAGATACTCCTCCGCATGGGCTCTCTGGCCTTTTTCAATCAGGGGCATCAGCTCTTTTCGGACCTTTTCGGTTCTCAGATCGTGAATCAGTATGTAAATGATCCGCTCCAGGATTAATCCGACAGTCAGAACGGAGAATACCAGCAGAGGCCACATAAAGACTCCGCCCATTTCAAAAAATCGTATCAAACTCCACTGCTCAGTCATTATCTTTCTCCTTACTCACTTATCTATCAAATGGATTTTTGAAGCGGGGATCTCTTCTTCCCACAGGATTTTCCAGGTAGCAGCCAGGGTTAAAAGGTCTGCTCCTTCCTCATAATCCCGGAAGAGGGTTCCCGAATCCCTCACGGGGATCAGTTCTTCCGGTACATACGTTTTGCTGTACCAGGTATCCCAGAGGACTCCTTCCGCCCGTACATAACGTTCGCCTTCACCTGAAGATGGTTCGGAAAAACCTTCCCGGAAACCATAGAGTTCCGGAAAGAGAAGTGATCCTGCATCATCCAGAAAGCCCCTGGAATAGTAACCTTTCCTTTTATGGGCGAATTCATAGGATTTCACATCCAGTGATTCCTGAAGAAATGGTGTTAAAGCCTGAATCCTTGTCCATCTCCGGCTAACCATATCCCGAGAGCGGTCTCCGTAAAAACGGTTTTCCTTGTATCGGATCTGTCCCTCCAGAACAGACTGGATTTCGGGCATTTCCAGAACTTCAACCTGCCACTGCTCCCCTTGCGGCACCAGGGAGAGGCTTCCCACAACGCTGAATCGTGCTTCGGTCCATCCATGACTCCAGTTGCTGAACCATTCCAGGTAATCCATATGGAATATCCAGCTGCCATCAGCTCTGGAAAAGGCTTCTCCTGTCAATGCGGTTCCCTCTCCATAGGGAAGGCTGAGTGAGGCCTGATTCTGTTCATTTACCGTCAGAACCCAGCGGGAAGAGTCTGAATCTCCCTCCCAGGAATACAGCCCTTTCTCGGTAGCACAAGAGGTAAAGAAGATTGCAAAGTGGGCAGCCATAAGAAAAAGCCCTATTCTCTTTTTTTTCACATGCATCATTTTCATCCCTTATATAGATCTTTAATAACTCACCTTGATTCCGAAAGAAGGAACAGGGATACCCAAGTTGAAATCCGCCGAAGTGTCCTGATTTTCCTCTCCCGTAAAGGAGTTGAAGGTGGAATTGGTTTCGGGAGCATAAAAATTTGCCAGAATATCCTCTACTGCCACATACCACTCCCAGTACACTTTGGATCCTTCCTTATAGTGACCGTAGGAAATCCGTAAATCGATAGGAGCGGAAATACCGTTTCTCAATGTTCCCGAATACTCTGTGGTTCGGGCATACTGCTCAATATAGGTTCCATTATAGGATGCGGGATACATGATGATCTCCCCCACATCCTCCCGGGGAGCGCCTGTGGCCAGTGATCCCAGAACGGTAAAGGTCCAACCTGGATGGAAGTGCCAGTTAAAAACCAGATTCAGATTATGAAAACGATGATAATAGGGATAAAACCACTGGTCCAGAGGTTCGCCGAAGCTGGCATAGGAGTCTTCGGCTTCCGTATCTGACCCCGTATTGGAAGGGTTGTAAAATCGGGCGTAGATAAAAGAGTAGGTCAGGTATCCGTCCCACTTCCTACCGGATTTTTTCTGAAGCATCAGATCAAAACCGGCTACCCGTCCTCTCCCGTCGGTATTGTAATACAGCTCCGACTCTCCATCGACCACTTCAGTCGTCAGGACAAGACGGTTCAGGTAATGTTTGTAGTAGGTTTCCGCTGAGAGTTTCCACTGATCGTGCCAGTGAAACTCCGCTCCCACCACATTGAAGAGAGCCTGGTCAGGGCTGACCGTCCAGTCATCCACACCGTACTCCTTTTCAAAGAGTTCCACAGTCAGAGGAAAGGAGGAGAACACTCCAGAACCTACGGAAAGATCCAGCTTATCCAAACCTTTTTCATCTTCCAGGGCGGTCCAGGTCAAACTGGCCCTGGGATTCACAACAGGCAGGGCATTCATGGCAAAGTCATCGTGCCAGATCCGGTAGTGTTCCGCCCGGAGGCCCACTTCGGAGTTCAGACGGGACTGATCGCTCCCGTTTTCCCAAAGCACGAAGACTGCGCTGTTTAAAGAGTTATTTCCCTCAACATCGGTGGCAAAACTCCTTTCTTCCAGATTGAAACTGCCCGAACCGTCATAAAAACTCATCCATCCGGTAAAATCGGAAGACTCATTGGTCTGCTTGAATACCTCCTCGGCTCCCATAACCAGAATATTGGTACCATTCAGAAGCTTTTCTCCTGCGGCTTTAAACTGAAACTGCCTGATATCAAGATTCTCGGTACCGTAGCTCCTGAGTCCATCAATCGTATAGGAATCCCCGGCTGATATCCCCAGAAGAGTCCCATAGGTATCAAGAAATTCCTGGCTGTACTCCCTGGAACCCGAATTGGTTACATCAAACTCCATATTCATAATATTCCAGTTGTAACCAGTGAGCACATCCAGATAAAAAGTATGGGAGGGAGACCATCTGACACCGCCTGCCAGGAAACTGTTTATGTAATCATAATCAAAAAAAACATCCGTGGAAAAACCGTCTTCTTCCACAGAAGTGTCCACTCCCACACCGTCGGTTCCGAGAAAACCGTTCAGGTATATTTCCATTTCATTGTAAGGCCGGTAGTACCATTTCCCATAAAGATCCCGGATAAAGGGCATGGTGGTCATATCCTCCAGTTCATCGGGCTGCACCAGCTTCATGGTTTCCAGATAAGTCACTTTACCGCCGATAAAAAGGCCGGAATGACTCCCCAGGGGGGATCTTATAAAAAGGTCTGTAGAGGACGTGGAAAAGGCTCCGTCAATCCGCACTTCCGGATCATCCGGCGTTTTGGTTGTTATCTCCAGAAGTCCAGAGAGTGCTCTACCGTATCTGGCCGAATAGATTCCATGGGAGAGTTTGGCTGTCTCTACCATGTTGGGGTTGAAAATGGAAAATCCTCCGCCCCAGTGAAAGGGATAGGTCACATAAAAACCATCCAGCGAAGCCGCCAGCTCTTCGGGATACCCCCCTCTGATGGAAGGCTGGGCATCCCAGCTGGAAGTGTAGCCTACTCCCGGGAGGGTTTTAATGGAAGACATAACATCTTCGATGATCCCGATATTGGCAGTGGTATTCATCTCTTCCCTGTCCATCACCACAGAGACACCCACTTCTTCATCGGTTTCTCCGGGAGCCGTCCTTTCCACCACAAGCTCATCTCCCTCGATAATGCCGGCAATGACCATCGATACGGCAATCTCAGACTGCTCGGACGGCACAGGGAGCCTTACGGCTTCATAGCCGGGGTAACTGATTAAAAGAACAACCCTTTCCAGACCTTCAGGAACATCCAGAACAGCGGTTCCGTCCCTTTCGGTAAAAAATATGTCATCCACCCCCACGATCTGGATCTTGGTCCCTTCCAGAGGGATTTCCAGATCCCTGTCCGCAACAGAAATGTTCAGATCTCTGGAGAAAACTGAGAAGGGCAGGAGCAATGCTAATAAAATAACGATTCGGTTTTGTTTCACAGGTTTTCCTTTTCTGATTCTCTCAATACTGATTCAACACAAGGGAACGTTTTTTCTGTTACCCCGTTATTATCAATTTAGTACATTTTTTTTTCATTCCTTAATAAATAAACAGAAATTTCTCCTGAAACAGTTCCTCCGATTTTTCGAGAATTTTTTATCAAAAGGTCTTGCTATTTTTTTACGTATATAATATTTTCTATATTGTTAATTTAATATCTATAATTTTTTCACGAATGCCATATAACAGGAGACACACATGAAGATACTGATTATCGGAGGAGTTGCCGGAGGAGCCACCACCGCGGCCCGGTTGAGAAGACTCGATGAAAAAGCGGAGATCACCATCTATGAAAGGGGAGCCTACATCAGCTATGCCAACTGCGGCCTTCCCTACTACATCGGGGATACAATCCCCGAACGGGAGAGACTTTTTGTTCAGACCCCTGAAAGTTTTTCCGAACTTCTTAATGTCAATGTCAAAGTCAATCATGAAGTAACCAGTATCAATCGAGAAGAAAAAACCCTGAGTGTTACCAATCTGGAAACCGGAGAAGAGTTCAAAGACAGTTATGACAAACTGGTACTCTCCCCTGGTGCGGAACCCCTGAAACCGGGAATCCCGGGCATCAACAACGATAAAATTTTTACCCTGAGAAATGTTCCGGATACCGATAAAATCAAATCTTTTATTGAAGAGAAAAAACCCAAGAGAGCTGTGATTATCGGAGCCGGATTTATAGGTCTGGAAATGGCCGAAAACCTTCACCACAAGGGGATCTTTGTCACCATCGTGGAAGCGGCCGAACAGGTTATGAACATCCTGGACTATGAAATGGCTGCGGAAGTTCACCAGCACCTGAAAATCAAGGGCGTGGAATTCTATCTGAAAGACGGGGTTTCCTCTTTCCACGATAAGGGAGAGACAGTGACCATTGCCCTCCAGAGCGGCAGGGAGATCGAAACTGACCTGATAATTCTTTCCATCGGAGTAAAACCGGATATCAAACTTGCCAAAGATGCGGATCTGGAAATTGGCCAGACCGGGGGTATAGTCATTGATAAATACCTGAGAACCAATGACAAGGATATTTACGCTCTGGGTGATGCCACGGAATTTCCCAATCCCATCACTGGAGACAACCTCCGGGTACCTCTGGCAGGACCAGCCAACAAGCAGGGGCGGATCGTGGCGGACAATATTATCAGCGGCGATACAAGAACCTACCGCGGAACCATCGCTACGGGTATCGCCAAAGTCTTTGATCTGACTGTGGCTTCCACAGGTCTTTCTGAAAAACAGCTGATCCGGGCGGGAAAAGAGTATGAAACTCTGGTTATGCACGGTACCAGCCACGCCGGTTACTATCCCGATGCACACCCCATGACGGTAAAAACAATTTTCAATAAGGAAAGAAAACTTCTGGGAGCCCAGATCGTGGGATACGACGGAGTGGATAAGAGGATTGACCTTTTTGCAGTAATCCTCGGAAATGCGGGAACCATTGATGACCTCCAGGAAATTGAACACGCCTACGCGCCTCCCTTCTCCTCCGCCAAGGATCCCGTCAATATCGCCGGATTTATTGCAGAAAACATCCTGAACGGCAGCTCCAGACACATCCGCTGGAATCAGCTGGCCGATGTTCCTGTGGAAGAGCGGTTTCTCCTGGATATCAGAACTCCCCGAAGAGTATGGGATTGATACGATCGAAGGTTCTGTGAACATTCCTCTGAACGAGCTGAGAAGCCGGATTTCGGAAGTTCCGAAAGATAAAAAAATCATTGTATTCTGCGGTGTGGGAAAACGAGCCTACATGGGCGAAAGGATACTCCGTCAGAACGGTTACGATGAGGTATACAACCTCTCGGGCGGTATGAAAACCTACAGCCTTTCCACCCAGAAACAGAGCAACGAGGATATCTTCGAAAAAGACTATATCGGTAAAAACGATATGATCTACCAGACCGATGTGGAACATCAGAACCCTGCCCTGGAAGATATAAAAACTCTGGAAGTGGATGCCTGCGGCCTCCAGTGTCCCGGCCCGGTTCTAAAACTCAAAGAGGAAATCGACAACCTCAAACCGGGGGAACTTCTTAAGGAAACCGCCACAGATCCGGGATTTGCCAAAGACGTTTACGCTTGGGCGAAAATGACCGGAAATACGGTTGTCTCAGTAGAACAGAATGGTCCCAAGGTAACAGCACTGATTAAAAAAGGTGGACAGCCTGTCACTTCCAGAGCCGGAGGGGGAAGCCAGAACGGAACCACCATGGTTGTGTTCTCCGACGACCTGGACAAAGCCCTGGCGACATTTGTGATTGCCAATGGTGCCGCTTCTGCCGGAAAGGAAGTGACCCTGTTCTTTACCTTCTGGGGGCTTTCCATAATTAAAAAGGACAACCCCGGCAGAGTGAAAAAGGACTTCATGGGCAGGATGTTCGGCATGATGCTCCCCTCAAAGAGCAAAAAACTGGGTCTTTCCAAAATCAATATGGGAGGCATGGGGGCATCCATGATGCGGTCCCGCATGAAATCCCTGGGAGTAGACAGCCTGGAAAACATGATGGCTCAGGCGGCCAAAAACGGAGTAAAATTCGTAGCCTGTCAGATGTCCATGGACGTGATGGGAGTGAAAAAGGAAGAGCTCCTGGACAACGTGGAAGTGGGAGGAGTCGCATCCATGCTGAGCGCAGCGGACGAAGCACAGGCGACATTGTTTATCTAAGGTCACCATCGGTTTTATAAAAACAGTAGAAAAGAAAAGGGGCTGCTTCCCAAAGCAGCCCCAAAACAAGTTAAGAGAAAAAACTATTAGAAAGTACCGCTAAGGGTAAAAGAACCATCGTCAGAAGTAGTATCAATATGAATCAGGTCATCTGTGGTCGCAACCAGATCCGCACCCTTATCTGTGACAACAGGCTGAATAACAACTTCATAATCATCACCAGCAGCAATATTCAGGTTTACAGGCAGGTAGAGTCGGAAGGTATTATCATCTTCTGACTGAACCGTAAAGTCCACAAGGCTGGTAATATCAGGAGTATTAGCTCCCCCGTCATCATCCGCATCATAGGTCACATACAGGCTGATATTTGCAGAAGTCAGAGCCGCAGTATCAATATAAGTACCGGAACTGTCTATTTCTATATAGGGCTCTCCCGCTACGGAATCTGTATTTACAGAAAAAGTGGGTGGTGCTGTTACTGAAACAACCGTTGGAGCAACCGCGTAGATATTGTTATTGGCAACCTGATCATAATTTCCTCTATGGGTATATCCGCCTTTGGCATTGGCTTCGGTAATACCATATTCATTAATGGACACTTTGTAGACGGTTCCATTATCTGTCACAGGAACAGGAATGGTGTATACTCCGGTAGAAGAATTATAGGCTGTGGTTACAGTGATAACAGAATAGGCGCCATTCACCATCTGTTCCACCTGAACATTAGCGTCCAGAGTGTCCTTGCTGAAATCATGGGTTGTTACAGTATCTGTAAAAGTGGAAGTAATATTACCACCGCCATAAGCAAATGCTGTATAACCAATGGTACCATTAGGGTCTCTCTGTTCTCCGGCAGTCACAGCAGTACCACCGGTAACCGCGAGATACTCAATATAATCATCTTCTGTTTCTGCAGTTACATCATCATCCCCGCCATCGAGAAAGACAGTTTCCCCGTTGGCTGTAATGGTAGCGGCATCCATAAAGACTTCAATAGTATCTGAGGCATTGGTTAAATCCAAAGTCAGTTCTGCGGTGGATGTATTGGCTCCTGTCTGGTGTACAACTGCAGTGTAGGAAATCTCAGTACCCCGGATCATGGCTTCTCCGACTGTATTATTGGTAGAAAGGTTATAGATGGTTAATCCGGGAATGCTTGTACCGGCATCATCGGTATCAATAATACCTCCGGTAAATGTATAGGTAATGGACTGATCTGTAGCTGCAGTCCAGGGTCCGCCTGCAGCAGCTCCCACTGTCATTCCATTTGTTCCAACAGATCCTGTGTTTTCTGCAACACTTTCTACAACACTGTCTTCACCGCTGATCTCAGCGGTCAGGCCACCCAGAGAACAGCCTGCGGGCAATTAGCAATATCATTGCCAGTAAAGAAAAAAGTATAATATATGCTTTCTTCATAAATATCTCCTTTATATTAGTAGGAAAAGGTAAACTCTGCAGTCCAGGTTTCAAAGAGAATATACTATCTGTAAAACCGGACATATCAGCCATCATATCAAGCTGCAGATTTTCACTATAGAAAAAGGTAAAACCTGCATTGTAAGTCATATCAATATCAGAAAAGACATTATACTCTCTCTGTTCGGGAGCCGCAGTGGTTTCATCATAGGTATAGGAATCTACCACACTGTTGCCATCTTCATCAGGATAGTATGTCACAACAGTCTGCTCTTGAATCCCGTCCACTTCCTGAACTTCTGTTGTAAACTCCAGAGCCTGTACGGTAGCTTCCGCTCCCACATTAATTCTCAGTCTTTCCTTGAACATAAACTGGGTGGCAATTCCGAGATCGTAATCGTAGGTTACAGTTTTGGTAGTTGTGGTGATTGTGGGCCCTTTAGTAGTATCCACTTCGACATAATCCGCAGCAGTATTGTCCGTTCCATCTTCGAATGTGGTTGTAATCACATCAGAATACCGGGACTCATCAGTCTGGCTGGAAAATTCCACACTGGGAGCATAGGTAAAACCGAGCATTACAGTATCACCCAGGTCTTTGGTAAGAGTAATGGAGGGGAGAATCTCATGCTTCATATAGGAAGTTTCTGTTTCATCGTTCTCTTCTTCTTCCACCAGGGTAGTCTCGATATATCCGGGATTGCTTATTGTATCCGCATCCCACTCAGTGTATTTGGTAATTTCCCCATCGGTACTATTCAGAGAAATTCCGAAATTATAGGCCAGGCCCACATCCAGGGTGGTACCGCCGAAAAGGGGAGTTTCAAATGTGGTGCTGCCGCTGACTTCGGGCTGAAGGTAAATATTTCCGCCGTTATTACTAGAAACAGAGGTCTTCTCATAGTAGTCCACATCATCTTTGCCGTCGAAATCCGCCAGTCCCGCATTGGGAGTCAGAATGAAATTCTTCTCTGTATATTTATAGGACTGATCGGAAATACCGGTGAAGATTCCACCGCGAAGATTAATAGTCATACCGGCGACTTCCAGAGGGGTACCGTATCCTGCATAGATTCTTGTAACAGAACTGTTTTCAAAACCCTCATCATCATAAACCGTACCAGCTTCAGAAATCAGATTTCCTTCCATGTCTTCGGATGTAATAACTGTACTGGTAGAAATGGTACCGGTCGTATCAAAAGATCCTTTTGTGTTGGACATATCCATCTCGGCATACAAAGTTACACCATGTTTACCAAAACCGACAGTTGCCTGGCCTGCATTGTTCAGGTAAAAGGTTGACTCGGCTTCTTCATCAACAGTTGTTGTTTTGGAAGAGATCACACCAGTGGGGTTTTCAAAGTATTCCACGGAAGATGTAGCATCATTGGACTGGTCTGACCCCATATCGCCCTGTTTACCGATGGTATTAAATTTAAACCAGGTTCCCAGGTAAAACTTGTCAAAGATATTGGCCGTACCAATCTGAAAGTCATTTACATTGGTTTCTCCGGGAGATCCCATGGAAAAAAACAGAAGGTTTTTATCCACATTTGCAAAATCAATGGTATCCAGATACCAATCCTGTTCTTCAGAAAAGATTCCGGATGTCCACATCACTGGTCAGAGATGTGTGTAAATCCGCATCTGCAAAAGCCATTGTGCCGATAAAACAGCAAACGGCAAGAGCACATATGAAGCGTTTAGCCATAAGTACTTCTCCTTGTTTCTTTTAATTATTTTGTCTGATGACATATTTTCTACAATCAACCTACACCAAAAATACACATTCAACAATAATAATAATTGTAAATTTATTTTTTATTTGTACAAAGCTGTTTTAATAATCATTTTTTATTTTTTATTCAGTCAGATTTTCGGTATAAAAAGAAGGATCAATAAAACTGAAGACATAAATACGAAAACATAATTACCATTATTGAAACAATTTATAAAATTCTGATGTATTTTTCTTATTCGAATTTCATACTAAGAACTAAAATTAAATCCAGATCCAACAGGATTGACAAAAAGTAATTATTCGATAATTATTTTAAATTCTTATTTATTATTAATATATTTTTGTTTGTTATTAAAGCAAAAAAAAAGGACTGAAGCTGTAAGTTTTTTACAGTTTCAGTCCCTGTATAAGGGGGGGGAATTCATGAATAGCTCTTACCTGCATAACGTCTTTACCTGATCTTCCCCAGCTCCCGCTGAATCTTCTCGGGTGTAATGGGCCACGTTCTGATCCAGACACCCAAACGTATCATGCTCCGCGTTGGCAATCACAGGGGGTGGCTCCTTTAACGCTGATCTCGGAAATGGATTTTCCCCCGAATGGCCCGAAGGGGTCTTCTGTAAAAATCAGACGGACTTCCAGGTCTTTCGGAAGGTCATTGATCATGGGAACCCCATAGCGTCTCAGATCGGGATTAACACATCGTCCTTTCTCATCAAAAACCATCTCTTCGTAGAGGGGATGCCCAATGGACTTCATCAGACCGCCGTAGATCTGCCCCAATGCCAGTTCGGGTATGATCGGGGTTCCGCAATCCTGGAGGGCGTAGTATTTTTATATTAATTTCGCCGGTTCTGGTATTCACCGCCAACTGGTCAAAATGAGCCCCATAGGGGAAGAAAGAATCTTCCGTGGTATGGGAGGCAACCCCTATGAGCTGCCCTCGTCCCTGTCAATTATAGGGATCAAAATAAGGTTGAAGTAGATTTTCTAATCGAATCGGGCAATGAGCTCGTTCTTATAGAAGCAAAATATGCGGAAAGACCTGGCAAAACCAATTTTCAAAAAGTTTCCTCTTATCCTACAGATAAAAATAACAGATTTTTTTGTACATGCCACATTCCTGAAAAAAGCCTATTTCCATCAAAAGGCTCAATACTTATAAACCCTTTATTTACTGATATATCAGAATTGCTAAAATAATCTGATATTATTCAATACTCCTTTTTTTAATTGTGTTTTAACATATATAAGGCTATATTAATACAGAATACACTTTTACATATGGAGATATTATTATGAAAAAAATCAGTTCCTTTTTGATTGCCTTACTGATGTTCTCTTTCGTTTTTACAAGCTGTGAAGAGGAAGGTTCATCCGCATTATCAGACGAAGATGTATCCGATATAGCCGAAGCGACCCTTGGTATGGGCTATATGAGTAACATGATTTATGGTTTTTATGATTTATCTGATGCAGACACAATGGAAGCCATGTTTGATGGTCTGACGATTACAGAAACCTCATCATCAGTAACATTCGATTTCAGTGGTGTGGAAATGGATGTAGATGAAGACGGGACAGCCGATCTCACTATGACCGGTTCTTTTACAGTGGCTGTTTCAGGAGATACACTGACAATAACATTTAGTTCTCTCGGTGCTACTGACAGTGAGATAAGTGCCAGCATATCCGGTACCATGACAATGACTACTTCAAACTATGCAGTAGATATTACAATCACCGGTATAACATCAAGTGCTGTAACAATCATTGTTGATGCTGACGTTGTTGATGGAATCCCCTCTTCAATTAATTCTGCAACCATCAATGGTACTGACTATACTGCTGAATTCCAGGCAGCACTGGAAGACTTTTAGTTTCTACTGAAGATTGACTATTTTATGAAAAGCTGTCCTTTTTTTGAGATACTCTTAAAAAGGGCAGCTTTTTTTCCACAAAGAAAAAGCCGCCGGCTAACCGGCGGCTTACCTATCAGGAAATCTTCCCCAGCTCTCTTAATATCTTCTCGGGTGTGATGGGCCACTTTCTGATCCAGACACCCACGGCATCATGAACCGCATTGGCAATAACCGGAGCGGCTCCATTAACGCTGATCTCGGAAATAGATTTACCTCCGAAAGGCCCGAAGGGGTCTTCTGTAAAAATCAGCCGGGCTTCCAGGTCTTCAGGAAGGTCATTGATCATGGGAACCCCATAACGTCTCAGATCCGGATTAACACATCGTCCTTTCTCATCGAAAACCATTTCTTCGTAGAGGGTATGACCGATTGACTTCATAACGCCGCCGTACATCTGCCCCAGAGCCAGCTCCGGGTTGATGGGCGTACCACAGTCCTGAAGAGCGTAGTACTTCTGAACCTTTATCTCTCCGGTTCTGGTGTTCACAGCCACCTGGGCGAAGTGTGCACCGTAGGGAAACGCCGAATCCTCTGTGGTATAGGATGCAAAGCCGATCAGCTGGCCCCGTCCTTCACCGGTCAGGGAATTCCGGGAGATCTCTTCAAAGGTAACCTGACCCTTTTTCCCCTGCACAAAAGAGGGAAAGTCCAGAAGAAGATCCTCCACAGGTTCTTCCAGCATTTCCGAAGCAGCCTGAAGGATTTTCTCTTTCAATGCCAGAGCGGCTTTGTAAACAGCATTGCCGGAAAAATAGGTTCCGCTGGAAGCATAAGCTCCGGTATCGAAGGAGGTATTGTCCGTATCGGCCGCTACGATGGCAATGTCATCCATGGGAGTACAGAGAACTTCCGCTGCAATTTTTACACAGAGCGTATCAAGACCTGTTCCAAGGTCTGTCCCCCCGGTATGAACAATAAGGGTACCGTCTGTCATAAGCTTAACATCCGCATTGGAGTGATCAAGACCGGGAAGTCCCGACCCCTGCTGAATAATTACCACCCCTTTTCCGATTTTCACATCAGGATCATCAGAGTTTTCTTTTTTACCCCACTCTATCATTTCCGCCCCCTGCCTCAGAGCTTCATCCAGTCCGCAGCTCAAAACTTTTGCTGCAGTTCCTTCCCGGCCTTCTCCCAGACATTTGAGAATTTCCAGCATGGAACCTTCCCTGACCCGGTTCTTTTCAATCAGGGCCAGGGGATCCATTTTCAGCTCCTGTGCCAGTTCGGCCATGGCCATCTGAAGAGCATAGGAACCTTTGGGGGCTCCGTATCCCTGATAAGCTCCGGTAGGGGCTATGTTGGTGTAATAGGTGGTCACGTCAAAATGGAAATTCTCACAGAGAAACAGCGGCAGAGATTTGGAACAGGCATTCATGGGAACGGTCAGGCAGTGATTTCCGAAGGGGCCCGAATTGGCATTTACGGTCATCTGAACAGCCGTGAGAGATCCGTCCTTTTTGGCTCCCAGCTTTACCCCCACTTTCATGGGAAACCGTGTGGAACAGGCGATAAATTCCTCTTCCCGGGTGTACTGATAGTAACAGGGTTTTCCTGTGGTCCAGGTAACATAGGCGGCCAGTTCTTCCAACAGAATATCCTGTTTGGAGCCGTATCCGCCCCCTACCCGCTCTTTGATAACATGGATTTTATTCTCTTTTATCCCCAGAACCCGGGCTACAATACGCCTGAGGTGCCAGGGAACCTGGGTTGAAGCATGAATAACAAGCCTGTCCCCTTCCATTTTGGTGTAAACCCGGTGGGTTTCCAGGGGAGTGCACTGGATTTGAGAGGTCTCGTACTCCCGCTCCAGAATAACATCTGCCTGATCAAATCCCGTATCCACATCACCGATTCCGCCAGAAACACTGGCGGCGATATTCTTCCGGGGATTGGCTCCAATGGGAAACTGATAGATGATTTTCCCGTCCCGGGGGTCGGCGGACTGATTCTGTACTTCCAGATCATCCGGGGCCCCATTGGCATACTCCAGAATCCCGTTCTGAATAATCGGGGCTCCTTCCGCTTTGGCTTCATCTACGGTCATAACAACGGGAAGGGGTTCGTATTCTACATGGATCAGCCCCAGTGCATCCAGCGCGGTCTGTTCCGATTCGGCAACCACCGCGGCAACCCGGTCGCCGGCATGCCGGATTTTCCTGTTGAACATTTTTCTGTCATAAGGTGAGGGCTCGGGAAATCCCTGCCCGGCGGATCCATAGTACACATCGGGACAGTTCTCATGAGTAATCACCATGAGAACCCCGGGTAAACTCTCGGCCATGGAAGTATCGATACTCTTGATATAGGCATGGGCAAAGCGGCTTCTGAGAACTTTCATATGCATAGGCACAGCATCAATCCGATCTTCTACAAAAGCTTTCCTGCCCATAACAAGCTGAAGACCGTCCACTTTACGTCTGACCTTTCCCACATCTCTCAAATCCTCACGGAATTCCGGCGCAATAATGAGGTTTTCTGTTTTCCTGTCCCGGTACTGAATAGCCAGTTCGACCGCTTTAAAAAGGGGGATATATCCCGCATCCCTGATATAGAGCCCCGAAAAGGCATCCTTGATCTCCTCTTCGGTGGGTTCACTGCAGCGGTAGAGAAGATCCGTCATAATCAGCGCGGCCGCAGGAGAGTTATAGCCCGACTGGACAACTCCCGCATCAACCAGGGCTGCCTGAACCGGGTCCATGGTATTGCCGATGGCCAGGGCTTCACCTGTTACCACATCATGCCCGTCCAGCTGAGCGGCAATGAGAAGCCCCGCATTGACGGGCTTGTTGTCCAGAAGGATGGTATCGCTTCCGGAAAATCCGGAATGGTTATCACTGTCTCTGACAGAGATCATTCCCAAATCTTTCAAAAATACCTGAGCATTTAAAAAAGGATCCGTTACGGTAAAAAGATGCTTTCCATTGAGAGTCCACTCCAGGGTTATAGACTGACTCATACACTCCCCCTCATGCAGCGGGCAACACAGTCGGCCACAATGATACCGCAAACATATTGCTTGTACGCTGCTGTTCCCAGGTAGTCATCAACAGCCTCAACTGACTGGTTGACCACATCCTGTATCTCTTCTCCGGTTTTCAGCTCCCCTTTGACAAGAGCATCCTCCAGGTTATGCAACCTGATGACCCGATCAAAAAGACCGCCCACTGCAACCGCGGCCCTGGTAATGGTATCCCCTTGAACCTCCAGGCAGACTGCGGTAGAAACAATCATCTCTCCGCCGGATGATCTTGTCAGGTTTTTGACAGCCGTTCTGGCTCCGGTATGGGCAAATCTGACATTCAGAATCAGGTCTGTTCTGTTTTCGGTCACATATTGTTCCAGAGGAATGACCTGATCATCTCCCAGCTCTACATCGGCGTCTAAAGCCATCAGAATCGGAACCAGATAGGACTGTTTCAGATGAACCCCGATATTCCCGCCCACGGTAGCCATATTCCTGATATTCCTGGAAGTATGAAACCCTGCAGCCTCTTTTAAAGCCGGAAGACACTCATCCCAGTCAATCAGTTCCTGAAAGGTGGCAGATGCGCCAATGATATAATTATGATTGCCTTTTACGCAGGCTTTGAGGTTGAGCTCCTCCAGTGATATAAGCGTATCGGCATGAGACGAGGAGGAGGGGTTATTGATTTCCGTTCCTCCTCCCAGGTATAGACTGCCGGGATACTGTTTTTTCAGTTCCAGGGCTTCCTCTATGGTTTTCGGTTTAAGAAAATGGCTGCTCACAGCTTTATGCCTCCCTTTTTCCAGAGGGTTTCGGAAAGATTCATACAGGTATCCTTCAGTTCCTCTTCATCCGTACCGGTCAGCTTTCCCTTATCCACAGCGATCCGGCCATTGACGATTGTGTATTCGGTTTCATGATTGTAACCCGAAAATATTAATGCTGCCACCGGATCGCTCATGGCACCGGAATATTCCAGTTTATCCAGATTAAAAACAGCCAGATCTGCGGCCATCCCCTCTTCCAGACGCCCCACCCGGGGAAATCCCAGCAGCCTGGCTCCATTTTCCGTGGCAAGTTTTAATACATCTTTTGCAGTTACAGCTGCGGCTCCGTATTTTACACGCTGCAGCATAAGGGCGTTTCTCACCTCTCCCAGCATATCAGAAGCATCATTGGATGCAGAGCCGTCCACAGCCAGAGCAACATTGATGCCTTTACAGATCATCTCCGTCACCCGGCAGATACCGGATCCCAAACGCATATTGGAAGTGGGGCAGTGAGCTATATGCGTCCCTGTTTCAGAAAGGATATCCAGCTCCTGATCGTTGAAATAGATACCATGGGCAAAAAACACATCCTCACCCAGAAAGTCGCAATCCTCCATAAGTTTCAAAGGCCGTCTGCCGTATACTTTCTCACAAAAGGCCGTTTCGTCTTTCGTTTCTGCCAGGTGTGTATGAAGGCGGACTCCGTACTCTCTGGCCAGGGCAGCAGAGTCTTTCATAAGCTGCTCTGTTACAGAAAAGGGACTGCAGGGCGCCAGAACTATTTTTCTCATGGAAAAATCCGAATCATCATGGAATTCTTTTATTACCCGCAGAGAGTCCTTCATGATTTCCTCTTCCGACTGCACCACAGAATCCGGAGGAAGTCCCCCGTCCTTTTTACTCAGAGACATGGAACCTCTGGTGGGAGAGAATCTCATTCCCAGTTTGTCTGCAGCAGAAAACTGGGCAGCCATGATATCTCCGTCGATATCTCTGGGATAAAGGTAATGATGATCAGTGGAAGTGGTACAGCCTGTTTTGAGAAGCTCACCCATAGCAAGCATGGAAGAGTGGTAGATACTGTCCATATCCAGATGTTTCCAGATCTCGTAAAGGTAGACAAGCCACTCAAAAAGCTCGGCATTCTGCACTTCCGGAAGATTTCTGGTAAAGGTCTGGTAAAAATGATGGTGCGTATTGACCAGCCCTGGCAGGACAACCCTTTTTGCACCATCAATAACCCGGTCAGCCTTAACATCCAGGTTTTTCCCGATATCCCTGACAAGGTGATCTTCAATATAAATATCCGAGTTTCTCAGAACCGGTTTATGGGCTGCCTGAAAAATGGCTTCACAGTTTTTGATCAGGATCGAACTCATTATCCCCTCCCGGGTTTAGCTTTCAAGGGAACATCTTCAAATCGCACAGACTCCCTTTTTTAAATTATAACACGCCCGGGGGCAAAACAACAGCGAGAGACCGGGATTGTCAGACATCTGAGATACCGGGAGAAGAGAGCTTTTACAAAGAAAAGAGCTGTTTTCCCTCTTCCAGGGTTTGGACAAAAATGATCTGACGCCCCCGGTTGCTTTCCCGGATAAAATCCCTGAGACTCTGACTGGGGTATACTGAAAAATCGCCTATGATTCCAAAGTAAACATTATAATTCACAGCTTTCTGAAGGATTTCTCCGGCAATGCCTGTTTTCAGGTCGAAAAAACCTTCGGCTATATTGCTCTTATGGATAAGAATATGACGGGAAGGTGAGTTGGCCATCATATCCAGAAAATCACCGGCAGATTCCAGCAGTTCGGGCAGTTCATATATTTCGGTAATATCCTTTTCACCGATTGAATGGATTGTGTACTTCATATTTATCCTCATATTTATATTGCTCAAACAGGGTGTCCTGTTCAGGAACCGTCCCTGCTAGCAAATACTTCCAGGACCTGCAGAATCCTGGAGGTTCTTTAAATATCACTGTTCATAACGGCTTTGAGTCTTTTCAGCTCCTCATAATAGAGGCAATCCGGCAGTTTACTCCACCAGGGAGATATCCCTACCCACAGGAATCCGCATAAGAGAGTAAATCCTCTTCAATGCCTCAGCAGGAGGGAGATCAGGACTTTGAGAGCGGGTTACCCCTATGGCGTACATAAGTTTCTGAACTGCCGCAATGGGAGAAAGGTCAATCCCTTCCGTCACCCCTGCATCTTTGGCGGCTTTTCCCACATGGTACTGATCCAGAATTGTATCTCCCCTGAGGCAGGTTGTGACAACAACCACGGGAATATGCCTTTTCAGTATTTTTTTCAGACTGCCCATAAGGAATGTCGGAATATTTCCGGTACCGAAACCTCCCAGTACAAGCCCTTGCAGTTCCTGCCATTGAGAGAGCTGTTCCAGAAAATTGACAGTGGAGCCGGAGGTAACCGGAAGATAGATAACCCGGGGATCGAATTTGGTAAATACCCTGAGCTTTCCCCTGTGACGGGGTATCCGATGGTCCAGAAGACGGACGGATACACCCAATTCACCCAGAGGAGGAATACGGGATGAACCGAAAGCATTGAAACCGTGAACATTCTCCTTCATGGAGCGGCACCCCCTGAGGATTCTGTCCCCGAAGCAGATTACAACCTCCCCCAGATCCATACCGGCAACCTTTACGGAATAGTACAGATTGTTCATCCCGTCAGGTCCAGGTGCAAAAATAGGAAGCTGAGCTCCAGTCAAAACAACTGGCTTTCCCAGACCTGAAAGCATATAATTGAGGGCTGCAGCCGTATCGGCCATGGTATCTGTTCCATGGAGGACCACAAATCCATCGTGATCTTCATAGGATTCAGCAATTTTTTCTGCAATGATTCCCCTCAAGGGGGTTGTCATATCGGTACTGTCCATCCTCTCCAGCCGGGTCAGACTGATATCAGCGATTTCGTGAAGACGGGGCACCATTTCAATATAATCAGTTGAGCAGGGTTCCAGAGCCCCCCCGTTGCCGGGTTTCTGGCTGATGGTCCCCCCCGTATCCAGTATAAGAATCCGGGGAAGGGATTTTTCATGGTTCTCTCTGCTCATATTTTACCATCCTCAGGGGTGGTATCAGTCTACAACAACCCCTTTACGGATAAGAATATTAGCATAGAGCGCGGCTTCACCGGTAGCCAGAACAGCAAAAGATTTTTTTGCCCTTTCATAAAATTCAAACCGTTCAATAAAATTAAAATCCTTGAACTCTGAATTGTGCTTTTTAACAATTTCCCTGTATTCATCCCAAATGGGGGTTTCTACGGTGTCGCCCGGTACCACTTCCATAAGAGAGACAGGAACCTCATCGCCGTAAGGATCCAAGGGGAAAAGGGTCAGAATTGCATCAAGCAGCTCGGGAACGCCATGACCATCGGCCCGGATAACCCTCTGCCCGCAGCTTACAGCAGGGAAGTTTCCGTCAGAAATAACAATCTCATCTCCATGTCCCATTTCCATCAGGACTTTCACCAGTTCGGGAGAGAGGATTTTAGGTATACCATTCAGCATTATTTTCTCCTTTTTATATTGGACTCTCTTAGTGTTTTAAAACACTAAAACAAATTTGTCAAGAAGATGAGGAACTCTTGTGAGATTCTCTCTTTGAAGAGAAAAAATCTCTCAAACAATGTTTATTGAAAGAGAATTTTATTTTCGTGAAAACTCTGCAAAATTCTTTCAACTTCCCCTTGCCAATAGGGAAAAACCGGAGATAGAATGTAGACCTCCGGTTTACGATTCCCGGTAGACACTCCGCCGGTCCAGTTGATTTTTCCTGCCCGGCGGAGTTTTTTTATCACCCGGATTCCTATCTGATATACCCTTTCATTTCCAGAGACTCATCCCTGGCAGAAAACATATTCTCAGCCATAAAGGCATACCCGGTTTCATCGGGACAGGGGCTATATAAATCATTCTCGGAAGCCATGAGTCATATAATGCAGGTATTCTTTTATCCCGGGACGTAATCACGAACAGACCATGCATTTTTCATTGACAGCTCTTCAATACCCCCTTATCATTTCTACACATAGAAACACTATTTTATAAAAATCATTCAACTGGAGAGGATATGAAAGACAGACGTATTTTTCTGACAGAAGAAGAGATGCCCCGCAAATGGTACAACCTGGGCGCTGATCTTCCCACCCCCATCCTGCCCTATCTTGGCCCAACCGGCGAACCGGTAACCCCCGAAATGATGGCTCCGATCTTTCCCATGAATCTGATAGAACAGGAAATGACACAACAGAAAGAGATCGAGATTCCCGAGCCTGTTCTGGACATTCTATATAACTGGCGCCCCTCTCCTCTGGTAAGAGCCTATGCCCTGGAAAAGGCCCTGGGTACCCCGGCAAAAATCTACTATAAAAACGAAAGCGTCTCCCCGGCAGGAAGCCATAAGCCGAACACGGCAGTAGCCCAGGCGTATTACAATAAGATTTCCGGCGTGGAAAACCTGACGACCGAAACAGGAGCCGGACAGTGGGGAAGCGCCCTCTCCTATGCCTGTGCCCAGCTGGGACTGAAATGCAAGGTTTTTATGGTGCGGATCAGTTTTGACCAGAAGCCCTTCCGGAAGGTCATGATGCAGACCTGGGGGGGGGAGTGTATCCCCAGCCCCAGTGAATTTACCCAGGCGGGAAGGGATATACTGGCCAGAATGCCCGACACCCCCGGCAGTCTCGGCATTGCCATCAGTGAGGCCGTGGAAGCCGCTGTAACCGATGAATCAGGTAAAACCAAATATGCTTTGGGAAGCGTACTGAACCATGTGATGCTCCATCAGACCATCATAGGCCTGGAAGCTAAAAAACAGCTGGCCAAGATCGGTGTCAAGGATCCGGATGTGGTTATCGGATGTGCCGGCGGCGGAAGCAACTTTGCCGGACTGGCCTTCCCCTTTGTAAGAGACAAAATCAACGGAGCCGATATTGAAATCGTACCAGTGGAACCGGCCTCCTGCCCCACCATAACCAAGGGAGAGTTTACCTATGATATAGGCGACATGTCCGGGATGACGCCATTGATGGCCATGCATACCCTGGGGCATGAATTTGTTCCGCCCCCCATTCATGCCGGAGGCCTCCGGTATCACGGGATGAGCCCCCTGGTTTCCCAGGCTGTTATCGAAGGACTGCTGAAGCCACAGTCGGTTCATCAGCTGGAATGCTATGAATCAGCTGTGCTTTTTGCCAGAACCGAAGGCCTCATCGTCGCACCTGAGACCAGCCACGCTGTAGCCGCGGCCATAAGGGAAGCCAAAAAGGCCAAAGAAGAAGGAAAAGAGAAAACAATCCTCTTCGGCTTAAGCGGCCATGGCCTGATGGACCTGAAAGGATACCAGTCCTATTTTGCTGGTGAGCTGCACGATTATGATCTGCCATCAGATGTGATTGAAAAGAACCTCAGTTCCATGAAGGACTTTCCCAAAGCGGAAATCCGGAAGTCCGGAAAGTTCTGACCTATGAAAGAGTTCCCGGAGATGCTGGAAAAATACTGCCCCATGCTGGGGCATCATATCCCTTTTTCCTACTGCCTCTCTCCGGGGACAACACTGCCCTGTTTGAAGCTCCGCTCATGCTGGAGTGGCAGGCAGAACCTGGATATTGATAGGATTTTAAAAGAGATGCTTCCAACGGAAGAATTGAAGGAGTACAACGAATCCCATCAGGTTCCGAAAATCACTTCAATTTTTTCCATCCTGGAAAAGTATAGAAAAGAGAACTGATCAATTATTCAGCAGGCTGTTTACCAGGTCGTCTATATCATCCTGATCCGAATCGGTTCGCCTCTCAAAAGCCAGTTCCTCATTGGAGCCTTTCAGTTTCCGTAAAAGACTGAATATAATCATTAAAAGGAATTTATTGCCGTTCTCCGGAAATTCCCTGATCAGCCTGAGAATGCTCTTTCTGGGAATCATAACCACTTTGGTTTTACTCCCTGCAATAACATTGGCTGTCCGGGGGACCTTTAAAAACATGCCGGCTTCTCCAAAAACTTCCCCCTGACCAATAGCGCAGATAAAGCTTTCCGATCCATTGTCGTTTTTGACAGTCACATTGATTGTTCCGTCTATTATGGAATAGAAGGACTGGTTTATTTCACCCTGGCGGATGATAACTTCTCCTTCCTCGTATTCATGAATCTCCGAACGTTCCAGCAAAAAGTCCGCCGGGGTCGGTTCAAGGAATTTAAAAGGCATAATTTTTTTTATCTGTTTGTTCAATGCTTCGTTGAGGCTGATATTTTTCATACTTATGAGTATAACCATTTCCGACAGTTAATACCAACGAAAGAAATTTAAAATCATGGGAATGTGGAATGGCAAAAGGATCAGATTCATTGTTTCTTTATACCCGGACGCCTCCTTAAGAGGATCCTGTACAGCAGGAATAAGCCTGACCCGGTGGATGCAATTATCAGAAATGAGAGGTCCAGTGAGAACCGGTCTCCCAGCCATCCCACCAGAGGGAAAAGGAACACCATCAGGAGACTGAAAACCATGGACTGATAACTGAGGATAGTAGCCCGATACCCGGAAGGGATCATTTTGTTAATATAGTCGCTGATAGTAACCACAAGGATTCCTTCAAAAGAACCGGTAAGAATAAAAAAAAGGGCTTTGAAGTGAAAAAATGCCACACCCCAGAGAGATATGAGCAGTAAAACAGGCACAAAGAGAAGAAGCTTTTCCTCACCGATTTTTTTATCCAGCTTCGGCGCCGCCAAAGCGGAAAGCCCCGCCAGAAGGCCCTGGACTGAGAATACAATCCCCATATAGAACTCGTTATATCCTGCGAATTTCCACCAGGTCTGCAGATAGAAATATTGGGTTGTGGTAAAGACAAAGATGCCTTCTGTATAAAAAATCAGAAAAGCGATCCTGGGTTCTTCCCGGATCACAGCCAGGCTGTTGGCAGTTTGATCGATAAGGGATTTTACAACCCTTTTGAACAATCCTCCCTTCTGATCTACCCTTTCTTTCCCTAAAGGCGGCTCCATCATGAAAAAGGCATTAATAGCGGAAAGAAAAGTGATCATAAGAGTCAGCATAAATACCAGATTATAATTTCTGGTGGCAAGGTAGCCCCCGGTCAGAAAAGCCACAATCGAGGCAAACTGATAGATCAGTTCCTTCTTTCCCCGGACTCCCATAAAAAGGGATTCCTTTTTGAGATGAACAAGAGAGTCATATACAAGAGCCTCCCCTGCTCCGGACTCCAGATTGTAACTGACAGCTGTCAGAATAAACCCGGCTACCTGAAAAAGGAACTGGTCGGCATGCCAGATAAGAAGGGTACTGCCAAGAAAGAATAACCGCCCCAGAATCCGGCTGTTCCTTCGTCCCCAAAGGTCTGCTACCGCCCCTGTGGGAACCTCCATCAAAAAGGATGTGATATGAAATATCCCTTCCAGGATTCCCAGTTCCCAAAGGGAAAAACCTTTCATCGAGAGCCATATCATCCACAGAGCATGGAGCAGATTGAGGTTATTTAAGAAAGTAAAGGAGTAATCCAGGCGGATATTGTGCCTGACGGACCGATTCATATTTGTCTCCGCAATAAAATTCTACTGCTCCCGACAACGTAGAGAGATCAGTATTATTCTATGATTCCGCGGCTACTTAAGCAGTTTCAGCTTCTCTGAACCAGTTTAGAATCTGTATCCTGCCGGCAGGATGATTTGCCTGTTATGATAAAGTTAACCGATAACCGGCATACCGTATTTATACTACCCCTAATCCATTCTGACAAGACACGGTACAGTCATGTTTAAATACGGGTTTTATCTTGAGTTTCCCTAAAAAAGAAATTATTCTGAATTTGATGAGGATTACCAGGAAAGATCAGGACATTATTACTTCTGTTATCAAGCATTCCATTGCAGATGCTTCAGTATATCTTTTTGGCAGCCGGGTGGATGACAACCGGAAAGGGGGAGATATTGATATATTCCTGGATACATCGGAATCGGTTAATATGATGAAAAAACTTTCAATTCTCCGGCAATTTGAAAAAGAGGGTATCCAGAGAAAAGTGGACTTAATCATACAGACTCCTGAACACCGGAAAACAGTTATTTTTCAGGAAGTCCAACAGAAAGGAATCCGCCTATGCTGAAGGATATTATTTCTAAAGCGGAACTGCATATGAAAAGGGCAGAATCCGCAAAAAATGAAATAAAGGAATGGAAAGTTCTGACAATATCCTGTTTTGAAGATTCAGTTAAAGTAAAGACGATCGATTCTTTTATCTACAGATTTATAAAACTTCAGGATCTGGTTGAACAAAAGCTGTTTAAAGCCTATCTGGATGATGTGGGAGACTACCGAGATGATATGTCATTCCTGGATATACTGGATAGACTTGAAAAACTGAAAGTTATAAAAAGCGCTGATCAATGGATGGATTACAGAAAACTGAGAAATGAGTTGACTCATGAATACCCGGATAATGAATCAGAGATTCTTGAAGGCATTAAAATCGCAATGGATGCCTTTGACGAGACCGTAAAGATTATCTGGCAGATGAAAAACAGGAGATAAATCTTCCTGCAAAGACACCTCCTGTTTGACTGTTTAGATCACCCCCTAAAACCCGCAGGCCCGGGCATAAATTCCCAGCACATCCCGGATCCGGCTTAATATCAGATCCTGTGCCGTCAGGGCAATCTTCCCCTCCTGCACCGCATTATACTGGTTAGGCATATACTGGCTGAGCATACTCAAAGGGATTCCCTTTTCATCCAGGTTCTTTTTAAGCAGTTCGATGGAAGCACCGAGCCGTTTATCCGGCCAGTAGTACCGGCTCCGGTCGCTAAAGCTGTATTTTCTCTTGAAAAGCTGCTCTTCCTCCGTCCCTGGGTAATACTTCTTCCAGTATTTGGGCTCGTCCAGCATCACCTGCTCCAGGGTGTCCTTAAGCGCGGAGAGGGTCTTCCCGGAACCGGCAAGGAGTTCCTTTTCCATATCCTCAAGGGCAAACAGGGCTTCCCGGAAGGCGAAGGTCATCCAGGGGCCGACTTTCAGAATGCAGTAATGGTCTTTGACCAGGCTGGTCAGTCCGGTTTCGCTCTGATAGTCCGTAGAGTGGGCTTCAAAAACAAACTGGTCGGTCCCTTCAATCATTTTACTTAAGGAAGCTGCGGCGGCGCTGTCGTAATGGAAAACCTGATCGTCTCCGAACTCTACTCCGGGCTGGACAACCACACCGATGACCCGGCTCCAGGCTTCGGCTAATCCTTTCGCTTCAAAGGCAGCCTTTGTCACCTCTATAGTCCGGGAGGCATCTTCCGCAGAGGTGGGAGTTACGGTCTCCTCCTCTTCCTGGGCGCCCCCGGGGACAGGAACCTCCGTCCCTATGATGTAAACCGGCTTGGGCTGCCCCTGGCAGAATTTCTCCCAGGCAGCCTCTGCCACGGCACAGAGCTCGGCGGCCCGGCTGGAGACGATCTCATCCGACAGGGGCTTATGACGGTCCCCTTCGTCATCGGCGCAGTACATGCTGGCATCCAGGTGGATCTTCTGATACCCCGCTTTCACGTAGGCTTCAATCAGATCCCGGGCGTTTTTCATGGCTTCTTCAGCGGGAAGGCTCTGCCAGGCATTGGGACCCAGATGGTCTCCACCCAGAAGGATTTTCTCCTCCGGGAATTTCACTTCGTCCGCCAGGTCTTTCACATAGGAGACAAACTCCGGGGGAGTCATCCCTGTATACCCGCCGAACTGGTCCACCTGGTTGCTGGTGGATTCGATAAGAACGATGGAACCGTCTTCCTTCGCCTGGTGCATACTGGCCCGGATCACATCCGGATGGGCCGAGCAGATCGAGTAGATCCCCCTGGCTTTTCCGGATTTGTTGTCTTTCATCAGTTGCAGGAATTCGTTTATGGCACTCATTGTATTTTCCTTTATTGCTATCGAGCACTTTCCTTCGGAAAGTCTCTGTCGCTATTGATCAAAATGGGGCCCAATGCTTCGCATTTCCCATATTATCAAGTCTCACATTCAAAAAGGATCTTCCCTTTGACAGCTCCGGGTTTTAAGAGATCACCTACCGCATCAGCAGCCTGACTCAGAGGGATTTTCCGGTCGATCAGTTTTTCTGTTTTCACCATGTTTTTACTGAAAAGATAAACTGCCATTTCCCACTCCCAACCGGGGAAAGGGGCGGAATAGTTCATCCAGGAGCCTGTCACATGGAGCTCTTTTCTATTGATGTATTCAAACTCATGGGGCTGCAGGGTTACCGGTTTATGGGGCGTCCCGATAAACATGACCGTCCCTTTGGGTGCCGCCAGTTCCATACAGAGGATCTCTGTAACAGGTACGCCGCCGGTTTCCAGACAGACCTCATAACCATTGCCATTGGTAAAGGCAAGAGCTTCTTCCTTGAACCCCTCTTTCAGGGTGTTCAGACAGAGGTCGGCGCCGTACTCTTTGGCCACTTCCAGCCGTTCCTCATCGATATCGAATACAGTGACTTTTCGGGCGCCCATGGCTCTGACACACTGAAGTGCCAGCAAACCGATGGTTCCCATGCCGGTAATAGCCACATCCTTACCGCCCTGAAAATCCATAATATGGAGCGCATGAAGGGCTACCGTAATGGGTTCAAAAAATGCCCCTTCCGTATAGCTGACCGATTCGGGGAGGACTATGGTATTTTCCCAGGGCATGGCGACATATTCTGCCCAGCCCCCCTGAATACGGGACCCGATAAATTTATACCCCTTACTGAGAGAGTAATTTCCCTTCTGACTCTGAGGATCATTCCGATCGGGAATCAGGGGCGCACAGGCGATACGATCGCCCACTTTCCTTGTGGAAACTCCTTCACCCAGTTCGACAATCTCTCCAGAAAATTCATGCCCCAGAACGATGGGATAAAAATGGGCGCCCCCATGGATCGTTCGGGGGATATCCGAGCCGCAAAGACCTGATTCCTTAACTTTTACCAGAACCTCACCGGTCCCTGCCGACGGTTTTTCCCACTCTTCATAACGGATATCATTATCTCCGTACAGTACGGCTGCTTTCACAGATTACTCCTTCCTGTTCTTAGTCTTTATACTTATTCCGTATCCTGTCCAGCTCCTGGTAAACAGGCCCCGCTGCTTCATAGAGCTTAACAAACGCCCCGAAAAGATCTTTGTAATAACTGCTTTTTTCCAGGTCCGGATCATGGGAAGCCCTCACCGTCTGCACAGCCAGAGCCGCATCAAAGTCCGGATAAAGGCCAACTCCCACAGCTGTCATAATGGCAGTCCCCAGAGGAGCCACATCCATCTCTCCCGGCAGAATAATATGCTTCTCCAGAATATCTGAAAAAATCTGGGTCCAGATGGGGCTGTTGGCGCACCCGCCGGTCATCACAATCTCTTCAATGGTATAGCCTTTCTCTTCCATCAGGCGGTACACATTTCGGACTCCCATGGCAATCCCTTCCATAATCATCCGGATCATGGCCTTGCGGCTGGTATCGGGATTCATGCCGAAGGCGACAGCCCTGGAATGAGGATCCCAGAGAGGCGCTCTCTGCCCAACCATGTAGGGAAGGTACAGGAGCACATCGTCTTTGTATCCCGCTTCCTCTGCAAGGCGGTCGATCTCGTCAAACCTCTCTTCTTCAATAAGAGCTTTAAACCAGCGGAGTCCAGCCCCGCCATAATCCACACCGCCATTTACCAAATATAGTCCCGGAACCCCGTGATGGTAATTGAGCATGCTGGGGTCCGAGGGGACAGAGGCAACGCAGGCTCCCGCATTGGTGGCGGTTCCCGCTGAAATATAGGCCTGCCCGTCATGGCGCAGCCCCAGCCCGAGGGTGGCAGAAACATTATCCATCGCACCGGCAATGACAGGTGTTCCCGGTGCGAGGCCGGTGGCTTCTGCGGCTTCGGCAGTAATACCACCCACCACATCGGTACAGGCAAAGACCTCAGGTAGTTTGTCCCGGTCGATACTGCTCGCATTTATCAGTTCATCCGACCACTGGCCGGTTCGAATATCACAGAGCTGGGACATTCCCGCTTCGGACACATCCATGGTCATCTTTCCGGTTAATCGATTGACAAGGTAACCGTTGCAATGGAGAAACATATAGGTTTTCTCATACAGTCCGGGTTCGTTTTTTTTCATCCAGAGAATCTTGGGGGCAAAATTCGACGGGTCAGATACATTGCTGTTGATCCGGATCTGAAGTTCGCCGTAGGTATCGCGGATCCAGTCAGACTCGGCCTGGGCTCTCCGGTCCAGCCATAAAAGGCCGTTACGCAAAGGGGTTCCCGCTTTATCCACCGGAAGGGCCATACTGGACATGGAATCAACACCCACTCCCGCTATGTCAGAGGGATCTATCCCGCTCTTCTCCAGGACGTCCCGGCAGGTTTTTTCAAGAGCGCTCCACCAGTCCTCAGCATCCTGTTCCGCCCATCCGGGCCGGGGATAAACCGTGGGATACTCCGCTCTGGCCGAGGCAGCCACCTTGAGATTCTCATCAAACAGAACTGTCTTGGTGCTGGTGGTCCCCAGATCAACACTGAGAATGTACTTACCCATGGAAAGCTCCTTTATTCAACAAACTTCACCCTATGTGTTTTAGAACACTAAAATACACCATAACAGACAGGTTGTCAATCTATAAAAACCTCCTGTCCAAAACCTGCGGGTCATCTGACAGCAGGAAAAATAGCAATCGTTTACTGCAATCGATTGCTATTTTATGGCATTATATCCTTCTTTGTCAAATTCCAGCAGAAAGATCATCTCTAACCCTATTTTAAATGTATTAAAATGGTAGTTTGCGGTTATTTGACTTCTCGCGCAAGCTATTGTATTCTTGCATTTACAAATCGATTGCATTTTAGCGGGAGTGTGCAATATTGGGTGCATCCATGAAAGATGTTGCCAAACTGGCAGATGTTTCAACCACAACAGTATCTCATGTGATTAATAACTCAAGGCCTGTCAAAGAAGAGACAAGACAAAGGGTATTCAAAGCTATTAAAGACTTAAATTACAATGTCAACTCTGTGGCCAGGAACCTGAGAAGCGGTTCATCCAGAATGATCGGCTATGTCGCATCCAACCTGGCAAACTATTTTTTTATGGATATTGCCATGGTGCTCGACAGGATACTGAGTAGGCAGGGCTACCACCTTATCTACATAAACTCCAACGAAGATCCTCAAAAGGAGAAAGAGAATATCCAAAGTCTGATGATGCAGAATGTGGATGGTCTGATCATCGCTCCGGTCAAGAAAGACTGCAGCTATATGAATGACATCATCGGAGGCAGGTGCCCCTGTGTTTTTTTCGACAGGGAACCCGCTGGCTTCAAAGGGGACTGCATAATGGTAACCAACAGGGAGGGTGCCTTTCAGGGAACAGAACACCTGATTCAGAGAGGATTTAAAAGAATCGGTTTTGTGGGTTCGAAACATGACAGTACCATGAATGAAAGGATAGCAGGATACAAGGATGCCCTTTCCCGGTACAAGCTGCCCTACGATGAATTCATGATCAGAACGGGAAGCGGGACCCCCTCCTCCATGAACGATGAGAAAAACGGAGAATCCTATGAGAATGCCCGGTTTCTGATTGAACAAAAAGGCGTCGATGCCATTTTCGCAGGGAATGCCATGGCCGTTCTTGGCTCATTCAACTATATGCTGGATCATAACATATCCGTTCCTGTGGATATGGGCCTGATAGCCTTTGACGATCCCTTCTGGCTGACCATGGCCAGACCAAAACTCTCGGCGGTGTATCAGGATAAAGAGATGATAGGCAAACAGGTGGCGGAGACTATCCTGCGGCGAATGAAAGGGAATAATAGGCCATACAGAACTGTGCGCATTCCAACCAAGATGATCATCAGGGAGAGTTCAGAATGCTAAAGATCCGGCTTTTCTCTCAGATAATAGGCAATACAATTGATCCAGTAGTAGTGGCCATCCGCAAGATCTTCGGAATTTCTGAGGATGTCATCTCCCCCCTTTCGGCTCAGAAGACGGCTCACTTCATCAACACTTTGTGCAATAAGTTCATAAGGGATGATCACTGTTCCATACATGATCCCGGAATCTACCCGTAATATAGCTTTGACAGTCCCCCCGATACCAAGCACCGGCGTCCAGTCCGCATCAAATCGGTCGATGTGCCCATTCCCGTTGGTATCGGAGAAGAAGCCATCCTGTCTGAGTTTCCGGATGGCACCTATGGCCATATCATCGTTATTGGCCACAACAAGTTCAATCTGCTCTGAATGGGTAAGTCCGATTTCGACCATTTTTTCATAAGCAATATTTTCACTCCACTGGGCGGGAATAATTCCGAGCAGATCCAGAGGAAGTCTAAGATTTCTACTGGTATCCAGAAACCCGAAGGTTCTTGTTTTAGCGTCCCTGTCCTCGGGGTTCCCCATTAGGATGACAGTCTGAATCATCCCGTCCCCATTCTTATCATACTGATCTATGTCATCCCCTTTGATTAGATCTGCCACCATAATTGCCTGAAGACTTCCAGGCTGGTCTGGCCGAACACCCACATAAAAGGAATTTTTCCATTGGCTCAGATCTTCCCCGGAAGGTTCATCCCCAAAAAAAATCAGGGAAAGGTTCCTTTTTTCAGCAAGAGAGATCAAAGGGGAAACACTTACCACATCCACAGGGTATACAATAATCTGATCCGTTTTGTGCCGGGAAAGAAAAGAGAGGATCTGCTCATTCTGGACAACCTGTGATCCCCGGGAGTCAAACATCTGAATTCCTTCAGAGCCCCTCTCGAGCTTTTCATGTACCTGAGTCCCCAGAAGCGCCGCAACCAGATTCTCCCTATCGGATAAAAAAAGTCCCTTGCTCTCATACCTTCCTTTACAACCCGTTAAAGAGACAAGGAAAATAATGACTGTGATCCAACAGATTTTACACATCCCCGCCCCCCTCTTGAAGCGGAATCAGGATACTGATCCGTGTGACATCATCCTCTGATTGGATTTTGAGATCCGCCTGATCCCCGTAATAAAGCTTCAGACGCTGAAATACATTTTTCAGCCCCAGGCTTTCAGAAGGGATCTGAGAATGAATTTTGTCGTAGATCTCCTGAATTTTTCTGCCTGAAATACCATACCCTGTATTGCTCACTGTAAGAATCAGAAAACGTCCCTCACAATGTCCTGAAATGGTAATAACATTATCAGACTCTTCGGTAATACCGTGGCGTAAAGCATTTTCAACAAGAGGCTGGAGCATCAGTTTCATAACCATGAACCCTTTCAATTTCTCATCCACAAGAATCTCATACCGGAACCGGTTTTCAAAGCGGATACTCTGAATCGTCAGGTAGTTGATTATATGGTCCAGCTCTTTTGAGAGAGGTATAAAGTCCTTTCCATCGGATATCCCGATCCGGAAAAACTTTGACAAGGCCAGAACCGAACTGACCACATCTGCATTCCTTCCTTTTTCCGCCAGCCAGGCGATGGAATCAAGGGTGTTATAAAGGAAGTGGGGGTTTATCTGATACTGCAGAACCTTCAGATCACTCCGTTCCTTATTCCTCTGTTCTTCAACAATTTTATCCATCAGATCCTGTATGGTATGAATCATATGATTGAATGCTCTGGCCAGTACAAGGATCTCTTTCTGCCCCTGCAGCTCTACTTCTCCCTTAAAATCCCCATCTTCCACTTTTTCCATATGTGCTCTGAGACGATCCAGAGGCTGTGTTATATGGGCTGCCAGAAGGATTGCCAGACCGAAAGCAATCAGGCTGACCCCCAGAAAGACCAGAACAAGGTAGAGAATCGCCTTCTGAAAGGACTTTGAAAGGCGGTCCATATTATGAATTGTGGCAATTCGCCATCTGGTCCTATCCAGAGTATTTATGTAGATATACATGGTCCTGTGATTGATTCTGGTTTTCACTCCTCCCAGAACTGTATTCCTGGCAGTCTCCAGGCTCTCTGCCGGATTGGCATTGGCTGTCATATCCGATGAATACAGAAGAGTTCCCTGATCATCCAGAATAAGGATGTGACCGCCGTCTCCCAGTTCAGCGAGGGAACTCAGCCCGGAAATATCATTAAAAAAGAATTCTGCCACAAGAACACCAGTAAGGAGAGTATGATCCGAGCTGTAGGTAACCGCCTGACTGACCGAAACCACCGGCTGCTTCCTCTGCAGGTACAAGCTCTGATAGTGGGGTTCCGAAAACTGCAGAGTTTCCCCTTCCCTGCGGGCTTTGATAAACCACCTGCGATCAGGAATCTTAATATGGAGATCGGGGCTCACCGGATCACCGGCGACCAGGTTTCCGTCCGTATCAAAAAGGCTTATGCCAACCAGTATTTTTTTGACCGAAGAGTTCAGCCTGATCTGCGCCTCCAGCTCCCGGGAATCCCGTAAAACATCAAACTGTTTTAAACTCAGCTGAACGTAACTGACAGATTCAATCAGACTATCCACCACTTTTTTATAATTGAGAATAATATTCTTGTTGATTTCTCCATACTGTTCCTGGACAAGCTGGGATGTCGCTCTGGAATAGGTAAGAAAATAAACAGAAGAGACCAGAAGAAGAGATAAAAAAACGATGATCATTACCGTAACAAGGATTCCCTGGGTTATGGATGTGTTAGTCAGCAGTTTTTTCACGATAAACTCTGGGAGAAACCCCTGTCTGCTTCTTGAAGCTATGGCTGAAATAACTGACGTCACTGAATCCGCAGGAGTCGGCAATATCAGCTATTTTCATATCAGAATGGTCCAGCAGGTCTTTGGCTCTGTCTATACGGACCTTTGTCAGAACTTTGATATAGGTGGTATTCCACTCCTTTTTAAAGAGAAGAGAGAGATAGGAAACACTGATCCCCAGATCCTCACAGACTTTTTCTATGGTCAGAGAAGGATCCCTGAAGTTCTCCTCAATAGAAATCTGGGCTTTATTAAGATAAAGCTGGGCGTTTGAAACCCCTTTGGAATGACCCAGCTCCCGGATTTTAAGAATCTGAGGAAGAAGCCAATCAAAAAACTGCTCCAGGCTCCTGAACTGGGTAATCCGGGTTATAAAATCTTTATCCAGTGTTTCGTACAGGTCCACACCCAGTGATTCTGCTGCGGAGAACAGAATATTCGCCATCTTGAGTATAAAAAGCTGAAGATCTGTACTCTGTTCATGACTCAGGACCGAAATTTTTTCTTTCAGAATCAGAACAAACTCGCTTATGGACTCGGTAGTTCCAAACCTGAGTTCCTGCTCCAGCTTTTTAATATCCTCTCTCTCCAGCTGCAGCCTTTTCACCGGATTATTCTCGATCTGATCTATATGGACAATCCTTCCGGTATTCATAAAAGTACTGAGGTCCAGAGCCCTCACGGCCTCTTCATAAGCCCGGCTCAAATCACCGGCGGTACTTGCCATCCGGCTGATTCCCATATCCAGCCTCACATTCAGATACTGTTCAGCCGCCTGAACAACTTCCAGCAGAGCCTGATCCAGCTTTTTTGACAGACCATGTGTTTCCAGCTCCTGTATCAGAATAATAATTCCGCTATTGAACAGGATGGAGTGAACTCTGAATCCCCTCTGGTCCAGAATGGAATGGATCGTGGAACGAACCGATATTTTCCTTCCCTCGTACCCCAGAGCATCCTCGGGAGCAACATCACTGTCCAGATTGACAAATCCCACGAGAAATGCGGAATTCCGGTCAAAATCCACCCCGTTGTTCTTCAGGAATTCGATTTCTCTCCAGGAGTGGCGTCCCATCATAACAGAAAGAAGATAATTTTCGATAATAAAGGGGAGATTTTCCCGGTAATGTTCCAGGATCTTCTCCTGGTTGTACCTCTCCCGATGCTCTTCATCCAGATTCTTTTTCAGCTTCAACAGGACCTGAAACATATCGTCTTTGGATACCGGTTTTGTCAGATAGGAACTGACCCCCAGATCGATAGCCTGCCTGGCATAATCAAATTCGCCGTATCCCGTAATAAAAACCACTTTGACAGTGGGATATTCATGCTGAATAATCTGAGCTAACTCCAGACCATTAATGTATGGCATCCTGATATCCGAAATAACCACATGAGGTTTCAGGGAGGAAATCAGATCCAGTGCATCAGACCCGTTCCCCGCACTGCCCACAACCTCAAAACCCCAGGCCGGATTGACAAGTCCTGAAATCCGCCCTCTTACATCATCTTCATCATCTACCAGTATGACTTTATATATCTTATCTCTCAAAGCTGTTTCCTTGGAGAATATAATATCACAAATATTTAGCCCCTCAACCGGTTTTAAGGGACTTTGATAGAATTTGATCAGGCTGGAGATGAGAGATTTTTCACAAATATTCTACAAGGGGCACCATCAGATTTCTCAATAGCCTGAGGAAGCATCATTCCCCAGACGGTCCTGCTCTGTATTTCCGCTGTATTAATCAGATACTCCACAAGGGTAATACCTCTGTTCAAAAGTCTGTTATGTGTCACATGCCGGCTGATGGGCTTTTCAATTTTCTGCTCTGTCCACAACCGTATGGGATAATCCTGGGGAAAGTCAAAGGCCAGCAGCTTCACTCCCGTTTCGGACAGCCACCGGGAAGCTTCATCACTGAACCAGGGTGACCGGGTCCAGAATTCCCTGGTTTTATAGGAGTACCTGTCATTCCAGCATGATTTGAAAATGACACGCTCACAGGGTTCTTCGGGCCAGAGCTTCTGAATGTCCGAAGGGGTGATTTCATAGTTTTCCTCAATAAGATTGCTCAGATCCACAATATGGAAAAGCCCGATATACGTCTCCGGCGATATATCCATAGTATCGTACCCGTCAGGGGCGATATGGGATCTCCCGTCCATATGCGTAAAGGCATGACAGGACATTTCTATCTGAGTGGCTTTGAATATATCCCCCTGGGAGAAATCCCCCTTGTAGGTTATTTTGGGATTCCACCTGATATGTTCCCCTACGGGCATAGTCAAATCAATCCAGTTTTCCTTATCCATAAACTTTTTCCTTATTGCACAACCAGAGCTGGCAGGGTGACTGTCAGCTGAGGGATCAGAACTAGTATGACCAGAACAATAAACAGGGTAAGAAGATAGGGCATACTCTCTTTCAGAACCTTAACTGGCTTTGTGTCTGCCAACTCGGCTGAAAGATAGATAAGATATCCCACTGGAGGAGTGATCAGACCAATCATCAGGTTGAGTATCAGGACCACTCCAAAGTGTAT
The DNA here is from genome assembly GCA_963677615.2 of Oceanispirochaeta sp. GTDB lineage: Bacteria > Spirochaetota > Spirochaetia > DSM-2461 > DSM-2461 > Oceanispirochaeta. The sequence goes on along the minus strand of CAXXQW010000009.1, from coordinate 441,250 downwards.
GGGTGAGATTCCGAACTGTTTGACTATGGGAAGGAATACTGGTACGAGGATAGTAAGAGCCGCTACCGGATCCATAATCATCCCGATAAAAAAGACAATAATATTGATAACCAGAAAAGCTCCCAGAGGACCCGAGCAGATGCTGCTGATCCAGCTGGCCATTTGATGACTGATCTGCAGCCGGGCAATAAGCCAGGCGAAAATCGAAGAAGAACCGACTATAACCATTACCGTAGCAGTCCCTTTTAATGAAGAACTCAATGCTTTATACAGTACCTTCATATTGAGCTCTTTATAAACAAATTTCCCAATGATAAAGGCATAGATAACGGCAACCGCACCCGCTTCAGTAGCAGTAAAGATTCCAGATAGAATCCCCCCGAGGATGATCAGAGGACACAGGACAGCAAAGAGGGCGTCTCTTCCATTGACAATGACATCTTTCATCCTGAAGAAAATTTTCTCTCCCCCGTACCCCCTTTTCACAGAGATGATCACAGTCGTCACAGTCAGGGCAATGGCAATGAGTATGCCCGGGAAGATACCGGCCATAAACATTTTTCCCACCGAGACCCCCCTACCCGCCAGGGCGGCATAAACAACCATAGGAACACTGGGGGGAATAATCGGCCCCATAATGGAGGCGGACTGGGTCAGTGCAGCGGCATAGGAAGCAGAATAATTCTGTTTTTTCATTTCGGGAATCAGCGAACCGCCGATGGCAGCGGTAGATGCGACCGCCGAACCACTGATACAACCGAAAAACATACTGGAAAAGATGTTGATATACCCGATAGATCCTTTAATCCATCCCAGAAAGGATGAGACGAAGCGGATAATACGGTTGGTTATTCCTCCGGCACTCATCAGTTCTCCTGCCAGAAAAAAAAAGGCCAGAGCCTGGAGGGAGGAGGAACTTATCCCCTGCATAAACTGCTGGGTCACAACAGACAACGGGATATTGGGAAGGAATATCATCAATGTCATGGTGGATGAGAAGAGAATACTGAAAACTAATGGCAATCCGGCCACAGTCAGAATGAACATCGTTGCAAGTAGGGTCAGAAAGGACATTTCAGAGTTCTCCTATATTTTTAAAAATAAAGCCGTCGATCATGGTCAGAACCACACGAATCAATTCCAGAGTCGTGGTGATGATCAAAGGAAGATAAAACCAGGAAATGGAAATCTTAAAAGCCGAATAGGTATCATTCCTTGTAAGAAAGAAAAACTGGATTCCCCCGATAAAAAGGATGGTAAGACAGAACAGAACGAACAGATAGCATACTTCTGCAAAAATCCATCCCCATTTCCTGCTGATATGGTCTCTTAAAAGGGTGACCTGAATCTGTCTGGATGTAAGCATTCCGAGGAGAATCATCCAGGCAAAGCAGAATTTCAGGAATTCATCAGCCCAGGAAAAAGAGTAGGAAAAAAGATACCTGGTCAGGACTTGTGCGAATGTCACAAGAATCAGGACCAGAAAACTCGTATTGCCCAGAATTCTGAAACTCTTATTCAGCATGTTTGTATATTTTTCTGAAATCATAATTATTACCTCGAAAACCCCTTTCTGATACCGGCAGTGCGGAACAGGTTCAGAAAGGGGAAAGAAAAGAACTACTGAGCAAGAATCTTATTGATCAATTCATCACCGAATGAATCAATATACCCCTGCCATGCGCCTTTGATATTGTTCCGGAAGGAATCCATATCGGGATTTTCCTCCACAATCATACCCGCATCAATCAGAGCTTTCAGGGCTATACCATTTTCTATGGCATTATGCTCTCTCTCATACTGGGCTCCTTCGCGGGCAGCCTGGATCAGTGCGTTCTGGGCCTCTTCATCCATGGAACTGAAAACTTTCAGGTTCATGGTCATCGGTGCTGCAGTAAAGGCATGATGGGTAAGAGACATGTATTTCTGAACTTCCTGAAGATTGTTATTGTAGATGTGATGAACCGGGTTTTCCTGGCCATCGATGACTCCGGTTTTCAGTGAAAAATAGACTTCGCTGAAAGGCATAGGTGTAGGGCTGGCCCCCCAGATCTCAAATGCAGCAATATGAGCGGGGTTGGGAGTGGTTCTCAGTTTCAGACCTTTCAGATCATCAGCGGATTTTACGGGTTTCTGATTATTGGTGATATCCCGGAATCCGATTTCATAAAACGCCAGAGCTTTTAAATTGTACTGCTCCAGAGAGTCGCTCAGGGTAGAACCGATCTCACCATCCAGAACACTGTAGGCTTTCTCTTCACTTTCAAAAAGGAAAGGCAGGTCAAGCAGATTAAGCTCGGGAGCAAAGGATGTGTAATAGGGATTTCCCACACATACGATATCGATGGTTCCGGTTCTTGTTCCATCCAGCTGGGCATTGGAATTTCCCAGCTCACTGTTGGGATGCAGATGAATGGTTATGCGTCCATTAGAAAGCTCACTGGCTCTTTTTGCCATAAGCTCTGTGGCTTCTGTAATAACATCAGAAGGAGAACCGTAATGGCTCAGGGCCAGGGTGTATTCTTTCAAATCGCTTCCGGTTTCCACAGCAGAGCCCTTCTCTGCATTTCTGGAACAACCTGCCGCAAGAGCGGCAATAGACAACACAACGATTAATAGTTTCTTCATTGAACAAAACTCCTTTAAATCCGTATTTTTGAATTATTTGATAAAGCCATGGTAAACCCACTTTTTTCATAACGCAACAAATTTATTGTAATATTATCGAATTTAATTTGCGTTATTATATTATCAACCATACTTTTTTATATTTATTTGTGATATAACAGACCTAGACTTGTAATATTCTCTTAAAAAAAACTTGACAACCTCGAATGATGGTATACAATGCGCTATATACAATATACCAATCAAAGGAGATATTTGATGAAGAAACTCTTGTTTGTCATGACACTTTTCTGTATCGCGTCCTTCGCATGGGCAGAAGGAAGTCAGGAGCAGGCGTCCTACCCTACAAAACCAATCAAGGTAATCGTACCCTGGGGAGCCGGTGGAGGAGCTGATATATCTGTCAGACTTCTGGCCAAATATGCAGAAGAAGAACTGGGACAGAAACTTGTTGTTTCCAACGTTACCGGTGGTAGTGGAACAATCGGTTATACAGCAATTGCCGATGCAAAGAACGACGGTTATACAATCGGATACTTGTCCTCTCCCGACTCAAACGGAGACCTTCTCTTTGAAGGGATTTCCTACACAGTAGATTCTTTCACCCCGATTATTCAGTATGCTGCGGATCCGCATATCATCGTTGCCAGCAAGAATTCCGGTATTACCTCCATGGATGACCTGTTGAAAATGGCAGCGGAAAATCCTGAAAAGATCACTTTCGGTCTGGGCGGTGCATGGACAAGCCATGATTTCCTGAGAGCATCTCTGGAAGACGCGGCGGATGTAAAGTTTAAAAGAATGGTATTCCAGGGCGGAGCAGCTGCCGTAAATGCCGTAGCCGGTGGTAACTGCATGGTTGCAGTCCCCTTCGTTTCTGAAGCGATAGCGCAGATCGAAGCAGGTAATGTGGTTCCCCTGGCCATAACCAGTGCGGAAAGATCATCCGCAGTGGATTCCATTCCTACTGTAAAAGAAGAAGGATTTGACTTTACCCACACCATGTGGCGTGGTCTCGTGGGTCCTGCAGACATGCCCCTGGAAGATGTAAAAATCCTTTCAGCAGCCTTTGAAAAGGCCTTCAACAATCCTGAATACCAGAAAGAAGCTGCTGCAGCCGGTATTTTTACCAACTTCATGGGAAGCACAGACTTCTCTGCTTTTTACCTTGCAAATCATCAGCACTACAGAAAGCTGATCGAAGCTACAAAATAATTTCAGAAAAACTTCGAAAAGGGAGAACCCGGTTCTCCCTTTTCTTCTCGACCAAGGAAAACTTATGAATATTCTCTTAGGGAATCGCATATTTCTACTTTTTATCATGCTAGTACTGGCGGCCTTTGCTTTTCAGTTCCAACCCATCCCGGAAGAAGCAAAAACATATCCGTTTGTTTTACTCATCATATCGTATATTATTTCCATCTATCTGTTCATCAGACCCATGGCATCCGGAAAAAGAAACAGGAAAGAGATTCTGAACATCAGCAGGAATGTTGCTGTTTTTGCCCTTTCGATACTCCTATACATTTTTTTCATTAACAAAATCAGTTATTTTCTGGCAACCCTGCTTTTTACCGTACTGGTTTTATTTTTCGCAGGAATCAGAACAAAAAAAATACTCATTCTTCTCCCTCTGGTTCTGACATTTCTGGTTTATCTGTTTTTTACAAAGATTCTCGGCGTCTTCCTGCCTGAAGGCACCTGGATACAAATATATTTTTAGGAGTGACCAATGATAGAGAACATTCTTCTTGGAATCACCGGTGTATTTCAAATTTCCAATATTTTATTCTGTCTGCTGGGCCTGATAATCGGCGTGGTATTCGGAGCTCTGCCTGGTTTTTCAGCCACCATGGGTGTGGCCGTATTCGTCCCGTTTTCCTATGTTCTCCCAGCGGAAGCGGCACTGCTTCTGCTGAGCGGAATCTACTGTGGGGCCGTATACGGGGGATCAATCCCCGCGGTACTCCTGGGAATCCCCGGGACACCAGCATCAGTCCCCACATCCTTTGACGGCCGCTCCCTTACCAACCAGGGAAAATCCGGGCTCTCTCTGGCAACAGTAACATATGCCTCCTCTTTCGGAGGATTTTTCAGTTCCATAGCCCTGCTGGTGTTCGCTCCCCTGCTGGCTCTGATCGCCATGAAAGTCGGCCCTCCCGAACAGATGATGATAGCCATATTCGGTTTAAGTGTTGTCTGTATGCTCTCTCAGGGAAACATGATGAAAGGTCTCCTGGTGGGATTTATCAGCCTCCTGGTAGCCACAATCGGACAGGATCCTGTCATGGGATACCCCCGTTTTACTTTCGGCAACTACCAGCTTTCCGGAGGACTGGAAGTCGTCTCTGTCTTAATAGGCCTGTTTTCCCTGCCTGAAGTTTTCAAGATGTTTGAAAAAACAGATGAGGAAAAAGAACAGCAAGCTGTCAGAGTCAGCAGGATGTATCTGAAGTTTAAAGACCTGAAAAACAATATTTTCAATTCCTTCCGGTCTACCGCCATTGGAATCTGTGTGGGAATTATTCCGGCGGCCGGGCCGGATATTGCCTCTTTCCTTTCCTATAACGAAGCGAAAAAAGCTTCAAAGACTCCCGAAAAATTCGGTACAGGTGCCATTGAAGGAATCATTGCCTCAGAATGCGCCAACAACGGGGTAACCGGGGGTTCTCTTATCCCCCTCCTCACTCTCGGAATACCCGGCAGTGCTCCTGCTGCTATATTTCTGGGTGCCATGATTATTCATGGTCTGAGACCAGGACCTCTCCTTTTTACCCAGAATGCTCCCCAGGTTTATACCCTGCTGGTCGGCTTTGCGGTTATTAATCTAATGCTCTTTGCTGTTGGGTGGATTTTCTGTAAGTTTGCCGGAAAAATCCTGCTTATTCCCAAAACCATCCTGGCACTGCTTATTACAGTCCTGGCGGTAGTAGGTTCTTTTTCGATCCAACAGAATATGTTTGACGTGTTGATCATGTTCGGAGCGGGAGTTATCGGTTATATTATGACAAAATTCAACTATCCCCTGTCTCCGGTAGCTTTAGCCCTACTCCTGGGCCCCATGCTGGAAGAAGCGATCATGCTGACCAACACCATGTACGAAGATCAGTGGCTGATGATTTTCACTCGGCCTCTCACCTGCGTTTTTGCCGTATTTATCCTGATCTCTTTTGTCTGGCCGGTTTTCGTCAGTAAACTGAACAGCAGAAAAGCGGGAGCTGCAGCATGACGCTGATCAAAGCAAAAATAATCCTAAGAGGTTTTGATCTTACGCCTCTTGAAGGACACAGCATTCTTCTGGAAAAGGATAAAATCAAACAGATCCTACCCTCAGAGAAAGCGGATGCCATGATCCAGCCGAATTGGACTGTATGGGATTTGGGAGATTCTACCGTCCTCCCCGGATTGATCGACTGCCACAGTCATCTCTCCCTGGATGCCAGAACAGAAGAACATCTTTTTAAAATGGAGGACAGTGAGTGTATCCAAACTATAAGATCCATCAAAAACCTGAAAGATGATCTTCTATCGGGAATAACCACCATGAGAAGCATGGGGGACCGGTATTATCTGGATACAACAATAAGGGATCTCATCCGCTCCGGCGAGGTTGAAGGCCCTTCACTGAAAGTCTGTGGTGTAGGAATGAAAGGACTTCATGGTCATGGTTTTGTAGGGAAAAGTTTTTCCGGATCTGAAGAGTTCAGAAAAGTCTGCAGGGAAAACCTCTACCATAATGTGGACTGGCTGAAGATTTTCATGACCGGAGGATCTCCCCCCGACGGAAAGCACATCCCCTGGTTCCTCACCCCCGGAGAAGTGGAGACAGTTGTGTATGAAGCCAAAGCATCAGGCAAAAGGACAGCAGCCCACTGTGTTGGCGGAGAAGGGCTTAAAATCTGCGTAGAAAAGGGTATTGATACAATAGAACATGCCTACTGTGCCACTGAATCTGATGCGGAACTGATGCTGAAACACAGCCAGGGTCTCTGCCTCACTCCCGGGATCTTTATGGATGAAACCAGAGAACCTTACTGCCCTCCCGGATTTGTACAAAAAGTCCACACATACCGGGAGCAGGTAATGAATTCCATGAGTATTCTGATTCAGGCGGGGATTCCTTTTGCTCTGGGATCTGATGCCTACCACGGCTTGATGGACAGAGAAATCCGCTTTGCCTGTGATCTGGGAGCAACTCCCGTGAGAGCCCTTCAGGGTGCCACATCCCAGGCGGCCAGAATCCTTGACATATCCGGTAAAGGTTACCTGGAAGAAGGTATGTCTGCTGATATTATTGCCACGAAAAGCAATCCTCTTGCGGACCTTTCCACTCTGAAAAATGTTCACTTTGTCATGAAAGACGGAGAGGTTTTCAAATCCTTAAAATCATAGAAAATCAGACGGAAACCTGATAGTTGTGGGAAAGTTCACCTTCCCGACTCTATCAGGTTTTCCTGATAACCAGTTCAGTCGGAACCACATCCCGTGAGGGAACCTTTTCGCCAGAGGCCATCTTCAGAAGCCTGGTGACTGCCCGCCTTCCCATCTCCTCCAGATTCTGACGGACCGTTGTCAGAGGAAAATACATGGTAGTTTTATCGGTCATATCCCCATAGCCGATCAGCTGTACATCTTTTCCAGGTAAAAAACCATTTTCGGTCAATGCTCCCACAACACCGATCGCTTCATAGTCATTTCCGCAGCAGATAGCATCGGGAAGCTCATGGTCTTTTAAAAAAGCGCTGACAGATTCATATCCCGTAAAGGCATCAAAGTCCGTATCCAGGTAATGAATATCACTCCCCTCTTCCAGTCCCGCTTCTTTGGCAAATGCCGAAAAGCCCTCCAGCTTGCAGGAGGCATTGAACTGAAAATCCCGTCCCTTGAGAACCAGAAAAGATCGGCAGTGTTTCTCTACATAAAGGTATTTCATAAGCTGAAAAGATGACTCTTTGTAGTCATTCACAATGGAACAGGCACCTTCCAGGTCCCATTCAATGGTAACAAAGGGGATCTGTCTGGCCGCCTTCAGGCAGGAGGACCGGACAGAATCGAATGCCTCTTCAATAAAAATAACAGCTTCCCTGTTTTTAACAGCTTCTTCCAGTTCTTCTATGGTTTTCCACCCCCAAACCAGCTTGTCCGTATTCAAACTGTGAAGTTTCAGTTCAATACTCCGGTTTCCCAGGGCATCATTGATCCCTTTGAGAATTTCCATAAAAAAGGAAAGCCCCGCGGAAGGGAGAAAAATATGAATAACCGAAGGCAGAGCCGCTTCGGAAGGAGAAACAAAACTGCCTTTACCGGGAAGGCTGTATATCAGTCCTTCGTTCTTCAGCTCATTCAGAACCCTCTGGGCTGTCGCCAGAGAGACACTGGTTTTCTGAACAATCTCTCTGGCAGAGGGAAGAGGGGCATGATCCGGCAGTTTTTTACTGCCGATCTGCTCTCTGATCTGTCCAACGATCTGCTGATACGGGGGGATACTGATAGTACGGTCGATGAAAAGATCCATTCCTCACCTCTTAGTGTTCTAAAACACCAGAATAAACAAGGAAAGGGAATTTGTCAATTTGTACATGTAAAATCTCTTCAATCCACAGTCAGCAGGATATCAATCTGCTGATCCATTTTTTCCATAAAACTCCCGTAGTCTGAAGGGTAAAACCGGTTCATAAACATCAGAAGCATGCCGGATACGGCAAATAGAATATGATCCTTCCTGACCTGTCCCGCTTCAAAGGAAATATTCTGCCATGAACACCAGGACTCCCAGTCAGGAGCCAGCAGAGCATCAAAAAGGTTTAGTATCGGATTTGCCTTGTCCCTTAAAACCCTGATCTCTCTGGTTTTCTCAAGATAGAGAAGATCATATATCCCAGGGTACTGGATAAAATACTTTACCAGAGAGTTCATTCTGATCCGGATACGCTTCCTGATATCCGCATTTTCCGGATACACCGCATCGGATAGAACAAAGCTCAGGCATTCTGCCTGAAATTCCTCCAGACAGACAGAAATAAGATCTTTCATATCTTTAAAGTAATTATACAGTGTGGCATAGGAGTATCCTGCCTGTTCTGCTACATTTCGCGCACTGACAGCCTGAATGCCTTCACTTTTCAGAATTTCTTTTGCGGCTTCCACAAAGTATGACCGGGTGCGTTCTTCCTGAATTTTGTTTTTGCTCATGTCTTCCCCTTTATTATTAACACTATTAATATTATTAACACTGTTAATTGTCAAGACAAAAAAACAGGAAACACCGGGGAAGTGCTTCCTGAAAAGGAGTCAGATTCTTTATATCTGCATCGATTCGATGGTTCGACCGATAAAATCGAGACTGGAGTGTACACGCTGTCTCAAGGTTTCAGGCAAAGAGGCCCTTACCCTTTCAATCGAAATCTGGGAAAGGATAATCCCATCATGATCTTTCAGAATTTTGGCAATTTCCTGACGTACCAGCTCATCATGCTTGGCGGGCTTTCCATCCAGGAGGGCCTGAAAGGCTTCCCGGCATACAAAAAAGTCCGGAAGAGTATTCAGTCCTAAAAGGTCCTTTGTCTCTTCGGCAATCAGCCTCGCGGGCTGCTCATTGGTGGGATTGGTCATCAGGACAGCCGGATTCTTTGTATTGGCACAGACAGTTCTGTACAAAGCTTCATCAATCCGAACAACCGGCACACTGGAGATCTTATTCACAGGTAGAACAGCCGGAGAGAGAGAACTGCAGCTGACAATTACTCCCTGCGCCCCTCCCTTAACCGCATTTTCCACCAGCCCGGTCAGCCAGGGGACAGTTAACTCTTCTGTATTGCCATCCTTCATCATCCGGATAAGAACCGCTTCATCCATGAGATGAAAAAAGTGGTTCTTATCTGTGAGAGGTCCCAAAGCCTTTTGAATAGGTTCCAAAACAAAAGGTGTGGTATGGATCAGAGCAATCTCAGTCTTCATATTGAGGTACTCCGTAAGGTCCGTCGGCCATCCAGCAGACAGCAATATCTTCCCGTCCGGTCTCTTTTTTGACCTTTTCAATCAGAACTGCAAGTGCTTTTGAAACCTGTACCGGTATAGAGGCACTATCACTTCCGCTAAGGCTCGCCATGGGACTTCCCGGGCAGATCCGGTATTCGGCCTCGGTAAACTGGGGGCTGAAGTAGTAGAGGTTGTCCTGGGGTATCAGTTTAAAAAGACGGTCCCACATCTGAACCTGCCACTGCTCAATCAGAAAAGGCCAGTCCGGAGAGAGGATCAGCTTGTCAAAAGTCTCTGCTCCCACCAGTTTCACCATCTGCAGGGCGGTTCTGTATCCCAGAGATCCGATGGGATCGGTGTCGGTGTTGTCTGCCCCCAGAAGGACATAACCGCCCTCTTTCACAATCCGGGCGGCTTCCACTCCGGCCTTGGCCGCCTGATAGTGGTTGATTCCTACAAATCCGCCGTGGGTGACCACAATATCGTATTTTTTATCGACCTTAATGGCTGTATAGCTGGCCAGATGGGCCACTGCAGCTTTATGAGCGTCTTCCAGATGACCGGCAAACACGCCGGTCAGATTGAAGTCTCCATCCAGGGTGACATTCACAATAAAATCGGCTCCGGCCTGACGGGCCATATCCAGGGACTCCTCGTGACAGGGATTGCCGTCCAGCAGGAGGGCCCGGGCATTTTCATCGGCCAGCATGGGAGCTCCGTGAAAGATCAGGGTACTCTGTTCACCGATCAGTCCGGGACAGATCGACTTCCGTCCGCCCGATGCACCGGCCATAAAGTGGCTCTCCACCAGTCCGGTCAGGATTTTGATGTCGCTGTTGATGTATTTGCTGTTGATTTGAATATCGCTGCCCCTGGCGGTTTTTCCTACAAAAGAGAGATTTTCCAGATCGTGGCAGTCATGGTTTTCCACCCGGCATCCCGCATCAAAAACCCTGGCATCCAGCATCTGGTGCAGTTCCGCTTCTGTCTGCCCCCGGTGCATACCGGTAGCAACCAGGACAAGGATAGACGAGGCTTTTAAACCGGCCGACAGAAGAGAGTCCACCACCGGCCAGAGGATGCCCTGCTCTCCTGTGTAGGGAACGGGCCGGGTACTGTCGGAAATAACGATACAGGCGCTCAGGTCTGCGGGGGTTTTTCCTTCTGCTGCTTTTTGAGCAACAATCTTTTCAATCCGAGAGCTTCCGATAGGATTCTTCAGCGATTCCAGAACCGCATGGGCGGGATTTTCCAGAGTGGGAGGATGGGGCATCCTCAGAATATCGCAGTTATCCGGGAGAATCAGTTTTTCACTGTCATTCCCTACGGGGAATTTTTCTTCTTTCATCAAAATCTCCTTATTTCAAGGACGTATTATCATTTCTAAATTTTAATCAGATCATTAACTGGAAACAATTAACTCTCCGAAATATTACAGTAGCAATATTATTTATTCCCCGGAATGTTTCTATTTTTATAACATCTGACCTAACGAAACCAACCCTCTCCCCTTCCCTTCGGCTCCGCTCAGGAACCGGAGAGGGGGAGAGGGTATCGTGAGGGGAATGGGAATTTGGGGCAATTCGTGAATTGCCCCTTTTCTCAACCAGCATAATCCTTAATCAGGGAAAAATCACCGGTTTTGGCTGCTTCCAGGATGGGTTTCATATATTCATCCACCTGTTCGGCTGTCAGAGGAACGGGCATATTCTGCAGTTTCATTTTCAGCTGGGGATTTTTGGCGGCAGTCAGGGCTCTTTCGATATGACCATCTGTAAAACCTTCCAGTTCGCCCAGAGAAACGGGACACTGGATTGCCTTGCTGAATGCAGTCAGACCTTCTGCTACGGTCAGTCCCAGATCACGGCCTTTCAGGCCGGAAAGGTCTTTTTCAATGTATCCGTACTCTTTCAGGATCCCGCCTACCAGCTGGAGCTGTGCTTCCACCGCAGGGGCAAAAAAGACCGCATAGTAGGGGTTCATGATTCCACAGGCTCTTCCGTGGGAGGTGACATCCACAAGTGAAAAACTGGTCAGGTGAGCTCCGTTGGTTCCACCGATCATAATGGCATAGCCGCCCAGGTCGGTTGCCAGACCGATGGCTTCCCGGGCTTCCAGGTTGGAAGGATCTTCAATGACTTTGGGGGTGTACTCTACGATCAGTCTGAGAGCGGTTTCCATAATATCCGCCAGGTTGTCATAGGAGTCTTCGTTTGCTCCGTAGAACACTTCCAGGCAGTGGGCGATTCCATCCAGGGCTCCATCGATGGTCAGTCCCAGGGGCATACTGGCAGTCACTTTGTAGTCAAACACAGGGTTGGTGGGAACGATAGCATCATCTACGATCAGTTTTTTCTGACCCACCACAGGATCGGTCACATTGGAATATTTGGTCAGCTGAGCACCTGAGCTGGCGGAAGTCTGAATCGCGATATGGGGCAGCAGGGCTTTCCCGGTTTTGGCCACGGATTCAGCAACCAGTCCTGTTCCGAAATAGCTTTCGATTTCGGGGCTGTTTTCTCCCTGGGTAGCCAGAGCATTGGCGGCTTTCACTGCATCGATGGCACTTCCGCCGCCGATGGAGATCAGAACGTCCGGCTGAAAGTGAAGGATATAGGACTCGATCCTGTATACATCTTCCCGGGGAGCATTGGGTTTGGCATCAGGCACAATCCGGTCACCAGCCAGTTCCACACCGGCCGCCTTCAGAGAGTCTATCACCTGGTCACATACAGGCTTCAGGTAGGTTGTATTGGAAACCACAAGGGCTTTTTTTCCATAAGAGGCTGCAACTTTACCCACGTCTTTGAGTACATCCAGACCAAAAAGGTAGGAATCACCTTTGAAATTTTTCAGAAGTTCTGCTGCTTTTGCTTTTACACTCATCGTATTCTCCTCATTTGTATTCAAAATTCTGAATAACAGAATTTTGTGTGTTACTCAAAAAGAAAGAACCCGGCTACCGCCCGGAGTTGGAAGATTCATAGGCAGGTAATGAAAGGGGGACCAGGTTCCTTCAGATATTTTTTATGATTTCTTCTTCTCTACCAGGGCTTTTGCCTTGGCAATAATAGCTTCTTTGCTGATGCCGTATTTTTCGAGAAGGGGTTCGTAGGGTCCGGATTCTGTAAAACAGTCATCCACCCCCACAAAATCCATCAGAGAGGGTTTTTCACTGGACAGAAGCTCAGCAACAGCACTACCCAATCCGCCTTTTACGGAGTGCTCCTCAACAGAAAGGAAGCAGCCTGTTTTTCCCACAGATTTCAGAACGGCCTCTCTGTCCATGGGTTTGATGCTTCCCATATCCAGAACTTCCGCGTTAACACCTTCGCCGGTCAGGGCTTCCGCTGCTTCCATGGCCATGGGAACGGTGATACCGCAGGCGCCGATGGTCAGGTCGGATCCTTCTTTCAGAACAGAAGCTTTTCCAATGGAGAGCTTTTCCTTTTTGTTCAGTACAGGACTGGGATTCCGGCACATTCTGATATACACAGGGCCGTCAAGGTTCAGAGCTTCTTCCAGAATGGCAGGAATATCATCGGCTTCTGCCGGAGCCAGAACAGTCAGATTGGGGAACGCTCTCATTATTGCCAGGTCCGTAATGGATTGATGGCTGGCACCGTCAAAAGAGTCGGACAATCCGGAGTAACCACCGGCAATAATCACCGGCAGGTTGTTATAGCAGATCACATTCCGGATCTGATCGGTCGCTTTCAACGCCAGAAAAATGGCAAAAGCGCTGATCACAGGTCTGTAACCGCAGGTGGCCATACCGGCAGCGATATCGGCCATATTGGCTTCTGCCACGCCAATATTAAAAAAACGGTCCGGATAGACAGCCTTAAATTTACCGGATCTTGTACTGGATGAAACATCCGCATCCAGAACCATCAGATCTTCATATTTTTCACCCAGAGATACCAGAGCCTCTCCAAAGGCGTCTCTCATTCCTTTTTCCATTATGCATTCTCCCATTTGGCCAGAGTTTCTTTCAGCTCGGGTAGAGCTTTCGCCAGGTGATCGTCTCCCACAGGCGCGCCATGCCATGTATGGGTATTCTCCATAAAAGAAGCTCCCCTACCTTTCACTGTATCGAAAATGATGACCGAAGGTCCGCTAGTCTGTTTATCCAGCCACTCAAAGGATTCTCCGATGCTTTTCATGTCATGTCCGTTGAAAGACTTTTCTGCAACATTCCAGTTAAAAGCCCTGAATTTGTCAGCCAGGGGATCCAGAGGCATAATATCTGCAGAAGTTCCGTCCAGCTGTACCTTGTTGTAATCCACCAGAAGTACAAGTCTGGAGGGAGCAAATTTTCCGGCCGCCATGATAGCTTCCCAGGTCTGCCCCTCATTGAGACAGCCCTCTCCCACAATGACATAGGTCCAGAAAGGTTCGGGGCGTCTTTCGGCCATAAGGCTCATTCCCAATCCCACCGAAAGGCCGTGTCCCAGGGCTCCTGTGGACATTTCCACTCCCGGGGTTTTATTCATACAGGGGTGTCCCTGAAGCTTGCTGTTCAGTTCCCTGAAAGAGGAGAGGGTTCCTTCTTTCAGGTATCCTCTTTTCTCCAGAATCGCATAGAGCATGGGAGAAGCGTGCCCCTTACTGAGAACCAGTCTGTCCCTGTCTGCCCAGTCAGGCTGTTCGGCTTTGATATTCATCCTCTTAAAATACATATAGGTCAGAATATCCGCGACAGAGGCAGATCCGCCCCAGTGCCCGGTCCCTTTATCATGCAGGGTTTCCAGTACATCTATCCTGAACTGCTGGGCCAGTGCCTGCAGTTCGGAGTCTGAGTAGTTTTTCATTTATCACTCCTAAAAAAATTAACCAGAATGCTCTTTCAAAACGCAGGATTCCTGAAAGGCTTGTTTTTCAGAGCATCCGCTACTACCAGGGCATTTCAGGCCGGTAGATAAGATGAATCCAGTTACCCTGGGGGTCCTGAAAAAAGAGGGCTTTCGCTCCCATAAAAAGTTCAATCGGTTTTTCCGTGAAAGAAACCCCTTTCGATTCCAGATAGGTCACAGCCTGGTCAAAATCACTGACACTGAGGCTCAGATGCTGAATTTTCCTATCCTTATCCCCGGGAACATTAATTCCGGGAGACTGGTCGAAAAATTCGATGATCACACCATTTTCATCTCTGACAAAAACCGGAGAGGCTTTGCCTTCGGGGGTAAAAAGGCGTTCGAACCCCAACACGTCCTGATACCACCGGGCCAGCCCGGCCGGATCGGCAGTCATGATTCCCCAATGCTCAACAGAAAATTTCATAAATACTTCCTAATGGTTGTTGCCGCTTCCAGAGCGGCCTGATCCGGCTCGGGAAACGGCAGGATTTCAACAGCCGCATACCCTTCGTACCCCATAAGTTTCAGGGTCTGAATAATGCTCAGAAAATCCAGATGCCCCCGTCCCGGCGCCCAGCGGTTGGAGTCAGCCAGGTGGACATACTTCACCAGATCCGCATGCTTCATCAAAGATCCTTCAATGGAGGGATCCTCAATGTTCATATGAAACACATCGGGCATCATCCCCAGGTTGGGATCACCGATAGAACGGATAACATCGTCACACTCCTGACAGGAGTTGAGAAAGTTGATCTCATACCTGTTGACCGGCTCCAGGACAACCTGAACTCCCAGCTGTCTGGCCCGTTCAAGGGCGATCCCCATGGAATCTTCAAAATAGCGCCGGGAAGGAACACCCTCGATGAGGGTTCCCCTTAAACGTCCTATATTAATCAGGCTTCCCAGCTCTGAAGCAACCTCCATGAGCCCTGTAAAATCGTCTAACGCTTTTTTTCTCTTCCCTTCATCGGGATCTGTAAAATTTACACCGGTATCTGCAAAAATCTGCCCTGTGGAAACCATGGGAACTTCCAGTCCCGTATCAGACAGAATCTTTTTAATAGATTTCAGATCAACCTGATCCTTGTTCAAAAGGGCCAGTTCCACACCGTCATACCCCAGCCTGGCAGCCTTCTCCAAACTGACTTCCAGCTTATCCCGGAAGACCACAAAAGCGGACATCAGGGCATTTTCAGGAGCAACTGCGAGTGCAAGTTTGATAGCCATGAATTACTCCTTTACTGATTGACAGCCATGGTGACGACTTTCAGAGCCTGAACAAGAGCCCCCGCCCCGGCCTTGCCGGTTCCAGCAATATCAAAAGCCGTGCCGTGGGCACAGGTTGCAATGGCAACCGGCATTCCACCATGTACGGTTACACCCTTATCAAATCCCAGCAGCTTTGTGGCCACCTGTCCCTGATCGTGATACATGGATACCACAGCGTTATACTCCCCTTTCTGAACGCGCAGAAAGATAGTATCCGCAGGAAAAGGACCGGAGGCATTCACTCCGGCCGCGCGGGCAGCTTCCACAGCAGGACCGATTTCATCAATTTCCTCTGTCCCGAAAAGCCCCTTCTCTCCCCCATGAGGATTCAGGGCGGCAACGGCAATATTACGCTCTTTCACTCCAAAGCGGGCCATCTGTTCATCCAGAAACTTAATGGTTTCCAGGATTCTGTCCTTTTTGATATACGATGCGATATCCTTGACAGCAATATGACTGGTTACGCGGTTTGCCCACATAGGGTCCAGGAAGTTTATCTCCCCGTTCACATCAGGTCTGTTGAAATGATCCTTGAACATTTCCAGCTCGCTGGTGTAGGGGCAGCCGCCTTTTTTCATAGCTTCCTTGTTGAAAGGAGCAAACACAAACCCCTGGACTTCCTTCCTGTCAACCAAATCCAGAATAACCTTCAGGGATTCATAGATAGAGGCTCCGGCTTCTGAAGAAACTTCTCCGAAGGGAACTTCATCCACGCCCTTAACAGGCACATCCAGAAAAAGCATCCGGTCATCTGCCTGCGACAGACTATCAAGGGTGACATCAGTAAAGCTCAATTTCGTCCCGGTAATGCCCTGAGCTCTTAAAAAGCTCTTTCGATCTCCTACCAGAAGTACTGACAGCCCCTCTTCCAGAGAGACTTCATCCAGACATCTGGCTGTAATTTCCGGACCGATACCGGCGGGATCTCCAATTAAAAATGCAATTCTTTTACTCATATAAAAAATAACTCCCGGTCAATATCAGTATACATTTACTTTCCATTGGATTTGCAAGTTCATTCAGCCGGAACTCTTCATGCAAAACGACTATATTGCACATTGTATACCATTTGAAGTTTTTGTCAACTGTTATTTTTCAGAGTCCCTGCAAAAACCCCGATTCAACCCTGAAAACCAGAAAAGGAGCAGATTAAAAAAAAGAAAGACCTCATCCATAGCCCCCTAACAAACCGCCTACGGAAAATTTACTTATTTCTCTTATATATAACAACTTAATATTGCATTTTATTTCATTTCCCCAATGGCGGGAACTTTATTATAAGGTAAATTAAAAATAAGGTAAAAGGGATTAAACCCCTTCTCCTGCGTCTTAAATAATTTCGAAAAATGGTATACAATTTTTTCTTGACAGTTGAAAATTTCAGGAGTACAATGCAGATGTATTTTGAATATGGTATACAATTCACACAAAAAAACATCAGCCGGAAAACTTAGTGACTCTGTATGAGGAGAATCAATGAAAAAATACAATTCAAGCATGGCCCTGCCTGCTGTGACATTCTTTTTGGGAATCGTCTGGGTAGTTCTGGGGCTGACAAAGTACGGCTGGTGGGCAGACAACAAACCAGCCAGCGGATTCTTTCCCACACTGATAGGGGTAATCCTGACAGGAATCAGCGTCCTGGCCATTCTGCAGGATAAAGGAAAAGAGAAACCCGCATACAGCCGTATGCATCTCTACCCTCTTCTGGCTGCCGTTGGGATCATCCTGGTTGCCCTGATTATCGGTTTTTTTCCAGCCCTGTTCCTTTTTGTCTTCGGCTGGCTGAAATGGTTTGAAAAATACAGCCTGAAATATTCCCTGACTACCGGGGCAATCACAGTAGCCTCTCTGTACGGTATATTTGTGCTCTGGCTGAGAGTTCCTTTTCCCAAGGGGCTCATATTAAATGCGATTTTAGGATAAAAAAAGATGGAAACACTTCAACTATTATTACACGGTTTTCACATAGCCCTGTCATTCCAGAATCTGCTGGCTGCAGCGGTAGGCGCCCTGCTCGGACTGGCGGTTGGAGCCATGCCGGGAATCGGCTCACTGGCGGGAGTAGCCCTTCTGCTTCCTCTGACATTCAAATTCAATCCTGTAACAGGTATTATCATGCTTTCGGCCATCTACTATGCCAATATGTATGGTGGTTCCTACAGCGCAATCCTTATTAATATACCTGGTGACAGTCCTGCTGTAATGACAGCTCTTGACGGGCACCCTCTGGCAAAACAGGGAAAACCGGGCAAAGCCCTGTTCACTTCCAACCTGGCATCCTTTATCGGCGGAACCATCGGGATCATCATCCTGACCATCATCGGCCCCGGCCTTGCCCGGTTCGGTCTGAAGTTCGGACCTGTTGAAATGGCTTCGCTCCTTATGGTCGCCATGACCTCTCTGGGCTGGCTCCTGGGTGGTAACCCTGTCAAAGGGCTGGTTTCAACCATGATCGGTATTCTTCTGGCAACAATAGGTTTTGATATTGTTGTGGGAACTCCCCGCTACAACTTCGGCTCTCTCCATCTGATGGGTGGTATCTCCTTCATACCCCTGGTTATTGGTACTTTCGGATTTTCCCAGGTTCTGGAAATGATGGAAATGAGAGAAAATACAACCGAGTTTGAGCAGAAAAAACTGAGCCTCAAAGACAGTACCCTCACATTCAGCGAGTTCAAAAGGATTCTGGGCCCCTCTTTCAGATCCAGTATTCTGGGTACCTTTATCGGAGTTCTTCCCGGAGCGGGGGCAACAACCGGTTCTTTCCTGGGATACATGATGGAAAAGAAAGTGGGTAAACAGAAAGATAAACTGGGATCCGGCGTGATCGAAGGTGTGGCAGCTGCGGAAGCGGCAAACAACTCGGCCGCAGCCGGAGCGTTCGCTCCCCTTCTCTCTCTGGGTGTACCCGGTTCTGGAACTGGAGCTGTCCTTTTGGGAGGCCTCCTGATGTACGGTCTGACCCCCGGTCCTCTTCTTTTCCAGAACGAACCGGAATTCACCTGGGGTCTGATTGCCTCCCTGTACGTGGCAAATATCATTACCCTGGTTGTGGCCCTGGCAATTATCCCCTCTCTTATCAGAATACTGAAAGTACCTGCCAAAGTAATGATTCCCATTATTACTGTTGTTTGTATTATGGGATCCTACAGTGCCAGCAATTCTCTCTACGGAGTGGGTCTGATGATTGCCTCTGGTATTCTCGGCTTTGTGATGAAAAAAAGCGGATATCCCATTGCCCCTCTGCTTCTGGCCTTTGTTCTGGCCCCGACCCTGGAAAGGGATTTCAGAAGATCTTTCCTGATCTCCGACGGAAGTCCCTGGATTTTCTTTCAGAAACCCATATCGGCTGTGCTGATGGCGTTTCTGCTTCTCACTGTATGTTCTCCGATTATTCGCGCGGTTTTCGGAAAATATAAAAAAATTAAAGCCTAATTTATGAAAGGAGCTACAAACATGAAAAAACTGATGAGTGTTTTACTTATGACTGCTCTGGTTTCCTTCGCTGCCATTGCGGAAGGACAGAGTGAAGCTGCTGACGGACCCTGGACACCCACCAAAGGTGTGGAATGGGTTGTTACTTCCAGCGCCGGAGGCGGATCCTCCATCTTCACTCAGACCATTGTTGATATAATCAAAGAAGAAGGTCTTGTAGACAAGGACATCATTATCAACTACAAAACCGACGGCGGCGGAGCCGTTGGCAGAAGAGCTGTAAGCATGATGAAAAACGAAGCACATACTCTGCTGACTTTTAACTCCGGAGACCTGGAACCCATGGTAAAAATGGAAGGCGGAGACCTGGACGGTCTGACTCCTCTTGCCGTCATGGCTCTGGACGGACAGATCATTCTGGTAAACCACGACTCTCCCTACAAATCCATGGAAGCTATCATTGACGCCATCAAAGGCGGAAAAAGATTTATCGTGGGCGGATCCAAATCCGATGACGAAGCCATCTACGATGCCATGGTTTCTGAAATCGGCGGAGATCTGGAGTACCTGAGATCCGACTCTACCGGAGAAGCTCTGACTCAGCTTCTGGGTGGACACGTGGATATGGCGATTGCCAAACCCGCAGCCTCTTTCGACCTGGTTGCCAGCGGCGAGCTTGTTCCTGTTGTAACAGCCAGTGCGTCCCGCTTCGGCGAGCCCTTTGATGCTCCTACTTTTACCGAACTGGGTTACGATATTGAATTCCAGATCTACAGAGGTATTGTAGGACCTGCCGATATGCCCGCACCTGCTGTGGAATACTGGTCTGATGTTTTTGCAAAAGTAGCAGCAACCAGCCAGTGGAAAGATAACTATATCAACAAATTCCTGCTGGTTCCCCATCACCTGGGAGCTGTGGAAGCCAAAGCTTATATGCAGAAATTCGAAGATATGTACACCGGAGCCAAGTAAGACTCTCTCATTTCAACGGAAGGAAGGCTGTCGGGCTTTCCTTCTGTTTACTGTTCCCTAAAAAAACAATTGACAAAAATAGTTCATTGTATACAATGGAAAGACCATGCAGAAACTGATATCGAGAAAAAGCCTGTCTGATCAGGTATACGACCACATAAAAAGAATGATCCTTTCAGGAGAACTGAAAGGTGGAGAGAGAGTCCCTGAAGCCTCACTGAGTCAGCTTTTCGGTGTCAGCAGAACGCCATTACGGGAAGCCCTTAAAAAACTCAACGACTATGGGCTGATCTATCTGAAACCCCGCAGTTATGCCGAAGTGGTAATTATTTCGGAAGAGGAAGCCAGAGACATCGGAGTTGTCAGAACCGATCTGGAAATTCTCTCAGCCAAGCTTTTCAGCCGGAACGCCAAACCCGAAGATTACGCTACCTTGCGGGAAATCTCGGAAAAATGCATGGAACTTAGCCAGATGGGAGACAAAGCGGCCCTTTTTGAAATGGATAGTCAGTTTCATCTCACCATAGCGAAAAAATGCGGCAATTCCTGCCTGTATGAAATATTCGAGAAACTGGACGCCAGGATACAGCTTTTAAGGCTGAATCAGAAACTCGAAACCGAAACGCTGACCGATTACATCAAACAGCATAATATCCTGATTTCCGCCCTGGAAAACGGCGAAGAGAACCTTATTGAATCAATTCTCAATACTCATATTATGCACGATTTCCACAAGTGAATGATTTAAGGTAAAACCTTGCAGATCTATTGGAATTCCCGATTTCCCTGATATATTATAGAAAACCGCAGGGAGACTCTTACAGGGTGCCCTGTCCAATAGGAATGAATTAACGAGGTTACCATGCTGAAATCCTGTAAAAAGTGGAGCATTGCGCTCCTGTGCCTTTTCTCTCTATCCCTTCTTCCCGCCCAGACGCCTCTGCTCTCTTTCGAGACTGTGACATCCCGGTTAACACCCGAACAAAAGAGGGACCTTATAAAAAACGAAGAGATCACAGCCTTCCATTTCGGAGATTTCAATACAGAACTCCTTCCTCCCGTACCTCAGGAACAGGAGATCCGGAGTCTGCTGAGTTCCCAGGAAATGAATATGGGAATAGAGGGTCTCTTTCTTTACAGGGATTTTCCAGTAGATGATTACCGGAAGGATCCTGACGCCTACTCTCTTATGCTTTACAATACCCTGAGATCCGTCAGCACCCTGGAAGGCACCCAGTATTACTCCGCATCCAGAGGTGAAATGCGGGATCTTTTCGTGGAATCATGGATGATTCCTGATCTGGATAACCCCGGCAAAAAACTGCCGGATTCGGTTGTGGCGAAGATCCCCCGGTCAGACAGTTTCCTCATCCATCAGAAAGACAAAAGCTTTGGGAAAAATGAATCCCTTATGGAGTTTCACTATGATGCTCCGGTGATATCCTCTGCGATAATTAATAAAACCCCCATGTACTACAATAGCCTGATACGGGTGATCGGCCCCGAGAAAATGCAGATTCATCTTGTGATAATTCCTACGGAACAGGGACTCCTTTTTTACGGAGTGACAGCAGCGGATTCCCTGAATATCAATGCTTTTCGTAAAAAAGCGAATAATTCATTCTACAACCGGGTAAAAGCCCTTTTTCACTGGTATACCCGGGAACTTGGGTAAACCGAATCAGTAATGGGGAGGTTTTTCCTGGTCTGAAAAAGACTGGTTCTCCCCTTTTTTTTCATCCAGTTCCCGCACCTTGTTTCTCAGTTCATTCACCGTCCGCTTCAATTGTTCTATCTGCCCATCCTGATCCATAATGATTCTGTTCAGCTGTGAGACTGTATCTTCCAGATAAATGAGCCTTGTATCCAGCCTGATCAGTTCTTCTTCCATATAAGCTCCTGTTGATCTGATTCCAGACAGTATACAGGAAAATGTGAATTCCATGGAATATACTTCCAGACCGGTAGAAAGAAATACCGTTTTATGATATAAATCTTTTTACATAATAGAAATACACATCATGTTTCAAGGAGTTTGATGATGCAGGATAAAAAGGCGGCATGGATTGGCACAGGCGTTATGGGTTCGTCCATGTGCTCCCATCTGATAGACAGCGGATACAGCCTGAAAGTCTACAACAGGACAAAATCCAAAGCGGACAGCCTGATTGAAAAAGGAGCCCTTTGGTGCGATACCCCCGCCAAAGCAGCGGAAGGCAGCGATGTTATTTTTACCATTGTGGGATATCCCAAAGATGTGGAGAGTGTCATTCTGGGAGAACAGGGAGTCCTTTCAGCGGCTAAAGCCGGCTCTGTGATTGTGGATATGACCACCAGCGAGCCCTCTCTGGCTGTGAGGATAGCAGAAGAAGCGGAAAAAAAAGGGGTAAAAACTCTGGATGCTCCGGTTTCCGGAGGAGATGTCGGAGCAAAAAACGGAACCCTGGCCATTATGTGCGGAGGAGAAAAAGCGACATTCGACAGGGTACTTCCCCTGATGGAGACTTTTGGGGAAAACATCAAATACATGGGGAAAGCCGGTGCGGGCCAGCACACGAAGATGAGTAATCAGATTCTCATTGCGGGTACTATGATCGGTGTGGTGGAATCTTTGCTGTACGGTTACAGAGCCGGACTGAATATGGATGAAATCATTGATGTTATCGGAAGCGGTGCGGCAGCATCCTGGTCCATCAACAATCTGGGCCGGAGAATTGCAGCCGGCAATTTTGATCCCGGGTTCTTTATCAAACATTTTGTCAAGGATATGGGAATTGCCCTGAAAGAAGCGGCTGCCATGAATCTGAGCCTTCCGGGACTCGCTCTTGTTAACCAGTTTTATACAGCAGCCATGGCCCAGGGGCTGGAAAATCTGGGAACCCAGGGGCTCTACAAGGTTTTTGAAACCATGAACAGCAAAGCGGAATAAAACGCTTCAGGAATGAAATATCAACGGGCTGTCTGAACAGCACATTCGCTAATCAGACAGTCCGTTTTCTTTTGTTTTCTTGAATAACAATCGCCTGTTACATCACAACATTAATCAGTAAATCCTCTTTACCTCTCATTAGTTTTTCTTTTTCCCCGAATTGCCGATTATACCAATTGACCACTGCAGGGACACCCTTTAAGATACTTCCAGAATTCTTGTTTTTATAAAAAACTCACAGGAAAACCGTATATGCTAATAGACCACAAACCCGAAGGTACCTGCTGCAGCAGAATGACCATAACCCTTGACGGGGATATTATAAAAGATGTGAATTTTGACCGGGGATGCCCGGGAAATCTCATTGGAATCAGAAAGCTGATAACCGGTATGGAGCGTCAGGAAGTTATCAAACAGTTTACCGGTATCTGCTGTTATGGAAAAGAAACCTCATGCCCGGACCAGCTGGCCCAGGCTCTCTCTTATGAGGAAGAAACTTCCCGAACCATATAATCCAGGAGTTTCATGGCAGTTCGTTTTCTGTAGGATGCCGTAGACCTCTGATCATCTATAGGAGTAATTCTGCTCTCGTAAGCACCTCTTACTGACGCCCAGATTTCCGGCAGGTCCCTGAGGGAGTTCCCTTTCATGGTCGCTTCCGCCTGAGGAAGGCGGACAACCACAGGGGCGACTCCTCCGGCACAAAGTCTGATATCCTGAAGGATGCCTTTTTCTGTCAGAGCCCAGCCGCTGCAGGAGAGCTTCGACAGAGCGTTGGCTTTTCTTGTTCCCACTTTCCGGTAGAACAGACGGCCTTCCCTTTCCCTGCTGATGTAATACCGGGGAATCATGACCGCCTCGATCAGCTCATCGGGAGCCAATACGTTCCTCCCTGGCCCTGTAATAAACTCTGTCAGAGGCTCCACACGGGTACCTGCTGCTGAGGCAAGCCTGACAGCTGCGTCCATCACAACCAAGGGAGGCAGCGAATCCGCAGCCGGAGAGGAGTTGGCAATATTACCGGCCAGGGTAGCCAGATTTCTGATAGCAGGAGCGGCGATTTCATCCAGCCCCTTTTTCAAAAGTTCCGGAACATCAGGATGCTTCAGGATTTCATTCAGAGGAACTCCCGCCCCGATGACAAGAAATTCATCCTCCATCCGTATATACTGGATTTCCTTCAGATGGGAAATCCCCATAACATCACCGGGAAACCGGGGAGGGAGGCTGCTCCAGTTTTCATACCTCACCATAAGATCCGTCCCCCCTGCCAGAGGGATCGCTGCTGTCTCCGTTCTCAGTTTCACAGCTTCTTCAAAGTCTTTAGGATACAGGAAATTCACCATAAGCCCTTCCCTCTCTCTGAAGCCATTTTCACCGCTTCCACAATCATATCGTATCCGGTGCAGCGGCAGAGATTCCCTGATAAACCCTTTCGGATCTCCTGCTCATCAGGATCGGGATTTTCCATAAGGATAACCTGGGACGCCATCACCATTCCGGGCGTACAGAATCCGCATTGAACAGCTCCCGCATCAGCGAAAGCATCAATAATGCACTTGCCCTGTTCGGTTTCCCGGAGGCTCTCAATCGTTGTAACCTCCCTGCCGGGAAGCTGTCCCATGGGAACCAGGCAGCTGTTGACCAGCTTTCCGTCCAAAAGAACACTGCAGGCACCGCATTCCCCCTCTCCGCAGCCCTCTTTGACTCCGGTCATCTCAAAATCCTCTCTGAGAACATCCAGCAGCCTCTTTAAAGGAGATCCTTCGTATTCTGTTTCTTTCCCGTTCAAACGGAAAACAATCTTACCTTCCTTCATCTGTCAACTCCATCAGGGTTTCCGGCAGAACCGGTATTTCATCAATCATTCTGTCCACAGCCTGGGAAACCGCAGCGGTATAAGCCGGAGCAGCACCGTCAAAAACCATCTCTCCCGCCCCTTTGGCACCGAAAGGACCAAAATCATAGGGATTATCCATAATATCATTTTCCATGGAGGGAAAATCCATACTGGTGGGAATGATATAATCCGCCAGAGTCGCTTGCCGGAACCTTCCGTCCCTGACTTCCAGCTTCTCCAGATTGGAGTAACCCAGAGCCTGAATCATCCCCCCCTCTATCTGTCCTTCCACGATTTTTCTGTCTATGGGAACTCCTACATCGTAAACGCCCCAGATCCCCGTTGTTTCGATTTCAAACGTCAGAGGATCCACTTCCACTTCAATCACATTCACACCCCAGCTGTACGCCGGGTAGGCATCACCTTTCAGGGCCTCTCCATCCCAGGGAACCTGATCTGACGGAGGCTGGTAGTCCTGAAAAACAACCTGACGCTCTCCGGTTTTCCACTGCTTCTTCAGCTCTTCCGCCGCTTTCTTGATCAAAAAACCCACCACAGCAATAGAACGGGAGGCAACAGTAGGCCCGGAATCGGGCACCAGGGCGGTATCGGGCGTCATATACTCCACCCGGTCCAGTTCAATTCCCGCAGCCTGGGCGGCGATCTTGCAGAATGTTGTTAAAAGCCCCTGTCCCATTTCCACATTGGATCCGGAAATTTCTATCCGGTCATCCTCTGTTTTCACCAGTTTGACACGGGCTTTGATCAAATCTCTCTCTCCGCTACCGGTAAATCCGCTTCCATGGGTAAAATAGGAAAGGCCGATTCCCTTGAAAGGTTCGTTTTTGTAGGCTTGGTACTTCTCTCTGTATCCAGACATTTCCAGAACACGTTCGGTCATCTCCGGAAGGATAACATTCTCATGAATTCTTCCCTCCGTGACGGTGGGGTCACCTTTTTTCAAAAGATAGGCCTGCCGAAAATCCAGAGGATCTCTACCCAGTTCTGCAGCAAGGTAGTTCATATGGGATTCCATGGCAAAAATTGCCTGGGGAGCCCCGAAGCCTCTGAAAGCATCAGATGCCGGTTTATTAGTGCAGAAAGCTCTCCCTCTGATTGTAACATTCGGTATGTTATAGACATTGGCTACCGTAAAAACGGCTCGCTGCAGAACCACCATACTACAACTCTCAAACGCTCCTCCGTCCAGTTTCAAATCGATCTCATGAGCCAGTATATTCCCCTTGCGGTCCAGTGCAGTACGGATATGAGTGGCGCTGGGATGCCTTTTCACCGAGTAGGCAAGATCCTCTTTTCTGTCCAGAACAATAAGAACCGGCTGTTTCAGGTGGTATACGGCAACACCAAGGGGACAGGCCAGAACATCGGGGAAGTGCTCTTTTCCCCCGAAAGCTCCTCCAGTGGGAGTCTGAATAATCCTGACACGGTCCTCCTCCATTCCCAGGGCTGCCGTCATACTGTGACGGATATAATAGGGGCACTGGGCAGAGGCATGAACAAAAATGGAATTCTCTTCCCAATGGGCAAACAGGCTCTGGGGTTCCAGATAGACATGTTCCTGATAACCTGTATAGTACTGATTTTCCAGAATGGAATCCGCCCTGCCAAAGGCTTCCTCAGTATTCCCGTAATGAATCAGATACTCTGTAAATACGTTATCCTTTCCATGCTGGGGGCCTCCCAGAAGGGCTTCCGAGTCCTCCAGAGTGTAGCAGGGCGTCTGCACCTCATACTCCACCTCAATGGCATCCCGGAGGCGGAGGATTTCTGCCTTATCCGGCCCGACTATCATAAATATGATCTGCCCGATATAACGGACTTCTCTGTCGGCAAAAACGGGCCAGTCCTTCTGAATCATCTGAATGATATTTTCACCGGGCACATCATCAGATCCGAAGATTCGGTACCCTTCCGGTACATCCGGCAGCCTGACCGATGAGATTTTTCCTCTGGCCACGGTAGAATAATAAAAACGGGCATATAAAGGAGATACAGGAAACTGATCCGCCAGATAATTCATTCTTCCTGCAGCTTTATCGACAGCGTCTTTTCTTCTGACAGATTGGCTAATGGGCTGACTCATAACACTCCCCTTAAAAGACGCTGGTTAATCACGTCATTTTCTCTTGGTTAAATTATCCGGCGGGAGAATCTATTTGTCCAGTAAAGTACGGAAAGGTCATACCTTAGGGGAATAAGTACAAACGCGATCATAATATCGATACTGCTATCCAAAACCTGTAATATTTTTACAACATTCAAATGTTGTACAGCCTTTTGTGCAGATTGTAATAAAATAGGCACCGGGATATCCATACTTCCATGTTTGTAAACAGTATGATTTATGAGGGTATTTTTTCTGATACTGGATATTGTCCCCCTGACATCATTTGTAATGATATTCCTGATAACATTACTTATTTCATTTCTGATTCAACAGGATGGGAATATTTATTATTCAGGCAAAAAAAAGCCACCCTTTCATAAGGGCGGCTCGGTACATTCACCAGATTTCAAATCTACTGATTAGAAATCTTTCTCCTGTACAGTCTTTCTTTTATCATTCTTTGCATTTTCGATAGCGGCGTCACACATTTCGCGGATCTTGTCTGACAATACATCAATAACTTTTGCAGAACACTTGAGATCTCCGCTTGTTTTGATGTAATTCTTAACCTTGGAAGATACCACCAGGGTTTCTTTTTCAGCCATAAATTGCTCCTTATGCCTTTTTGTTGAGGCTTATTCTACCATAACTCTCTATCAGAAATAAATAGAAAAAATCAATAGGGTAGAAAAATTAACCCTCATCAATTAATATTATCACAGAAAAACCCCGATTTAATACCTGGAGGTACTTTTTACAGGTGAAAAAACTGCTGCTTACTATAATCCTCATCATGCTGGCCATGCATCTCTTTGCCGGAACAGAAGAAAAAACCTGGAACTGCTACCTTGTAACGGTTGGCCCCGGGGATCCACTGTATATTTGGTTCGGTCATACCGGACTGATTCTGGAGAACACAGAGACTGGACGGTCTGTCTTTTACGACTTTGGGAATTTTTCCTTTGAATCAGACCACTTTTACAGAAACTTTGCCATGGGCCGTCTGATCTACTCATCCGTGGGAGTCTCCGCCAGAGCATACATGAATTATATTGTAGGGGAAAACAGGGATGTTACCGTTCAGACTCTGAATCTGCCGGAAGAGAAAATCCGGGAGATGGCCAGTTACCTGAGCTGGAAGGTGCAGCCGGGTAACAATACCTACCTCTACCATCACTACCTGGATAACTGCTCCACCCGGATCAGGGATCTGATCGATCAGGCCGTTGACGGTCAGTTGAAAGAGGCGACAGATATCTCGGCAGTAACCAGTTTCAGAGACAGCTTCCGCAGATACAGCAGCCACAGTTTCTGGGCAGACTGGCTGCTCTCTTTTCTCCAGGGGAGGACCATAGACAGGGATATCACGGTGTGGGATACCATGTTTCTGCCTGATGAACTGATGAAGCAGGCAGCATTATTGCAGATAAAAACGTCAGATGGAATTCAGCCGCTGGTAACAAAAACGGAATCCCTTGCAGAAGCAGAAGGGAGACGCGCGGTTCCGGACAGGGCGCCTTCCAATGGAAAACAGGCTCTTATAACAGGTATTGCCGCCGGAATTCTGATGCTCCTTTTGCACACAGGATCCCTTCTTAAACAGAAAGCTCTGCAGAGATTCAGCCGTTTTTTTCTGAAACTGCTCTTTTTTATCCTGGGTGCAGCAGGATGTTTTCTCTATTTCCTGGCTTTTGTTTCCAATCATCTGGTGGCTCATGAAAACCTGAATGTTTTCCTTTTCCACCCTCTCTACCTGGTTCTGATCTTTCTCTTTCCGGGCAGAAACAGCCAGAAACGGAAAACTTTGATGGTCAGGTTCTGGCAAATCCAGCTGGGGATTTTTCTGATCACTTCAGCTGTCAATCTCCTGCCCGCATTCGGTCAGGACAATCTCCGTACTTTCCTTTTCTTCCTTCCTCTTCTGGCCATTCAGGGCGTGCTCTTTCCCCTTGTTCTGAAAAGCGGAATCACTGGGGCATATCAATCCTCCGGTCTTTTAAACCGGGCCATCGCTGTGAAGACTGATCAAGCCGGTCGGGATGAGCCATAACTTCCACAACAGCATCATCCCATTGATCCAGAAGCGAACGGGACGCTCTGGAAATATCCTCCGGAGATAAAGCCATAAGCTGATCCCTTTTTCGCTGACGTATTTCATCATGGATTCCATAGAGGCGGCGTTTCAGGGATATCATGCCTTTTTCTGAGGGAGAGAGAGGTCTGAGTTCTTTCCCAACCACACTTATCAGGGCTTTTTCCAGCTCCCGGCTGTCATCAAAACGGACAAATTCCTCCAGACTTTCCTTAAAAGCATCCAGGGAATTATCAATATGAGGATCCCTGTAAGTCGCAAAGGAGAAGGTTTTCTCCAATCCCGAAAGTGAGGAAAAAGCACCATAGGCTCCTCCCCTCATTCGGATTTTTTCCCAGAGGGGTCCTGTTTTCAATAGATGACTCAACAGGATCTGACCGGCATGTTCGGGAGTTCCCAGTGCGGTCCCCCGCAGGGACGCTGCAACAAATCCAATGGAAGCCGGTATTGACAAGCCCTCTTCATAGGCCCCCGGCACAAGAGGAGTCTCTCCGGGAGATTCCGGCAGAACATCCCGGGGAAACGGCAGCTGTTCCGGGTTTCCCGGCAACAGGGTCTTCCAGAAGTCCGCAATTTTCTGTCCATGATGATTCAGCACCGATTCATCCATTGTAAGGCTGAGATGAACGCCCCTTCCTTTTATGACCTGAGAGCGGATACTTTTCAGAACCTGAGAAAGGGCAGGAAGCAGCTTCTCCTGAGGCATCTCATCCAGACGGGACAAAAACAGAACCTGATTGATTCCGAACCAGAGGTCATCCAGCGCAGACGCTCTGGAAATCCGGCTGTTCGCCCGGAGGGAGACATAGGAGTGCCCGCCGGGAACGAGTGATGCCTTCATATCATTAAACATCTCTTTCAGGAGCTGCCCCAATCTCTCTGTGTTGTCAAAATCCGCATGCAGAAGCAGGTCCCCTGCCAGTTTCAATGCTTCATCTCTCTGTCCTTCCAGCATTTTCAAACGGAGATACAGGTACCGCCCCGAATCCTCCTCACGGTTGGAATCCACAGAGTGGGATGCTTCCAGAGAGGCTCCGAACCCTCCGGTTTTCATAGCCAGCTCCCGGGTGATTACATCGTAGGAGATTCCGGGAAGCCCTGTCTGGGACATGGCTTTGCAGAACAGGGGAAGATAGGGCAGATATTCCTTCTCCAGAGAGGAAAGGTCAAAAGCAAGATCCGTGTAAAGGATTCCATTGGTAAAAAGCCCCTGCCGGTAGATGGTTATGCCCTCATCCTCGATAATTTCACAGGGGATCGTCTCCACTTCACGGGGAATATCCTCTTTTGTCAAAGACGGGATGGACGCTCTGGCTTCGGGAGAATCGCTTCCCTCCTGAAACAGATGAAGGATATGGTTTTTCTGTTTCAACTGAGCATCCTCCCGGGAGGTCATGGAACGTTCAATCCCGGCCAATTCCTCTTTCAGAGCCTGATCCTGTTTTTTCCGGCTCAGAGGATCGGGAGAAACAACCACCAGAGAGTAATGGGGATTCTCAAGTATCCATTTTTTCAGGATATTTTCAAAATACCCCTCTTTCCCGGCCAGCCGGCGGACTTTTTCCATTACAGGTGAGAATTCCATGGTCAGCGCGGGAGGCAGATCATAATTCCAGCCTTTCAGGGATTTTTTCAGAAGCCTGAGCCCAAAAGGCCCGCCCCCCTTGATCTCCCTGGCCCGGAACTCAACCAGCCTCATACAGCTCTCTTTCAGATCTTCAGGGAAACCCTGGGAAACCAGGTCAGTAAGGACTGAGAAAACAAGTTCTTTAAAGGCATCCTTTTTCTCCGGATCCGATCCTCTCAGGCCAATGGTAAAAACCGCTTCATTCAGATCAAAATCAATCCCGCTTACATGGGAAATATCATCGCCCAGGTCTGATTCCAGGAGAGCTTTCTGCAGAGGGGCCCCGCTGTTGCCCATGAGAATCTCGGTCAGTATGGAAAAGCTCAGACTGAGAACCGGATCATCATGGCCAATGGTTTTCCAGTTCAGAAGCAGGGTTGTCATTCCACCGGTTTCCTCTTTCTCTCCGCAGGGCCAGGTGGTTTCCACGACAACCGGGGCAGACCAGGAGGTCTGCAGGGGAACCGAAGAGTCAATCTCCCTGGCCGAGAATTCCGAAAGGAAGTGTTCATCCAGAAAGGAGAGGTTTTTCATGGGAGAGATATTGCCGTAAAGAAAAATCCGGCAGTTGGAAGGATGGTAGTAGGTTTTGTGAAATTCCAGAAACTTTTCGTAAGTCAGGGTGGGGATAAACTGGGGATCCCCCCCGGAGTCCACACCGTAGGGTGTATCAGGAAAGAGAGAGCGGATAGACCATTCCGCGGCAATGCTCTCCTGGGAAGAGTAATTTCCTTTCATTTCATTATAGACAATCCCCACCCGTCTCAGATGCCCCTCTTCATCCCTCTCCAGACGGTGGCCCTCCTGCCGGAAGACCTCCTCCTTAAGCAGGGGAAAAAAGACAGCATCTCCGTAGACATGCATCAGATTGAAATAATCCTTCTCCAGAACGCTGGCAGAGGGGTAGAGGGTTTTATCCGGATAGGTCATGGCATTAAGAAAGGTGTTGACACTGCCTTTCATCATGGAGAGAAAAGGATCCTTTACAGGGAAATTCCGGGAACCGCAAAGAACCGAGTGTTCCAGAATATGAGCCACGCCGCTGGAATCTTCCGGAGGGGTTCGAAAATTGAAGGAAAACATATTTTCCTCATCATCATTATGGACATGATAGATCTCACACCCTGTGGGTATATGTTCAAAAAGAAAGCCTTTACCTCTGTACTCATCCAGTTCATCTGTAGAGATCAGGCGGAAGGATTCGGGATATTCAATTGTTTCAGACACGATTTTCTCCTATAGAAAGCATTGGGCATCTTCCATGAAAAGACAATCCAGATGCGCGGTTACGAGATCAGCTTGATATAAATATAATAAGAGGAATCCTGGAAATACAGCTTTTTCAGCTGCTTTTCAAAACGGTTTGTTTCTTTCTCTCTTCCGATCGCTCGACCTGTCCTCTCCATCGGAAAAAAGGTCCGAAGCTGGTTACATTAAAATACCCGGAGTCCTCCAGGATTGCCGCAGCTCTGGCGGACTGCAGGGGGGAGCGTCCGTAAACAATCATATTACAGAAAAGCTTGTCTGTGGGAAGATAGGACCCCAGCTGGCCATAGGGAACATTCACAGCTGTGGGGATATGGCCTTTGGAATACTCGTTTTCCGAACGGACATCAATGAGAAAATACTCATACTGATCCTGGACTATCAGCTTTTCAAGATTGGAATGGAGGGTAAGATCATTCTTCTCCTCCCTTCTGCGGTTTATTTTTTTCCGGAAATAATATGTAAAACCCGCAACGAGGCTGATTCCCGCCCCTGCGGCTGCAATAACCTGAGTCATGAGACCGATTGTACCACAATAAACGGGAGGTTAAAAGACAGGATCCTGATTTGATCCTATCTTTTTAACCCTTCAGGACGCCTGATTATCACAGAGATTGATAGCCGAACCATGATTATGGACTTCAATCAGAGAGGCATGCAGTGCCTGAATTGCCTTATCTACCGTATCTTCCTGAAGTATCAGCTGGATTTCCACTTCTCTCATACTCTGCTGTACACCCAGAATATTAATCCCCTTTTCATAAAGGGCTTTCAGAGCATTCAAGAGTATACCGGGAGTTTTCATATCCGAACCGATAATGGAAACCATCCCGACTTTCTGCTGATTAATCTCGCTCCCCGGAAGAAGCTCGTTCAGAGCAACACGGATTTTATCCAGATTTTTCAAACTGCCGCTGAGAAAATGGGTAATCGTATTGGCATTGATAGTTTTTGAAACCGGATAAACCCGGAACTTCCCCAGGATATTCAGAACCAGGCTCTCATAGCAGTTTACCTTCCCTATCATTTCCTGATCAAAGATCTCCAGGGCATAGATGTCTTTGCGGCCTGCAATAATCTCTACCATGGGACGGGAAGAGGTGTAGTTCCCTGTGATAAGGGTCCCCTGATGATCCGGTTCGAATGTATTTTTAATTCTCAGGGGGATACCGCTTTTCCGCAGTCCCTTGGCTGCTTTGGGGTGGATCGCTTCCATACCCAGATTGGACAGATGATCCGCTACATCGTAGTTGGTGTAGCCTATGGGTACAGACTGATCCACCCCGACAATTTTCGGATCTGCACTGCTCAGGTGATACTCTTTATGGATCACAGCTTCCGAAGCCCCTGTCAAAACGGCAATCCGGCTGAAGGTCATTTCACTGTACCCCCGGTTGAAGGTCCCCATGAGGCCTCTTTCACTATGCGCATATCCCGTGGCTATAGGAAGCTGGCATGTGAGATCCAGAGATTGAAAAGCGTTTTGTATCCTCTCATCCAGTTCTGAAGATTCCGGATCATCCCAGCCTGTCAGATCCACAAACAGGGCATTAATGCCCTCATTCTGTAGAAGCCTGGCAGTATTCCACGCACTATGGGCTTCTCCGAGACTGGCAAGCATCTCCCGGACGGTATTCAGATGATCCCCCAGGGAAAAGTGACCATGACCGCAAAGTCTGGATAACTCATGAAGGCACTCGGAAGCCCTATCGGTCCGATTCAGAATAAACGTATCCGCGTCCTGTCTGTCAGAACTGTTTTGAAAAAGACGGCTGTTCAGTTCCCGGAACCGGCTATTCAGTTTTTCCATAGCCTCTTCCCAACCGGTAGAATTGTCCCGGCTGGCAAAATATCCGTACACACCGGGTTCTCCGGTTTTTTTATGTTCCAGAAGGGCATCGGTAATTCCGCCATAGGCGGATACCACAAAGATTCTGTTGTACCGATCCGAAAGGGAGTTCCCTTTGAGGATAATATTATTTTTTACTGCGTGAAAATCAGACATGGATGTTCCACCGATCTTCTCAACGCTATGCCTGTTTCTCTTATGAGAGATCATAGGATCCCTGCTCATTGTGAACCTCTTTTCCTGTGAGAGGCGGATTAAAAACACAGGCCAGCTCCATCTCTTCGATGGCGCGGAGTCTGTGTTTATCATGCTTATCCAGGGCGTACACCACCCCCGGGGCAATCTGATACACCTTACCCGTCGCCAGGTCTGTGACTTCCCCTTTTCCGGAAATACAGTAGACAGCCTCAAGATGATTCTGATAATGCATAAAAAAATCCGCATCTTTATATATTGTTGTTACATGGAAGGAAAAACCCATTCCATCATCCTTTAAAAGCATCCGTATGCTCTTCCACTCCCCCCCGGGAGAGTGGATTTCATTCCCTTTGGCCGCAGCTTCTTTCAAGGATGTCACTTTCATACCGGTAAAGCCTCCGCCGCATCACAAACCAACTGAACATCGTCGAAATAATCAGAATTATCCGGCAGATCGTCCACCTTGCTGCAAGTCCAGGCAATCGCATCTTCCACAATATCCAGTCCTTTTTTCAGACTTTCCATCTCAATGGTCAGGGGACACAGGAATTTCACCACATGATCGTCAGTTCCGCTGGTTTCTATGATCAGCCCGTTTTGAAATGATCTTCTGGTAATCTGACTGGCAAGTTCTCCGTTGATACAATTGATCCCTCTGAACATACCCCGTCCGCAGACTGAAAAATTCCCTTCTCCGTAAAGTTCGACAATCCGCTCCAGCCGCTGCTGCATATAGAATCCTTTCTTTTGTACTTCCCTGGAAAACGCATTATCCTTCCAGTAAGTATCAATCGCTTTTGCCGCTGTCAGAAAAGCATGATTATTCCCCCGGAACGTACCGTTATGCTCTCCCGGTTTCCACTGATCTATTTCGGGACGGATAAGAACCATGGCAAAGGGGAGCCCGTATCCGCTCAGGGATTTGGAAAGGGTGACGATATCCGGTTCAAGACCGGCTTCTTCAAAGCTGAAAAACGTTCCGGTCCGGCCGCATCCTGCCTGAATATCATCAACTATCAGCAGAACCTCATGATCCCGGCAGACTTTCTGGAGATTCTGCAACCATCCGGCAGATGCCGCATTAATCCCTCCCTCACCCTGTACCGTTTCCACGATCACCGCCGCGGGTTTATCAATACCGCTGCTGGAATCGGAAAGAACCTTGTCCAGGTACGCTGTGGTATCCACCTGATCACCCAGGTATCCGTCATAGGGCATTCTGCTGCATTCGGTTAATGAAACTCCGGCAGCTCCCCTGTGATGGGAATTTCCCGTGGCCGCCAGCGCCCCCAGACTGACTCCGTGAAAACCGTTGGTAAAACTGATAATATTGTGACGGCCCGTCACGTTCCGGGCCAGTTTCAATGCGGCTTCCACGGCATTTGTTCCGGTAGGTCCTGTAAACTGACAGATATATTCCAGATTCCGGGGCCCCAGGATCAGTTCATTAAAGGTTTTTAAAAACCGTTCCTTTGCCACCGTATGCAGATCCAGACTGTGGGTTATGCCTTCCTCGCTGATATACCTGATCAGTTCCTCCTTGAGAACAGGATTGTTATGACCGTAATTCAGCGTACCCGCACCGGCAAGAAAGTCCAGGTAGCGGTTTCCTTCCCTGTCAAAGACCCATTCTCCCCTGGCTTTGTCAAACACTCTGGGAAAAGAGCGGGCATAGGATTGAACTTCGGATTCAGTTTCTTCAAATATTTTCATATGTTTCTCCTGTATTGGCATGAGGGGTGCTCGGAAATCGGACAGAATAGTACTTCCAACAGTGTGAGGATGGTTTGTTCTATAGATCAGATTTCAGGAAGTGTTTTTCCCACGGGATCAAAAGGACCAATCTCAAAAAGAAATTCAGTCTCCTTCTGGCCGGAAAAATGTGTTTCTTTGGTAAAAAACGGACGTTCCTGAATGCTCGTATTCAGGTTGGTGCTGATTTTTTTAAAAAGGCTTCGGGACGGCTGATTATCTTTTGTAATGGTCGTATGGAGAAAGGTCACATGACCGCAGCAATCCCTTTTCAGGATATCCATAATCATTTTCACGGCCAGTCCCTTTCCTCTGGCATCTGGCGAGACAGCCACCTGCCAGATAAAAAGGACGTCTGGTTTTCCGGGAACCAGATATCCTGAAACGAAACCGGCAATTTCACCATCCAGATATGCCACTGCTGAAGTCCCGGAAAAATGCGAACACTGCAACAGGTTTGCATAGCAGGAATTGATATCCAGGGGGGGACAGTTTCTGATCAACCGGTAGACTGGATAACCGTCTTCCCCATCCGGGCGGCGAATAACCAGCTCTGATTTCATTAAGTACTCCTCATAGAATATAGTTAGTACTCTAATTATTAATTTCATTTATGTCAATTGTACTTTTTGGTAATTATCGGTTATTTTCACTTTTATCACCCCACAAACTGGGATCAAACGGAATAAACACCGAACATGAGACTGGATTTTTATTTAGTATACAATGCTTTTGAGTTGTGAAAGGTTTTTCAAATTCCCCCCAAAAAAAAACTCCCCGCAGGGAGTCTTTAAAAATTTTATAAATAAAAAAAGAGGCCCTTGGACCTCTTCTTACTTTGTTAAAAAAGTGTCGATTATCTTCCACCCTGCATTTTTCTCAGCTTTTTAGCCTGTTTGCGGGCCATCGCTTTCTTTTTACGATTTTTGATAGTGGAAGGCTTTTCATAGTATTCCCGTTTTTTCCATTCCCGGATAATACCTTCCTTTTCCACCATACGTTTGAAACGCTTAATCGCTTTTTCAAGCGGCTCATCGTCACTGACTCTTATGTTGGCGATACGAAATCACCTCCCTTCTTGTATAGTAGAATCTATCATAGCCATTATTTCATCTTTGTCAATAAGGCTCGTATCCAGATATTTCATGGGATTAACGGGAATTGTATTTACCCTCAATTCCCAGTGCAGATGGGGGCCTGTGACCAGACCGGTAGAACCCAGTTCGCCGATTTTTTCACCGGCCTGCATTTTCTGACCGGCTTTGACATCCAGAGAGTCCATATGGTAGTAAAGGGAATAGACTCCGGGATAGTGCTCAAGCACTGCAGTATACCCAGTGAGTATCCGGAATTCGGAAAGTACGACAGTTCCCGCCAGGGGAACCAGCACAGGAGTCCCTGTATCGGCAGCCATATCCACCCCCGTATGGATGGAAGCTGCATTTCCCCCGTCTGTATAAAGGAACTTTCTTCTGTCTCCGAACCAGGATGTCATAATATACTCTTCCACGGGGGATATCATCACCTCACAGGGAGACACCTCCCCTTTGCCGACAGCCGCCAGTACAGACCAGAGCTTCCGGGACTGGGCCAGTTTTTCCGGATCGTCGCTGCTCCGCAAATCACTCATGGACTGATTCAGACTGATATCCTCACTCCGGAATTCAGCGCTTCGTACAAGAAGGGGTTTCTGAAACTCAAGGGTTCTGACAGGGCTTTCCACCTCGGCCCGGATCGTATATGTCCCTACCGGCAGAGTTGACTCCATACCGACCAGACCGATGCGGTTCTCTCCGGCAAGATCGCCATCCCGGTAGGGCTGCCCCTCAACCAGAGCCCGGTTTTTCCCCTCCTGATCCATCAGGATAAAACGGACACTGTCATCCGGACGGCACTCAGTCACGATCACTGTCAGAATTTCACCGGGGCGGATCTGATCGGGGGTATGGAATTCAACAGCCCGAACTCCCTGGATGCCTATAACAAGAAGAAGCAGAACTGTTTTCAGAGTATTTTTCATTGAGCAGGCTCCATATCAAGAACAACCATCTGTAGAGTTTCCTTGTTCATGTAGTAATTCCTCTTTAAATGATAAAGCATATTTATCCGGTTGTCAGGCCGCATAAACTCCTGGAATTTCTCTGCTCCGTTCCAGAAAAGGGCGGGGAATTTATGTTCACCCGCAGAAAGGAGGAATTTCAGGTGGTTCTGCGGATCTTTCCCGATAAGTTCCGCTTTTTCGATGACCAGTCCGGAACTGTAAAAGATCAGAGGCCGGAAGCTCTCTCCGTAAGGCTCCAGAGAAGAAACCATTTCCCAGAGAGCGGGATTCAGATACTCATGGGGGATCTCCGCATCCACCTCCGGTACAGGCTCTTCCTGATCACCAGGCTCCCAGGTTTCGGTAAATTCCGCGAGCTTTTTATAAAACAGCTCCTCCCGGCTGGCTTCAAGGGAGAAACCGGCAGCGCAATCGTGGCCGCCGAAATCGGTAAAAAGTTCGGTCATGCTTTCAAGAATCGGTCTGACAGGACAGTCTTCGGGACTTCTGACAGAACCGGAAAGAGAGCCGTCCTCCTGACGGGAGAGGATAATGGCCGGAATCCGGAAGCTGTTGACCATACGGGACGCCACAATTCCCGTGAGCCCTCTGGGAACCGGCAGATGGCTTATCAGTATCAGTTTGTTATGGTATTTCTCACTATGTTCCCGGGCTTCATCGACAGCCTGTTCCCACAGAGCATCTCCCAGCTTTTTTCTCTCCCCGTTGATTTGGTGCATCTCATCAGCCAGCGCTTCTCTTCTGCTTCCATCAGAGGTGACAAAAAGCTCAACAGCCCGATCGGCTTTTCCCATCCTTCCGGCGGAATTGATCCAGGGAGAGATCATCCATGAGACATCCGAGGTTTCCAGCGGCCTCCCCAGGATTCTCTGTCGGATAAACAGCTCACGCAGTCCCGGACGGACAGCTCTTTCCAGAAGGGGCAGCCCCTTTTTTACCAGGATCCTGTTTTCATCCAGCAGAGGCATCAGATCGGCAAGAGTTCCCAGAGCTGTCAGATCGAGAGATTTTTGAAACGGTTCAAACTCTCTGGCGTATCTTTTCAGCATCAATCCCGAAAAAAGGTAGAGAAAAGCTCTACCATTATCGGGATCATCCGTATAGCGGGCATAGCGGCTGTTATCCCGGAGTTCTCTGAACGGCCGGCCCTGAAGGGAGGGAAAATCCCGGCAGATCTCCTGAGAGATATCCGCAATGTGAACATCCGCGGCCTTTCCGAAAAGGGAGGAAAACCCCTCCTGCTGCTCCTGCAGTCCATAGGTAAAAAGGAGCCATCCCCGGAGGAAGTCGGAAAGTTCATCCAGAGGAACAGAATTTTCCAGAGGGTAGAACCTCCTTTCTGTTTCCAGAAGATTCACATATTTATAAACTTCCAGCTGCTTTTTCTCGTAATCCACATACAGAAAGGCATATCCCTGATTATAGAGTTCGGTCAGGGAAAAACAGAGGGCCCAGATCATTTTGGAGACCACACCGCAGCCGGCCAGCCCTTCAAAAGGGTAGGAATCCTCTTTGACCCTGGGATTTATTATGGCAAATGCCTCGGGAAGATCCCCTTCGCGGGGGATATGATGGTCCAGTATGATCGTATCGATACCCAGAGAGTTGGCCAGAGCAATCTCACCGTAATTGGAGATCCCGCAATCTACACAAAACAGGAGCGTTCCATCATGGGAAGCAAAATCCCTGACAGCTTCTTCACTGAGACCGTAGACATCATCCCCCACAGGGACCCGCCACTGCACATCCAGCCCCAGAGTCAGGAGTGTTTCATAAAGGAGCACCGTAGAAGTAACACCGTCCACATCCCTGTCTCCGAAGATCAGAACTTTTTCATTCTCATCAAGAGCGGCATGAACCCTGTCGACCGCATCGGACATATGACGGAACAGGAACGGATTGTGCAGATACCGCAGATCATCTTCCAGAAAATAGAGGAAATCCTCTTCCTTTATCCCTCTTCTGGTCAGGATGGATGCCTGCAGAAGATCGATATGCATCTTCTCGGACAGCCGTCTTACCGGAAGGGGATCAATATATGTTTTATTCCATTTCATACTGTATTCAAATTACCGGGCCTGAGGATACTAAAAAATCTCCCGAATAATACGGGTAACTGCTGCCGGAGGAGTCTCTCCCATTGTTACAGCATGTTCCATCTGTGCCACAGCATTATCAGCCTGTTCCTTATTCAATGCAAAGATTTCACAGACTGCTTCACCTTTTTTTACAAAATCTCCGGATTTTCGTAAAAAGCGTATTCCCGTATGGGGTTCCACCGGATCTTCTGCCCGGCTGCGTCCCGCTCCGAGGGAGACGGAAGCCATTCCGGTTTCATACGCATTGATGGACTGGATATATCCATCGCGGTCTGCCTCCAGGACAGCTCCGGCAGGAGCCCGCCATCGACCGGTATTCTCCAGAAACCACTCAACATCCCCGCCCTGAGCTTCCATATTCTCAAGGAAGATGCGGGATGCCTCTCCATTATCAATTTTTTCCCGGCAAAGGGAAAGAGCCTTTTCAGAATCGGTACAGATTCCCCCGGCCACAAGCATTCGGGACGCCAGGGTAAGGGAAATTTCCATAAGATCCTCAGGCCCCCGGCCGCCAAGACACTCCCAGGCTTCCTCCACTTCCAGAAAGTTTCCCACCGCACATCCCAAAGGCTCCTCCATGGAAGTAAGAACAGCAATGATCCTGCGCCCCATGGCTTTCCCGGTAGAGACCAGAGATTCTGCCAGAAGGGATGCCTGCTCCCGGGTTTTCATAAAGGCTCCGGATCCGCATTTCACATCAAACACCAGTCCCTGAGCTCCTTCCGCCAGTTTTTTACTCAGAATACTGGCGGTAATAAGGGGAATGGATTCCACTGTGGCGGTAACATCCCTCAGAGCATACATTTTCCTGTCTGCGGGGACAATCCTCTCGGTCTGCCCCATAATCACATAACCGGTCTGTTCCATGATCCTGAGGATTTCCTCCTGTTCCAGATGGATCCGGTACCCTTTCAGAGATTCCAGTTTATCCAGGGTTCCTCCGGTATGCCCCAGAGCCCTTCCACTCATCATGGGCACCTGAATACCGCAGGCCGCGGCAACGGGAGCCAGGATAAATGAGGTTTTATCTCCCACTCCGCCAGTGGAATGCTTATCCACCAGGGGACCTTCCAGCGAAGAAAGATCCAGAACTTCTCCGGATCGCATCATAAGTGCTGTGAGATCACCGGTTTCCCGGGGAGTCATACCGCTGAAATATACGGACATCAGCCAGGAAGACATCTGGTAATCGGGAATATCCCCTGACACGTACCCTTCAATCAGAAAGCTGAGTTCTTCATAAGAAAGGGATTCGCCGTTCCTTTTTTTCATAATGATATCGACAGCCCGCATATAATCCTCCTGGTATAGTCATTGTCAATTATATACCGTGCTTCATGCCTGCATGTCCATTTTAAAAAAAAGAAGTCAGTCCTTCCCCGCAAGAGATGTTCTATGGAGATCGTAATAGACAGCTCCCTCAGGTTTGAGAAGGGATTCATAAAGGACTATTTCGGTTAAAACATCCGAAAGGGGGGGCAAAGTCATGCCCGGATGGTACCCTGAAGGGACATCTCGCCCCGGTTTAATCCGGGCCATAGTAATATGAGGATGGAATTTCCGTTTTTCAAGGCTCTGAAATTCCGAAATCCTTCCGGAAAGGAATTTCCGGATCTTCCCGATTTCGCCACCCCCGGATTCGAGAGATTCAAAAAGAACCCGGGGAGATTTACCCGGGGGAAAATGGCCCGGACCTCCTGTTGTTATCGACACAGGGGAGAACCGGAAACCGGCCTCTTCCATGATTTCGGCAATATCCGGCAGAAACTGTTCATTCATATCTCCCATAAAAACCAGGGTCAGATGAAACTGATCAGGTTTTACCCAACGGATATTCCGGGATGACGATCGGATGCAATCCCAGGATTCCCAAAGAGAACCGGCCGCCGTCGGAGAGAGAGGAAGCGCTATAAAAAGCCTTTTCATACCCTATATTGTATACCGGGATGCATCATCACGCACCCATTCTATACTGTCCCGGTTCTGCTCGGACAACCGGGTGATATTCACAACCGATTGACTGATCTCGTCGATGCCGCTGGAAATCTCCCGCATGGCCAGATTCAGGTTCCTGTTCACATCCTGCAGACGGCCTACCGCTTCCAGAATAACCTGATTTCCCTGGGTCATCTCCCGGGAGCCCTCCATGACACCGGCGGCGTTATCCCGCATCTCCTTCAGGGCGTCCAGAACCATATGGCTCCCCGAAGCCTGTTCGGCCATGGAGACCCGGATTTCGCTGGTAATCCCCTCCATCCTGCCGATATTCTCCTGTATATCCTGAAAGGACTGATTGGAGACTTCCGACCCTTTAACCACTTCCTGAATAAAAGAGTTGATCTGTGCAATAGACTGCTTCACCTGAGCCGACTGCCCCGTGGACTGCTCGGCCAGCTTCCGGATTTCATCGGCCACCACCGCAAATCCCCGCCCGGCATCCCCCGCATGGGCGGCTTCGATAGCCGCATTCATGGCCAGAAGGTTTGTCCGGGCGGCAATCCCCGATATCAGGGTATTCGCACTCTCCAGCTCCCTGGATTTCTCCGAGATGGTAGTCACAAGACCGGCGACCGCATGAAGACGGGAACGGCCTTCATCGGTGGAGCCCACAAGCTCCTTCATGCAGCTCTCTGCCTCTTCCGCAGAGGAGGAGATATTCCGGATCTGGGCAATCAGCTCCTCTACGGCGGTGGACGACTCCACAATACTCTCATTCTGCCGTTCGATACTCTGATCCAGAGAGTCGATATTTCTGGCCATCTCCTCCACAGCCGCAACTGTGGCGCTCACACTCTCCTCCTGGGTGGTAAACTGATTCATGGAACTTCCGATATTGGCCTGGATCTGCTCTACCGCCGCGGCGGTTTCCTCCATATTGCCGGCCAGTTCGTTCCCCCCTTCGTCCAGGGTCCGGAGCCTGATCTGGAGCCCCGAAAAAAAACCTCCCAGGGCATCGATCAGGGCGTTGTAGCTTCCTGTGATGGAAGCCATCTCATCCTTACCTTTCGGTTCGCCCCGCTCTGTGAGAACCCCTTCCGCAGCCTGGCCCATAAGCTGTTCCAGAGAACTCAGGCGGTTGGTGACCTTCAGCTTTATCAGGATGAAGAGATAGAAAATAATAAGAAGACTGGTTATGAGAATAGCCATGACCAGTATGACGGTAAGCTGGTTGGCCAGCCGGGCTGCTTCCCTGTCCGGCAGGGTGGTGATAACAAGCCAGTCCAGAAAATCAATCCTGGCAAAAGCCGCCTGCTTGGACACTCCTTCAAAGGTATAGGGCAGAAATACCAGTTCCTCATTGAAGGCTTTGGCATCCTTCACAAAGTCCCACTGCCCCGCATCATAGGTAATGAGATCAGGGTCGGGATGAATTATAACCTGTTCACTCTGATCGATCACATAGGCATACCCGGTGTCTCCAATGTTTTTATTGGCTACAGCAGTACTTCCGAAGATTCCCAGATCAACAGCAACCCCCAGCATCCCCAGGATGCGCCCTTTATCCCTTATGGGATTGGCAAACACAATGATGGGATTCCCCGTAACTTTGGATATCAGGGCCGTTTTGTCTACATAGTTTTCCCGGTTCTCTTTTACGGTTTCCTGAAAGTACTCCCTGTCCGAAATATCGACTCTCAGGAGATTGAACCGGGAAGAGGCCGTAACAAGTCCCTCACCATCGGCAATAAAAACCGATTCGATGGTACTGTCCATCTGTTTGAATTTATTCAGAAGAATATCGGTCTGAAAGTAGTCGCCCTTTTCCAAACCCTCAACAAAATCCGGGTTTTGGGCAAACGCGTAGACCAGATTCTGCATTCCCCGGATTTTACCGCTCACCGTATCTTCCAGAGAATCGGCAATGATGGTCAGCTGCTGTTCCTGGCTTCTGAAAACCATTTGATTTGCCACGGTTCTCATAACAAATCCCAAAGCGGTAAATATCACCAGCTGGAAAATCAGAAAGTACCTGATAAATGAAAAAGTCAGGCTGTTTTTTAATTGTATTTTGTTCTTTCCTTTTGACATGATCGTCATCCTCTTTTTTTTGTTAACTTTAATTAACTTAAGGCATTTTACATAGAAGGATACATGGGCATCAAGGACATCTTCATCAATTCTTCACATTTTCTCTATATTTCTTGAAAAAGACAAGAGAATCCCTTGCAAATTCAGGAATTACCAAGAATCAGATCCAGATTCTTCTTATCAAAATCGAATCCGGTCTGTCCTTTAAGGATGCCAGTCAGATAGGAGTAAACAGAAATCTGATCTTCTTGGGATTCAGCGTCAGAATCATCTCCTGAAAGAAAGGACCTTCCCCGGGAAGTCAGAACAGGAAGAGTCCCGATCCGGCAGGAGGAACAGACCACATGGCCGTCGTGATCATAACAGACGGCTTTGTTTTCCGGCGCTTTTCTTCCACACCGGGCACAGCAGTTCAGATCAGGCTGAATTCCTTCAACTTCCAGGAATATCCACAGCGCCTTTGCCAAAAGAGAGGGCGCCCGGTTCTGATCGGACTCATCCAGAGACTCCATGAGAGAGAGGGTAAGTTGAAAAAAATCGGAACTACCGGCCCCGCCGTGAGTTTTCAGAATCAGTTCTGTCCAGAAAAGGGCGGCATAGTACTTCCGCAAGCTTTGATGAAAGGTATCACGCATGGAAAGGCAGGTTCCATCCCTGAGTCTCCAGAGCTTCTTTACCGGGTCCAGATAGAACTCTCCCTCACAAAGAGAAAAA
This sequence comes from Oceanispirochaeta sp., assembly GCA_963677615.2. Lineage (GTDB taxonomy): Bacteria > Spirochaetota > Spirochaetia > DSM-2461 > DSM-2461 > Oceanispirochaeta. The sequence continues at coordinate 396,521 of CAXXQW010000009.1, read as the reverse complement.
GGCTGGATAAGAGGACGGAGCTTTCCCTGCTTTCCCGCGGCGCCGAAGGCTGCCGCATAGATGAGCCCCTGACCGGAGGTGAGAAGCTGTACAGTTTTATGATTGTCCCCCAGCGGTTGGGACCTGAGGGGGATATATCTGTCTTTAACCAGCCTGTTCACGTAAAATCAGGGAAAGAGTCTTGCCGCAAAGGTCACAAGGTGGCGGAATTCGTTCTTATAGATGCCCTGATCCAGGGGTTTGAAATCCCCCGTATTGGCGTAGTCGGTGTAGTATTTGAAAACCAGCGAATAGGTTAAACCGAAGCTTACCGGCTGCCCTCTGGAAGTCAAATCCCAGTCTGCTCCGACTGTTCCGATATGGAACCATTCATATACGGCATCTTTCAGAAAATCCTTTCTGTCATCTCTGCTGTAGGCTCCGTCCGGATCGTTGTCAGGAGTTATTATGATATCGTTTTCCAACTCTTCTTCCGTACTACTTCCCCAGGAGTCAAAGTAGCTTCCCGCATTGGTCCCGTGACGGACCATCCTGTACCCCCCGGTAAAGGAAAGGTCATTCCGGGGAAGGGAGCGGAAACGAAGGAGGATTTCATCCGAATTGGGTTCCAGCCCGTATCCCAGGCTTTCTCCACCGTTCATATAGGCCGTTTCCATATTCAGATCATAGTACCAGGGAGAGGAGTTTACCGTGTAATGGGTATAGGTGAAGGGTTCAATTTTGGTATACTGAAGAACCCCGGAAGTCAGAGGCAACACAGGAACCGGGAATTTCACACCCGCCTGAATGCTGTACATATTCCCATAGTTGCCGAAAAAGTCAGGTTGATTGAATTTCGCCTCATCCAGAAAAGCGGAAAGGTAGAATTTACCGAGTCCGGATCTGGAAAGCACAAGAGATCCCCCCATGGCCAGGTTATCAAAATCCCCTACATAGTTCTGATTGATAAAACGGCTCATCAGCGGATGGACATATCCGGGCTCCGGCCTTTTCAGGTAAACGCCTCCGTCAAATACAGAAAGAGAGAGCCAGTCTGCAGGGGTCAGTTCCATCTGAAGCACCGAGTACATATTCTGCTGGGTTCTGGAAGTGCGTTTGATATTGTAGTCATCGGAGCTTCTGAAGTCCTCTCCGTAGTCCAGAACGCCTGTGAGGAAGGAAAATGACATCCACTCAAAGGGCTGGATCGTCCCCTCGTAAGCCATAAAAGGCACGGCATCGGCACTGAGAAAGAGGCTTCCTTCTCCGGGAGCGCCCCACTCCCGTCTGAGACGGCCGAAACGGAAATCCGCCCTGTTATCCCAGAAGGAGGCGGCGATTTCTGTTTCATAGCTGAAAGCCGCAGCCGGTTCCACCGGCATGGGAGAAAACCGGTTCAGGCTGCTGAGCATATAAACCCCGCCGCTCCAGGGCTTGGTAAAGGTGTAGGGTTCCCAGGCTTCCGGGCCGAAACTGGTTGCCGGATCATAATCATCGACCAGAAAACCTCCTGCGGTCAGATCCACACCCCAGGAAACAGAAGACCCTGCATCCCCTTTGGCATAAAGTGAGCCCGTCGCTTCCAACCCCAGGTCCCCTGTATCGATCAGGTTGAGATTGGACTGGAACTTCATGGAAGCCCCCAGCTGAACCGGAAAGAAGTCATCCTGAAACTGCAGATTGCCATCTTTCAAAAGGGTTTTGTCATCTGCTTCTCCATACGATTCCAGAAGCATCGCCAGCACCTCCTGCTCCTGAGGACTCAGCCGGGCTTTTTTCCGTTCAATCTTTTCCAGCTGCAAAACCACATAGGAGAGGGGGTAAGGTTTAACTTCCCGGGGAGCCGGAATGACTCCTTTCAAGGCAGCCTGCTCCAGAAAGGTATAGACAACCTTTTCATCCAGAGTCACCGCATTGTGGGTTTGGGATGTAAGAATCCCTGAAAAAATAAAAAGGAGAATAAAAAGAAAAGCGCTCTTTTTCAGCATGACATCACCTTATGATAAAAATTGGATTATCTGATTAATTTACCAGCTAATCATACCTGAACTCCCCGGACGAGCCAACTCAATTTTCACCATACGCTCGATTTATCTTGCCTTTGGGAGTTTGAAATAATAAATTCTCTATTATAATAGCCTTCCGGTAAGATAACCCGGGGGGATTTAACCATTAATGCAAACACCACAGGAGTCATACATGGCAGATGGAGAAATAATCGTAGCAGAACAGGCTTTACCAGATAAACTCTTTATTGTACCGCTTCTGGGGAAACCCATATTTCCAGGGATATTCACCCCCATAATGATCACATCCAACGACGATATACAGATTGTGAATCAGGCGATGGAAAACGATAAAGTGATAGGTCTTGTCCTCCTGAAGGAAGATACCGACGAAGCCACAGGCCCCGATGATATCTACAAAATAGGGACCGCCGCCAAGATCGTGAAAAAGATCAATCTTCCTGACGGGGGAGTCAATATCTTTATCTCCACGGTCAAACGTTTCAAAATACGGAAATTCTTTACCAGCGAAGCACCGATCATCGCTGCAGTGGAATATCTGGACGATATCGTCCTTGAGGAACAGAAGGACGAACTGAAGGCCATGACCCGTTCCCTCATTTCCGAGATGAAGCAGATTTCCGAGGACAACCCTCTGTTTTCAGAAGAGATGCGCCTGAATATGGTGAATATTGATAATCCCGGAAAGATTGCGGATTTTATAACCTCTATTCTGAATATAGACAGGGAACAGCAGCAGAAAGTACTGGAACAGCTGGATGTCAGAGTCAGAATGGAGCAGGTTCTGGTCTATATCAAGAAAGAGCAGGACCTTCTGAGAATCCAGAAAAAGATAGCCAGTCAGATCAATGAGAAAATTGAGAAAAGCCAGAGGGAATACTTCCTGAGGGAAGAGATCAAGGCAATTAAAAAAGAGCTGGGAGAACCTCTGGACTCCAAGTCCAGTGAATACCTGAAGTTCAAGGAGCAGGTGGAAAAACTGAACTTTCAGGGAGAGGCAAAGGAGCAGGTGGACAGAGAGCTGGAAAAGTTTGCCCTTATGGATCCTTCCTCCTCCGAGTATATTGTGACCAGAAACTATCTGGATACCATCGTGAACCTCCCCTGGGAAGATCCGGCTCCGGAAAAAATTGACATTGCCAAGGGAGAGAAGATCCTCAACCAGGACCATTACGGCCTGGAAGATGTGAAAGAGCGGATTCTGGAATACCTGGCGGTACGGAAACTGAAAGAGGACAATAAAGGGTCGATCGTATGTCTGGTAGGCCCTCCGGGAGTAGGAAAAACCTCCATAGGAAAATCCATTGCCAGAGCTCTGAACAGGGAATTTTTCCGGTTCTCCGTAGGAGGAATGCGGGATGAAGCGGAGATAAAGGGACATAGAAGGACCTATGTGGGGGCCATGCCCGGAAAAATCATTCAGGGTCTGAAAATTGTCAAGACCAAAGGTCCCGTATTTATGATTGACGAGATCGACAAGCTGGGTCAGTCCTATCAGGGCGATCCCTCTTCGGCTCTTCTGGAGGTGCTGGATCCGGAACAGAATGTTTCCTTCCGGGACCACTATCTGGACCTTCCCTACGATCTGTCCCATATTCTCTTTATTGCCACGGCCAACACCCTGGATACAATCCCCCGCCCTCTTCTGGACAGGATGGAGATTATCAGGCTTTCCGGTTATATCACCGATGAAAAAATAGAAATAGCCAGGAAGTACCTGATACCCAAATCCATGAAGAAACACGGCATTGAAAAGGGACAGCTCATGTTCAACAAAACAGCTCTCCGCAGCATAGTGGACGGTTATGCCAGAGAGGCGGGAGTCAGAACCTTTGAAAAGGCCATTGACAAGATCAACAGGAAAGTAGCCCGGAGGATTGTCAACGGGGAGACAGACTTTCCCATCCGGATTACCAAGGACAATCTGGAAGAGTTTCTGAAAAAGCCCTTTTTCCCGGAAGATGAGATCAAGCGCGCTCTGGTTCCCGGAACCAGTATCGGTTTGGCCTGGACCAGCATGGGAGGAGACACTCTGATTATCGAAGCCATCAAGATGCCGGGAAAAGGAGGCCTCCAGCTGACAGGGCAGATGGGTGACGTCATGAAGGAATCCGCCAGCATCGCCTTTTCCCATGTCAAACAGATTGCCGGGAAACACGGAATCAAGCAGGAGTTTTTTGATAAGCATACGATTCACCTGCATATTCCCGAAGGAGCCACTCCCAAGGACGGTCCTTCAGCCGGAATTACCATGGCTACCGCCATGCTGTCTCTTATACAGGGAAAAACCATTAAGAAAAATCTGGCCATGACGGGAGAGTTATCCCTAACCGGAAAAGTGCTTCCCATAGGTGGTCTTAAAGAGAAAACTATCGCTGCCAGAAGAAACAAAATCAAGGATATTATCATTCCCAAACAGAACGCCAGGGATCTTGATGAGATTCCCGAAAACGTAAGGGAAGGCATTACCTTTCATCCTGTGGAAAACTTCAAACAGGTGGTGGATCTGGTTTTTTCATGATATTCTGACCGGGAAGGGCTTTCCCTTCCTGGAGGATTCCACTGAATTTGACTATCAGAAAACTCTCGACAGGGGGTATTATCCCTGTCATTTTTTTATGTATCCTCTCTGCACCCGGGCTTTTCGGAAAGGATACCGTTTTTTTAAGTCTAAGCTATTCTCCCGCAGTATCCGACTACAGGAGACTGGATACAGATCCGGTGGTCCATACATGCAAAGGATCTCCGGGGGGAGTTGAAATAGACAGCCTTTTTCTGGTTCACAAATCTTTGGGACTGAGGCTGGAAGCCCAATGGAACCGGGTCAACACACTGAAAATCACCGACGGAACCTATGAGTATGAATCGGCCGGCTGGAACGGCCTGTACTCCCAGTACTACTTTTCCCCCCAGCTGGGATTTGTGTTTTCTCTTCCCCGCAGGCAGATCCTGATGATAGGCGCCGGACCATCAGTGACTACGGACGTCTACTCCTCTCCCTACGGAAGTTCCTTCAGCGATATATTTCTGGGTATCAGCCTCTTTGGGAAGTACTATTATATTTTCTGTGAAAGTTTCTTTATTCAGTCGGCATTCAGATTTACAACAGACTTCTTTTACTACGGAGGATGGAACACCGAATTGCTGCAGAATTTTATCCAGTTTCAGTATGTTCCGTCCCTGGGATGCGGTTTCTCCTTCTAGAGAGTCTATTGGTTCTTGAGGATTTTTGTATAAAGAACTCCGGATCCGGACTCAATTACCCGGCATACCAGATCTTCTGATGAAATCAGGAGAGACATAAAACCTCTCTTGCTGGCGGCAAACTGAGTCAGATTCCCCACACTGGTATTCCTGACATCCGCTGCAGAACCATTCACAATATAATAGACATCCTCCACAGGCCCCAGAATCTGAAGATCATGCTCATGCCCGGCTAGATACAGATCGACCTTATGATTGAAAAGCGGCTGGAGTCTCAGAATCAGGGGGCTGTAAAAGCCGTGAAGACCATAACTGAAAAGGGGTTTATGACCCGAAACAATCACCCAGTCGGCATCAGATTCACCCAGTTCCTGCTCCAGCCACACCAGCTGCTCCGCATCGCCGTAATAGAGGCTTTCTGTGTCCAGAAAAAAGAAATCTATTGCCGTTCCATCGGGCAGTGTTCTGGAAAAACCATAGTATCTTCCGGGCATCTGCCATCGGTCGCTGTTAGCAGAAACGTAATCCAGCTGGGCCTGTATATTCCCCTTGTAATCGTGATTTCCCAGGATTGAATAAAAGGGCATGGATAAGACGGCCGGATCATAAACGGATTCAAAATCACTCTCCCAGAGAGGGTCCGTAACCGAATCCACACCATCCATGTAAAAAGAATCCCCCAGATTTATAACAAAACTGATGGAATTGTCAGGGTCGGCAGCATAGGAAGCCATTTCATCTGCAGTCAGTTGCTGTCCATCTGTTCCGTATCCGGCATCTCCGTAAACCATGACTTCCAGATAGTCCTTTCCGGCTGTCTTTTCATACTCTGTGTAAGCGGGTATCAGCTCTCCATAGTAATCGTCAATGTCACAGGCATAAAGCAGGAGGAAGAGGAGGAAAATAGATAAAAACCGGGGTGTCTTTTTTTTCATTTCCCCATAATAGTATCTCCATTGTTCCTGTAATGCAAATCTGAATTACCAGAGGATTTCCTAATCACAGGATGCCGGCAGCTGCAGGAGGAAGTAAGGCTTCCCTTTTTCATCCTCCAGACACTGTATATCACCGGCCAGGCCGACTTTGACGAGGCTGTAGACAAGGTGCATCTCCATACCTTTTTCATCTGCTTTGAAGGAGGTTTACGAATAGGGTTCAAAAATCCTTTTATAAATCTGGGAAAAATCCATCTCTGAGGAATCATGATATTCCAGAAAAGCTGAGGCACCCTCCTCTTTTACACTCATCCTGATCCATTTATGATCCCGGCCTTTCAGACTCTGGTTGATCGAATAGCTGTATAAATTGATAAGAACTTTCAAAAAGATCTCTGGAGATGTTGTAATTTCCAGGTTTTCGGGGCATTCCAGCTGATATTCCGGAAATTCCGTCTCTTCATGAAGCGCCCGGTAACTGGAGATACTGAATTCCAGAAACTTTTTAAGCTGGACCTGGTCTTTAGGATGATTTTCGAAATTCCTTGTAATCTTCTGAAGCCCGTGAATGATATCAATGGAGCTGTTCACCGATTTCTGTAAAATCCCCATGGTTTCCCTCAGAAGATCCCCGTTTGCCGTGATCCAGATGCAGTTTTCATTCTCTTTCAGAGCCAGGAGTTCCTCAAACTTTTCGTTAAGAAAGGAGACGGTCATCCTGGCATTCCCCAAGGGGGTTGTCCAAACGGTGAGCCAGCTCCATGAGGAATCTGTTGGTGGCTTCAAACCTTTCGGTTTCCACCAGTTTCTGCTGGGCGATCTTCAGCTGCTCCAGGGAGGATTCCTGTTCTGTTCTGTTCTCATTCATATAAGCGGCCATCCACTTATATTGGCCATCATAGATATCATAAATGGAGTTACCCTGACCAAGATCGGGATGGATAAGAAACTCATGTCTGTCATTCAGTAATGCCGCATAGCCGGTTCCATAAATACTTATGCTCCCCAGAGACTTTACCAGATCACTGAAATAGATATCATGCCCTCCTACGCCGATAAACAGGCTCTCCGCAAAACAGGACAGGAATAGGTAATCCAGTACTCCCCCTCAAACTCCTCCGTCTGGGAAAGGTAGGGATCGAACCAGAGGTTTTTTCCTGAATCCCTGGCATCAAAGAACCATTCCCTGTTCTCTTTGACTGAGTAGTAATCCAGATCTTACTCAGGCACCCGGAACAGCTGCCCCGACTCATCGGTGGCAAACCATATGTCGTGGGCTTCATTCAGAAGTTCCGGATTGAAAAAAACCAGGCATCCTTGTTCTCTTCCGCCAGGGCATAGATAACCGGTTCCAGCTCGGCTTTGTACCGGTAGAAATACTCACGGTCAGTACGGATTCTTACCGGATCCACCGTGTTTCCAATGTAGTTCTGAATGAAATTCCCTGATGTTTTTTTCTGGATAAAGGCCGCATCTATCAACGCGGTCTGATGACGGACCATATTCATCAGCTTCTCTTCCGATTCGGCTTTTATCTGGGTGTAGTTAAAATAGGCACTGGTTATGGACAAAATCAGAGAAAAGAAGAGAAAGCTGCCCAGAACTGCAATGAGAATTTTTGAACGAAAGGTTTTCAGAGACATCATTTCCTTCTCACCTTAATCCAAAAGATAATTCCACAGAGCCTTTAAACGCAACGGAAAAACGGGAATCTGATGAAAAAGCTAACATGGTAAAGTGTCATTCCCGTGGTTCCTTTATGGATTTTTTACACAGACCCGGTTTTTTAACTTTATTTCTTAACTAGGTATCATTACATTATGAACAAAGAGACTTGACGGTTGAAAAACATTGGCTTTATCATGGGAACATGAACAGCCAGAAACTGGGCAGAAAACCGAAAAACATCCGGACCCGCAATATAAAACTGATAACTGATCTCTACAGGAGCCATGAAACTCTCTCTGTATCGGAGATTGCGGGCAAGGTAAAACTCAGCCGGACAACAGTCATGAAAATCAATGAGGAACTCCTGGAAAAGGGAATCATTCTGGATGCCGGCAAAGGAGATTCCACAGAAGAAGGCGGAAAGCGTCCCAGTATTTTCCGGTTTGCTTCGGAAAAGAGCCTGATACTCACATTTCATATCAAATACAACGCTGTGGATTTTTCTCTGGCAGACTTGAAATATCAAACACTGGCCGGGGATTCCGAACCTATGAATCTCAACGACCCTTTTTTATTAATAGCCCGGAAGATGAAAACCATTCTGAGCCGTCAGACCCCTCTCCTTGAAGGGAAAAACATCCTGGCCTGTCTGGTGGCGATTCACGGGAATATCAACCCGGAAACAGGGATCTGTATCCACTCCACTCATTTTCCCTCATGGGGAACCTACTCAAATCTGAAGGAGATACTGGAACAGGAACTGGACCTGGCATGTCCAATTCACATTGATACATGGACAAGATATAAAGTTTTTGGTGAAAGCAAATTAGGCCCGGCCAAAGGGTATGATACTGTGGTTCTGATTGATGCCGGTTGGCACGGGATCAATTCGGGCATACTGCTGAATGGCGTAATCTATCTGGGAAAGCACTACCTCTCAGGCGAAATTGGGCATATAAAGGTTAACCGGGAAGACAGGGAGATTTGTGCCTGCGGCAGCTCCGGCTGTCTGGAAAGGCAGATAAGTCTGGAACGGCTGAAGGGAAATCTGCAGGAATGGAAAAACAGATATCCCGGTTCTTTCCTGAAAGATCTGCCCGACGAGAGCATTGGGATCAGCACCATTCTGAAAGCCGCTGACAAAGGAGATGCCCTGGGTAAGGCGCTCACAGATGAAGCGGTTTCCTGGCTGGCTCTATCCATATCCCACATCATTATGTTTTTTGATCCCCATATGATCCTGATTGAGGGGGATTATGCCTGCGGCAGCAGCTATTTTGAACAGAACCTGCTGACCGGTATACGGGAGATTGCCCTGCCGCGCCTGACCGAACGGGAAACCGAGATCTGTTTCAACAGCGGAAAGTCCATTCCCACCCTGACCGGAGCAGCCGCTTACGGGGTGGAAAAATACCTGTCTCTCGCCTGATAACACTGGCTGATTTTTCCGCCGACCCTATTTGACACTTTAGTATCATAATATTGTTGACAAACTGAATTTTTATGGTAATATGAGATTCATCCTCAAAGGGGATAATTATAGGGAGAACTGTCACCAGAGGCAGTGCACCTGAAACATAAACCAATAAATCCGTACCCGGAACCGGGACAGAACAGCTACTTATTCAGGAGGACATGAAATGTTACCCGTAGAGAAATTATCAGTAAACAGAATTGCAAAACCGGACATCTCTGTAACAGAGTTTATACAGTTTGCCCATGACACAGGTTTTGGAGGAATAGAACTGCGGAACGATCTGTCTGATCCTACCATCAAGGGTGGACAGTCTGCCGAAGAGATCAAAGCCAAAGCCAAAAAACTGGGAGTGAAGATTCTGACAATCAACGCTCTTCAGAGATTTAATGACCCTGCCCTCTTTGAAGAGAAAAAGACAGAACTGCAGGAGCTGATCGATGAGGCCCTCAGCGTAGATTGTAAAGTGATCATCCTCTGCCCCGTGAATGATCCCGATGACAACAGAAGTGCTGAAGAACAGAAAAAGGATCTTCAGAACGCTCTGAAAAACTATGCTCCCCTGTTTGAAAAATCCGGAACCACCGGTCTGATCGAACCTTTGGGTTTTGAAATCTGCAGCGTCAGATACAAAGCCCAGGCTGTGGATGCCATAAAAGCCACCGGTCTGGAAAAACTCTACAAGATTACCCATGACACTTTTCACCACTACCTGGCAGATGAAAAAGAAGTATACCCCGAATACACCGGCCTGGTTCATGTTTCCGGTGTCTACGCAGGAAAAGCCAAAAAAGACATTACCGACGAAGACAGGATCCTGGTGGATGACAAAGACATTATGGACAATGCAGGACAGGTGAAGGAACTCCTGGCCAAAGGCTGCGAAGCGGTATTCTCCTATGAACCTTTCTCTTCTGTTATTCAGAAAACCCCTCTGGAGGAACTGAAAAAAGGCATAGTGGAAAGTAAAAAATACCTCTTCGGCTGATTGGGAATATAAGAATTATTAGAAGCCTTCCCGCTGACGGGAGGGCTTTTTTTATGTATTGGCTTCAGGAATTACCGGGAATCTATCAGCTGCTTACTTAACTGATAGGAAACAGAACAGCTCTCTGCTCTTTTCTGGACTCAGAGAGAGACTCCTGCAGTGATGCAAGGTTATATGTTAGATGAGGCCAGCATTCAAGCTCCCATATATAAGGCAAAATCGCTCCCTGACCCGAAAAACATAGCTAATTGGGTCAAATATGACCCGATTATACGCCCTAATCGGGTCATTCGACAAATTTCACATGAGAACGAAGCCCCCCCCTTCGTCCAGAGGACGAAAGGAGGAATGTTAGATATTATGCCACTGAACAAATAGTGACCGAATGAATTCCTTCCCTAAACTAGGGATCAAACCTGACCAGATGGAAGTCCCTTTCGTTGTCGTATCCGACCTGCCCTCCCGCCACAATCCTGCCGTCCGACTGGAAGGCCAGAGCTTTGATTGTACCGCCCGAGGATTCAACATAGGATTCCCCCTGGTCTCCGAAGGAAGTATCTATTGACCCGTCAGCATTGAAACGTACCAGAGTCAGATGTTCCGACCCGCCTGCTCCGGCAAAATAGATTTTGCCGTCGTCACCCACAGCAGCATCAGCGCTTTTTCTGTAATTATAGAAATTCTCTTCGCAGCTGTAGGAATAGGTAGCCATTCCGGCACTGCCGAAGGTACTGTCCAGGCTCCCGTCAGCACTGTACCGGGCCAGGGCTATATCATATCCCCCGTCGCTGCCCGTATAGCCCGCAGCCAGAATCCTGCCGTTATCATAGGTATGAACCTTTATTAAAAAATCATCAGCGCCAAAATCCGTGGTAACTTTTCCATTTGTCCCGAAGCTGCTGTCCAGAGAACCGGTGGTTGTATAATTGGAAAGGCTGAAATCGTAATCCGACCCGTTATAGGCCGATCCTCCCAGGACGGGCTGATTGCCTGTCCCCTGACCCGCATCATCCAGAGCCAGATCAAAACTCAAATCTTCACTTCCGGCGGAACCGAGAAGGTTTACGGCCAGTCCATCGCTGTCCCATCCGGGAGAAAGTAAAGCACCATCTGTATCCAGTGCCAGAACAAAGGACTGATATTCGGAAGAACTATTGTCTCCATTTGTGGTCCCGTTCACATAAAGCGCATTATCCGATGCTCTGACCGCCAGACCGAAGGCCCTTTCGGTGGTATACCCGCCTGTCCCCAGGACCCCGGAAAACTCAAGGGTATAATATCCGCTGGTGCCAAAAGCTGTGTCGAGAGATCCATCCGAATCATACCGGGCAACAATCGGATTTGTCCCATCCTGCCCTGTAAAACCTGAGACAACAATCTTTCCGTTCTGATCAAAAACCGCATCGGCAGGTTCGAATCCTTCTCCCCCGAAATCATCCGTAACCAGACCGCCGGTACCGAATGCCGTATCCAGTATCCCCTCAGCAGAATACCGGGCCATGGCCAGCTGCGTTGTACTGGCATAATTCCATCCGATTGCATAGATTCTGTCCTGCGAATCGATCAGTATTATCTGAATCTGACTCTGTCCGTCCGGGAATTCCGTTGTGGTCAGGCCGTCGGTCCCGAAGGTTTCATCCCAGTTGGTAGGGGTTTCGGAACTCCCATTGTCTTCATTGAAAAGATCGCAGGCGGAAACAAGAAATATGACTGTGAGAATAATAAAAAAGACCGGAAAGTCCCATTTTGATTTCTGCATCTGTTTTTACCTCCATTTGCAGGTAATTATAATGGTCAGACAAGTTAAAAATCAAATGGAGTTTTTATGTCTCCTGGCTACTGTGTTCATACAATACTACTCGGGCATCAGTTTGAGTGAGGCTTTCTGTTTTGTATAAAGAATTTCCAGCTGCATGGTAAAATAGAGCCCTGCCAGAGCCAGAGAGGGGCTTATAGACCGTTTTTTGTAGGAAATGATACTCTGACGGAGCTGTTCATAGGGTTCGAGAAGTTTCAATTCTTTACACCTGTTCCGGCACCAGCTCCATAGACTCAGATAGTTCTTTTCCTTCATAAGCGCCATCAGACGATAGAACTCCTCTTCCGGTATTTCCAGATCTGCCAGTTCTTCCAGAATGGCATCGAATCCCCCCTCCTCCGAAAGGTTCAGCTCATAAAAAAGGTCCTCAACAGGAGGTTGAAAATTCTGTCTGGTAGAACCAATGATCATCATACTCTGGATAAAACGATGACTGGTTTTATCGGCAATGATACGGAATATGGTTGTCCAGTATGCCCCGTCACGTTCAATCAGAGAGAGGGCAATCACCAGGTTGAGATAGGTTCTGGCATCAAGCCCTTTTGTACTCAAAAGTTTGAGAATATCCTCATGCCCGGAAAAATCCCCGATCCTGGCCATGGACTTGGATGCCACAGAGCGAAGGTAGGGGTACGTTTCTTTAAAAATTTTCCTTAAGGCACTTCTGGTTTTTAAGGTAGGATAGGCTCCCAGGGCAAAGATTGCCGACTGGCGCCACCAGGAATAGGGATCCAGTGCTTCCTCTATCAGCTCCTCTTCCAGCTCCGGACGGGGATGGGAAAAGAGAGAGCGGATGACCATCTCTTTGTCCCGCAGAGTGGAAAGATGCAGCCGATTTTTAATCTCCTGCGTGGCCAGATGGCTCTGGTCGGATTCCAGTTCGATCAAAATACTCTGTTTCCGGACATTATTATTCACCCTTTTCAGCAGATCGATATTATGGATGGTTTTCAGGTTTCTGGGATCGGCCAGAATGGTCAGGAACTGATTGGCCGTAAGACTCCCGGTCTCTTTGAGAAAAAGAGAGAGCAGAAAGTTTACAAAAGCCATTACCCCCATCAAACCGAATGTCAGAGCATACTCATGGGGAACAGGAAAAGATAATGTCAGAGAAAAGTCTGCCAGAGCGCCACCGGAGAGCCCCACCAGAAGAGAGAATAGGGAAAAGACCACGGCTATGGTGGAAGAAAAACCGATCCGGTCATCTTCGGGAATCGTATTAATCACCAGCCTCTCCAGCAGCAGCCGGATCATTCCTATAAAAAACATGGAAATAAAACCCAGGAGAAAATATCCCCATACCGGTCCCTGACCCCAGAAAATCCAGACCAGAGAGAGCAGGGCTATAACCAGATTGACCAGAGTCAGCAATGGTTTGCTCCCGAACCGGTCCAGGAATGGTCTGGCCAACCGGGAGGAGATAATGACTCCCAGAAAATTGGTTGTGGTAAAAATAAATATCAGATTAGATGCGACCCCGCTCACCCGTCTGAGAAAAGGAATGGAAAAATTGAAAAGTACAATCAGAGACATCCCGCCGCAGTAAAGAAGAATAAAAATGAGATGCCGGGGTGTTTGCATATAATGAAAAAACAGCCGGACTGCCTGATGGAGATTTCTCTTCTGCACCCGTTCTCCCACGGGAACCCTTTTTACAGCAAAAGAGGCAGCTGTATTCAGAAGGATTCCTATTCCCAGCAGCAGAAGGATTCCCTCCATTTCCCTGGACCCAAAGAAACTCAGAGTTCCGAAACTGATAAACCGGGAAAGCATCATGGAAGCATAAAGAACCATAAGAACCCTGGAAGAGTAGTGCCCTCTTTCGGAGGGCTTGGTTATCATGCCCTGAATAATCGGGTTGAGAGGATAGGCAATATTTCTTAACAGGCAGTAGAGGGAATAAATTATTATGGTAAGAACAACCGCTCCCTCACCTGACAGGGAGGGAGTCAGTCCGTACAACATCCCGATAAGGCCCCGGATCAGCCAGGCTGCAAAAAAAAGGTTAACGATCTTAACCCCCGGGAAAAGCAGGGGAACAAAAAAGACAACTATACCTGTCAGATAGACAGCCGATGAGATATATCCCAGCGCCACATTCCCCGCGCCATAGTTCATGGCCAGAAGATAGATAATGGTCTCGGCCATAAAACTGTAGCCAAGTCCGTTGATAAAAGTATAGGACAGATAGTTCTTCTGCCCTTTCTGTTTGTCCGAACGTGAAAGAAACATAGATTAAGGATCGGGAAAACAGGTGAAAAAAACAATGGTTTTTTTGGGGAAATACAAAATTGAAAATGATAATTTTTTGAGTTCTCAAATACTTAACTTCATTATTGTTTATCCTATTGCTTTATTTTGCATTTTATCGATGTATAAACCTTTATTGACTGAATCATATCTTTGTTTCTATTTCTCCGTTTTTATTGAAAACCAGCTCCCTCGGCTCATCAAGAGCCTTCAGCCCAGGATATTTTCCGCTAGAAACATCCATATAATACGCCTCAGAAAGCATAATCCGTCCGATATGCAGGCTGTTGGGAATCCTGATCATACGGACATTCTCCGGGTCTATGCCCGTACAGGTACGGATACAGATCTGGATAGCCTCTTTTTCCGTGGCCAAGACACAGGGGATTCGAGCCGAAGCCAGCACAGTACTGGTAATGCAGTTGGGATACATTTTCTCTACATCCAGATCATCAAAAATCCGTTTGGTAATCGCATCAGCAAGCCCCACACCCAGACCGTTGCCATGGGATATTTCACTGAGCCGGAGCATACAGGTTCGCTGGACATCCACGCCTCCCGAAGCATAGGAGGTGGAAAAGGTACCGGTAATATTGGGATCCACTCCTGTTCCGCTGTAATTTTTTCCTATTTCATCCACAACAAGGACATCCCCCTGACCTACCAGAATTTCCGGCATCAGGGATTTGGCTGTTTTCAGAAGATCCGGTTCACGTTCCATAATATGTTCCGGCAGAATGGCTTCAACAAGACTGGTCTCATCATAAGCGTTTTCCAGGCAGGGAATGGCAAAAAGTATGGGAGCTTTCTCTATCACAACTTCAGCCATTGAGGCGATGTTGCGCGACATGGACCCTACGCCGTCGCCATGAACAGCTTCTGCACCCTTCTGTTTTCCCAGCCCCACTGTCATCATCTTGCAGGGGCCGCTCTCATAGTCTCCCCGAAAAGCATTGTGAGGTTTCAAACGGCAGGAAACAATGATTCCGTCGGCCTTAAAAGCCGTTTTATCCAGAAACACATTTCGGCCCGTACTGGAAACTCCCAGTTCGACCACTTCCATGGATGACCGGATTTCACAGCCCATACTTGCTTCGGTAATATGAAAACTCTCAAGAATTTCTACCTGCCCTCGGGCGGTGGCGCCGCCATGGCTGCCCATGGCAGGCACAATAAAGGGATTAGCGCCTTTATCCTTAACATAGTCAACAATGGCCCTGGTAATGAGATCCACATTTTTAATACCCCGGCTTCCCGCTGTTATGGCAATCTCCATTCCTTTTTTAATTTGGGAATCAAATTCAGGTTTGGAAATTTCCGCATAGACGGCTTTTTTTATATCTTCCGCTACAATATGTGAGCTTTCAAAGGTCTGTTCCGCACGGAACATTCTGGGTATAGAGATAGAGTCCAAAAGCCTGGAGACATTTCCGCCGAGTTTCACATCCATGATCATCTGTCCTAATATTATGATTATAAGTACAAACCTGCCCGGAACACTGCCGGACAGATTTTATTGATTAGCTTATTTTTTGCCGGGAACCGGACCAAAATCCTTTGCCCGACGGATCAGTTTTTTTATCCTGTCGAAATCCGCATCAGGCGGTACCGTATCGGCAATGGATATAATAAAATGACTGCCGTCACCGATAGAATCGAAGAATTCCCCCAGGTAGGCATCATATTCTTTTTCAGAATAGGATCCGGGCAGCATCATCAGGGAAGGGATTCCTCCCCAGATACCGATTTTATCACCGAAGAATTCCCGCACTTCACGAACACTGAGATTTGTCATAGGAGCGGGACACAAGGATTCGGCCATATCGATCTCACAGTCCATATATTCTCCCAGAAGACCCTCATTTTCACCGTCCGTATGGGAAGTCAGGATTTTTCCCTTTTCATGCAGTTTCCGGGCCCTTTCCTTGAAATTGGGAGTGATATAGTCTTTGAAGAACGGAGGATTCTGCATCATTGAATCATAGTTTCCTCCCATCCTGTATACATCAAGCGGGGCGTTCAGCATAACATCAAAGATTTTATCTTCCATACCTCCTATAGCGGCAGTAAGCTTGTTCAGCTCCTCTTCATGATCAAACATCTCAAAGAAGAACTGTTCAAAACCCATCAGCTGTTTCTGCACATAGTGCATGGGAGATGCGGTGGATGTGATCCATCCAATCGGAACTCCCCTTTCGCCTGAGGCTTCCGCCATTCTGGCAACTCTTTCATACCGGGGAGTGACCACAGCAGAATCAAAGATATAACACAGGGCATCATAATCTGAAGAGGATTTAAAAGCCTTCTCTGAAACATGGCTGATCGTAATACCATCCTGAGCCATCTTTTCGTTATAAAGACTCCTGGTCGTGATTATCCCGTGGGGAGTATGATATTCAGTGGTGAACTCTCCACCTTCTGAGCGTGTCCTCACATCCATATCAAAGGTGAGAGAGTAAAAAATATCATTGCACTGAAACAGCCCCAGGGCTCTGTAAGCCTCATCTAAAGGATTTTCTTTATCCATGAAGTTCGGAATGGTTGTGTTGTAACCGATATCCAGATCTTCAATGATCTGAAACAGAGTGGCGTCTTTGTACTCCCGGGGAAGGGTCCCGTTTCGTTTATTGGCGTTATACCAGAGATCAAGGCGGGGGCAGATGGGAAGTTCATCCGACGCCCCTCCTGTTAATCCTGCAAAGATCCGTTCCTTATAGTTCATTCTGACTCAACCTTTTTTTCTTGATTTCTTTGTATGCGGTAAAGCAGACAAACAGGAATGCAATACCCAGTAATACACCGGATATGGGGCTGGTGATAAAAGGCAGGTAGTCACCTTTACTCATCTGGAGTCCTCTTCTCAGGTTTGTCTCTGCCATGGGGCCGAGGATAAATCCCAGGATAATGGGAGGCAGGGGAAATCCCAGCTTTTCCAGAAAATACCCGGAAAAACCGAACAGAAGGAGGGTCCAGACATCGAACATCCTGCTGTTAATGGTAAAGGAACCCACAAGACAAAGAACCAGAACCATGGGAAGGATGTAATATTTGGGAATCGACAGGAGTCTGATAAAGATCCTGATACCGAAAAACTCCAGCATAAGCATGGCGATACTGGCAAGGATCAAAGCTGAAAAAATGGTATAGACAAACTCGGGGCTGTTGGAAAATAGCAGAGGCCCGGGAGCCATTCCATGAATGGTAAAACCACCCAACAGCATTGCTGTGACTCCATCCCCGGGAATCCCCAGAGTCAGAAGGATAACCATTGCACCTCCAATGGATGCATTGTTACTGGCTTCAGAGGCGACAATACCATCAAGAATCCCTTTGCCGAATTTCTCGGGATGTTTGGAACTTTTTTTGGCTGCCGTATAGGCAATGATATTGGCTGTTCCCCCGCCGATTCCGGGAAGGATTCCAACACCTGTCCCAATGACACAGGAGCGGAGTGTATTAAAAATCTGACTCTTGGCTTCTTTCAGAGAGAAACCGAAACCACGGATAGCGGCACTTTTAGGTTTCGCTTTTGAGGTCAAACTGCGGCTTTCGGAAGACTTCATGATTTCCGAAATGGCATAGAGCCCTACAAGTGCAGGAAGAAGGGCAAACCCTGCATCCATATTGTAGTTGCCATAGGTAAAACGGGGAACCCCATCGATGGGAGCCAGTCCGACCATAGCCAGGAGCATTCCAAATCCTCCCGCAGCAATTCCCTTGGCAAGACTTTTACCCGAAAGCCCAGAAATCAGAGTCAGAGTCAATATGGCAAGGGCAAAGTACTCATAGGAGCCGAACTGAACAGCCACATCCGCCAGGGGGGGTGCAATGAAGATCAGAACCCCTACACCGAAGAGAGTTCCTATAAAGGAAAAGAAGATGCCCGTACCAAGAGCTTTTCCCGCCTGTCCCTTCATAGCCAGGGGATACCCGTCGAATGTTGTGGCAATTGAGGATGGCGTACCGGGTATG
Organism: Oceanispirochaeta sp.; assembly: GCA_963677615.2. Lineage (GTDB taxonomy): Bacteria > Spirochaetota > Spirochaetia > DSM-2461 > DSM-2461 > Oceanispirochaeta. The sequence goes on along the minus strand of CAXXQW010000009.1, from coordinate 378,205 downwards.
TTCAGCATAACAGCCGCAATCAGGCCGCCGGAAACGCCGCCGATGTAAAGAGAGACCAGCAGGGCGAATCCTGACATGGGCTCCATTCCGAAACTTATGGGAAGGCACAAAGCCACGGCCATAGAAGCAGTCAATCCGGGAATAGACCCGAATATAATTCCCAGGGTAACACCAAAAAGGATAACCCCGATATTTGTCAAAGTTAAAAGAGTTTGAAACCCGAAAAGAAAATATTCCATCATAATGAACTCCTAAAAAATCATTTCGGGGATTTTGCCGAAGGGTAGATAGAGCCTGAATCCATATATGAATCCAAAATAGACTAAAAGGGTAAATCCGATGGAAAGGAGAAGAACCAGCAGCCTGTTGACCTTGCCATTATGATGCATAACCCTGATTTGAAAATTCAGATACAGAATGGTTGTAAGAACAAATCCCAGATAAACTGTCAGTACAAAGTAGAGAAGAATCAGCAGTGGGGTGAAAATGATAGAACTGTCAAATTCAATCTCTTTGCAGGATGCTTCCGCTTCATCATCATGGCATTTTCCGTAACGGATTATGGCATTAATGAGAATTAACATCCCGATAGCAAAGAGAAGGATACTGATCAACTTTGGAAAGAAATCAGATCCGATTTTTGAAACGGCAGTTATTTTGATCGGAAGGGATGAAAAAAATGTAAATGCTGAAAAAACAAGTAGCACCGACCCCGCAATAATATCGCGGACTTCTTCGGAAATGGAAGGAATTTTCAACTTTGAAGTTTTATTAAAAATATTCATTTTTTAAACCTTTATTGTCCGGTTAGAATAAAGAGGCTATCCTTTTAAGTATCTCAATGTAAGTATCTATTTTCCTGCAGAAATGGGAGTCTATCTCATCAGGCTTAGGGAGGGCACTGATCATCGATCCAGACAGACCTGCAGACATTGAAAAACTTACGGGACAGCCTCTGATTAACCTAAAAATATGCCTTCTTTTACTGGCTTACCACATCTTTAAAACCATCATAAATGGCAGCAACTTTTTTAATGTGATCCAGAGACTCTTGCCTGTTCATAAAAGCGATCTCCATCTTGGATTTGGCCGCTTCTTCCAGGAATTCAGGGTTATTGGCGACCCTTTCCAGAGCAGCGCTCATGGTATCCACTACTTCATCGGGAGTGTCTTTGGGGAAGAAGAATGCGAAATAGTAACCGTCATGGGTAAAATCAACGCCCTGTTCTTTCGCTGTAGGAACATTGGGAGCCAGGGGATTCCTTTCCTCTCCAAACATGCTCAGGCAGCGGAAGTCACCATTTTCCACATACTGTTCCGCGCTGCCCCAGAGTCCGGGCATAACATCAATTTTGTTTCCTTTGAGAGCCGCAATTTTCTGGGAGTTAGTTCCCACATCTACAATATTGAACTCAATTCCCATAGCTTCCTGAAAGGCCAGTGCCATAAGATGGGTATACGCTCCAGTTTCTGTCGCATAGGTAATAGAACCGGGGTTGGCTTTGGCTTTGGCCACCAGATCGGGAAGGTCTTTGATATCAGATGCGGCATTCACATAAAAACTGGGAGTGTTCATATGAGCCACGATACCCGCAACTTTGAATTCATCAAATGTAAAATCAGTCAGCCCCATAAGATGGCTGATCAGCATGCTGTTATGAAAATAAAGAGCTGTATATCCATCAGGAAGAGATGCGATAACTTTTCTGGTAGCGATACTTCCGCCCGCACCGGCCATATTTACAACAACCATGGGCTGTCCCAGGTCCTCTTCCAGATATTTTGCAATCAGACGGCAGCTGACATCAGTTCCGCCTCCTGCATTGGCGGGTACAATAAACTGGACATTCTTTTCAGGATACGCTGCTCCGGCAGAGCTTGCTTCCTGTTCCTGACTTCCTTCTGCAAAGGCTGTTACAGCAAGAATACCAGACAGCAGGGCCAGTAATAAGATTTTTTTCATTATTTAGTCTCCTTTAATGAAATGGTTTGATACATCCCCATAAAGCAATGTAAGTGCCAAAGTCATCATTTTTTTTGTAATTTTCAGTGTTTTGTATTATTTTCCGGCTAAAACACCGGATCAGCACCCTTACACCAGGAAATTCTCGAATCAAAACTCATGATAATTTATTATATAATTTATAATATATTACAATTGTGTTTCACGTTTTGAAACATATAATTGACACCGATGAAACAATGGATCTATGATATCTGAATGATAAAAATGCTCTACATTGCTCCCTTTCAAAAAATGGCTGATGATTTCATACATGTTTTTGAACAGCACAACCGCATCAGTTTAAAAGCTGAATACGAAGTGGAACAATACTCTCTGGAAACGGTGATAGCCCGTATACCTGAAGATCTCCCGGATTTCAATTTCAATGTGGAAGTGGTTATTTCCAGAGGGCTGGTTTCCTCGGGTTTGCGGAAACAGAACGTATACATTCCCGTGGTTGAAATACCTGTAGCCGCCAATGATATCCTCAGGGCCCTGCATAAAGCCAGAGAAATCAATACAGAAAACGGCCCCATTGCCGTAACAGGTTCTCCCAATATGATTATGGGGGCCGATGAAATAGCCTCCATCCTGGGAGTCAGGATCAATACCTATGTTATTCCCTCCGATAAGGATATACCCCAGGTAGTGGAAAAAGCTCGATCCGACGGTTCCACAACTCTTATTGGCGGGATCCGCACTACCCTTCTGGCTAAAGCCCTGGGTATGAAAGAGATTTTTCTGGAATCCGGAAGAGAGTCCCTGTGGCACAGCATTACCGAAGCCAAGCGTCTGGCCTACCTGATGCGGCGGGAAGAGGAAAAAACCGCCCGCTTGAATACGATCCTGAACCATTCGGATGACGCAATCCTGGTACTGAATAAAAAAAACAGGCTCAGCCTGTTTAATAAGTCAGCAGAGCGGATTTTCAACCTTCCAGCCAAAAATACGCATGGGCTGCCGATTTCGTCCATCTTCCCTGAGTATATGAACCTGGAGACGTCTCCTGAAAACTCAGAGCAGGAAGCCGTAGTTACCCGGCATAACGGACTAACCCTGAACATTTCCGAGTCTCCTCTGAAAGTGCATAATGAAATTATTGGAAAATTGTTAACGGTTCAGGATATTTCCAAAATCCAGAGCCTGGAACAGAGGATCCGTGAGAAACTGCATCAGAGGGGGCATGTGGCAAAGCACTGTTTTGATGACATCAAGGGTGTAAGCAATTCTATCAGAGATAGAATCCAAACAGCTATAGAGTACAGCCGGACCGATTCTACCATCATGATCATAGGAAAAACCGGTACCGGAAAGGAGCTTTTTGCCCAGAGCATTCACAATGAGAGTCAGCGGCAGCATGGCCCTTTTATTGCTTTAAACTGTGCGGCATTGCCGGAAAATCTGCTGGAAAGCGAACTGTTCGGTTATGCCGAGGGAACATTCACCGGAGGACTGAAAGGCGGAAAACCGGGGCTTTTTGAACTGGCCCATCAGGGCACGATTTTTCTGGATGAAATTTCCGAGCTTCCTCTTCAGCTTCAGGCTAAACTACTGCGGGTTTTGCAGGAGAAAGAGGTCCGACGCCTGGGGCATGACAAAGTGATTCCTCTTAATGTGAGAGTGATCACCGCTGCCAATATCAACCTCCTGGACCAGGTTCAGAAAGGCCTTTTTCGGGAGGACTTATACTACCGTCTGAATATTCTGGAATTGACTCTTCCCGATCTGAACGAAAGAAGAGAGGACATCCCCATTCTCACCAGAGGGATATTTGAATCTTTCGACATACCGAATCAAATGATTACAGAAGATGCTCTGGAATATCTGAAATGGCGAAACTGGCCCGGAAACATCCGTCAACTGAGGAATATCTGCGAGCGCTTGTCCGTACTGAATAAAAACAAAACCATCGACCTGGCGGCTGTTCAGAAAGTCCTGCCTTTTGAACATACCCCGCCCCCACCGCAAGCTTCTGTGTCCCCGCAAACACACCCTTCCCCGGAACATCCTGCACTAAACCCGCAGGAAGAACTCCTTAAACAGAAAGAGGAATATGAGAGACAGGAGATCCTGGAAGCTCTGAAGCTGGCCGGGTTCAACCGCGGCAAGGCGGCTGAGATTCTCGGAGTCAGCAGAGCGACTCTCTGGCGGCGGATGAAAGGGCTGGGGTTGTAGGGGGTAAGCAATAATACTTTCTATCAGTGTTTCTATTAGCGGATTTTGAATTCCATCTAAATAATAGACAAACCATCTAGCACATGATGAGTAAATAGAAATTCATATTTCATGCCATATGTTTATTCAAGTCAATGAAAGTACTCATGACCTGCAACATTGGATCAAGAACTCTCTATATATAATTTTCAATACAATAGGAAATTCACAAATTATCAAATTTTATTCATGAAAAATCAAATTTCCCAGCTATGACTTTCGATTTCACTGATATGGTTACTTAGGTAAGGATTGACTGTGCGCACGGTTAAATAACCATAGAAAGAGAGAGGAAAAATTATGAAATTGAAAAACATTTTTGCAATGTTGATTATCACTTTACTGGTGACATTCAGCATGATTGCAGAAGGACAGAATGAGAAAGATGATAAACCATGGCCGGCAAAATCCATCCAGATTGTTGTCCCCTACAGTCCCGGCGGAGATACAGACTTTAATGCCCGGACATATGCCAAATATCTTACAGAAAGCCTGGGAATACCTGTGGTTGTTACCAATATGACCGGCTCTGGCGGAACTGTTGGAGCACGCCATGTACTGGATGCGGATCCCGATGGGTATACAGTGCTCTGGTGTCATTCAGCTCTGCTGGTAGGTGAAGCTGCAGGAACCTGGGAAAAAGACATTACCTCGGACTATGAACTTTCCTGTATTGGCGGAAGAAATTATTCCATCATGCTATTTGCCAGCAAGGATTCTCCTTTCAACACATTTCAGGATGCGGTAGAAGCCAGCAAAAAGAACCCCAATACGATTACTTATGCGGCAAACACTGGTGCGACTACCTATTTTGTAGGAGCGACCTTGAACTCTCAGGGAGCCAATTTCAAGCTGGCTGACTTCGGCGGTGGATCAGACCGACTGGCTGCCATGATGGGTGGTCATGTTGATATAGTTCCCAATGCCTACGGTATGATGAAAGACTATATTGACAGCGGTGAAGTAAAAGCTCTGGTTAACACAGGTTCCGAAAGGTTAAACGAAGTTCCCAATGTTCCAACAGTATCAGAACTGGGATTTCCCGACTCAACACTTGATCTATTCTATTACTTTGCCTTCCCTGAAGGAACTCCCGAAGAAATTGTAACAAAATGGAGCGAAGCCGTTCGTGAAATCTCAGAAATGAAAAGCTACCAGGACGAGATTTACAAAGCCTACTTCCAGCAACCTTTTTACCGGAACACCACCGAAGCTCTTGAAGTGCTGAAATCACAGCGTAATACCATTATGAAGTACACAGACCTGTTGAAGGTGAACTAACAGCTACAAGGGGCTGTTGCAAAAGTCTGAAAAGACTTTAGTAGCAGCCTTTTTCTTTTTTGAATGAATCGAACAAAGCATTTAGACTGCAAAAAGGGGCCGCAAAGCGACCCCAGCGTGCTACAATTTGTTTAACCACAAACAAATAAAAAGGAGCACGTGGTGAATCTTACAGCATTTTCCCAACATAGACAATTATTTCTTGATTTAAACATCTCAATCCCCTTTGAAGTAACAGAACATGAAGCAGCACTTATGATTCTGCTGCAAAACCTGGATTACAGCCAGTTTGAACAACCAAAGCAGAAATCAGGACGTCCACGAGCTGTCAATTCATACACAATGATGCTGATTCTTCTGTATGCCAGGATTCATGGCAGGTTTAGTTCGCGAGATATAGAACGTTTATGCAAACGAGACCTTTTCCTTTTGCAAATCTTAGGTAATCAGAAAGCCCCAGACCATACGACGTTTGACCGTTTTGTTCATACCCATGAGAAAGCCATTGATGAACTATTTTTTCAGATAGTCGTTCGTCTGGATGCATTGGGAGAGCTTAAGAAAGATGTTGTCTATCAAGATGGCACTAAAATAGAGTCAAAAGCTGGTCGATATAGTTTTGTCTGGAAGAAAGCGACTAAAAAGAATCTGGAGAAACTCCATAACCATATCCGGAATTTGATTACTGAAGTTAATGATATTTTCTCCTGGCACTTGGATCCAGGAGATTATCACACCTCATTGAAAATCCTCATAGAGAAGCTTGTTGCAACAGGAGAGCCTCTTTTCCCGAAGACAACAGGTCGAGGCCACCGAATCACGAGAGTTCAGAAATTCTATCGAGATGCTCTTGTTTTCCTGGAGAAACTGGAAAAGTACAATGAATACCTGACTGCCATGAAGGGTAGGAACAGCATGAGTAAAACTGATCCTGATGCCACGTTTATGCGAATGAAAGAGGACTATATGAGGAACGGGCAGCTGAAACCAGCTTACAACCTTCAAGTACTAGTTGATAGCGGATATGTTGTCGGAGCTCACGCCAGTGACGATCGCACTGACTATGTAACCATGTGTCCTGCACTGGATCATATGCATGAACATCTGCCCTGGACATATTCAAAATACTGTGCGGACAGCGGATACGACTGTCAACAAAACTATGAGGCTCTGGAAAAACAGAATATAGAGGCTTTCATCAAGCCCCAGTTACACGAGCAATCAAAGAAACGAAAATTCAAAAAGGATATCGGAAAGAAAGAAAACATGATTTATGATCCTTCAACCGATCATTTCATTTGTGCGAAGGGAAAGAAGCTAAAACTGAAATATGTTCGATCCAGGAAGAATCAATACGGTTATGAAACGACAACACATACATATCGTTGTGAAAGAGGATGTAAGAGCTGCTCTCTCCGTTCTTCCTGTATGAAACGAAGTAAGGCAGACTATAAACAGGTACAGATCAACCACAAGCTGTCATCTTATCAAAGAAGAGCTACTGCTTTGATATCCAGTCCGGAAGGTAAAGAAATCCGTGTTAATAGAAGTATTCAGGCAGAAGGAGTATTTGCTCAGATCAAAGCCAACTGGTCATTCAGGAGATTTTTACGGGCAGGAAAAACAGGTATCTATACAGAATGGCTATTAGTTTGTCTGGCTATGAATGCTGTTCATTTGGGAAATAGATTATCCCGAGATGAAGTTGGTAATCCCTTCTATTATCAGATAAAGGATGAATCAGCATAGCTCTAAATCTATTTTTTAATAGATAATGTATAGTCTCAGGTGCATCACATAGGATAAGTGTCAGTAAATTACTAAACAAAATAGGAAATTATCAGAATTTTTATTACCAGAACAGAAGTTGTGATCTAAATAGTGATCAAAATAAAAAGAATTTGATTAATGAAAAAAAGAGGCTGTCGCATTTTTACTTTTGCAACAGCCCCTCATTTGTTTTCCAGAGGAATTATTATGACGCAAATTAAAAAAGAACTCTTTTCGGGTTTTATTTCTTTACTGTTTGGATTATTCGTTTTACTGATGTCCTTTACCATAGGTAAAACCAGGCTTGCCGGTGTCGGGCCAGAATACCTGCCTAAAGCAATTGCCATTTACATTATAGGATTAAGTGTCATCCATATCCTGGTTAACCTTATGATCAGGAATTCATCTGAAAACAGGAAAGCAGATGAAACTAAAACTTCCGAAATCAAGTCATTAGTTCTAACTATAATACTACTGATTTTATATGTGCTACTCCTGAAATCTGTAGGTTTCATTCTGATCTCGGCACTCTATCTATTCACCCAGATGAATATTCTGGCACCAGCCGAAAAAAAGAATCTACCCTTATTCGGAATACTGTCCGCAGTCGTTCCTGTGGGAGTATATTTTCTGTTTGTCAATGTCTTCGACCTGTTGCTTCCTTCGGGAATCCTGGGTTAAGGAGGATCCAATTATGCTTATTACCGGACTATTAGCCGTCTTGAATATAAAGACATTGTTACTGATTTTCATTGGGGTTTCTGTGGGAATTATTTTCGGAGCGATTCCCGGAATGACTGCGACAATGGCAGTTGCCCTTTGTCTGCCGATAACCTTCGGACTCCAGCCGATAAATGGGATTTCCCTGCTGCTGGGACTCTATATAGGAGGAATTTCCGGCGGCCTGATTACTGCCATTTTACTTAAAATACCGGGAACTCCCGCATCGATTGCAACAACTTTTGACGGGCACCCCATGGCAGCCCGAGGTGAAGCCGGTAAAGCCCTGGGTATCGGAATCGTATTCTCCTTCCTGGGAGGCCTTTTCAGTATATTAATACTTATTTTTGTTTCTCCTCCCCTGGCACGGATTGCCTTGAAATTTTCATCCTATGACTATTTTTCCATTACTATTTTTGCCCTAACCATGATTGCCAGCCTTTCTCAGGGATCACTTGTAAAAGGATTGATTGCCGGAGGTATCGGGGTGGCATTTTCTTTTGTAGGCGTCGCCCCTCTGGATGGATATCCCCGTTTCACTTTTGGAATCCATGTTCTTGACGGTGGTTTCGGTTTGCTTCCGCTACTGATCGGCCTTTATGCCATTGGAGAAATCCTGAAAACCTCTGAATCCAGAGAGTCTCAGGTTTCCAAAGGGGAGGTCGCTGATTATCGGATTAAAGGTTTTGGATTCAGTCTCAGGGAATTTGTACAGCAGATTTTCAACCTGTTCCGTTCCAGTGCCATTGGAACAGGGGTCGGTATTCTGCCGGGGATCGGCGGTTCCACATCAAACCTTATTGCCTATATAACTGCCAAGAATCAGTCAAAACATCCCGAAAAATTCGGGACAGGAATTATGGATGGTATAGTAGCGTCCGAATCGGCCAATAACGCCTCTGTCGGCGGGGCACTGGTACCTCTTCTTACCCTGGGGATCCCCGGTGACACAGTTACAGCGATGCTGCTCGGCGGATTGATGATCCATGGGATCAGACCGGGTCCTCTTCTGTTTACCACAAATGGCCCCATAGTCTACAGTATTTTTGCAGCTCTTATTGTGGCAAACTTTGCCATGATTGCCCTTGAATTCCTGGCAATGCGCGGGTTTGTGAGACTACTTTCAATACCCAAGCATCTATTATTTCCGGTGATTATCGTTTTATGTGTTGTTGGAGCATATGCGGCAAATAACCGGATGTTCGATGTGATCTGCCTTATTGCATTCGGTTTGATTGGATATGGCATGATGAAAATGGGGTTCCCCCTGCCTCCGGTTGTCCTGGGATTCATACTTGGTCCGATTGCGGAGTTGAATCTCCGCCGGGGACTGCAGTTGAGTGACGGGAGCTATGCACCATTTCTGCAGAAGCCCATTTCGATCGTATTTCTGTCTATAGCGCTTATATCTCTGATTATTGCGATAAGAAACAATTATAGGGAGCAGCAGATAAAAAAAAGGACATTGCAGAGTGAAACATAATGTCTCTTAACTGATACCAGAATATTTGAAGAGGTCTTCCATCTAACTACCGGACTGGTTTAATCTCCCTACCGGTTCCCCATGGAAGGCCTTTTCATTTTTTACATATTAATAATGGAATGGTCAGTGAAAAATTTTGAAAGGAAATAGAATAATGAATAAAAAGAAAGTATTTGTGGGGCAGGAAGTCGATGAATCAGGGCTCACCTATCTTAGAGAAAAAGGATACGAAGTGATTTACAGACCCACCGGTGATTTTCTGGACTGGATAGAACAAATCAGCCACATGGATGCCATGATGACCAGGAGTGCGATCGGATGCCCGGGATTTGTCTTTGATGCAGCTGAAAACCTCAAAGTGATAGGCAATTATGGCGTGGGAGTGGATAAGCTGGATGTAAAACATGCCACCGAATTAGGCATTCAGGTTACAAATAGCGCTGTTGCCAATATGGTTTCCGTTGCCGAACAGACCATTGCGCTGATTCTCACCCTGGCAAATGATCTTTTTCATATGGACAGGGAAGCCCGTAAGGGAAATTGGGCAAAAATCCGCGATGCTACCAGAGCAGTGGAAATTCATGGAAAGGTTCTTGGACTGGTAGGCTGCGGGAATATTGGACGGAAGGTTGCCCAACTGGCCCATGCCTTCGGTATGAAAGTCATAGCCTACAAAAGGACACCGCCAGCATCAGATAACGAAAGTCCCTATATCTCCTATGTAGAAACCTTACAAGAGGTTTTTTCACAGGCTGATATCGTATCGCTTCATGTGCCGCTCACAGAGGAAACCTATCATCTGGTTGATTTGGAACTGCTGAATCTGATGAAAACCACTGCATTCATAATCAACTGTGCCCGCGGAGGGATCATCAGGGAAGAAGATCTATATGATGTTCTGAAAGACGGAAAGATAGCCGGGGCCGGCCTGGATTGTTTCGAGACGGAACCGGTTGAGCTGACAAATCCATTGCTTAATTTGGAGAATGTTATTATAGGACCTCATAGCGCGGGATTTACAAAAGAATCCAGGGAGCGTATGAGTCTCCATGCCGCCATGGGAATTGATGAAGTCCTGAGCGGCAGGAAACCGTCCTGGCCGGTAAATTTCCGGCAGGATAGTTGACAGGTTAGTTCAAAAAATCTTTTCTGCAGGGAGTGAAAATATCCAGAAGGACGCCTTCCTGCAGACAAACCGCGCCATGCTCAACATCAGACTGGTTATAGGTGGAATCCCCTGCTTTCAGAATCTTTTTCTCTTCACCGACAGTAAACTCAAATTCACCCGAAAGAATATAGGTAATCTGTTCATGAGGGTGTTTATGAATGGTGCCGGCAGCTCCGGTATCAAAATGGACCTCCACACACATCATATTTTCATGAAAAGCAGTAATCTTTCTTTTCTTGCCACCACCGAGATCTTCCAGAGTTGCTTCATCTCCGGAAAAAAAGTTCTTCAGGTTCATACAATTCCAGCTCCTGTTCTGTTTCTGATTTACTATAAAAAATGAATGTAAAAAACGGGGAGTTATATTTATCAAAAACTCCCCGGATAAATGGTATTTTTATTTTTTTAACTCAAACACATGCCGATCAGTGGTATGGCTGTTAAGCCAGTCCCAGTCATATGTAACTCCCAGACCGGGGCCGTCTGGGATGTCGATCATACCGTCCTCATCAATAGAGTCAATTTCATCCTTGTATCCGTCTGCATAACAGGGAGGGATAATATTGGTCAGCTTCGGTCCCACTTCCGCCAATTCATAAAAATTGGTATTTCTGATAGCACCTACCACCTGTCTCTGGGCCGGACCGCAGGCATGGACTTCCACATCGATTCCAAAAGCTTCCGCCATACGTGCGGTCTTTATAGCACCGGTGATTCCCATATCATATTCAGGATCAGCCCTTAAGAAATCCGTTCCGCCTGCCATCAGAAAATCACATTTGGCCTCCAGTGCCCGGACATGCTCTGTAATCAATAGTGGAGTCTTGATCATACCTCTGAGTTTGTTATGAGCAAATGCTGACATGGAGTTGTCCCGGTAGGGGTCTTCATACCAGAAGAAATCAGCATCATCGCAGGCCTGACCTACATACAGGGCATCAGCAAAATTATTCAGGTCCGATGCACCGTCATACATGAGTTTCATGTCATCTCCGACAGCTTCACGTAGTTTTCTGATCAAGGTGGCTTCGACTTTTGCATCGCCGTCAAACCATCCATGATGTTTGAATGCCTTATACCCCATATCCCGGCAGTAAACCGCATAATCACAAAATGCCTCATAGGAATCAAGCATACCTGTATGATCTCCGTGATAGGTGCTTGCATAAGCGGGGATTTTATTACGGAACTTACCGATCATCGCCGCAATGGATTTTCCGGACTGTTTTCCCGCCAGGTCCCATAAAGCGATATCAACCGGTCCGTATCCCATATGATCCTGATGACAGAGACGGCGGTTTGCCTCATTGTACAAGGCTTCCCGCATATCAGAATCTTTTCCCGGCAGATCACTGACAATCATCAGGGTCTGAGCCAGAGCCGGTCTTGTCCCTCCCCAATGAGTGACATACTCCCCGCGACCACCATCTTCAGTTTCAATAACGATGGCATATTTTTTCAGGGCAAGGCTGCCACCCTTTAGATAACCTACATGGTTATGGGTATTTTCTGATGCCGCTCCCAGATCTTTGACATTGTAGGTAAAATCAATAACTTCCACTCTGGTTATAATTGACATGTTGTTTCTCCTTAAATTTAACTTTTAAATTGAAATACTCTCTGCGATTTCTATTTTTTTGAGCTTTTATGCAAGGCCTATTCAAGAATGCCCAGATCCTTGAGAATCTGTTTCATCTGCTCTCTTTTCACACCGGTTGTGCTCTTATTAGGAAGATAGGGATCCCCTACTTCCATGCCCATGAGGTTGGCAATATCTTTTGTTCCCACGGGAAAACAGGCCATATCCAGAATATTCCTTACAGGAGTCAATCGGTACTGGGCATCCCGGGATTTATCCAGATCGCCAGTCATGTAGAGGTTGTAAATATCACATACAAACCCGGGTAGAAAATTTGCCGTTGTAGCAATACAGCCCACAGCTCCAGCAGCCAGGCTGGTCATGATCATGGTATCCTTGCCTGCAAGAACTCTGAAATCCATATCACGGGTTAACCGGATATATTCACTCAGGGTACTCATATTCCCGCTGGAATCCTTTATACCCACTATGTTTTCAACATTCTCTGCAAGTTTTGCAACAAGAGCAGGTGACATCCCGTATCCGGCTCGTGGATTGTTATAGATCAGAACAGGCATTTCCGGCACAGCTTCAGCAACAGTCATAAAGTGATCGTATAGCTCATCATCTTTTGGAGCGATGAACATGGGCTGAAGTAATGAAATCCCCTGAGCTCCTTTATCTGCTGCCATTCTAGCTATTTTCACACACTTTCTGGTGGTAATGTTTCCTACACCAATATAGACAGGAACCCGTTTTTTTACCTGGTTAATGACAATATCAGTTGCTTCAGCGATTTCTTCTGTTTCCATGGCATAAAATTCGCCATTGCTACCAAATAGCAAAATACCATTGACTCCGCCCTCAATAACAAAATCCACATGCTGGCGCAGTTTTTTTTCATTGATATTTTCAGATTTATCAATGGGCATTAATATAGGAACGATAACACCTTGAATAAAATCACTATTCATATACTTATCTCCTTTGATTATTTGAAAAACATTCCTGACGAATCTTTACGATAACTTAGAACAGGGTTTTTCAGATCTTTTCCAATAGGAAAAATCATATCAGGGATAAGTTGAAGCAAATGGAGTGAAATTTGACTATTCTTGAATAAAATTTGATTATTCTTAAATAATTCTCTGGCGTTTAATGGCGGTGTTTCATACTGTATTCTTTAGGGCTTAATCCGGAATCTTTTTTAAAAGCCCTGCTGAAATGAGGGAGAGTTGAATACCCGACCATAGTGCATACGGTTTTGACAGAAACACCTCTTTCCAGTAAATCCTTTGCCTTAATCATGCGGCATTTGATCACATACTGATGGGGAGAAATTCCTGTTACCTTTTTAAAGGAACTGCATAAAGTGTGTTGATTTGTCCCGGCGGCTTTGGCCAGTTGCTCTACAGTCAGCTCATCGGTGAGATTTTTATGTATATGATTGATAATAGGGTAGATCATACTATAAACATCATAGGAATTTTCAGACTCAATATTATGATATTCCCTATAGAGCCTGTTGATATCCAGAAGCAGACTTCCCAGACGGAATTTTTTTTCCAGATCATGTCCGTATTTTTTTTCCTGGTCTGATTCCTGAAGCAGGAGAATCATTTCAAGTTTATTCTGAAAATATGTTGAAACCGACTCCTCAAGCGGAAGTATTTGAGGACTTTGAAAAGGGCGAAAAAAGAAGCACCCCAGCAAATCCGTATCCTGAGATGAGAGATACTCAATAAATTCCGGTTTGAAATGGAGAATATAACGATTATACCTGATGCCTTGATTCAGGGTGATATAATGGAGGTCCATATTATTAAACAGAAGCATGGTATGGGGTGCAAGGGGATATTGTTTTTCTCCGATTCTGCAGACAGCATTGTCTGAAAGGATCAGCATAATTTCAAAGTGTTCATGGATATGATATTTGTGTCTTATAATCTGAGAGACCTTATGTTTGATTAAAAAGTCTCCCCATAAGGTTTCACGGAAATCATTGGTCTGTTCCATTATCATAATTAAATATACTCACTATGATGTTTTAAGTCACGGGAGCTGGAATCATTGATGAGAAAACAATTGTCTCCCCTGCTTTTCCATTAATGATGATACGACATTGATTTCCGGGAGACTTCAACAATAACATACCATTTTATTATTAAAATGATTCCCAGGATACCTGTAAAACTGGTAAAAATAAATCCGGCAGTAAGTCCGTAAGTATCAGCTATAAAACCAAGAAAAATAGGTCCGAACACCATACCTATTCCATAGGCAGCCTGAAAAAAACCCATAGCAGATCCTCTATTAGTGCTATCAATATCACTGATTCCCATTCCCATAAGTAAGGGAAAGCTAAGTGCCCGACCAGCACCACTGAACATTTGTAAAATAAACAGAAAGAGAAGACTTTTTGCAAAGGGCATAACAAAGCAAATAATCGTATTTATAATAAATCCTATTAACACAATTGTGTAAGGCTTCAAATATTTAAGGAAAGCGGACCCAGCTATAGGAGGAATAATGATAAATGGTACTAAACCGGCAATAGATAAAAGACTTAATGACAAACCTGACGCATTCAGAGATTTCCCTATAATAGGAACAAAACCAAAAAGAGTTGCAAAAGTAATACCTTGTACAATAATTGCCAGAAAAGAGACTTTTAAAAGATTTTGATCGATACTTCTTCTTAATAATTCCTTTATTGGTTTTACTTCATGAAACTCATGCTTTTTTTCCTTAATAAAAAAGCTTAATATTATCCCTGCTGCACCACCAATAGCACCCAGTAGATAAAGATCCCTGTCCGATTCTGTATATTTGATTAGTAATCCGCCGGCTATCATTGCCAAAACCAATCCCATTCCATTTAAACTATTGGATAAACCAATGGCTTTTTTTTCTTCACCTTTCTCAAAATAATCCACAAGCATGATACTGATAACTACAAATGTAGCTACTGATACACCTGCAAGTAACCTTGTAGCCAACAGGGAATAAGGGTGAGGATAAAAATAAGTAACGAGAGTACTGATGGTACTTAGAAATAAACCCAGTGTTACAAAAATTTTTCTTCTATTGAATTTATCCGACCAGATTCCCAGAGGGAATCTTATGATCGTTTGCGTAATGCCATATGAACCAGTAATAAAACCGATGAATTTATAACTGGCACCTAATGATTCTGCATAAGTAGATAATTGAGGGATGTAAGTAAATAATGAAAACCAGAATAGTAGGTTTGTCATTATAAATATGTTAAGTGACTTTTGTTCTGCCATAGATAAATTCTCCTATTATATAATGATCGTTTGTTTATTTTTTTTAATAAATCTTAATGAAAATTTGATTTAATTTTGATATCAGCTAAGCATTATTCCAAATTTCGAAAAGCCTGAATTGCTGTTTAACAGAAAACAAAAAAGTATTCAGACAACTAAAATTTATTGTTTTTCATTTCTCCACCATTGCGGATAAATTCTTCCAGAATCATTGCACCCGCTCCAATACATCCGGCATTATTACCTAAATCACTGGATACAATTCGCACAGATTGACCTGCTGGTTTCATTCGGTATTTATCAACTATAGTGAGGAGTTTCTTCTCCAGTATATCACCAACCTGAGCATACTCTCCTTCAAGTATAATAATTTCAGGATCAAGAAATGTTATTAAACCTGCCAAAGCGATTCCCAAATATTCTAATGCATCATCCAGAATTTCAACAGCAAGGGGATCCTGCTCCTCTGCAGCTTTATATACATGCCACCCTTCAATTTTTTCAACTGAGCCTTCAGCCAGATCAAGTATTTTTGTTTCACAGCCGGATTCAATGTGAGCTACAGCTTCACGAACCAACGCATAAGAAGAAGACAGGGATTCCAGACATCCATGATTTCCACAGTCACATCTGGGACCATCTTTTTTTAAAACAAAATGCCCGATTTCTCCAGCTGTACCAGAACTGCCATAATATAATTTTCCATCCAGATAATAGGCAGATCCGATACCATACCCAAGATATAAGCAAATGAAATTTTTAATATTCTGTCCTATACCAAACCATTTCTCACCGGTTGCATATGCCCGGTTCACATTATCAATAATTACCCGCATCTTAAAAGTTTTTTGAAGAAGTGAAACCAAATCTACATTACTCCAATTCCAATCCGGAGAATAAATAACCATTCCTTGTTCATGATTAACCAAACCATGCATACCTATCCCAATTCCAAGGATTTTTGCTTTATCTATACCGGAATTAATAATCAGGTTATTTATGAGAGTAATTAATATATTTTGAATATTTTCTACTGAATCTGCAATTTTTACTCTTTGAACTTCATTTTGAATGGTATTAGTTTCAAGATCCAGGATATTAGCTTCTATCTTAGTTGCTTTTATTTCTATTCCAATAATGAAGAAGGCCTTTGTGCTAAATTCCAGGAGTAAGGGAGGCTTACCACCACTGGATTCTCCCATCCCACTCTCTTTAATGATCTTCTTATTCAGTAAATCATCAGTAATCCGCATAACAGTAGGTATACTTAAATGGGTTATTCTGGATATCTCAGCTTTGAAGATAGGACTATTATTTCGTATCAGTTCAAGAATTCTGCTTTTATTCGTTCCCATATTATAACCTTATGTTACCCACTTGCTATTAAGTCACTCTCTAAGATTCCAAAAACTTGTGTTCAATAAAATTAAACTACCTTAAAATTAACATGATAATACTACCACAGATCTTTTTTTCATCAAGTGTTTTGCTCTAAAGGAGTTCAAATAGCCCCCGACATTTCTATAATTAATAGAACTTACTGTAACAATGTCAGGCAGCTTAATTCATAACCATCTTTATTGAGTCAGTTATCAGCTTATGATCATCTTCATCGCTAGGTAATCCTGAAACACAAATTGATCCAATAACACCTGAACCTTTGATCGCAACAGGAAAACCTCCCCCGTATGGTGCAAAATCATCTACTTTAACTTTTCGATCATTCAGGTCCCACCCATTCATTTCCAGCCAATATTTAAAACGCAGAGATGACATATGCATTAAATCCACACTGTTCCTTTTCCTGGTCAGCCATAAATTACTATCAGGAATTGAACCTTCTGCAAAAAATCTGAAAATCGACAATCCATTTACTGTTATCTCAACAGTAATCGGATCATCATAGGATTTTGCATTATCAATAATAGTCAGCCCTAATTCCAGTGCTGTATCACGGGAAAAAGTATCAAATGTTAATTCCCTCTCTTCCTCTCCAATCAGGTCAAATGTTTTCTGAACATCAATCGTCATCTTATTTATCTCCTCTACAGATCAGTTATATACCCTTTGGTGTTCCAATTTCAGAGATCTGGCAGCAATATTCCCCATTGATTACTCTGAAAATTTTAAAGATTACGGACCTTAACCTGATATGATTGAATAAAAAACAAGGTCCGTAATATATATTTTCGAATATTTCAGCCTATATTTCTCTCCAGCAGATCTCTTTCAATTTCCTGGTTAATTTCTCTTTAACCTCTCCATTATCAATTGGATTCCGATTCTTCATCCATTGATCATTCAGATCAATGAGTTCCTTATACTCACTCCTGTCAATCCGCCCTCGTTCAAGTTCAGAGAGCATCCAGGTCTGAAAAGTACCTATCCAATGTTTTGAATCACCCAGGGTTTCATCTGTCCGCAAATAATTATTGAGGTCCATTTTGAGATAATTCAGCCTGGGAGGTGTTCCAGTTATGGAAGTCTCAAATAACAGATCGATACCTGCGACACCCGGTTCAAATGGATTGGCCATATCAGCTTTTTTATATGATTCATCAACATGGGCACCCACAACTTTTGTAATAAACAATGTGTTATTTGATATTGCAATTCTGTTAACAATTTTGCATTCCAGATTAACAGGGCACTCTTTTATACCAAAAGGTTCAACCTGAACAGAAGCCAAGGGTGTAAGTTTTGCCACATCCAGCTCGCTGATCCCAAGGGGAAGAGCCAATCCTGTTATCCAGCTTTCTTTCATAAGTTCAGATCCATAATAGCAGATAACACATTCATCACTATTCATTAAATTGTGACGGGTGTTTCTTCTATTATGAACATTAAAACTATAATACCAGCCGGAATCAGGTGGTTCTCCCCACATGGCAGTCCCCATTGAGATGGGAGCCACATTGGTATTCCCATCCGGATCAAGGGATGAAACAAAATAGCAAGCTACTGGAGGCTGTATCCAACGATGTGTAAAACCACTATCAGGATAGGAAACTAATACATCTCCCAGATCATAATTCCCTTCTGCTTCTGCCTTCTCATAGATCTCTTTTGTATTAAAATACTCATGCTTCATAGATACCTCTTGATGTTTAAAAATTATCCCTAATGCATGACTTTCCCACCGGTAATAAGAATATTTGCTCCGGTTGTATATGAGTTTTTCTCACTGGCATAAAAAGCAATTGTCTCAGCGATTTCCTCAGGTTCAGCAGGTCTTTTTAATGCAACTGTCTGCATCATATCTCCGATCAGCTCTTCTGCAGGTTTCTTTTCTTCTTTTGCCCGGTCAGCCATACCATTTTTAAAAAGTTCTGAGTTTGTGTAACCGGGAGAGATAGTATTAACAAGGATATTATGCTCTGCCAGTTCCAGTGCCAGAACCTGAGACATCATGGTGATAGCAGCTTTTGAGCAGCAGTACGAACCATTGGCATACTCACCTTCAGTACCGGACATAGAGGATGTATTTACAATCCTGCCATACTGATTTTTCATCATTACCCTGGCAACAGCCTGAACCAGGTAAAGCGGCCCTTTTACATTAACGGCAAAAGTTTTATCCCAGATATCATCAGTCATATCTACAAGTAGAGTGGGAATAACAACTCCGGCATTATTACATAGGATATCAATTTTTCCCATTTCCTTAACAGCTTTTTCTACAACTGAATTCACCTGTTCTTTATCAGAAACATTGAGTTTATACCCGACGGCCTTTCTCCCCAGTTTTTTCACTTCTTCCACAGTGCTGTTAACGCCGGCTTCATCCAGATCTACAGCAATAATATGGGCACCATATCCGGCCATTTTCATACAGATTTCTTTACCCATTCCTCTTGCAGCACCTGTTACAAATGCAACTCTATCTTTCAACATAGTTTTTCTCCTGAATTTATTTCTTTAAGAAGAGGTGCACTCCTGAGGAATCCGAAAGAAAAACTCAGGATTTTTGCACCTCTAAATCTTTTCAGATTATTATTTTGAATTACTGGGCTTTATACATATCCAGCATTTTCTGAACATTCTCTGCTGTGATGGATTCCCCATCAACAACGATCTCTTTTTCTGCAGGCATGATTCCATTTTTCATATCCTGAATGATATTAAAGCATTTCTCAGCTTCAGCCGGACCATTCTGAAAAATGGATTGGGTCATTTCGCCAGCGTTTATTGCCACACAGGCATCATAGGTAGCATCAATTCCGGAAACCAGAACACCATCCAGTCTATTTGCTGCTTTCAGAGCCTGTATTGCTCCCAATGCCATCTGGTCATTTGCCGCTACTACAGCATCAAAGTGAGGAAAGCTCTGTATCCAGTCTTCTGTGATAACCATTCCTTCATCTCTCTGATAATTTCCTGTAAGAGAGGCAATGATTTCTACATCATTTCTGCTTTCGATTCCTGCAATAAAACCATTTTTTCTTTCTGTGGCATGATACAATCCTGGTGTTCCTTCCAGATAAACTATTTTTGCACCTGAAGGAAGTTTTGCGGCCATATAATCACCCTGCATTTTCGCTGCTTCAAAAGAAGACAGACCGATATAGGTTGTATCACCTTTGGCTGACTTGATTAAAAACGCTATTACAGGAATGCCTGCTTTATTGGCTTTTTCAACTGCCGGAGCAATTCCTTCATAATCAACAGGTGTTACCATGATGGCATCAACACCCTGAACAATAAAGTTCTCAATCTGATCCAACTGCAAAGCTACATCCCCACCGGCATCAGTAGCCAGGATCTTAAGGTCCGGATCCTGCTCCGCCAGTTTAAGGAAATAGTCCTTAGTACTTTTCAACCACACATCAGAGTCGGCAAGATTGGTATAACCAACCACAAATTTATCAGATCCTCCCTCCTGAGCTCCGTTACAGAATGCACCCGATATGATCAGGACAAGCATAATCAGTAACAAACCAAACCTTTTTTTCATAAAAATCCTCCTAAGCTCTATATGAGCCGTTGTTTTTATCGAACCTATTGATCCGATTTTTCAATAGAAAATAGATTCAGATTTTTAAATCATTCAAACAAAGGCAGATCAGACTTTTTTAGTTACTTTCTTGGTCTTTGTTTTAACATCAAGTATTACAGCACCAGCGATGATGATACCTCTCACTATCAGCTGCCAATAAGAGTTTACATTCATAAGATTTTGAACATTGCTGATAACAAAGATGATTAAAGCACCGATAAGCGTTCCCCAGATACTTCCTGTTCCACCCATAAGGCTAGTTCCACCTACTACTACGGCGCTAATGGCATAAAATTCATAACCTTCGCCAATAGCGGGCTGCCCAGAATAGATACGGGACATAAGTACAATACCGGCAGCGGATGCCAGGATACCATTGTACAGAAAAGCCATTATGGTAACTTTATTTGTATTGATTCCTGAAGCAGCTGCAGCTATTTTGTTACCACCGGTTGCATAGACATAACGTCCAAATGTCGTTTTTTCCAATAAAATCCATGATATGAATAGAAAAGCCACCAGAATGACCACTGGAACCGGAACTATACCAATATGCCCCTGACCAATGACGCCAAAAATACCCAAATCAGTAATAGGAATGGCATCGGTAAAAAGCAGAACAGCCCCCCGGGCGATTGTTGTCATTGCAAGGGTCATAATAAAAGCCGGAATATTATATCTTGTAATGACAAAACCATTTAATAAACCGATAATACATCCCGCTCCTAACCCGACAAAAACAGCAAGATAAATATTTCCAGTAACATTCATTACTTTTGCAGCCATACATCCTGTAAGTGCCAATACAGATCCAACTGAAACATCAATATGTCCCATTGTAATAATAAAAGTTTGTCCAAAAGCCAATAGAGCTACTACAGCCATCTGCCGTATAACGTTAGTTAAATTCCCGGTTGTAAAAAATGCCGGTGAAATAATGGACGCCAAAATGAAGATTCCAACGAATATCACAACGGTTCCATATTTATTATAAAATCTACCAAGATCAAAATCTTTTAGGGGATTCCCCAATGTTTTTGTCATGCTAATAATTCCTCCTGTTTTGAAGTTGCGTATTTCATTATTCTCTCTTGTGTCGCTCTCTCTCTGGGAACTTCAGCCGTAAGAGATCCATGCTGTAAAACAAAAACCCTGTCGCTCATTCCAAGTATTTCAGGGAGTTCAGAGGAAATCATGATGATCGCCACACCTTTATTGGCCAGTTCAGACATAATCCTGTGTATCTCTGATTTTGCTCTTACATCGATTCCTCTTGTTGGTTCATCCAGGATAAGGACCTTCAAATCACCCATCAGCCATTTTGCCAGTACGACTTTCTGCTGATTTCCCCCACTCAGGTTCAGGACCAACTGGTTTTTAGAGTGGGTTTTTATTCTGAGCATCTCAATCATTTCATCAACAGCTTCCACTTCCAACTTTCTTTTTACAATGGAGCGTTTTGAAAACTGATTCAGATTGGCGAGTGTTGCATTTTCCATGACTGACCGGCATAGAACCAAACCGATTTCTTTTCGGTCTTCTGGAACCATAGCAATTCCATGTTTAATAGCATCCTGCGGCATTTTTATCTTTAATGACTCACCATTCAGGATTATTTCTCCGGAATCATATTTATCCAACCCGAAAATTGCCCGAACAACTTCTGTTCGTCCTGCCCCAACCAATCCGGCAAGACCAACAATTTCCCCTTTCTTTACATCAAAACTGATATCATTAAAGATTCCTTTTGAAGTAAGATTTTTAACTTCGAAAACTGTTTCACCAATATTATTGTTTTCCTTGGGAAAAATATTCGAAATAGTTCTTCCAACCATACGGGCAATAACTTTGCTTTCATCAAAACTACTGCTTGGAGCTGTTTCAATATGCTGTCCGTCCCGAATAACTGTGATATCATCAGCTATTCTAAAAATTTCATCCATTTTATGAGTGATATAGATAATGGTTACACCTTTTTTCTTCAAATCGAAAATCTGCTCAAAAAGCATCTCCACTTCCTGATCGGAGATTGCTGATGTAGGCTCATCCATTATGATAAGCGATGCTCCTCTGGAAATGGCTTTGGCAATTTCTATTAGCTGAAGCGATGCAATACTTAGATCTCTCATCTTGGTTTTGGGATTATATTTCAGCCCCAGTGACTCAAGAATTTTAGAGGTATTGCTATACATTTCCTTGTAATCCACAAATGAGTGAACTTTGCGTACCGGTTCTCTTCCTAAAAAAATATTTTCAGCTATTGTCATATCAAGGACAGGGCTCAGTTCCTGATAAATCATGGCAATACCCAATTCAAGGGAAGTTTTGATACTATCAATCTCCACTTTCTTATCATCAAATCTGATTTCACCGCCATCAATCCGATGCTCACCACTTAAGACCTTCATCAAAGTGGATTTTCCTGCCCCATTTTCTCCCGCAATGACATGGACAGTTCCTTTTCTTACAACAAGGTCAACTTTATCCAGAGCAACAACTCCCGGGAAAAGTTTTGTTATCCCTTTCATTTCAAGTTTTAAACTACTATCTTCGCTACTCAAAATATTCCTGAACCTCCTTTGTTCAATTTTCTATTCCTTTGTGATCATTTCCTCTTCATATTCATATTTCGTACTAATACTTTCATCTAATTCGTAAGTTACTATTCAAAAAGAAAACCTTTAATTTCATATCACTATCTCTTACGAAATATTACTGCGTAGATATTCCATCATAAAAACATTCACGTCCCACTGACTGGTTATCGGAACTCCCGTAAATGGATGAGGTATCATATAAGGGAACGGGCCGAATTCCGGAGTAATAGTCAAACGGGCCTTCTTCTCGATTACAAACTTCTGGGCAATTTTCTTCCACCACAATAAGTGCAATTCTAATTCAGTCTTCCATTCAGGGACTCTTGGATCTGGCACCTGCGGACCTTCCATATAACCGATCCTGGCATGGATATGTTCTGTGCGTTCTAATGCCAATTCTACAGTCTCTGTCTGATCCTGAAGCAGGCTTTCTGCAACAGCACACCAGTGAGAGATATCAAGAGTTAATTTCAAGTCCGGCATTTTCTCAAGAAAGTGTCGGGTTATATGTGAAGCAAAGCTGAACTTACCCCTATGTGTTTCATGATAAATAGGCACACCACTTTCTTTAGAAATCTCATCGGCCATACTTATCAGTTGGGCATTCTGTTCAAACGAAAAGAAATCTTTTCCAGTTTGAGCATTAATAAACTCTACATTTTCTTTAACATAAATTTCCAACCAACTCCGGTATTCTTTTTTGTAATCTTCAAAATCGGCTGTTGCTGTCTGGAAATGTTGAGCTATCAATTTTAATCCATTATCTTTAATTATGGCAAGTTCGTCCTTTCTCATCCGGTTATCAGCAGACAAACCCATTTCAACGCCATCGTATCCGGCATTTTTCACTTTATCGATAAAAGCTCTAAAGCCCAGGTTCTCCTGTCCCCAGAAAGGGCAATAAAATTCCAGTTTCATTAAAATATTCCTTATCAGTTTCCCCAGGTCTCAAGAAAACTGAGACTTTTCAGCATATTATTCATGGGAACATCCCTGTCTTTTTCACTGAAAAGGCGGATATCCTGCTCAATAACCAACCAGCCGTCATAATGATTTTCATCAAGGATATCCAGTACTTTATCCATCTTCACATCCCCATCACCCAGAGGAAGAAAAATATCTTTTCCAACAGCATCTGGCCATGTTATCTCACCAGCTATCAATTTATTTACCAGGGGTAAATCGACATCTTTAAGGTGAACATGTTTAATCCGCGATCCCATAAGACTGGCTATTTCCAGAGGATCCCCCCCGCCACAGGCAATATGACCTGTATCATAACAGAAACCGATATCTGTATTTTCAATAGTCCTTTTTATGCTTTCCGGATCCTCAACAGCAGTACCAACATGGGTATGAAGAGCAATTTCTATCCCATTGTCATCAGCTATTCCGGTAATTACTTTGATCCCTTCATAAAACTTTTTCCATTCATCTGAAGAGAGTTTTACCTTCTGGTCAAAATCGATCCTTTCCGACCTGGCTCCCAAAGTTGCAATTTTTATTCCCAGTTCTTTTAAAAATTTTACACGTTTTTCAAATTCAGAAGCCAGTTGATCAAGATTCTCATTATGAACCTGAACATCAATCCACCCTGCCACAGCTTTAATATTTCGGGCCGAAAATAACGCATTTGCCGCAGCAGGGTCTTCGGGAAAAAGACCTGGCTGATATTCAGTTGCATTGATACCCAAAGTCTTCATATCACGGAAGATAGAATCTGCCGGAAGCATGACACCCCAATCTGGTAGATAATTGATTCCCCAAGTTACAGGCTGGGCTACTATTTTATTTAGATCCAAGCTTTTTCCACTCATTTCCTATCTCCTATTATTTTTCAGACCCGAAAAATCTGGCCAGAGTTTCCTCATAAGCAGAAGGCTTCAGAAAGCCTGTCCGTTTAATAAGGCTGACTGTTTTTTCCAGCGCTTCAATAGGATCAACCAGCATATCTTCGTGTTCAATACTCAGAACTCCATCAAAACCGGCTCTTCTGAGAGCGACAAAGAAATCAGACCAGAATGCATCATCGTTTCCATATCCCATGGTAACAAAATTCCATGAACGACCTTCAGGATTACCAAAAGAAGCTGTTTCAAGCAGGGTATTTTTTCCAGTTCTACCCTTCTCAATTCTCGTATCCTTTGCATGAACATGATAGATAGCACCATTGAGTTCCTGTATGGCTTCAATGACATCTGCTCCCATCCACATAAGGTGACTCGGGTCGAAATTCGCACCAATAATGGGATCCACCGCATCACGCAATTTCATAAGTGTGGCAGGACTGTATACATTTTGAAAACCATGCATCTCCAGACAGATTTCATTAACACCATTTGATTTTGCATGGGGAACAAGTTTATTCCAGTATGGATAAAGTACGTCTTCCCACTGATATTTCAGGATATCTGCAGTAAAAGGAGGCCATGCAGCTGTTATCCAGTTTGGCCACTTATCTCCGGGAGCACCGGGACATCCAGACATCATAACAACACGATGAATACCAAGAGCTGAAGCCAGCTCCATTGTTTTATTTGTCAGTTCCGCATGACGTGGTCCTTCTTCTCCGGGATTAACCGGGTTACCGGAACAGTTGAGAGATTCGATTTTCAAACCTTTGGATTCAACTTTTTCCAGAAGCTCTTTTCTTGCTGATTCCGACTTAAGCAGTTCATCAATATCGATATGGGGAGCTGTTGACCAGTTTCCAGTGGAAAACTCAAGATATTCAATTCCCATTGATGAAACAGCTGTCAGCATCTCATCCAGACTCATAGCCGCAAGGCTGTCAGTATTAATTCCTATCTGCATTTTTTTACCTCCACAGAAGTGATTTTACGGATACTTTTCTGTTGGTTATCCTGGGAATCTCTTCATTTATTTACATCCCCACATGACCTCTAAAAAAATATTATTTCCAAATCACATTACTTAGTAACGTTATGAAAGTAAGTTTATATCTGCTTATTTGATCTGTCAAGAAAAATGTTTTGTACTTATCTACATCCAAGAAAAATTGTATATAATTAAAATCCCAGGCAAAGATGAGATCCGACATATAAGGATGAGAATATCTGGTTATCGAATCAAATAAAAAGGGGCTGGTCTCAAACTCTTGGAGACAGCCCCTTTTTACGTAAAGATCTTTATTATTTTCGACTTTCTATAACCCCGAAATGTTGGGAATAAAAGTAACTAACGGAGGAAAGATATTTAATAGCAATAGGGCGAACAAGAGTACAACCACAAACGGAATAATCTGTTTTGATAATTTCTCTATTGAAACACCTGCGATATTACATGCCACAAACATACAAAGTCCTACCGGAGGGGTAATCTGGCCAATCGCAAGGGCAAAAACCAGCAGAACTCCAAAGTAAACCAGATCTCCACCCATTGCTGTTATGACTGGATAGAATATGGGTGTTAAAAGTACAACAGCAACCGCATTGTCGAGAAAAACTCCCGCCACTAGCAGCGCTGCCATCATAAAAAGCTGAATGACGAACAAATTGTCTGAAATGCTAACAATGAACTGAGCAAATTGCTGTGGAATGGATTCACTTGCAAGGATATAGCTGAACAAATGGGCACAGGCTACTAGAAACATAATTGAAGCCGTCCCTTTGGCAGATTGAAAGATAACTTCCTTAAAACTGGTCCAGTCCAATAATTTGTATACGGCAAAACTTATGATCAAACCATAGACAACAGCAACGGAAGCTGCTTCTGTGGGAGTGAATACACCGCCATAGATACCGCCGAGAATGATCCCTGGCATCAGGATGGCCCATATTCCATCTTTTAAGGCATAGGCAATTCCTCTTAAGGTAGCTTTTTCCGCCCCGATGAACCCTCTTTTTTTACTGATGATGTACTCCAGGGCAATTAACGAGAATGCCATTATCAGGCCGGGGATAATTCCACCTAAAAACAATTTACCAATGGAAGCTCCAGCAATGGCTCCAAAAAGTACCATATTATTACTTGGCGGAATAAGAAGACCAATAGTACCAGAGGCAGCAATTGTTGCAGCAGAAAAAGTTTTATCATATCCCTTTTTCTCCATGGGACCAACCATAACTGAACCTATGGCTGATGTAGTAGCAGGAGCTGACCCGGATATAGCACCAAAAAAGGTACATGAAACGGTACTTACCATCGCTAAACCGCCTGTTGTTTTACCTACAAAAGCAGCGGCCAGGTTTGTCAGTTTTTTGGACACCCCTCCCCGAGCCATGATATTTCCTGCAAAGACAAAGAACGGAATGGCCATCAGTGTAAACGAATCGACTCCCCGGAACATTTTCTGTACCAGGCTGACAAAATGAACATCACTAAAGAAGATTATGGAAAAGCCAGAGGCCATAGCAAGGCATAGGGAAATGGGAATTCCCATTAGTAAAAAAACAATGAATGAAATAAATAAGGCGAGACTCATACCCCCTCCTTTTCCTGCACAAGAGGTACTGCAACGGTATCTTCTTTCGGAACGTACAAGATTGAAATAATTTTCTCCAAAGTGAAAGAGCCGAAAATAAAGTAGCTTACAGGCACTTGAAGAAATACATATGACATTTTAAGGAATTCTATATTAATAGACCGAAGATCGTTTCGGTAAAATTGTGCGACAAGTGTAGACGATAAATAAGCTGCCCACCAAAGGAAAATCAGCACAAAGACGTTCCCGAGAACTATTATAAACTTCTGTATCTTATCATTCTTAATAGCGTCTACGGCGGACATAACTGCAACATGCTCACCATTTCTAAAAACAACAGCAGCACCAAAATACGTAAGCCATGAGAAACAAAATGTTGAAAGCTCTTCACTCCATGCAAGAGGAATCCCAAGAAAACGAGCAATAACTTGGGAAAAAACCAAAACACTCATTACAGGAAGCAATATCATGATTAACTTCTTTGTAACAAAGTATAAAAAATCATTAATTTTACATAATGTTTTATACATAATTAACTCCTCAAGAATCTACGGGAAAGATACCCGTAGATTCATAGATCATTTACATATTTTTAATCTGATTAATAAGGTCCATATATTTAGAACCGTATTTCTCATAAACAAGTTTTGACTGATCAGTAAAATCTTCAGGGTTCAGAGCATTGACTGTCATTCCTTCATCTCTCAGGCTCTGCAGATCCTGCTCAAACACAACTTTCGCATTATTGAAAGCCCATTCAGACACTTCACGTCCTACCTTGTCAAAAATAACCTTATCTTCCTGGGACAATTTATTATAGGTAGACATTGAACCACCCCGGGTTTTCCGGAGACACAATTATATGAGAGGATTGTGTTATGGGAAAACGAATCAGGTATGCTAAAGAAGTAAAAGAACGGGCAGTAAGAATGGTCTTTGACCATGAAAAGGATTACGAATCCCGGTGGGCAGCAATTATTTCAATTGCATCCAAAACCGGTTGTACGCCAGAGTCTTTGAGAAAATGGATTAAACAAGCTGAAATAGATCAGGGTTTAATGGAAGGATTAACCACTGATGAGCGGGCTCGGATAAAAGAGCTTGAACGAGAGAATCGGGAGCTGAGAGAAGCCAACGAAATCTTACGGAAGGCATCGGCATATTTCGCCCAGGCGGAGCTCGACCGCCGAAAAAAATAATGATCCGTTTCATTGATGAAAACAGGACGGATTATGGAGTCGAGTCTCTCTGCAAGAATATACAGATAGCTCCTTCAACCTATTACGAAACGAAATCTCGTCAGTCAGATCCTGGCCGAGAACCACCGAGAGTGAAACAGGATCACATTCTGAAAAATGAAGTCAGCCGGGTATGGTTTGAAAATCGGTGTGTCTACGGGGCCAAGAAAGTTTGGCAGGCCATGAAGAAAGAAGGTATTCCTGTCGCCAGATGCACAGTAGAGCGTTTAATGCGGTCTATGGGACTTAAGGGAGTTATTCGCGGTAAAAAAGTCAGAACAACAATACCTACCAAAGATAACCGTCCAGATGACCTTGTAAATCGGGATTTCACGGCTTCCGGTCCTAACAAACTGTGGGTTGCAGATTTCACCTATGTGTCGACTTGGCGTGGCTTTGTCTATGTGGCATTCATAATTGATGTCTTTTCAAGAATGATTGTGGGTTGGCGGGCTTCGACATCTATGAAAACGGACTTTACTCTGGACGCTCTCAATCAGGCATTATGGGCAAGACAAGTTACAGAAAGATTGATCCATCACAGTGATCGTGGGTCGCAGTATTTGGCTATTTCCTATACTGAACGACTAATAGAAGCTGGGATTGATCCGTCAGTTGGGAGCAAAGGCGATTCCTATGACAATGCCATGGCTGAAACAATAAATGGTCTCTACAAAGCAGAAGTCATTCATAAAGATGGTCCCTGGCGCTCCATTGAGCAGGTTGAATTGGCGACACTCGATTGGGTGGATTGGTTTAATAATCGCCGGATTATGGAACCTTTGGGATATTTATCTCCACAGGAATATGAAATGATGTATTATGAACAGGAAGAAAGTCTGGCAGTAACAGCCGGACTCAAATAAAACTGTCTCCGGGATTCTCGGGGTGGTTCACATTGACATCAGCATTGGTTCAGAAGTATGCACATGACCGGATATTGTGAGAAATTTCTGAACTTCAAAGAATTTTTTTGTGTAAATATTGGACACAGGGTTTTCCTGAGCCTCTACTGTATTTAACTGAAGAGCTGTGTAGAGTTCGCTAATAGAAATATTTGTCGAAGCGGCACCACAATTATTGAAAAAATCCATATTGGGTTTTGAAGTTGAAACACGAATTTTCAGATCTTCAAGGTCTCCGGGTGTAACGATTGGTTTTCTATTATTGGTAATTTGGCGAAATCCATTCTCGAGCCAGGAAATGACCTTAATATTCTTTCCTTCAAGTTTATTTGACAGCATATCTCCAACGTCGCTGTTCAAAGTAGTGTAAACATGATCATAATCTCTGAACAGGAAAGGCATACCCAGAACACTGAATTCCGGAACAAGCGACATCAGCTTATCATCCGATGTGACTACAATATCAATGGTACCCAGCTGTACAGCCTCTGTAACTTCAGACTGATTACCCAACTGATTCAGCGGGAAGATCTCTATTTCGTATCTTCCTTCAGTTCTTTCTTCAATAAGTTCCTTAAACATTAATGCTGCATTATGATACGGGTGAGTCGTAGAGGCGGGATGACTAACTTTCAGCTTAACAACTTTTGTACTACTGCCACCGTTTTCGCTGGCAGCGTCCTTCTTGCCTTCGCAACCAACCAGCCCCAGGAGGGCTATTGAAATAATCATAACCAGAAAACCATTTTTCAACATAAAAACTCCTTTAAAAATATTATAAATTACGCCTCAGAAACGTAAGTTATTACAAAAACTCATTTACATTAAGCAATCACCATGCCATTTCTTCATATTTTTCGTCTTTAGGCTTAAAAAGGTCTGATTGAAGATTCAAAAGGCCTTTTTAATGACAGATTCTTCCTTAATTACATCTATATAGAGATCAAAGATCTCCCCAGATTGTTGTATTTAAAATACAACTACTCGAATCAATGTTTCGAAAAACCATGGAAAAATCTTTTTGAAACATTTTCAGGAAAAATATTTATTTCCCGCTAAAGTAGAGCATTTCAAAGGGCTCGACACTTTTATCCCTTACCATATGCGCTGTTTCTTCAGAGAAGCTTTTAAAATGGGTAGAGGATAAATGGAAATCAAAAGCTTTCTGATCCCGGTATACTTCGTAAAGGGTTATTACCTCTGATTTATCAATAAAGACATCGAACTGGAAGCAACCTACTTCTTCCATACTCATTTGCGCATTTTTTACAATGGCATTCTTAAACTCATTCAGGTATTTTTTTTCAACTTCAAATTTTACTATTATTGTATACATGATTTCCTCTTAACGAATTAATGCATCCTTGACCGCATTGACAATCTGTTCAGTACCCGCAGAACCACCTAATTCAAAGGGAATTATCTTACCTGTGGCATATGCACTTTTTACTGCCTCTTTTACTTTTACACCCGCTTTAACGGCATTTTCATTTTCGAATTTGACACCAAGGTAATCTAGCATCATCCCTCCTGAAAGAATCATTCCCGTCGGATTCGCTTTTCCCTGCCCGGCAATATCAGGGGCAGAACCATGACAGGGCTGAAAAACCGCGTTATTATCTCCAACTTCCGCAGAAGGAGCCATACCAATGCCTCCCATTAGGGCAGAAGTCAAATCTGATAAAATATCTCCAAACTGATTTTCTGTGGGGCAGACATCATATGCCCATGGTTTTTTAACATAATTCAGGGCCATAGCATCCACATACATATATTCAGTGAGAATCTCCGGATATTTCTCTTTGATTTCATCAAAGATCCCACGAAAAAAGAACATAGAAGAAAGAACATTTGCCTTGTCTACGCAAGTAACTTTACCGGGAAATCCCTGAGATTTTCTCCTTTTTGCCAGTTCAAAACTATAGTTAAACAGTTTTTCAGAAATTCTTCTTGTTACTTTCATTAAATTGTATGCTGCTTCTTCAGAGTCCATTTCATGGCCTCGAGGAAATGCAAATAGTCCTTCAGTCGATTCTCTGACAATAACAAAATCCAGATCTTTGCTTCGTTCATCTACCAAAGGCAATGGAAGGGAAGGCATTGTAATACATGGCCGGACTCCGGCATACAGTTCCAGTCTTTTTCTTAAATCATGCTGCGGACCAATCTCTGTTCCATCAGGATACCTGATATTCGGCAGCCCCATAGCCGCCAGATAAATAGCATCAGCGTTAGCCGCCTTTTCAAAATTCTCCTCCGGAAAGGCATCACCCGTTCTATCATAGAGTTCTGCTCCAGCTTCAACTTCTGTGTATTCAAGCTCTATGTCAAAGGATTGCGCAACTTCAGCAACAATATCAAAAGATGGTTTGGTGATTTCATTACCTATACCATCTCCTGGCATCACTGCTATATCAAATTTCTTTTTCATACTCACCTCATTTCTTTTTATCTTGGTTAACAATTACTTGTAATTTTTAAAGCTCTTTGAAAGAAATCCTTCTGACCAAAATTGCCGGATTTCAGGACCAACCTAATGTCTTTATTATCCGAAGGTATCAATACCGGAACGCCCGGAGCGACTTCTGCCCCTAGAAGAAAAGACGTAAACCCTAAAGCTTTAGTAATTTCGCCTGACGTTTCTCCACCTGCGGTTATTATCCTCTTTATTCCTTTTTCAATTGATTTCACAGCAACCCCTGCCATTTTCTTTTCCAGTAATTGAGAGATTTCCTGCTGACTGAGATTGGGATTCTCTGTTTCTCTTATAGTGGGGCTGTTCCCTGTTGTATGGATTAAAACAGAGCCGTTTTTCCTGGACAGGATTTTTTTCAGGATCTCCTCATCACTGATAATGCAATAGGGATCCAGTTCTACAGACTCTCCTCCATCTTCGATATACTTCTTGACCTGTTCTTTTGTTGCAGTAGAGCAGCTACCTGCCAGGATAAGAGAAGGCCCTTCAACCCCGTTACTGTTTTCAGTATCGTTATTTTCTAATCCGGCCCCTGTTTGATTCAATTCTCTGGAAACAAACTCTGCCAATCCGGATCCTCCCGTAATAAAAGGGAGATCAACGAAGGCTTTTGCAAGGATGGAGCCATGGTCATCTTCATAATAATCAGGAATAAGATAGAAAGGTTTGGTTTTTATGTATTGGTCAGCCACCTCTGTTCCGGATTTATTGTCAAAAACACTTACAGGAAGTTCAATTCCCTCATATTTCCCCTGGGGACTCATCAATTCTCTGATATTGCTGGCCCACATAGGATTCACCGGGTGATTTTTCATGGGACTTTCATGAAGAGGGATTCCATGAACCAGCAATTCCCCATTTTTAACAACTCGGCCGTTAACAGGCAAGGAAGGACAAAGAACGGTAAAAGGAATCTTGTACTTTTCCAGTACCGCATCAATGACAGGCCCTATATTTCCTTCCTTTGTTGAATCAAAAGTGGAGCAGTACTTGAAATAGATTTGACCAGCTCCATGTTTCTTAAAATACTCACAGGCGGCTAAACTGTCTTTTACAGCCGTACTGATTTCCTGGGACCGGGATTTCAAAGCAATAATCAGTACTTGCGTACTTTCATCCATTATAAAATTATCTTGGGGGAGTCCGCTTACAAGCTGAGTTTTTAAGCCCCCTTTCTTAAAAAAAGAACCAATATCACTAGCTCCTGTAAAATCATCAGCAAAACAACCGATTAACAATTTACTTTTCATTTCCAACTCATCTACCTCAACTCATTAATATTGTCTTCGGTTAAAAACCTGACTTTTTCATTCCGCAATATCCAGAACAATTTGGCTGTTTCTTCAATTTCTTCAAAAACAGTCAAAGCATCTTTAATGGAGGATCCTGTGACAATCACTCCATGATTAGCTAAAACCATCGCCCTATTCTCTTTACAGAGATGGCTCACATATTCGGCAATTTTATGAGAACCCGGCTTTAAATAAGGAATCAAAGGTATTTTTCCTGCTTTCATAACTATGTAGGGGGTAAAAGGTTTAATCACATTTTCTGAATCCAGATCCTCAAGACAGGAAAGAGCAGTAATATAGGTAGAGTGCAAATGAATAACAGCTTTTGCTTCAGAATTGACATAAACGGCGCGATGAAAAGGGATTTCCTTTGACGGTTTCGCTCCCTCAAGATGATTACCATCCATATCCAGAACTGAAAGTTCAGCTTTATCCAAACCGGCCAGGTCCGCCCCTGTAGGCGTAGCAAGAAATGAATTGTTTTTCAGCCTAACAGATAAATTCCCGGAGCTTCCTTTGACATAATTTGAGTCTGACAAATATTTTCCTAATTCAACAAGTTCCTCATAAACAGTTTCCATAGCGGCTCCTAATTCATATTTTTACTTATTTTCTTCTCTTTTGTTCATACTACGTAGTACGTACTATGTAGTATAGATTGAGTATTGTCAGTTGTCAACTTTTTTCACAGATCTTTGATAAACGTACAAAACCAAAATCATGCCTATACTTTTCCCAATGTACATAATGATAACGAAGGGTTGCCATTTTCCTTTTACGGGATATACTGATCCTATGAAAAATAACCCCACGGGCAAAACTATAGTTTTTACGAATAGTTTTTCAGATAGAAAAAAATATATTGAAATCATTTCTCTGATCAAAGACATGATCCTCAACGGAGAGATTGTCCCAGGGGACCGTTTACCTTCAGAAACTCAATTCATAGAACAACTCGGAATAAGCAGAACCCCCATTCGGGAAGCTATAAAAATTCTGGAAGCCATGGGAGTTATTATTATAAAACGAGGGGAAGGCATGTTTCTTCAACGTCCCATTTCCGGAGCCGATTTAAATCCTCTTGTTTTCGATTTATTAATGATGAGTAATGAATTGGAAAAACTCATAGAATTCAGGCAATACTTTGAACAAATGCTTATTGAGATCGTTGCCAGCAAGCGGTCTGCAGAAGATTGCGAAAAACTCAAATCATATATAGAAAAACAGGAAAGCATTAAACATACGGCTGATGACAGAGAATGGATTGAGCTGGATATAGGCTATCATCTAATGATTCTTGAAATATCAAGTAATCCGTTACTGATTGCCGTTGGTAAAACGATCTATGAACTTTATAAAAATATCAGACCTAAAATCATAGGCCCAGAGGATAGGAATAATACACTTGAAACCCATCGCTTATATTTAGAAATTATTCGTCAGTCTAATCCGAGTTTGATTGAAACATTAAAAGATAAAATCAAAGCAAATTATTCTGCAATTTCTTTAGCTCCTCCTAAACCGGAACAGTAATTTTTGCTGGATATTTTGTAAAAGATTCAGAGATTGCCCCTTTCTTTCCGCATGGAAATAACCATACTTTTCCATGCGGAATTATGTCAGTTCACACTGTTAATAGTCTTTCCGTCAACAAAAGATGCCAGATTCCCTACAGCTATATCAAGAAGTCTTTGCCGTGCTTCAATGGGAGCCCATGCGATATGGGGTGTAATGAAACAATTCTTAGCTTTTAATAGGATATTATCTTCCTTAATGGGCTCTGTTGAGACAACATCAAGGCCGGCAGCTCTCACTTTGCCGCTTTCCAATGCGTTATAAAGATCTTTTTCATTAATCAAAGGTCCTCGTGAGGTATTTATTATGATTACATTATCTTTCATTTTTGAAATATTTTCAGCACAGATTATACCTTCAGTGGATTCAAAAAGAGGACAATGGAGTGAGATTACATCAGAGGATTTGATCAGTTCATCAAAGGAAACATATTTCATTGTATCTGATTCAAGTTCAGGGTTTTTATACTCGTCGAATGCAAGAACATTCATCCTGAAGGCCTGGGCAATCCGTCCGGTTGCCTGACCAATTCGTCCATATCCGATGATACCCATGGTTTTACCTGCTAACTCTGTTAAAGGGAAGTTCCAGTAACAGAAATCAGAGCAATTTGACCAATCACCATTTTTTACAGAATTACAATGATCCTGGACATGATGACAAATATTCAACAAATGAGCAAAAACAAACTGTGCAACTGTATTTGTGCCATAAGTCGGTACATTGCAAACGGGAATATCCCGTTTTTTAGCAGCCTCAACATCGACAACATTGTAACCTGTTGCAAAAACTCCAATATACTTTAAATCAGAGGATGAATTGATAATATCTGATGTCAGTTCTGTTTTGTTTGTCAGAACCGCATCAAATCCTTTGATTCTTTCTTTAACCAATTCCTGCGGAGTTCTATCATATACAACTGTATTACCAATATTTTTGAAACCGTCCCAGGTTAAATCCCCGGGATTCAGAGTATATCCATCAAGGATCACTATCTTCATTTTTCTTCCTTCATTTTTATAGCTTTAAGAATTGCGTCTACTATGGCTTCCTGACTCAAGCCATACTTTTTCATTAATTCTTCAGGCGTTCCTGATTCCCCAAAACAATCATCAATACCTACCCGAATAACAGGGACAGGAATATTCTCTGAAACAAATTCAGAAACTGCGGCTCCCATTCCGCCATATCGTTGATGTTCTTCAGCCGTAACAAAACAACCGGTTTCCAATGCTGCCTTTAAAAGAAAATCAGTATCCAGAGGTTTAACAGTGTGGAGATCCACGACTTGAACACTAATCCCTTCGTTTTTTAACACCTCTGCCGCATTCATAGCCAGATAAACCATCGGACCATTTGCCAATACTGTAACATCAGAACCTTTGCTTACAAGCCGGGCTTTACCCAATTCAAACTCCGTATCCTCTTCTGTTATGACCGGGACAGCCTCTCTCCCAAAACGTATATACGAAGGACCATTATGCGCCGCAATTGCTTTTGTGGCTTTTTCCGTTTGATGACAATCACAGGGAACAACAACGGTCATTTCTGGTAGAACCCTCATGAGCGCAACGTCTTCAAGGGCTTGATGCGTACGTCCATCAGGTCCGACAGAAATACCGGCATGAGCTCCAGCCAATTTTACATTCAACCTGTCATTACAAACAGTGGTTCTAATCTGATCAAAAGCCCTGCCGGTTAAAAATACACTATAAGTAGTAGCAAAAGGAATAAAATCCAGGCTTGCCATACCTGCAGCAAAACCAACCATATCCTGTTCTGATATACCAAGATCCAAAAATGACTCAGGATACATATCCTTAACCCAGACGGTTCTCGTAGATTTTGCCACATCCGCATCCATTACAAAGAACCGATTATCCTCAGAGACCAGGTCCAAAAGAGCTTTCCCATAACCATCTCTGCAAGGCACCATTTCACTCATACAGCAACTCCTTTAATGCCTGATATCGCTGTGATCAGCTGTTCTGAATCAGGAGCCTGGCCATGCCATGCCGGATCGTGCTCCATAAAGGAGACACCCTTTCCTTTAACAGTCTCAGCTATAATAACTGTAGGCTTGTCAATCTGTTCCTTCGCGGAAAGATAGGCATTATAGACGGCTTCCACATCATGTCCATCGATTTCAAGGACATTCCATCCAAAAGCCCTCCACTTTTCTGCAACAGGCTCCATTATCTTGATATCTTCTGTTCTCCCGTCTAATTGAACATGATTATTATCTACAATGGCGCAAATATTGGACAATTTTAACTGCGCAGCGGTTAGAGCGGCCTCCCAGATTTGTCCTTCCTGCAATTCGCCATCGCCAATGAGACAATAAACCCTATTGGTTAGATTCTTCCTTCTCATAGCATATGCCATTCCATTAGCAATAGAGAGTCCCTGTCCAAGGGATCCTGATGAGGTGTCCAGACCCGGCAGGAAAGCCCGATGAGGATGTCCTTGCAAAGGAGATCCCATTTTTCTTAAAGTTGAAAGCAGCTCATCTTTTAAAAATCCCCTTCTGCAAAGCACACTATAAAGTACAGGAGCGCAATGTCCTTTTGATAAAATGAATCTGTCGCGATGAACATTGTCGGAATAGTCAGGATCACAAGAGAAGATATCTGTAAAATAAAGTACAGAAAGGAGTTCTACAGCAGATAAAGAGCCACCGGGATGACCGGATCCGGCTGCATTTATCATAGACAAAATGTCAGTTCTTATAACCTTGCAGATGGCATTGATAGCTTTTGATTCCATCATACCCTCTTAATTGAATCCGTGCTGCACAACTGAGATATTAATGTGATGACCGCTGAAGTTTCCATTAATGTTCTCCTTCATATATTTCGCTGTTTCCAGAACTTTAGAAAAGTCAATTCCTGTATCATAGCCATCATGTTCAAGCAGGTAAATTAGATCTTCACTTGCGGTATTCCCCGTAGCACCCGGAGCAAATGGGCAACCACCTAATCCTCCGATAGAGGTTTGAACACTATTAATACCCTTCTGAATACTGATATAGCTATTTAGTATTCCCATGTTCCTGGTATCATGAACATGAAAATTGAATTCATAATCCGGGAAGTTTTTGTATACACAGTCCAGAACTTCTTCGACCTGTGCGGGATAGGCAACACCTATTGTATCACATAACGTTATGGCATCAATCCCAATCTCCCCCATACGCCCTATTAACTCAAGAAGAGGCCCAACTTCCATTTTCCCTTCATAGGGACATCCAAAAACAGTAGCAATATCCTGGGTAATTTTCATTTCAGGAAAATCATCTCTAATTTTTTTCAATTCATTAATGGATTCATCATGAGAACGTCTGACATTTGCCTGATTGTGGGTTTCACTTAAAGACATAACAGGGGTAATTTCTCTTAATCCTGTTTCCCAGGCACTTTTTGCCCCGTAATAGTTAGGAACCAAAGCAAAAAGATCAAGATCTGAGTGATTCTCTAGCATATAATCCGTTATTTCACGGGCATCTTTCATCTGAGGAATGGCTTTTTCACTAACAAATGAAGTGATTTGAATTTTTTTATACCCCGCAGAAACAAGTCCTTTGAGGACATTCAGTTTTACATCTGTCGGAATAAACTCTTTAACATTCTGAAACCCGTCACGGGGACCGATTTCAACAAGTTTGACTTCTTTTTTATTCATATTTATAAACCTTACATTTTGTTCACCTGGTACAGGATTTTAACTTGGCAAATCACTGTACCAATTATTTTCATTAGCAGAGTTAAATCCCTCGAAAATTTCAGAGATTATCTTGATATGTACCGGGTGTTACATAGCTCCGTTGCTCTTAAGAGCTGCGATTTTCTCTTGATCATAGCCCAGATATTTCAACAGGATTTCATCACTATGCTGTCCTAAAACCGGAGCAGGATTATTAATAGAGATTTTGTCGGAGCTGAATTTCAACTGGTTTCCCGTAATCTTGACTTTACCAGCAACCGGATGATCCACTTCAACAAACATCTCCCTCGCATTAGCAATATGCTCATCTTCAGCTATTTTATCTATGGTATAAATAGGTCCGGCCGGTACACCTGTAGAAAGTATCCCATCAACAGCTTCATCCATTGTAAAATCTTTGAGCCATTCCTCAATAATCGGCTTTAAATCCGCATGATTTCTCACTCTGTGAATATTACTTTTAAACCGTTCATCTTCAATAAGTTCCGGCTTTCCCATATAGTTGGCAAAAATGTTGAATAATTTATCGTTACCACAGGCAATGACAATAGAACCGTCTTTAGCCCTGAACGAATCATAGGGATACACAGACTCGTATCTGTTTCCGATTCTCTGGGGTATTTCTCCACTTGTAAGATAAATCTGAGTAATAATTTCCAGAGCAGAAACCACAGAATCGACCAGAGAAACATCCACCAGCTGTCCTTCACCGGTTTTCAACCTTTTAATATAGGCTCCCAATACACCAATTGAGAGATTCAAGCCTCCCAGTACATCAGAAATGGCAGTACCCGAACGTGTAGGTTCTCCTCCTGGCCAACCGGTAGTACTCATCAAACCGCCCATGGCCTGACCTATGATATCATAGCCAGCCCTTTGGCTGTACGGCCCATATTGTCCGAATCCAGAAACGCATCCATAGACCAAACCGGGATTGATTTCTTTTAAAGTCTCATAACCCAGGCCTAATTTGTCCATGGTTCCAGGCCTGTAATTTTCAATGACAATATCCGCAGACTTAACCAGATCAAGGAAAACCTTTTTACCTTCTTCAGACTTAAGGTTAAGGGTTATACCCTTTTTGT
This sequence comes from Oceanispirochaeta sp., assembly GCA_963677615.2. Taxonomy (GTDB): domain Bacteria; phylum Spirochaetota; class Spirochaetia; order DSM-2461; family DSM-2461; genus Oceanispirochaeta. The sequence goes on along the minus strand of CAXXQW010000009.1, from coordinate 338,364 downwards.
TTCTATTAAGATTCATATAGTAGGCACTTTCACCATTAACTTGAGGAAAGAATACCCGGCTATCATCACCTTTACCCGGTCTTTCAATTTTAATAACATCAGCACCCATATCAGCAAAAAACATACCACAGTAAGGACCAGCCAGAACCCTTGTGAGATCCAGAACTGTTACTCCATCTAATACACCCATATATTCTCCTTATTTGAACAATTTATTTTTTTTGTTTTGTTCCCATAACAAGGAGAAAGCATATTCCATGCCAAAAAAATCAAACATTTAATTTATTTTGAAAATGAGTCTCAACAGAGCTTCCTATGCGCTTTTTAGTGCAAATACAGAACCAAAATAGACCAAAGAAGACTATGACAATTCATGAATCAGTGAGAACTAATAATTATTAAATTATTTTTTTTGTTTCGTTTTTTTTAACGGATTATCATTTGAAACATTTGATTTGTTTTCCAGTCGCCAAAGAGTGGTACGGCTTATCCCCAGGGCATTTCCAATCTGATCTCTATTTAATCCCAGAATCTTTTTTAAGAGATCTATGAGTTCCATATCGATCTCCTGGTTTGCAATATCAAAATTACTGAGTATACACCCTAAAAGCCGTTCCTCACCAATAGACCGAACAAGACACTTCTTTAGAAACTTATCATTATGCTTTTGCATAGCTGATGAATAAAGATTAAAACGTTCGGTGACATTTTGAAGTTCCCGTATATTTCCGGGCCAGTTGTAACAGCACAAGATATCAGAGATTTCCTGTGTCAACGCCATGGGACTATGATGCCTTATATCTTTTTTTTCTTTAAGAAAATGTTTAAAAAGCATGACAACATCCTTTTCTCTGTCTCTTAGAGAAGGGAGCTTCAATTCTAATACGTTAAGCCGATAATAAAGGTCCCTGCGGAATTTCTCAATTGGCAGGTTTTCAAGGTCTTTATTTGTTGCCGATATAACACGGATATCTACCGGGATAACCCTATCACCACCGACATGCATAATTTCTCTTTCCTGCAGCACCCTTAAAAGCCTGGTCTGAAGCGTAGAAGATAACTCTCCAATCTCATCCAGGAAAACAGTTCCATGCTCGGCAAGTTCAAAGAGACCTTTTTTTCCTCCTTTTCGACCACCTGTGAATGCGCCTTCTTCATATCCAAAAAGCTCACTCTCCAGAAGATGTTCCGGCAGGGCAGCACAATTTATTGCCAGGAACGGCCCTGTTTTCCTTGAACTCTCATTATGGATGCTCTGAGCAAAGATCTCTTTCCCCACACCAGTTTCTCCATGAATCAGAACATTTGCTTCTGAGCTGGAGCAGTATTTGGCTTCTGAAACAGCATCTTTTATTGCTTTGGATTTGCCTATGATATCATGAAAAAAATTGCGGGCGATAAACCCTTTTTTGGTTCTGAAATTTGACAGTTTAATATCAAAATCCAATTGCGCTTTGACTATTTTCGAAAGATTGGAAAAAATACCAAGAGTTCCTATATGAAAATTGTTCTGATCGGTAATTTTCGACCAGGAACATAGATATTCTTCCTTTCCAAGAATAATAACATTCCTCACTTCGTTATTTCCAGTATCTATAAACTCGGAATATCCAGAGCTTGGAAGAACCACATTTACATTATGCCCTTGAATATTCATCCTTTTATTAAATATCGATTTTACCTGATCGTTGCACTCAATGATTTGTCCTTCAGAATCGACGAGGATAAGACCATTGGGGCTATTTTTTATTATAGCATGGGCGAATTCAAACCTCTCTCTGCTAAGCCTGAGTTCCTTTACCATCTTTATGGAATCATAAACTGTTTCCTCAATAGCAGACTTACCGGAATAGATCAAAATGGCATCAAGACCTAAATCCCCGGCAATTTCCACAGGATGTGCCGGTCCGATAATAACACCTTCATGGCACTCCTCCAGCTTTTGAGTCAGATCAAATGTGTTTTCATATATAATATTTGTAAAATCAATTTTTCTTTTTTTAAGATATTCTTCAAGAGTTGAAGGCATAGGTGTTTTATAGGATACAATGACAATGCTTTTGCTGCGATTGAGGGCTAAATCAATGGCATTAAGATAATCATAGGCAGAAATTTTATATTCTACACAGGGGATATCATAGTGTTCCCGGGCGATTTTCAGATTAGCCCCACCGCCGATAATAAGTTCGAGCCCCTCTTTTTTTAATTCATTAACTTGTTCCAGGACCTCTTCTCTTAAACCTTCAACAATATGAATCTCGATATCAGGATCTTGAATTTTATCAACAGCTTCTCTTACAATGGTGTCGAGTGTTTTATATGTTAAACAACAGATTTTATATGGTTTCATTTTTCCCCTCCATTTAAAACAATTGTCTCCAGCTTATCGTAATATTTAAAATCAATAAAATTGAAATTGCATAAAAACGTACCAAGAGAAATGTTCAAACTGTTTTATTTTTATAAAAATGTACATAACAAAAATTTAATAAGTAAAAAGATTGTATCCGATTTAAATCATTTATAAGAAAAAAGGAGAATCATCCATGAATATTCGCACCCTTAACTTTCCCCGATTATCTTCAGAAGACTGCAACAGAGATCAAATCAGGAAGGATTATCTAAAAGCACAAGCCAAAATAGCCATAAATAATCTGAACAAGAACAATTTCACAGCCCATTACGGAGAATCCGTAAGTGATACCCGGAAGATCATATTGGATTTAATCCCGGATAATTCAATTATTGGAAGCGGTGATTCACACTCAATTTTTGCTCTGCATTTAGAAAAATCTCTCATTGATAAAGGTTGTACAGTAATCCCCCATACTTGTGCTGTCAATAGCAATGCTTTTAACAATAAAACTCCCGGATTTCATATCATGGGAGATAAGGAGCAAACCAGAGAGATCCTGATGAACTACCTGGTGGCAAATGTGTTTATCCTGGGAGCCAACGCGATTACTCTGGATGGACAGATCATTAATATTGACGGTACAGGTAACAGGGTAGCCGGGAGCATCTACGGATCTGACCGGATTATTATTGTCGCAGGAGCCAACAAACTGGTGAAGGACCTCAACGCAGGTCTCGACAGGATACATGATGTGGCAGCTCAGATGAATAATATCAAATATCACAATGAGCTGGCCTGTAATAAATGCGGAGTCTGCATGGACTGCAGGAACAAGGAGCGTAACTGCAATATCACCAGCATTATTCACCGGAAACCTGATGATGCGGATTTCCATGTGATTATAATCCCGGAGGAGCTGGGGTTTTAATTAAGATTCCAGCTTTTTCAGTATCAGTTTATACCGGGCTTCCGGAGATACAGAAATAACAACATCATCAATCCCGTCTGCTATCAGATCATCCAGGGAATCAAATGCCTTAATATCCTGATTATCCTCCTGTAATTCAGACCTTCTCGCAACAGAACTGGTAACAACGCCTGCCAGTTCGAGATCCGGATGGCTCATAATCAAAGGTGCATGAAAATTCCGTCAACCGACGGCCATATCCTACTAAACCGATTCTCATTCCTGTCTCCTTAATTTCTACTCATTTTGATTGAAAAAAAAGACAGGTCAAATTTGCGCATTTGACCTGTCATCCATTATCCATAAAACAATTAAAGAAGGAGGAAATTATCCCAATTGTTTTAAAACCAATTTATAAAAGCTCTTTTTCTATCCTCTCCCTGGCTGCAGGAGCTTCCTTCTCCATTACTTCGGGAAATCCGAAATAGGAAACACAGATAATGGAATCGCCGCCGACTTTGAATTTTCTATTGGCAAAGTCCATATCTCTCAAAGATTCAAAAATACCATCAAAATCCACATCCCCATATCCCATAGGGGTATGCTGATGAATAGTCATATCCACACCGGGAGGATTCACGATATATCTTAAACCTGCACCGGCTTTGGGTGTCTGGTTGTAGGTATCCGCAATCAGAACATGAGACAGATCATCACCGGCGTACTTGAGCATTTTTCTCACATCCCCGTCTCCCTGATCATAGAAGAACCCGTGTGATGCCGAATAAACATACTTCACATAGTCGGAACGGAAAGATTTCACCATATCCACAGTCTCGTCATTCAGTTCACTGAAGTCGTAGGGATGAGACTGGATTTCGACCCGGATATCGTACTTTTCAAACAGAGGCAGCAGTTCTTCCATAGACTTGAACCACATGCCGTTGCAGATTTCCTGCTGATGGGGATCTCCGGAAAGCTCGGTGTTGATAACCCGCACACCCATGGAATCGGCAATTTCAATAATTCTTTTCCAGTTGGCAATGGCATGTTCTCTCTGCACTTCCGTAGGCCCGGACCAGCGGTACACCACAATAAATGAGGAGATTTCCACTCCCGTGGCTTTCAGAGCTTTCCGGTACTCGTTTTCCACGTCTTTGGAAAAAAGGGGGTGTTTGTAAAAAGGGTTGATCTGAGGATGGGGAGACTGCTCAATGTATTTGTATCCCCAGTCTGCTACCTTATGGACCATATCATTGATATTCATCTCTCTGGCAAGAGTATCCACATCAAAGGCTATTTTCATATTACTGTTTTTTTCCTTCACTTCACCCTTCCTTTAAAAGAAAGGGTAAAGTCAAACTGATAATTACAACTTACTCAGGATGTAATCCATGCTCTCTCTGGTAGCACCGATAGGATCTTCCAGGTTCCAGACAGGCTCAGAGAAGGGCTCATAGGAAAAGTACCCGTTGTAACCCATTTCCGAGAGAGTCCCGATTTGACCTACATTATCCAGTCGGTCTTTAGGCCCCACAAGTACCCGGTGAGAATCCAGCATCTCTTCAAAACTGACAGCAGGATCTTCCACACCGGAAATATGAACCAGCCCGGTTAATCCGGGAAAAACATCTTTTTCACTGGCTCCCTTGTGGTGGAACGTATCATGAACCAGGGCAAAATCGTCCTGAAAACCAAGTTCTTCAATAACCCCGGCGGCAATTTTCTTAAACCGCAGGGAGGAAATGGGGAATCCCAGAACCTCAACGAATCCTTTGATCCCATGAGCCTTCAGAATCGGTTTTAAACCAGTTAAGGCTTCTTTTAACCCGGCGATTCTCTCGTCGTCGCTCATTTTCACAGCTCCATCGTTCAAAGGACACAGTACCAGAGCCTTTGCACCCGCCGCTTCGGCATAGGACGCCATGGTTTCAGCCTGCTCGGCCCGCTCCTTATTCCAGATATTGAAAGGGTAAAGGGCATTGATGGTGAGAACTTCCAGTCCCGCCTCTTTAGCCGCCTTACCGGCTTCTTTTGCCTTTTCCAGGCTATTGATGCTGTTTTCTCCCACATCGTTGCGGAACTCAACAGCCTTCATACCCAGCTTTGCCGCACCTTCACAGAATTCCTTAAAGGAAAACCGGGGACAGACCATATGATTCAGAGCAAATTTCACTTCGCTTTTTGACATGTTTCTCTCCTGAATAAATCAGTCAAACTCAATTCCGCCTTACTTATAGAAGGCGGGAGTTTCACCTGTTTCGATTTTGATAACATCACCGGTTACCCTGGCTTTGGCACAGGCGTCAGCAGTTACAGCGGCAAAGTAGCCATCCCAGGCAGTAGGTCCGTTCACTTCACCTTTCAGGGTGGATTTTACCCAGTCCTGAAGTTCCACATCGTAGGAATCTACAAACCGGTCTTTCCAGTCCATCAGAATCTCGGTGCTCAGTTTCGCATCACTTCTTTTTAACAGGCTCATGGGCTCGGGGAGATTGGCAATTCCGGTTTCTCCCACAACCTGACACTGAATATCGTATCCGTATTTGCAGTTGACAAATATTTCCGTATCGATATGAATACCGGATACTGTCCTGATGATAACCATCAGGGGATCCTGAAGTTCCGAGTGGGTATTTTTTGTCTGTTTGGGTACAATCACCTGAACAGATTCATAATCATCCCCCACCAGCCATCGGAGTACATCGATTTCGTGTATGAACGTATCGTGAAAAGGCATATCCTCTTTGTAGGCTGTCGGCACTTCCGGATTCCGGTGAGCACAGTGCAGCATAAGGGGAGCTCCGATCTCATCTTTATCGATACACTCCTTCAGTTTTACATAACCCGCATCATAGCGCCTCATAAAACCGACCTGAATCAGCTTTTTCCCGCCGGCAATCTCGGCATCCACAATTTTTCTGGCATCAGACGCTTCTGTAGCCAGGGGTTTCTCGCAGAATACCGGCTTTTTCAGCTTAACTGCTTCCAGAACCACAGCCGCATGGGCAAATCCGGGAGATGTTACAACGATAGCATCCACCTCGGGATCCTTAATCAGATCAGAAGCGTCTGCATAGAATTTAGCTCCGGGGCAACGATCGGCAATCACCTTTTCCGCAGCGTCTTTCGCAATATCCGAAACAGCGACAACCGTAGATCCCACCAGTTTATTATGCAGTCTATTAATATGTTCCCGTCCAATTGCACCGGTTCCGATAACACCAATTTTCAAAACCATATTCAAACCTCCACAAATATGATTATTTCTTTTTATAATTGTAATTTACAAAGGAGCCCGAAACAGGGCCTCCTTAATTCTTTATTTATAATCCTCAGCCTTTTTTCTTATGCCGCATGGTATCAATAACAACCGCGGCCACAATAATCACACCCTTAAGAATCTGCTGCCAGTAGGATGAAACTCCCATCAGGTCCAAACCGTTATTCATAACACCGATGATCAGAACACCAATGACTGTTCCGCCGATAGACCCGATCCCGCCGGAAAGGCTGGTACCGCCGATTACCGTACCGGCAATGGCATCCAGTTCGTACATCAGACCGGTACTGGGTTGACCGGAACTTACCCTGGATGTCAGGACAATGGCGGAAATACTGGTGAGAAGTCCGGCATAGGCATAAATCAGGACTTTCTGCTTCTGTACATTGATACCGCAGATGTAGGCAGCCTGTTCGTTCCCTCCCAGAGCGTAGGTATTTTTGCCAAACCGGGTATTGGAGAGGAGAAAATGGGAGACCAGAGCCACACCGGCAAAAATCAGAACCGGGATGGGAATGAAGAAATTCCCGAACTCCAGGATAGACCCCTGACCGAGTACCATAAACCGGGGAGAGAGTTGATCAACCGGACGCCCGTTCGTAATCAGGAATCCTACTCCCCTGGCCACAGTCATCATACCCAGGGTGGCAATAAAGGGAGGAATACCGGTTTTGGCGATAAACAGCCCATTGATACCGCCGGCCAGGAATCCGAGGACCAGTCCGCCCAGGATGGGAACAATCACCGGCAGGTGATACGCATCCCTGGCCATCATGGCGACAATAACACCGATCATAGCTACCAGAGAACCGGAGGATAAATCAATTCCTCCGGTGATAATAATAAAGGTCACACCGCAGGCAATCATACCGATAACAGCCGACTGCCTCAGAACATTAACGATATTCCTGTATTTCAGAAAAATGGAAACCCCGTCGCTGTAGGTCAGGATAGCCAGGAGAATACAAATTCCAATAAAAATCAGTAAGATCCCGTATTTACTGATAAATTTTCTCATATTATCAGAGCCTATTTTCTGCTTTACCGCAGAAACCGCATTATCACTCATTTCAGCACCTCTTAATCCGTTAACTTTTCACCGGAAGCCAGCTGCAGGACTTTCTCCTGGGTCGCTTCCTCTCTTGTCAGCTCTCCGGCTTTTTCGCCTTCATGCATAACAATCACACGGTCACTCATCCCGAGCACCTCAGGGAGCTCGGAAGAAACCATAACAATCGCTTTTCCCGATTGAGCCAGCTTACCCATCAACTTGTGGATTTCCGATTTGGCGCCCACGTCGATCCCGCGGGTCGGTTCATCCAGAAACAGGATATCCGGCTCTGTCAGAAGCCACCGGGCAATCAATACTTTCTGCTGATTTCCGCCGCTCAGGTTCACAACCAGCTGTTCCAGGTTGGGAGTTTTTACAGCCAGAGCCTGCCTCTGGATTTCACAGTCATCGTTCATCCGCTTAAAGTTCAAACCGAACTTTTTTACATATTTTTTAATATTCGAATACACCATGTTGTCACGGACCGAAAGGGGAAGGAACAGTCCGGTCAATTTCCGGTCTTCCGTCAATAGGCCCATACCGGCTTTGATAGCATCCATGGGCTGCTTGATATTCACAGGCTTCCCATCAATCAGGATCTCTCCCTCTTGGGGAGGATAGACACCGAAAATGCTTTCAATCACTTCCGACCGTCCGGCACCCATAAGGCCCGCCAGTCCGACAATCTCCCCTTTCCTGACGGTAAAGGAAACATTTTTAAATTTCTTACCGAAACTGATATTCTTCACTTCCAGTTTGACATCTGTGATCTCCGCATCAGCCTTGGGGAAAATATTGGTCAGCTCCCGGCCGACCATCATAGCTATGAGGCTGTCCTTGTTCAGCTCGGAAGCCCCTTTGGCCCCGACGAATTGACCGTCCCGCAGAACGGTGACATCGTCAGCGATCTGAAAAACCTCATCCATTTTGTGAGTGATATATATAATTGCCACACCCTTGTCCCGCAGATTGTTGATCATACGGAAAAGGTGGGCCACTTCTTTCTCGGTTATGGCCGATGTCGGCTCATCCATAATGACAAGCTTTGAATTGTATGAGATGGCATTGGCAATCTCCACCATCTGCATATTGGCAATACTCAGATCTACCATTTTGGATTCAGGATTGATATCTATCTGAAGTTCATCAAAAAGATCCTGGGTAATTTTGTACAGTTCTTTGTGATTGACCACTCCGGACTTTCCATATACCGGTTCTCTTCCCAGGAAAATGTTCTCTGCAACCGTCATATAGGGTATGGGGGTCAACTCCTGATGAATCATGGAGATACCATGAGTCAGACTGCTGTGAATATCCATCTGCAGGTATTCCACACCGTCAAACCGGATCACACCGTCATCGGGTTTGTAGATCCCCAGAAGGGTCTTCATGAGGGTGGATTTCCCCGCCCCGTTTTCTCCCATCAGGGCATGGACAGTCCCCGGTCTAACATTCAGCGAAACATTATCCAGAGCCAGGACACCCGGGAACTCTTTCCGGATATGCTGCATCTCTAAAAGGTATTCTTCCGCCATTAACAGACTCCTTATTTTAAATCGTCTCAAGGTGAAGCGGCGCCCCCGGAAAGGGACGCCGTTTTTTAAAGGACTATGTCCTTACATGCCCCATTTGGCTTTGTAAACATCCAGTTTGTCGGGTGTTACCAGTTCGTAGGGGATATCGATAAACTTGGGAAGATCTTCGCCTTTGGCAGCTCTTACAGCGGCTTCGATTCCACCGCGTCCCTGTCCGAAAGCATCCTGGAATACAGTAACATTCAGTTTACCCGACTCCATAAATCTCAGAGCATCGGGAGTGGCATCAACACCGGCAACGATAACGTCATCCAGCATTCCCACCTGTTCCAGAGCCATGATGGCACCGATAGCCATTTCATCGTTATTGGCCACAACCGCATCAATATTGAATCCGGCCTGTATCCAGTTTTCCATCAGTTCAAGGCCTTTGGCCCGATCCCATGCAGCAGTATCTTCTCTTACAATATTAATTCCTGCATTTTTATCTGCCACATCGTGGTTACCCTGGGTTCTGTTTACCTGGGCTTCGTGCCCGTAACCGCCGTGCATAACAACACAGTCACCTGAGCCGCCCAGAAGTTTTACAACTTCCTCCATCTGAACGGTACCGGCATAAAGAGAGTCGGATCCAACATAGGTAGCCAGGCGGCTCAGGTTGGGTTCACCGGGAGCTCTGTTGATCGCCACCATGGGGATGCCGGCTTTTTCCGCTTCGTCAAGAAGGGGCCCGATAGCAGACTGATCCACAGGTACGATAGCGATGGCATCTACACCCTGTGTAATCAGGGTATCAATCTGTCCCTGCTGAATAGCAGGATCATTTTTTCCGTCAACCATGGTGAGTTTTACACCAAGCTCTTCCGCAGCTTCTCTCATACCGTCGTGCATATACGACATCCATTTGTCATCAAACAGCGCAGCGGCAACCCCGATATGAATCTGTTTTTCCCCACTGTCCTTCTGACCTTCAGCAAATGCGCTGAAACCAACTGCGAGAGAAACAAGAACCACTAGTATTGATACGATCTTCTTCATATCAATTCCTCCTTTTTGTTTTTCACGACCCATAGGAGCCGTTTATTAACCATTCCCTTTTCAGCAAAGTATGGAAATGAAACATTCTTTGAAAAAAGGAAATTTTGCGATTGATCCATGGGTAATTCCAACCAGAAAACCTCAATGGAAACCCAATGCATATCAATGCATACGCTTGCATTAACGATTACATAGTAATACCGGTTTTTTTAATCTGTAAAGCTTTTTTTCTGGATATTTTTTTACTGATTTGTAAGAATATTGATATTTTCCCTGATAAATCAGCCCAGGGTAGCCTTTTATGAGCCAAAATATACAGCAGGTACTGCATTTTCTGTTATTATACAAATTTTGCATACGGTTGCATTAATAGAGTTATCCTTTACATCTGCAACAGATTTGCTATATTTAATAAGAACTATCTGATATGGGAGTTTAAACTTTGTCATTTACAACAAAAGACCTGGCCCGTCTTGCAGGAGTCAGCCAGTCGACAGTTTCGAGAAGCCTCAACAACAGCCCTCTGATATCAGAAGAGACCAGGAACAGAATCCTCAAAATAGCCGAAGAGCAGGGATTTGAATTCAACGCAAACGCCAGGAGCCTGATCACCAACCGAAGCAACACCATCGGTATCATCTACCCTGAAGACTTCATGGATTTCAATGCAAACCTTTACTTCGGAGCCTTCCACGGGCAGGTTCAACAGAGCCTGGAGCAGGTTAACCTGGATCTTATTGTTGCCTTTGCGAACAACAGGTTTTCAGGACTCAGCAATATAAAAAAACTGATCATAGGAAAAAAAGTGGACGGACTCCTTATTGCCAGATCCACCCTCCCCTCTGATACGAAACTTTTTCTGAAATCATCCAGAATTCCCTATGTATTTCTGCATCACTATCTTCACGATCCTGATTTTGAGGATTCTGACAGGGTTTATACAGACCACATGCGCGGGGGATTTCTGGCAACTGAACATCTGGTGAATCTTGGGCATAGAAATATTGCCACTGTAACAATGTCAGAGTATGACGGGAATGAGTATATACTCAGAACAGAAGGATACCGATCAGCATTGAGAGGTTTTGATATTGAACCAGATGAATCCCTTATCTTTCAGGGAGGCAGTCACTATTTTCAATCCGGATATGACGCTGTCATGCAGAATATCAGTACTATAAAAAGAATTACAGCCGTGTTTGCCCAGAATGATATGATGGCTTTGGGCGTCAAGGAAGCCCTGAATGAGCTGTCCATACGTGTCCCTGAAGATATAGCTCTGGTGGGATTCGATGATATTGAATTCTGTACCTACTTCAAGCCTCATTTAACCACTATACATCAGCCCCGGGAACAAATGACAAAGCTCGCCTGTGAAAGACTCCTGGACAGAATCGAATCAAAAAGGCCCATGAAAGGCAAAGATTTGAAACTGCAGCCGACCCTTGTCGTGAGAGACAGCTGCGGGAGCTCTCTTTCAAACTGATTTCCACCATATTACATTTAGAAAAGTTAAATCTTGCCAATTATCAGATTGTATGATGATATAATAGATGCCATCTAAACGACATGAAATTGTGGATGGTTCTGGAAAGGAGACTGATATGAGCATGAAAATAACCGGGGCACCCTGCAGCTGGGGCGTCGATGATCCGAAAAACCCCTATCTGCCTTCCTGGAAGAAAGTTCTGGATGAAGCGTCCACAGCGGGTTACAAAGGCCTGGAGTTAGGCCCCTACGGCTATATGCCCCTGGAGCTGGAGACAGTATCCGGGGAGTTTAAAAAAAACAACCTGTCCATGGTTGCCGGAACAATTTTTGATGATCTGGTTTCTGAGGATAATCTGGAGGACCTGATCAAACAGGTGCATGACATCTGCTCCATAACGACAAAACTCCCTCTGGAACCCAAACAGGAAGGGCAGAATTTTGCCCCCCCCTATCTGGTGATCATAGACTGGGGGCATGATGAGAGGGATTATGCCGCGGGGCATGCCGATAAGGCACCCCGGCTGAACAAGGCCCAATGGGACGGGATGATCAGCCATGTGAAAACCCTTGCCCGGCTTGCGTGGGATGAATATGGAGTCAGGGCGGTTATCCATCCCCATGCCGGGGGCTATATCGAGTTTGCCGATGAAATAGATGCAATTGCTCAGGATATTCCCTACGAAACAGCCGGTTTCTGCCTGGACACAGGGCATCTCTACTTTTCGGGGATGGATCCCATCGAATGGCTGGATAAATACAAAGACAGGATAGACTATCTGCACTTCAAAGATGTTAACCGTTCTGTGTTTGATAAAATCATGAAGGAAAAAATCCGTTTTTTCGAAGCCGTAGCCAAAGGTGTTATGTGTCCCCTGGGAACAGGAGATCTGGATTACCCGGAAATCCTGAAATTCCTGAAGAAAATGGATTATAATGGCTATATCACCATTGAGCAGGAGCGGGATCCGCGGAATTCCGAAACCAGCCTGAGAGATGTGAAAGCCAGTCTGGATTATCTGAAGAGTATCGGATTCTGAGAGGTTCAGTACCTGTCGGATTTATAAAGCTTTTCTTTTCAAAACCGATTCTCTCCCCCCGGAGAGGAATCGGTAATTTTTCGGAAATGCCGGGGGGGATACCCGATAATTTTTTTAAACAGCCTGGAAAAATAATTGGCATCCAGAATCCCTACTGCAGCGGCAGTTTCGGCCACACTCCAGTCATGGAGCTGGAAAAGTTCAAGAGCCCTTGAAATCCGCAACCGGTTCACATACTCCTTGGGGGACAAACCGGAAACCTTTTTAAAAACCGAACGGAAATAGTTTTCACTTATGCCCCGGTCCCTGGAAAAGGCTGAAAAATCCAGCTCTTCGCAGAGGTTCTTCTCTATGATCTCCATGGCCTCATAGACCATCTCCTCTTTAGGCCGATACTGTTCCCGGAGTCCTTCATACTGCTTTAGCTGAACCCTCTTGATAAGAACCAGAATGATCTCCAGATAGGCTTTGCGAACATATTCAAAACCGATTTTCCGATCCTGCTCTTCAGCGATCATTTTGTGAAAAATTTCCTTAACATAATCCAGAGTGGGCGGATCCAGATGTATAATGCCCTGCTTATTGATATTTCCCTTTTGGGGTACCCGGAGTTTTCCGCTCTCAAAAGGACGGTTAAAAGGGAGATTTTTGAGAACATCCAGATGGATCTCACCCGTATCAGAATCACCAGACTGATCGTCGGTGCGGTTTATTACAGTTCTGAGAATATCGCTGCAGTCTCCCCCGATCTCATCTGGATAAAACTGGCAGTTATATATGGTGATATCACCGTTATTATCATATCCGTGAAACTGGTGGGGAGGAATGAGAAAGACATCCCCCGGCATCAATACAACTTCCGAGTTTTTATAAATATGGATACATGATCCCCTGGTTATCATCACAAATTCCTGAAAATCATGCTTGTGGAGCTCTATTTTTCCCAGACTGTCATATTTCTGTATGGATATGGTCCGGGGATCCGCAAGGGGATAATCAAGATAAACCGACATAAGGTCCTCCCGAAAAGACAGGATCCTGTAAAAATATCATAATTTCGTAATTTGTGCTAATTCCTGAGAAAAACCTTCTAACGTCCGTCAAAAAAAGGGTGCTACTATACGATCAGGAGGCAGAAAAAGATGAAACATGATCAGGCATTCTGGGGGAACTGGTTTACAGAGAGCTGGCCCAGAGAAGAGATAAAAATATCACAGCGGGACAGGGAAATCCTGAGAAGACTGGCCGGAAAGGTGAACGAACTCTCACAGCGTCCAGTGGAAGAAGAGAAGATAAAACTCTGGCGCTCCCACAACGACCTGGTTCCTGTAAGACCGGTGATTCTGGCTGATGCCGAGAATGGCTGGAACGAGATTCTGGTAGCCGAAGAGGTTCAGGAATGCGAGGGAGCCATGGCTCAGGACTGGGAAATCTGGCTGAAAAAAGAGATTATCTGGGCCACAAAAATCAAGGACGATAAACCCATCGAAGCTGTTTTCTACCTTCCCTACAGAGCGACAGATACCAAAACAGGTGTGAAAGAAGAAAGAGTGGGCGATCCGGAAAAGGGCGAAGCCTATACATGGAAATCTCCCCTGGCCGGTTTGTCCGGAGATGAATTCAAGGATCTGGATCTTTCTACGATCATCAAAATGCCCGAGATTACCGTAGATTTCGAAACAACCGAAATGACAGTGAATATGGCAAAGGATGTATTCAAAGGCCTTCTGGACGTAAAACTGCGCCACTGGTGGTTCTGGTCTTCCCATCTGACAGTAAACTATTCTAACGTAAGAGGTCTGGAAACCATGATGTTTGACTTCTACGACTATCCGGAAAAAGTTCATGAGATGATGAGGCTGTTTACGGACGGTCATCAGCACAGGCTGAAGTTTCTTGAAAAGGAAGGCCTCCTTTATGATAACTCAGGAAATACCTTTGTTGGTTCGGGAGGTCTGGGGATAACCTCCCAGCTTCCCCGAAAGGAAGGGAGCCCGGTCAGACTGAAAGACATGTGGGGCCTTTCGGAGGCTCAGGAAGCCTCGGAAGTCTCACCGGAAATGTACGGAGAATTCATATATCCGTACCTGAGAGAAATCTCTGAAAATTTCGGATTGAACTGCTATGCCTGCTGCGAACCGGTCAATCCGATCTGGGACTATATCAAACAGATACCCCGTATGCGGAGGATCTCGGTATCCCAGTGGGCCAATATGGAAACCATGTCAGAATACCTGGGAGACAAATATGTGATGTCCTACAAATCGAACCCTGCAGACCTGGCGGTTTCCCAAATTGATGAAGACCTGATACGAAGCAATATGAAGCATGTTCTGGAGACAGCCAGAAAAAACAGCAACCATCTTGAAATAGTCCAGAAAGATAATCATACCCTTTCCGGGAAGCCTGGCAATCTCTACAGGTTTGTAGAGATTGCCCGTGAAGAGATTAACAGAATCTATTAACCATGTCTCCTTTTTTATCTGATAACTGAATTATTACGCATCAGTTGTCATATATATCATACAGCCTGCAGTCAAGGTTATCCTCCTCTCCTGACTGCAGGCTTTTTTCTCTCCGGAAGACCTAATCCTCAGCCAGAGTATCTGTAGCGGCTCTGGATTTCCATCCGTTTTCAAAGGTGACCATAACCAGAAAAAAGATCCCTTTCAAAATGCTCTGCATATGGATTTCAATTTTAATATAGGTCAGGAAATTCGAGAGAAGGATAAGCAGAAAAGACCCCAGGACCGCATTGAGGATTCGCCCTTTCGCTCCATTGAAGCTGATTCCGCCGATCCGCAGGGCGATAAGAGCGTCAAAAAGCACTGAGATATTCAGGCCCGACACCGAAGGATGCGGGGTTCTGGCCAGCATAAGGATTCCGGCGAAACCGGCAAAGATCCCTCCCAGGGAATAAGCCAGTATTTCGTATCTTTTCACATTGACTCCCATCATGACCAGGGCGTCCGGATTATCGCCGATGGCATAGAGATACCGGCCGAAATAGGTGAAATTCAGCAGAAAAGACGCAAGGAGCAGAAGGATCAGGCAAATCACGAATGGAATCGGGATGCCTCCTGCATACCCCCAGTAGAGGTTGCTCATAAAGTAGGAGAGCGTAAAATTGGAATCCTGCCTGTTGATGAGAAGGTACACATTGGAAAACACAATAAGAGAACCCAGAGTTGCCAGGATAGGTTTAATCCTGAGTTTGGATATGATCACGCCGTTCAGTATCCCCAGGAAAGCCACAGAAAGAACAGAGAGGAAAATAACAAGAATCACGGGAAGCTCGTAATGGGAGTAGAGGTAACCGCCGATACCCGCACTGAGAGCTGTCATGGCTCCTATGGACAGATCGATCCCGCCGGTGAGGATAATAAAAGCCAGCCCCATGGCTATGATCCCCAGGTAGGAAGCCTGCCTGAGGAGGATTGTCAGATTGTGGGAGATTGCAACGGTGGGAATAAACAGGATCGTTATGATCACAGACACGATCAGTATAATGGGTAGCAGGAGATTCTGCGTGGTAAGTAGCCTTTTCAAATTATGCCTCCAGGAAAAATATCAGGGTATGATCCTTTCTTTCAAAGTTCCGTCGCTTATCTCGTAGAACCTGTTACAGACGCTGTAAATTTCTGATATGTCCGAAGACGCCAGGATAACGCTTCTGTTGGATGATATATATTTTTTCAGATAGTTGTAGACTTTCTGGGTGTCACTGTAATTCATCCCCTCTGTGGAATCCCTCAATAAAAGGATATTGCTGTAATAAAGGTCAACTCTGGAGAGAAGAATGGGAATCCCCTGCTCTTTCAGGGAAAAAGACCTGTCGTTCAGATTGATATCATTTTTCTCAAGAGCCCTCTGGGCTTCTATTTTCAGGAATTTTTTCCGCAGGACACCAAGAGGGAATGAGGATTTTTTCATAGCTGGCAGGTACACATTTTCAAGGACATCCAGCTTTTTCATCAATCCGCTGTGCTTGCTCAGATTACGAAGCATTACAAAACCGGACTGGAAAGCCTGTGCGGGGCTGCTTATTTTCACGGAAGTCTCTCCCAGCTGAAACATGTACTCCGTATGGGGTTTGAGACCGTAAAGGGCATTCAGAATTTCAAAAGAGAGATTTCCCTCGTAATCGATCAGCCCAAGGATCTCTCCCCTGTTGAGGGAGAAACTGACCGAAAGATCCGGAAAACCGGAAATCCGCATTCCCTCCACAGTCAGAAGCCTCTGGTTTTTTACAGAACTTTTTTGTATGCCCGGAGTTTCCGACCTGCCTCCGGAAAGGCAGGACAAAAGCTGTGATTTTGAAAACTGATCCCGTGTCAGGGTTTTCACAGCGATGCCATGAAAAACAGCAGTTATCCGGTCGCAGTACCTCATGGCTTTGGAGATGTTATTCATAAGAAGGAGAACGGTAATCCCCCGGGACTGCACCACTTTCAGGATCTTTTTAAACTCCAGGGCCTGATTTTCCGAAAAGGATTTTGTAATCCAGTTGGCCACAATCAGTTTTGCCCCGATCGATACGGCTTTGACCAGCTCCAGAAGAATAATCTGGTAATCGCTGAGAGTCCCAACAGCCGATTCTGCAAGGAGATCCAGAGAAAATTCTCTGAGTAAAACCTGAATTTTCCTGAGAACCAGGCCATTTTTAAAAAGAATCTTTTTATCGAAACTATTGTGAAGTATCATCATATTTTCAGAAACGGTCAGATTTTTCATCACCGAAACATCCGTGGGAATGCAGTAGATTCCCATTTCAAGGGCTTTTTTGGAATTCTGCAGTTTGACCGGAGCATCTTCAAAAAAGATCTGCCCCCGGGTGGGAAGGTTCCTTCCCGATAACAATCGGATGAGGGCATCGTTTGCGGATCCTGACAATCCCAGGATTCCATGAATTTCCCCTTCAAATACCTGAAGATTCAGATGATCTATGAGCTGTACATCAAAATCGCTCAATTCCACATGGGCGAACCTGAGGATTTCGGGTTTCATGGAAACAGGTCCCCCTGTGTATCGGAAAGGACTGTATCTTCTCTTATGATCGGCAGAAGAACTTCCACATCTGTGCCATAGTTCGGAGTACTGTATAAAAAGATACCAAAACTGTTTCCCATCAGGAGCTTGATTCTCTGGTTCACATTGACAAGGGCAATCCCTGTATGCCTGATCGACTGATTCTCCAGTATCTCCC
The DNA here is from genome assembly GCA_963677615.2 of Oceanispirochaeta sp. Classification (GTDB taxonomy): domain Bacteria; phylum Spirochaetota; class Spirochaetia; order DSM-2461; family DSM-2461; genus Oceanispirochaeta. The sequence continues at coordinate 320,460 of CAXXQW010000009.1, read as the reverse complement.
TGTCAAGACTGTAACTCAGGGCCTCGTTTATCTCCTTCAGCCTGATGGCGGGAATTCCCAGCCCGTTATCACAGATTCTGATAACAAGGCGGTTCTGGGTGGAATAGATATGAATCCTGATCTCCCCTCCTTCCTTCTTCGTTTCCAGGCCATGATAGATGGCATTTTCAACAAGAGGCTGAAGAATAAGTTTGGGTACCATACAGTCATAAAGAGTTTCATCTTCCAGCTCTTTGACAATGTGGAATTTATTATAGAAACGGAACTGCTGGATCATCAGGTATTTATCAACGTTCCGCATCTCGTCCCGCAGAGAGACCATGCTACCCTTTTGGCTGATGCTGTATCTGAAAAGTACAGCCAGAGCTTCGGTCATATCGGCAATCAGAGGGACTTTATCAATAAGAGCCTGTCCTCTGATGGCATCCAGGGTATTGTACAGAAAATGGGGATTGATCTGGCTCTGAAGGGCATCGAATTCAGCCTGTTTTTTTGCTATGGCTGCGGTATAGATTCTGGCTTCCTTGATGTTAAGTTTCTCAATCAATCCAAAGAAAGTTACATTCAGAACTTTTTCTTTTCCCGCCCGGAGAACACGTTTATCCGCCAGGGATTTGACAATTCCCGAGACGAAAATTGTGAGTATTATAAAAATAATCAGCAAAACAAAAAGCACCCAGAACACTAAAGAGACCATAAGCCCCCGATCTGACAGAAGCCCTGTTATGATGACGCTGGCCAGGAGGAGCAGATCGGATAGATAAAACAGGATGATATGGGTGGATATTCTGATTTGAGACAGAAGAAACCGTTCCAGATTCATAGTTTTCTGTACCCTTTGGGTGGAATCCCATAGGTTTTGGAAAAGACTTTGCTAAAATATTTGGCATCTGAATATCCTGTCATTTCGGCTACCTGGGCAATGCTCAAAGAGCTGTCCCGTAAAAACTCCTTGGCTTTTTCCATTCTGAAAGTGGTGAGATATTCTACAAAAGAAGAACCTGTCTCTTTTTTGAACACCGTACTGACATATGCGGAACTCAAAGACAGTTCTCTTGAGATATCATCCAGGCTGATAGGATTCATATAATGGGTTTCTATGTACTGTATAGCCTGACGGACAGGCCGCATTTTCTGGGATTCCAGGTTTTGAAAGTAGGGATCAAGAGACTGCTTGAGAGTTGTCATATAATTGCTTATCAGTGTATGAACAGAACCGGAATTATCAATAGCTTCATAAACAGGGGTAAAGGAAACCTGCTCCTCTGCGGTAAGGTTCCTGTCTGCAATAGCCTGTTCTACCACCTGAAGTGACTTGAGACAGAGAGAATAAGTCCAATCAGGATCAACATATGAGGTAGAATCCCCGTTCATGCCGGAGAAAAGATCTTCCAGAAACTCCTGAAGCTGACCGGACTGACTCGTTTCAATAATATTTTTCAGTTCCGCCTGTTTTGATTCGGGAAAAATCTGTACTGCATAGTTCGCATTCAGGGGTTTATACCGGCAGATATGATTGACAGAGTGCTTCAGCCGGAGAATTTCAGACCTCTTATTGGCAGAAATAGATAATCCCAGTTCGCTGAGATCCTCCACAAACAGGCTGGTACAGACCGTAATGGAAAAGTCTTCAAAAGATGTTTGAATATCTCCTATTTTTTCGGCAAGCTCATGAATATTTCTGTCAAACTGTATTTTCTGTTCTTTTGTAAGGTTCAGAATGACAAGAAGCCTGGTCCCGGAAATCACAGTCTCTGTATCAATGGAATCCTCTTTAAAAAGGTTCAGGTACTCATCCTGCACCCGGGAGAGGAGGATTCGGGAAAACTCTTTTTTTTCAGGATCTGTAAAATCAATTTTCACAGAAAAGAATGTGAAAAACCCCTGTTTAAATTCGAAGTGATAACTGCCGTTCAGCCCATCCTGATCCAGCGTCCGGGCCTCAATACCGCCGGTACTCAGTTTATAGAGGAACTGCTGGCGTACTTTATGAATATTCTGGTTCAGTTCCGCCATGGCTTCTCTTGAAACAGCGGTACTGCTCTCCTCTTCGGCAATCTGCGAGATAATCCGCTCAAGTGTGTTTAAAAGTTCATCTCTGTTTATTGGTTTCAGAAGATAATCGGTAACCCCGTACTTGATGGCATTCTGGGCATATTCAAATCTCTGATAACCGCTGATAACAATGAAATAACTTTTCCTGGGAAGCCCTGAAGCTCGTCTGATGATTTCCAGTCCGTCCATGGAGGGCATTCTGATATCTGTAATGACGATGTCCGGTTTTTTTTCAATAATGAGATCCAGACCATCCTGACCGTCATAGGCGATACCGGCAATTTCGATACCCAGTTCATCCCAATGAATCAACCCTTTGATCAGTTCGCAGATTCTGGGTTCATCATCCATTATTACCGCTTTTAACACATAACCCTCTCTGTTCCGCAATCAGAAAAACAGAGTTCCTGATTGCTATAATACAATTTTCCAGCTCAATTCCTTTGCTGTATAAGCAGTTGATCCTATTCAGTAATTCCTGATTATACACAATATATACCATAGAGGAATCCTCTGCCCGGGGCACATTTCATACACAGGTGAAAACAGGAACAGTGATAGTTTAACCTGAAAATAAAAATTGTGAAAAAAAAACAGGCCAGTTTATTCCGTTTATTTCCCGGCAAACAGTAAATTGCAATATTTTAAGATCCCATATAAAAATTTTACACTTAATAAAAAATCATTCCCCTTGCCGGATTCCCAGTCGATGCTATTCTGAATACATCACACCTGAAAAAAATGAACTAGAAAAAGTATTTGATTAGGAAGAAATGGAGGATTTTTTTGTCTGAGTACATACTGGAAATGAAAGACATAAATAAATCTTTTACCGGAGTCCACGTCCTTAAAAATGTCAGTTTCAACCTGAAGCCTGGAGAAGTCCATGCCCTGATGGGAGAAAATGGTGCAGGAAAATCCACAATGATGAAGATTCTCATGGGGATTTATCCTACCGACTCGGGAGAAGTGTTTATTAACGGAGAAAAGCTTCTGATCCACAATCCCAAAGAGGGAATGGAGCACGGCATATCCATGATACATCAGGAACTGAATCCTGTTCTGGATATGCAGGTATATGAAAATATCTTCATGGGCAGGGAGCTGAGAACCCCCCTGGGACTGGTAGACAAGAAGCGGATGATCAAAGAGACCAAAGAGCTCTTTGTTAAAATGGGTCTGAACCTGCCGGCCATGGCATTTATGAGGGAACTGAGTGTTGCCCAGTGCCAGCTGATCGAAATTGTCAAGGCCATATCGCTGAATGCGAAAATTGTCATTATGGACGAACCCACTTCGGCCATTACAGAGCATGAAGTAGACACTCTGTTTGAACAGATCGAGCGTCTGAAAGCCAGCAATGTAGCCATCATTTATATATCCCACAAAATGGATGAAATTTTCCGGATCTGCGACCGGATTACCGTACTGAGGGACGGGAATTATATCGGCACAGGCGAAGCAAAAGATTTTACCAATGAAAAACTGATCAAGATGATGGTGGGCAGGGAGACCTCTGACATTTTCCCCAAGGCAGACGTACCGATAGGCGAAACCATCCTTGAAGTCGAGAACATGAACCTCGGAAAAAAAGTGAAAAATGTCAGTTTTACCCTGAAAAGAGGAGAGATTCTCGGGATTGCTGGTCTTGTCGGTGCAGGCCGGTCCGAATTGGTGGAAACCCTTTTCGGAATGCGCAAAAAAGATAGCGGAACCGTAAGAATTCAGGGGAAAGAGGTGGATATAAACCATCCTTCCAAGGCCATCAAAAACGGGATTGCCCTGATTACGGAAGACAGAAAATTCACCGGACTGAATCTGACAGCCAGCGTGAACCACAACATTTCCGTGGCAAGTATGAGCAAGGTATCCAAGTTCGGGATCATAGATCAGATCAAAGAGTCGAAAATAGCCAAAGAGTATATTAAAAAACTGAGTATCAAGACGGTCAACGAAAACACCCATGTTCAGAACCTGAGCGGCGGAAATCAGCAGAAAGTCGTTGTTTCCAAATGGCTTTACAGGGACGGAGACATATTTATCCTTGACGAGCCCACAAGAGGTATCGACGTGGGAGCCAAGCATGATATTTACCTGCTGATCGGAGAGTTTGTAAAACAGGGCAAAGGGGTTATCGTAATATCCTCTGAAATACCGGAAGTTATGGGTCTCAGCGACAGGATCATCGTTATGGCGGAAGGCAGAGTGACAGGAGAACTGAAAAGAGACGAGTTCTCCCAGGAGAATATTCTGACCTACGCAACCCAGTTCGGAGAGGGAGATTTACTGTAAATATGGAAAATACTTTAAATAAAGGAATTGGAATTATGAATAGAAAGTTTAATAGTAATCAGTTCATCAGACAGTATGGAATCATTCTGATTTTTATCATGGTTCTGGTGCTCCTGATGATTGTATCGCCTACATTCAGACTACCCAGGAACCTGATGAATGTTCTGAAGCAGGCCTCTGTTAACGGGATTCTTGCCATTGGTATGGCAATCACCATCATTAGTGGTGGAATAGACCTTTCCATGGGGTCAGTTGTTGGTTTTGCGGGGGTTGGTGCCGCCATGGTTGGTCACCCCGATCAGTTTCCCCTGATTGTTCCTTTCTTTGTTGCCATATTTTTCGGCGGCATAGTTGGTTCCATCAATGGAGCAGGTGTGGCCTATGGCGGTCTGCCCGCGTTTATCATTACCCTGGGAACCATGAGTGTGGCCCGTGGTCTTGCTCTGGTAATCAGTGACGGTGTACCAGTCCTGGGGCTGTCCGATTCGTTTCAGAATGTAGCCGCCGGAAGCATGCTTTCGATTCCCAACCTGAGTTACTTCCTTATCGGGGTTATGCTGATTATGGCATTCATCCTGAATAAAACCGTATTCGGACGAAGGATCTATATGATCGGAGGTAACCGAACAGCCGCCATGGTTTCAGGTATCAATGTGAAACTGACAACCGTGGGAATCTACGCAATTGCGGGCATGCTCTCCGGTCTGGCCGGATTCCTGATGACTTCCAGAACCAACCAGGGTGCTCCCACTATGGGAATTACCTATGAGATGGATGCTGTAACAGCAGCTGTTATCGGCGGTGTCAGTATGACCGGCGGTGTGGGAAAATGGTACGGCGTTCTGGTAGGAGCCCTGTTTATCGCGGTTATCGAAAACGGCCTGACTATTTTCGGAGTGGACCCCAACTGGAAACAGATTGTGAAAGGTCTGATTATTATCGGTGCTGTATTGCTGGATGTAAAAAGTAAAGGATCTAAAGACTGATCCTGGACTTTTAGCATATAATCAAAGTTTTCTAAAGGAGTTGTTTAATGAGAAAACACAAAATTGTTTTTGCGGTGCTTATGGTTTTGGCTGTCCTGTCTACAGGTCTGTTCGCGGAAGGACAGAAGGATGATGGAAAGCTGAAGTTTGCCATTTTCATTGCCAACAATTCTAACGAGTTCACAATGAGCGTTGGAAACGGTGCTGTACAAAGGGGAGAAGAACTCGGAATCGAAGTAACTGTATTTGACGGAAAATATGACCAGGCAACACAGATCAACCAGATTGAAACCTGTATGGTACAGGGATACGACGGTCTGATTATCGAACCCTGTACAGTTGACGGTCTGGATCCCATTCTGAAACAGATCAACGATGCTGGGATCCCTGTTATCACAGTGATCCAGGAAGTGGCCAACCAGGATATGGTAAGCTCTTTCGTAGGAGCTGACCACAGAGCCGCAGCAGCTGTACAGATGCAGGCTTGTGTTGATTTTATAGGCGGAAAAGGAAAAATCGCCATTCTGGAAGGAACCCCCGGTTCTGACGGACACATTATTATCAAGGAAGGATTCGAAAGCGTTCTTGCCAAATATCCTGATGTGGAAGTTGTGGAAAGACAGAATGCGGAATGGACCATCGACAAGGCTCTTTCTGTAACAGAAACCTGGCTGCAGAAACACAATGACCTGGTTGCTATTCTGGGAGAAAACGGACCCATGGCACTGGGTGCCATGAAAGCCTGTATGGATGCGGGAATTCCCACTGGTGTAAACGGGGTTTATATCAATGGCCGTGATGCTGTTACCGATGAGCTGATTGCTGTTATGGAAGGCAACCAGAATGCTACGATCTGGCAGGGTGGTCCTGAAATGGGTGCAACCTCTGTAGATACAATCCTGAATCTTATCAACGGAAAACCTGTTGAAAAAAGATACATGATGGAAAATATCCTGGTAACTCAGGAAAATGCAGAAAAATATCTTAATATCAGAAAAGCAATGAAATGAGTGTGAAACCGTTTCATAAACAATTTCACACCCATTAAATAGTGTTACCGCTCCCTCGGGAGCGGTTTTTATAATATAACGGATTGTTCAAATAGAAAAAGAAAAAATTCAATGACCTGGGAAAAAAGCCAAACAATTGAATCCTGAAAGAGGAGTGTCACTATGATTAAAACACTGCACGGGATTTCCACTAACTACTGCAATGTTCTGACAGAGGCCCGCATTGCCCGCGATACCGGATACGATGCCATGGAATTCCTTCACAACAAACTGCTCCGGTACCTGGATAACGGCGGGACCACAAAAAAACTGAAACAGGTACTGGACGATTACGGGCTTCAAACCGGCTGTATCAATGCTCTGATCGGGATAGAAAAACGGGGTGACGAAAAAAAAGTCATGCTGGCCGAAGCTGAAAGACTGTCTCAGGTAGCAGAGGATCTGAACTGCCGGAATATCCAGTTTCTCGCCCTGCATGGTTTGGATGCAGAACCGGAAAATGTCATAATGGATGTCATGAGTGAGAACATTTCAGAAATTGCGGATATCGGTGCGAAACATGGGGTCCGGTTTCAGCTGGAAGTGATTGCCCATACCAAATTCAATACCCTCAAACAGGCCCTGGAAGTGATAAAACGGGTGGATAAAAAGAATGTAGGCATGGTTATTGATTTCTGGCACCTCTGGGTTACTGGCGAATCCAAACCGGAAGACATCGCCAAACTGGATAAAGATATGATCTACGGAGTCCACTTCTGTGACGGTCGCAGACCCTGCGAAGGTGAGGCCTGGGATGAAACCGTTCAAAGAGCCTACCTGCCCGGTGAGGGAGATATCGATGTGAAAGCCTGGGCGGATGCGGTAAAATCTACCGGGTTTGACGGGGTATGGTCTGCCGAGCTTTTCAGCCCGGAGCGCTGGGAGTATGATCTTTTTGATATTGCAAAAATCTGCCTGGATAATCTTGTCAGCTACACAAGCTGATTCTCTTTCCACTTTATAAAAAAAGCCTGTTCATATTGCGAACAGGCATTTTTTATGGGGAATTACAGACTTTTAACAACCTTAAAGGACGGAAAGGATATCCTTCACCGCTTTAATAGCTGTTGCCGTATCATTTTCCGGATAGAATTCGAATCCTACAAAAGCATCGTAGCTTGTTGTGGAGAGAACCTGCAGGACCTTCTTGAAATTGATGGCTCCTGTTCCCGGTTCATGCCTGCCGGGGGCATCCGCAATGTGAATGTATCCCATGTACTCGCTGTACTTTTCAATGGTTTCACAGACTTTTCCCTCGTCCAGATACATATGATAGGCATCATACAGGATTTTCACATGGGGGGATTTCACAGCTTTGACCAGAGCAACCGAGTCCTCTGTATAGGCAAGAAAATTCCTTTTGTGGTCTTTCTCTGTATTCAGAGCTTCCAGCACCAGAGTAATCCCCGCTTCTTCAGCCAGGGGGGCTATCGTTTTCAGGGTATCAAACATCACCAGGTACTTTTCCAGATCCGAATACTCACCGCTCAGGGGAACCGCATACTGGGGCCACTCTTCCAGGGTATCTGAATGAATAACCAGATTGGGACAATCAATGATCTTTGCCGCCGCAATCGCTTCTTTGATCCGGGCGATATATTTATCCTGCAGGGCTGGATCGCACATGGAATAGGGGCCATCCCCGCTCATGGCAGACATTTTCAGATCATTCCGGCTCAGAAGATTTTTCACCTGTTCCAGATCCTTATCGGCAAAATCCCAGAATTCAATATAATCGAATCCATCGGCCTTTGCCGCGGCAAACCGCTCTTCAAAGGGAAGCTCTGTATAAATACACCCTAAATTAACTGAAGTCTTAATCATCTCTTTCCTCCTGATTATTTCCATGCTCTCGCATTTTACTGACTAATAGCTGATCCAGACCGAACCATTTTCTGCAGATTTGATACAGGCTTCGATAAACCGGACCCCTCTTGCCCCGTCTTTGACACCCGGGAACCAGAGATCTTCAGGGACACGCCCTTTTGTATCAACCGCATTCATGGCCAGGTAAAATCTTTTATACAGGTTGGCCCAGGCTTCAAAAAGCCCCTCCGCATGACCTGCCCCAATTCGGTCATCCGCCAGAGATTCCGGATAAAGATAGGACTCACCCCTGTCAATAATCCGGTTGGGTTCTCCCTGAATCTCATGCCTGAGAATATTGGGTTCATCATCTCTCCATTCAAGGCTGGCCTTTGAACCGACGATCCTGATAACCTGTCCGTGCTGGGATCCGCTGTTAATGGAGCTGGCCCACATATTCCCAAAAGCGCCATTGGTAAAATTCATAAACACATGGGCATTATCCTCCAGTTTCCGGCCTTCAACAAAACTGTGTTTTACACACAAAAGGTCCTTAATCCGAAGATCCGGAACCATCACCTCCGCCATATAGAGGATATGGGTTCCCACATCTCCCAGAACAAAACTGGGTCCCGATTTTTCCGGGTCAAGACGCCACTTCGCCGCAGGCACATCCTTTTCTATGGCTGTGTTGAACCCGCCGTGGGCAAACTGCATATCGATGAGTCTGATATCTCCGAGTTCCCCGGCCTGAATCATCTGCCTGGCCTGACGTATCAGGGGATGCCCGGTGTAGCCGTAGGTAACGCCAAAGACCCGGTTCTTTTTTTCCGCCAGAGCGGTCAGTTCCTCTGCTTCGGCGGATGTAAAACAGAGGGGTTTTTCGCAAACCACATGAAATCCCGCTTCAAGAGCGGCCTTGCTGATTGTGTAATGGGTAAAGTTGGGGGTTGCTATGGATACAGCTTCAATTCCGTCTGGCCTTTCCGATTCGGCTTCGAACATCTCTTGGTAGCCGGTATAGCACCGGTCCGGATCGATTCCCAGCTCTTTTCCAAAGGCTCTCCCTCTTTCGGGATCAATATCCAGGGCTCCGGCCTGCAGATGAAAAAGGCCGTCTCTCAAAGCCGCTTTCCTGTGCATATTTCCGATATTACTTCCTTTTCCTCCTCCGACCATTCCCCAGCGGAGGGGTTTTGCTGCTGCATTATTCTCTGTCATTCTGTTCTCTCCCATTATTTCGAATCAGGAAGCGGCGCTGCCCCGCCACTGGGACATCACTTCTCTCAAGCGTTTCACATAGTACTGATAGTTGGCCAGGGGTGTATGAGGAGCCGGCTGATGATCGGTACAGATAATACACCCCCCCTGCCGGATCACCGGTTCCAACCTTTTAAACTCTTCGTCGATGGCTTCCGGTCCGTCCACAATAGCCAGCTTGTTAAAGCCTCCCCAGAATTTCAGTTTGGGAAACTGCCTGCGGACTTCCACAATATCCACTCCCGCATTCACATCAACCGGAAGAACACCATCGATTCCGGATTTCACAAATTCCGGAATCAGGGGGGTAAAGTCACCATCTGTATCCAGGAAGATTTCCGCCACACCGCGCTCTCTCAAAAAGGGGATGAACTCCTGATAAAGGGGAGTGATAAACTCTCCAAAGGTGGCAGGTGAGATCATGGGACCGTTTCTGCCAGAGATATCCTCTTCAAAAAACAGGGTGCTCGGCTGAATCACCTTCAGGATCATATCCATCTGCTCTTTGTAGACATCCATTTGAAAACGGTTGATATCGCGGATCAGATCGGGACAATCGTAATAGCCCATCATATGCTCTTCAATTCCCATCAGATCCCGGGGCAGCCAGAAAAACCCGTTAATACGGAATCTGAGAGCAAAGTCCTGATCTTCCGAATCCCTGTAGCGGCCGAAGGCCCTTTCCACATTTTCGGCAGTACAGTGCTCATCCAGTTTTTTCCGGGTATGAGCTTTCAGAATCTCCCAGGATTCCCAGTCATGAACGACCGGCGTTATATCTTTTGCCAGATCACGGCCTGTATAGTACTTTCTGATCCAACCGTCCCTGTCTTTCTTGACAGTGTATTCTTCCGTCTCTTCCAGGATTTCCTCTTCAAAAGAGAAAAAAGGCATGCGGAAAGACACCCGTTTGATAGGATCAAAGCCGATACGGGTTTCAAAATTGTAGACAGCTTCGGTCAGCATGCTGTTGTAGTAATCCAGATACTCTTCATAGGGTTCATTGAAGGAGTAAAGATTTTCCGTGGGGAGTGTGGCAAAATGGACTTCATCCAGGAATCCCGTATCCAGCCCCTGTTCTCTCCAGGCTTCCACTGTTTTATCCCAGGGATACATACTCTCTTCGACAGCTCCCCTGTCCAGTCCTTCATTGGAGAATGAGAGGGTACGTATTTCCCTTTCCTTGCATGTCATGTAAAACTTGCTCCTTTGATTATCAGTTGATTGAGTAAAGGATATTGCCAAAATTCCGAAGAAGATACAAAAAATCATGCTGTATATTATAAGGATCATGCTATTATGAAAGAGAAAAGACAGGAACAGGATAAATCATGATTTGCAGAGAACCGGGAGTTCTGAAAGGATCGGAATATTTTATTTTCCAGGGCAGGGAAATGGACAGGTCTCTTCATCCTTATATGGCTTTATGCGGCCACTACCGCTGTACTTTCGGATACGGGATAAAAAGAGAATATTATGACTATTTATTGATCAGTTATATAGTTGAAGGAACATTCCACCTCAAGTACCGAGGCAGGGAATATCAGGCAGGTCCCGGGCAGATCGTGATGATAGACTGTCAGCACCCCCATCATTTCTGGGCTGGGAAATCCATGGAGTTTGTATGGATTCATTTCAGCGGAGGGAATACCCACCAGATCTGCCGCGATCTTAATGACCATTATGGCCCTGTCCTGGACCATAGGCATAGTGCTTATATAAGAGACAGACTGACAAGCCTTGTCAGCCGGTTCAGAACCAACCAGAAAATTACAGCTCCTGCTATTGCCGGACTGATTCTGGATCTGATGTACCGGATCTATCCCGGTGAGAACGATTTTTCCCTGACAGAAAAAACCGATCATCCTGCGGTGAGAGCGTCTATTGAATATATGAAATATCATCTGGGCTCATCCATGAACATCGATGAACTGGCCAATGCGGCCGGTTTGAGCCGCTATCATTTTTCCCGGATATTCAAAGAACATACAGGAGTCTCTCCCTATGATTACCTTTTGGGCCTGCGTATGGATATGGCCAGACACCTTCTGAATACAACAAATCAGAGCGTTAACGAAATTGCCTATAACCTGGGTTACCAGAGCCAGATGGGTTTTACCATGGCTTTCACCAAAAGAGAGGGGATATCGCCGGGAGAGTACAGAAAGCAATCCGGATATCCCTCCCATTGATTCGAATAGCCGCAGGAATCAGAAAATCACGTTTTTCATCTCCTGATTGACCGCGTCTTTGTCAAACAGGTCGGGATTGTAATCCCCCACCCAGGCAAAGTCCTCTTTCAGATCCACAGGCGCGTCAGGTTTCAAAGACGCCAGGAGCAATCGGAATCCCTCGGGGCCGCCGCAGTCCTCGGGAGGACAGGCCCCCCTGCCGTCAAGACAAACCGGTGCAGAGTCACTCTCTTCCAGGACTTCGTCCACACGGACAGTATGATGCCACCCTTCAGGCAGGTCGTAACGGTAGTGAAGAAGGTCGTCCTCTTCAGTCAGCAGCGTTCCCAGAAGAGTCTCGTTCTCATCCTGATAAATGATGCTGTCATCCTCCTCGGCGGAGACTCCCCAGAATTCCCCGGCCTGTTCAAAGCTGTGATCATACAGATCCCACCAGCCCATGGCTTTCTGAAGCAGAAGATGAAACTGTCCCAGAGTCACATCACTGGAAACCCGGATTTTTCTCCACACCGGATTGCCCGCTTCTTTCAGATCCACCCGAAGAACAAGAGACTTTGCCGCAACAGCCGTATCGGAGGAACGGCTGGTATGGGGGTTCAGCATCTCTTCCACCTGTCCCATAAACCGGCCGAAGACCTCCTGGCTCTGATCCAGAAGAAAACTCACTTCCTTTGCCGAATCGGGACTCTCCTGTTCGGGACTGTTCAATCTGTCCAGGAGAGAGTGGAGAAAGGTCATAAGCTCTCCCATTTCCAGCTGAATTTCCCGGTTTCCCGTAAGGGCCTTCTGTTCCTCTTCATTCAGAAAATCAGAGAGCTGCATCCATTTATCAATAAGGTCCAGGATCTTTCCCCGCATAGGAGCAAAAGTGCTATCCTCATCCTGGTCAAATGCCTTTTTCACATCTTTGTACAGGTCAAAAACCAGCTGTTCAAACAGCAGGGGTTCTTCGCTTCCGGGCAGTACGGTCCCGGCAATCTGATAGATCCTGCGGGAGATAATATCCGGGGGATCACCGGCGCCGGCCAGGGCTTCCCTGATCAGGGCGATCACTACGGAAGAGCGGAAAGGAAGCTCCATTTTCTGAAGATAGTGGTCCAGTTTATGCAATTGTTCGTCTGTCATATTTACCTGCGGGATACCCCCCCGTTTTTCTGAGGGATATCCTCTCGTTCCTTGATACTTGTAACCTTACGTTATCATAAAAAAGAGAATTCATAAATGGTTCTGATTATCCTCTTTCACAAGAGGTTTCAAAATCTGTATCAGGCTTTTCACCGGACAGAAAAGAGAAGCTCCGCATAAATGCGAAGCTGTGTATAAATCAGCCATGAAATGAAAAACAGACAGGACTGTTTGATACTCCCATGGCAATTGTCAATTGACCCTGTTCTGAACTCTCCCTTCCGAAAAAGCCTTCACGTTTTCCACGGCAATATTCATCAAACGGGATCTGGCTTCCAGAGGAGCCCAGGCAATATGAGGCGTAATAAAGCAGTTTTTTGCCTTCAGCAGTACATTGTCTTCCCTGATGGGCTCTGTGGATACGACATCCAGTCCGGCAGCCCGGATCTTTCCGCTGTCCAGAGCGTCTTTAAGATCCTGTTCCACCACAAGCGGGCCCCGTGAGGTGTTGATAAGAATAACTCCGTCTTTCATCCGGGCAATATTGTCCTTATTGATAAGACCTTCTGTGGAGGGGAAAAGAGGACAATGGAGAGAAATCACATCGGACTTTTCAAATAGCTTTTCCAAAGAAGTATAGGACATATTCTCATTTTCAAGATCGCTGCTTTGGTATTCATCATAAGCCAGTACTTTCATCCCGAATCCCTGGGCGATTTTTCCTGTTGCCTGACCGATCCGGCCGTAACCGATGATTCCCATGGTTTTTCCCGCCAGTTCTGTCAGAGGGAAGTTCCAGTAGCACCAATCCCGGCAGTTTGCCCAATCCCCTTTGAATACCGAATCGGAATGGTCCTGCACATGGTGGCAGATGTTCAGAAGAAGAGCAAACACAAACTGGGAAACCGCGGTAGTCCCGTATGTAGGGATATTGCACACCGGGATATTCCTTGCCGCAGCAGCTTCCACATCAACCACATTGTACCCCGTAGCCAGAACCCCTATGTACTTTATCGACGGGCAGGCATCCAGAGTCTTTCTGCCGATGGGAGTTTTGTTTACAATCACCGCGTCGGCATCCCCAATCCGGCTGATGATATCTTCTGGAGCCGTTCTCTCGTAGCAGGTAAAATCTCCCAGAGCTTCCATTCCCTCCCAGGAGAGATCCCCGGGATTCAGGGTGTAACTGTCTAAAACAACTATTTTCATGTTCCAATCCTTGTAAAAAAATATATACAGAACACTCCCTGCCAGGAGGGATTGTCCATTAAAAACCCTCTTTTCATAAAAAGCGGGGTACTCCGAAGAGTACCCCCGGAAATCACATACCGAGACCAGGACGGCTGGAACCCTTTTAGAGTTGGCTATAATTGGGTAAGGGTCTTCGCCTGCTAACGGTTTTTCTTTCAACAAGAGGAAGGGAGATGCCTCCTTGCTGAAAAACCGGTATATCTAAGCACCTTAAGGTACTCGGTTAGCTGTTCTGCATGGTTCCCTTGTCCGGACCATCTGCATGCTGATCCGGGCAAGGGGATTACACAATTACCGGAATCAGACATCATCCAGGGCAGACCGGAGCCTGCGGATTCTTTTCTTTTTGCCCGAAGCAGTCCTGGACCATCTGGCTGTAAAGCCTCATGGGCCCGTATTTCAGATAGTCCCGGCCTTTCCTTGTTCTGAACCAGGTGACGCTGGGAACCCTGCCGGGATTGTCTGCTGTGACCATTTCCCAAAGAGCTTCACTGAGCTGCTCCCAGTCGCTCCCGTTCTCAGCCCCGAAAACATTCCAGCCGTGAGGGGCGAACCAGTCCGCGGCAGTTCCGAAAAGAACATCGCTGGCCTTATGGTCATCAATGCCATAATTGTTCCAGTCCACCAGAAAATGAAGGTTGTCCAGTGCCATACCCCAGGCGGAATTGGCAGTTTCATGGGTGGCTCCATCTGTCAAACCGCCCTCCCCTTCTATCATAAAAACCCGGACCCCGGTTGGTCCGGTGTTGAATTTCAGGAAGTGGGTTTTTCCTCCCATCTCGGCATGGCCGGAGAGCCCTCCTCTTCTCCGGAATCCCGCAAGATCTTCATAATAGAGGATTTTACTGTCCGAATGGACAAAGGCATATTTCTCATCTCTGGTCTGCCTGTATTTATACCGCATAACTTCTTTTAGTACGGCCAGAGAGGCATAAACCAGGGGGATGGTATGGCCTGCGCCCAGAACAAACCGGTCGGAAAAGCGTTTCTCCGGATTCCTGATATCCCACTTCATGACTCCGCTCAACATGGTGGTCAACAAAGCATGCACTTTGGAACGGGAACCACCGGGATGCCCGCTCTGCCTGTAATTCATCATAATATCAATACACTGGTCCACACAGTCTTTTATTTTTTCCCAGTGTTTAAAATCCCTTTTGAGTTCAGAATTTTTTTCATGACCGGGTTTCTCTTCGGTGCCTACCATGATCCTTCCTTTTTATCACTGGCTGATTCGGGTTTTTTCAGTATTTGTGCTTTTTCTGGTCTCCCGGATGTTCTGAAAAAATCCATCCGGGCATTTATCATAGGCAATCGGTTTCAATAGAAAAACAGCCCCTTCCCGGAGGACGGGGAAAGGGCTGATGCCGCCTACCGGGGCAGGGGCACAGGATACCGGGGGGTACGGCCATGGAGTACATCCACAATACCCTGGGCAGCGTCAACAGCCACCCGTACTGCGGATTCTTTTGTACTTCCCGCATTATGAGGCGAAACAATGACATTCTCCATAGCAAGCAGAGGATTCTCCGCCGCCGGCGGTTCGGTATTAAAAACATCCAGAGCAGCACCGGCAATCTGCTTATTCTTTAATGCTTCTATAAGGGCTTCTTCATCCACAACAGCTCCTCGCCCGCAGTTGATGAGAAACGCGCCTGTTTTCATCAATGCAAACTCTTCAGCACCGACGCTCTTCCGCGTTGCAGGAGTATCGGGAACATGAAGACTGATAAAATCAGATTCCCGGAACAGGGTTTCCCTGTGTTCCACCAGCTCGACTCCTTCGGGAACCATGGAGGGATTTGCATAGGGATCAAAGGCAATTACCCGCATATCCAGACCCAGCATGGCTTTTTTGGCTACCAGAGAAGCGATTTTCCCGATACCTATCAGTCCGAGGGTTTTTCCTGCTACATCGGTCCCTACACCGAAACTGCGGAATCCCCAGTCACCGGTTCTCACAGCCAGACCGCATTTATGAAAATGGTGGGCACTGGCGATGATAAATCCGATGGTGTGCTCCGCCACTGTCAAGATATTGCCAACCGGGCTGTAAGTGACTTCCACGCCCAGATCCTTTGCCGCGGTCACATCAATATTGTCATACCCCACCCCATAACGGGATATGACCTTGAGTTTCTTTCCGCTGGCGATAACTTCCCGGGGAATTTCCGCGGTTCTCACTAAAAGGGCATCGCAGTCGGCAATTTCCTTTTTCATGATATCCGGTGTGGTCCCGGTTCCCATAACGATTTCACATCCCCCGTCCATCAGGCACTCTTTACCTGATTGATCTATATCCTGAGGAATATATACTTTGTAGGCCATTTTCCAGCTCCTGTCCGCGCCGGGATGAACCAGAGTCTTCCCGGACGATGTCTACGGACTGCCCCATAGGGAGATTTTTCTGCCATATCGGGACAGTTCCTTTTCCAGTTAAGATAGTTTTAAATCCTGTCAGAGGAAATTTACTTCGCGCTGCGCAGCGCCGCCATCTGGGTACGCCAGAGCTGCAGCTCATCCAGATCAACTTCGCTTCCCTCGGCTATGGCTTTCCGGCAGCCATCAAGAACAGGCATTTCCGCAGCGGCGGCTTTCCGGCAGGCATCTGCCAGTTCATGGGCGATCTCATTGGGAATCAGTACCACGCCATGGACATCCGCAGCCAGAAGATCTCCCGGATTTACGGTTACTCCGCCCACAGTCACGGGAGTGTTGTACTCTTCAATGTGAATATAACCGTGGGTTACCAGCAGGTGTTTCGCATAAAAGCCGAATCCCAGAGGTCCCACTTCGTGAAGGTCCCGGACTCCGCCGTTTGTTATGGTTCCCACAGCTCCCAGGGATTTGTGTACGGTGGCATTAACCTCACCCCAGAAGGAACCCACAGGTTCGGGATCAAGATCTTCCACCACAGCGATGGCGGGACGGGGTGTTTCCTGAAGAACTTTGTAATATTTCATCCAGTTTGCCAGGTGTTCTTCCGTAGGAGGTTCAGCCGCTGATATCTTGGCCGTACAGGCATATCCGATCATGGTTTTCCCGTAGGGAAGGATACATTTGATATCGGGAGTCATAGCTCCTTCGATTCTTGATCGCAAATTAAACCGCTCGATGGCGTTTGCAATAGTGGGTGTATCAAATCCTCTCAGACCTTCAATCTGAGCGGCGGTAAGTAGTGTTTGTGTTAGCATTTTCAGTTTCTCCAATTGTTTTTTACGAGTTAAGAACGCGGGTCCCCATTTCCTGCCAGACCTTTGAAACAACAGCATAATTTTCTGCAGTGACTCCCGGTTCCAGGATATTACCGCTGGTAAAGACAAATCCACCGCCTGGAGCACCATGCTCCAGGGCATATTCCGCTTCTTTGCGGATCACGTCCCTATCGCCCTCTATGATGGTTTCCACGTTCATACCTCCAAAAAGGCAGAGTTTTCCACGGTATTTCTCTTTCAGCTTTTTAATATCCATCCCTACGCTGGGCTGAATACCATGCCAGCCGTCAACCCCGATCTCGACGAGTTTATCCAGGACATCCCACATCACGCCGTCGCCGTGTTTGATAAAATATCCGCCTTTATTGTGAACAGCGTCACAGAGTTTTTTCAGATAGGGCTGGATAAATTCTTCAAACCGGTCGACTCCCATAATCAGGCTTTTATTATCTGCGTAGTCTTCAGTCTCCATGATCGCATCGCATCCGAGATCCAGCAAAACTTCTGAATAGGCAATAAATTTATTGGACTCGATTTCAGAGAGTTTATGGATGGTTTCCGGCTCGATGATCATACGGATCAGAAACTCTTCCATTCCAATGGTGTTCAGATAGGGGAAAGTTCCGCCCACAGGGGGCCGGCCGATAATAAAATGGGTGTCGCCGAGCTTTTTGATAATCGCTTCGACAATTTCCATTTCGCAATCTTCTATAACCGGTTCCGGATTGGCAATGATCCTTTTAATTTCTGCATCCGGATCAGTAATAATCGGACAGACGACGTTTCCGGCGTCCGGGTTAAATTCATACTTCTTTCCGGTATCATCTACAAAGGCATGGTCATCAACCCTTTTGTATCCTGAAAAGTCCTTATTTTTGGGAGCTGTCGGGACACGGATATAATCCCAGTTCATTTTCTTTGTCAGAGCGACTAACGAATCGATATAGTCTGCCACAACCTTATCCCGGCCGCCGGCCCACAAAGTCTCCAGCTCATCCCAACCGCCATAACAAAGCGTTTTTCTTCCCATTTCCTGCTCAAAGAAATTGTAGTCAAAGGCATTTTCACCTCTGGGAACCCGATCCGGTTCCTGGTGTGTCAGAGCAGCTATCATTCGTTCTTTAGAAGTCATAATTTAATCCTGGTATCTTTTTTTGAATCCAAAATGAGTGGCTTGCGCCACTCATATTTTATCATACGTTGGCTGTAACGGCTTTTTTTCTCACTTCCACACCTGCTACCTGTTCAAAAACCTTGATGATGGCAGACGCATCTTCCCTGCCGTATCCCAGGCCGTTGGCCCAGAGAAAAACCTCTCTGGACGCTGCGGATGTGTAGAGGGGAACATTCATCTCTCTTCCGGTCTTAAGGCAGATATCAATGTCCTTTATCTGAATATCCAGAGCGCCCCGGGTACTGAAATCCCCCTCAAGAACTGTATCGATTTTGTTTTCAAACATCCAGGAGCTACCGGCACTTTTTCTGATCACATCAGCCAGGATCTGAGGATCCGCACCGGCTTTTGTTCCCAGAACCATAGCTTCGGCCATGGAAACAAGATGAACCGTAACCATAAGCTGGTTGGCTGCTTTTACAACCTGGCCGACACCAATGTCATCTCCCACTTTAACCGTGTTTGAACCCACAGCCATCAGGGCTTCTTCGCACTCCTTGAAGACTTCATCGGAACAGGACGCCATGATAACAAGAGAACCTGCCGCCGCACCGCCGGCACCGCCGCTTACAGGTGCATCAATGGTTTTTACACCCATGGATTCTGCTACAACAGCAATCTGCTGAATCTCGGAAGGAGCAATCGTGCTTGTTACAATCAGGGTACTTCCGGATTTCATTCCGGAAAGAACACCATTGTCCGCAACGGTGCAGGATTCCACCTGGGCAAAGTTCAGAACCATGACAAAAACGATTTCAGACCGTTCTCCCACCTCTTTCAGGCTGGCTGCCCCGTAAGCTCCCAGTCCTTCCATCTCTTCAATCGGTTCTCTTCTGATGTCAAATACAGTCAGTTCAAATCCGGCTTTCAGCAGGTTTTTGGCCATGGATTTTCCCATGGAACCAAGACCGATAATTCCTATTTTCTTTTTCATGGTTCAACTCCTATAGTGTATCGATAACAGCCTGGATTTCAGTGTCTGTAAGGGTTATGTATTTACCGCCGTGGACGGCTGTCTTCTCAAACATTTCCAGAGTCCAGATATCGAATTCCGGTTCGTTGGGGAAGATGAATGTCTCCTGGCTGGGGCGTATAGTGACATCAGGATTAAACTTCCATGTGATGTCGAATACTTCTTCGGGATGAGCCAGAGAGTAGGTTATCTTTCCACGGTACTCATTGCCGACCATATAGACACAGGGGGTGGCATTGCAGATAGTCCAGCCGATTTTCTCCATTTCCCGACGGGCAAACATATCCAGAACCTTGGGATCGAAATTGATCTCCGTATTACAGTGAAGATGGGTAATTCCCTCTTTTTCGAAGTTTTCAATGTAGTACATCAGTCTCTTCCACTGGCGGCTGTTTTTAAACCAGTTTCTGATGGCTTCTTCTTCCTCGTAACCGACGCATTTGAAATCAAACTGGGTGAACCATTCATCCATGTATTTCTTGCCCCACCAGAGCAGGTTGGTTCCGCCTTCTCCACGGCCGTTGTCCATAGGCTGGAGGATTTTATCGCTGCTGTACTCCCAGAACCAGTCGGTAAGAGGCATAAACCCGTCTCCTGCGGGATGCAGTCCGTGAAGGGCGGCTCTTCCGGGTCCGGGACCAACATGGTCGATCGCTCTGTCCAGGATCAGACCTTTGGCTTTCATACTGGCTTCCACAATCGGCTCCAGACATTTATAATCCACCTGGTTGTCTACAAACGCGTGGACATGATAGACAGGCTCGGTCGGGTTTTTCCACAAATCAACAACATCGTTCCAGTGTTTGGAATTAAAATAGTCGCTGACTTCCTTAACAATTTTGCTTCTTTCGCTCATTTTATATTCTCCTTATGTCGCAGATTCCCAGTATCTGCAAAATATTACGCTTTTTAATATACATTTGTTATCTTTTGATATAACTGTCAGGTTTTCGACTGCCCTGACAGTTGTTTTTTCAGGCTATTTCCGCATCAACTCTTTTTTTTTTCAGGGCACCCCATAATTTGGCTTTAATTTTCTGGGGAACTCCCATCTGGCTCAGCATGGTATAGACAATCATACCCAGAACTATCAGGGCGATCGGGCGGGTGACAAAGGGAGCAAAGCTTCCATCAGCCCCCTGCAGGGCCCGCCTCAGGTTTGTATCGGCCAGTGGTCCCAGGATGACACCCAGAACGATAGGCGCAGCGGGAAACTTCAAACGATCGAAGGCATATCCCACAAGACCGAACAGGAACATCACATAAAGGTCGAAGATACTCACATTCAGGGCATAGCTTCCCATGATCGACAGAACCGCAACGATCGGCATCAGAATGTAGGTTTTCACCTTCAGGATGTTGGGAGCGATATGACAGATCATCAGAGCGAAGATCCTCATAACAAACGCCGCTAGCAGCAGAAGGGCTCCCATCTTGAAAATAAACGTGGGAAACTCAAAGGAGAGCATGGGGCCCGGACGGATACCGTGCAGCCACAGGGCTCCCAGCAGTACTGCCGCAGGCGCACTTCCGGGGATAGCCAGACTTAAAAGGGGTATCATGGCCCCGCCGATGGCTGAATTGTTGGCGGTTTCCGCCGCGATGACTCCTTCGTAGGCTCCCTTTCCGAATTCTTCCGGATTCTTACTGGATTTTTTCGCCTGATCATAGGAAAGCCAAGCCGCCACATCTTCCCCTACACCGGGTATCGCACCGATAAAGGTTCCGATGATTCCGGACCGGAGTATGGTGGGCGAATAGCGTCTGAGCATGGAACCCATACCAAGTTTTTCCGTTTTTCCCACTCCTGTTACTTTTGACGCTCCGGGTTCCCGGGAGAGTTCGGCGATCACATTGGGAATACCGAAGAGTCCGATCATGGCCGAAACGAAGGCGACGCCGCCCAGAAGACCAACCATATCAAAGGTATACCGGGGGTAGGAGTAGATTCCCTCCATACCGATGGTAGAAATGGCCAGGCCGATAAATCCCGCGATCCAGCCCTTTATCGCTTTACCCGCAGCTGTAAGAGAACCGCAGATCATAACTCCGAAAATCGCCAGCAGGGCAAACTCGGCGGATGTGAAATTCAACGCCAGTTTCTGCAGGAGCGGAGTGAATCCGGCCAGGCAGATCATCCCGAACAGGGTCCCCAGAAAGGAGGCGATCGTCGCAAGTTTCAAAGCGGTTCCGCCCTCTCCCTTGATAGCCAGAGGGTGACCGTCAAGAACAGTCGCCGCAGCAGAGCCGGTTCCCGGGATTCCGATCAGAATGGAAGCCATGGAGCCCCCGTACATTCCGCCCACATAAATACCCAGCAGAACGATCAGTGCCACATCGGTGGACATCCCGTAAGTCAGACCCGCCAGAAGAGCAATCCCCATGGTCGCGGTCAGCCCGGGCAGAGCCCCTATAATAATTCCCGAAACAGAACTGGCTGCCAGAAGCAGAAGGTTCTGTATGGTTATCAAGTGTACTAATTCTGTAAACAAACCTATTATGGAATTCATATTGACCTCTCAATCACGGTAGTGGTATCAGCGCGAAGTGGGAGAAACTGTACCCCACAACAAAGGCTGTAAGTCCACTGATCAAAGTTATTTTCGTTATCACTTTCCAGTTCAGTTTTTCATCCCTGAAAATCATCATGGTCGCAAAAAGGTAGAGAAAAGTGGATATCTCATACTGAACGCGCCCCAGCATCACATAGATATAGAGAATCAGAAGCCCCGTGGCGATGGAGAACCGCCTGAAATGGTCTGTGCGGAAATATGCCATTGCCTTTTTGACATCCTCCCGGTTTATCCCTTTTGATTCTGATATCACCTGAAACAGTAGAATTCCCAGGGTGAAAAACAGACCGATACTAACAATAATGGGAAACACTGCCGGTGCTGTGAACCACTTATCGGGATCACCGGTGACCGAATCCACGGGCATCCGCAGGGCCCCTATAAAATAGAAGATCGTAATGACCAGCAGGATTCCGGCAAAAACCAGATCTTTCTTCCGCAGGTTCAGATTTTCCTGTTCAATTTGTTCTTCTGTTGCCGCTTCCATGTGGTCCGGCAATTTGTTTTCTTCCGACATTTCATTACTCCGAAATACTATTTGTATCTTCTGCTGCAGGAGGTATATTCAAACCTGCCTGCAGCTGTTCTCTCTTTTTTTTGTCTCTTTAATATCAGAGTCTGCCAATTCCGAATTCCTCAGGAGACTTCTTTGCACTTCCCAGGTCATAGAGTGCCCAGGAATAGATGGAATCCTGCTGTCTGGTAATATCAGCAGCTTCGGCTCCCTGGATTCCCAATAGTCCCCATTTGGTATCTTCAGACAGCTGTTTCATCCGGTCGGAAGCCATAGCCGCAACAAAGGCTTTTTCGTAGGCGTCCTTGATATTCTGGGGCGTGTCTGAGGGAATGCCGATACCGGTCCATACCATGGGAGAAGGCAGGCTCTCAAACTCGGGGTAGGCACTGGATAAAGAAGGGATCTCTCCATAGCCGTCCATAACAACCGCTTCTTTTTCGATCACAGCCAGGGGACGAAGTTTATCGGCCAGAATGTACTCTCTCTCTTCAGCAAGACCGGTTACGGTAAAATCAACTTCATGGGAAAGGGCTGCTACCATGGAAGGCTGACTTCCTTCATAAGGCATATGGTTAACCTTGATTTTACCCATCTGCTCCAGCTGGGAAACTTTCAGGTCCCAAACACATCCGGCAGAAGAGGCTGAGGATTTCAGAGTCGTATTTTTTCCCGCTTCGACCAGCTCTTCGATGGTTTTATAGGGTGAATCCGAGGATACGGACAGAACACCGGGAGTCCCCAGGGCCATTTTGTATTCCCAGTTGTCATTGGTAACATCAAAGGCGCCGACCACATTCAGCGAGTGAACACCGGAAGAGCAGCCGAACAGGGTGTACCCGTCATGTTTCTGGTTCCACACATGGTTGGCCGCCACTCCTCCTGCCCCTCCGGTCATATTCACCACAGTGAAGGGTACGCCGAAATATTCTTCAAAAGCTTTACCAAGCCCCCTGGCTGCAAGATCCGTTCCTCCCCCCGCTCCTGCATAGACAACGATGGTAACCGGTCTTGTGGGCTTCCATTCTCCCGTTTCTGTGACTGCAGACTCCTGCTGGCCATTGGCAAATCCAGCGGAAACCTGAAGCAGCAAAATTAACAGTGCTGTTAATAATGTTTTACCCCTTTTCATAAACAATCCTCCTCAATAATCTCACATTGTATAAATATTTTTATTTTTTGAATGCATTTTCGATTGCCTGAATACATTCTAATACAGAATCACTAGATGTCAATCAAAATTTAAATAAATAAATCCTTATCAATATTAAATGAATTCATTTTATATTTTTATGTTTACATATACACCTATATGTATGCTATTATAGAAGTATAAAACGGAGTTCTGAAATGATGATCCCCTGGATAATCACGACCTGAATCCGTCGGGCAGTTTTAATCTGTAACAAAAGAAAGGATGCGATTATGGGTAAAAAAACAAAACTAGGTTTGAAAAACAGTCAGCCTACCGACCATAACGGCGCAATTGTCTTAGTGCATAATGCTATCAGGGATATGATAATGAACAACGATCTGCAGCCCGGAGAGAAGATAAACCAGATCCATATAGCAAATATGCTGAATGTAAGCCGTACGCCAGTTGTGAATGCTCTTCACAGACTGGAATCGGAAGGTCTTGTTGACCGAATGCAGAATTCAGGATTTTCTGTTCATCGCTTATCGATTCAGGAGTTTCAGGATTTATTTGATCTCAGGGAAGCTCTTGATATCATTGTAGCCAAAGATCTGGTAGAAAAAATGAATGAAAGCGAACTGGATTATCTGGAAAGTCTATTCTCGGAATATGGGAAAGAGCCCCACAGACTGGATGCAGATGTCTACCGATCTCTGGACCTTAAGTTTCATACACTGCTGATTACCTACAGCCGAAACAAAATGGTGGAACGGGTATACGACAATATGCAGATACTGGCCCGAACCTATATAGCCGGACTCATACGTCATTACTCACAGACGTTTCAGGAACACCTGGAAATCATTGAGGCCCTGAGAGCACGGGACCCCCGGAAAGCCGAAATAACCATGCGCAGTCATAACAATAGAACAACCAGCCTGATTCATGAAACAGTTAAAGGATTGTACAGAATGGGGCTCAACCCCGACACAATCCACGTAGATGACATCCGCCTGGGCCAGCCGGTACTGAACGGGTAAATTACGCTCTCATCCTATTTTCTGCCTTTTTTACCGGCCCTTCGTACTTTCTCTTGTATTTTACGGGGGATCCCCATCTGACTCAGCATGGTGTATACAATCATTCCCAATATGATGAGAGAGATCGGACGGGTAACGAACGGAGCAAAGCTTCCGTCAGCCCCCTGCAGGGCCCGTCTCAGATTGGTATCAGCCAGAGGTCCCAGAATAACACCCAGAACGATAGGTGCCGCAGGAAACTTCAGCCGGTCAAAGGCATATCCCACAAGTCCGAACAGGAACATCACATAAAGGTCGAAGATACTCACATTCAGGGCATAGCTTCCCATGATCGACAGTACCGCAACGATCGGCATCAGGATGTAGCTTTTCACCTTCAGGATATTCGGTGCAATGTGACAGATCATCAGAGCGAAAATTCTCATCACGAAAGCCGCCAGCAGAAGCAGGGCTCCCATCTTGAATATGAAAGTGGGAAACTCGAAGGAGAGCATGGGGCCCGGACGGATACCGTGCAGCCACAGGGCTCCCAGAAGGACCGCCGCCGGAGCGCTTCCGGGAATGGCCAGGCTCAAAAGGGGGATCATGGCCCCGCCGATGGCTGAATTGTTGGCGGTTTCCGCCGCGATGACTCCTTCGTAGGCTCCCTTGCCGAACTCTTCCGGATGTTTACTCGACTTTTTTGCCTGATCGTAGGAGAGCCAGGCGGCCACATCCTCACCTACCCCGGGAATCGCACCGATAAAGGTTCCGATGATTCCGGACCGGAGGATGGTGGGCGAATAGCGGCGGAGCATGGAACCCATACCCAGTTTTTCCGTTTTGCCCACTCCCGTCACTTTGGAAGCCCCGGGCTCCCGGGACAACTCGGCGATCACATTGGGAATACCGAACAGTCCGATCATGGCCGAAACGAAGGCGACGCCGCCCAGAAGACCAACCATATCAAAGGTATACCGGGGGTAGGAGTAGATTCCCTCCATACCGATGGTAGAAATGGCCAGGCCGATAAATCCTGCAATCCATCCCTTGATGGCCTTGCCGGCGGCTGTAAGGGATCCACAGATCATAACTCCGAATATTGCAAGCAGGGCAAACTCGGCGGATGTGAAATTCAGCGCCAGTTTCTGCAGAAGCGGGGTAAAACCGGCCAGGCAGATCATACCGAACAGGGTTCCCAGAAAGGAGGCGATCGTCGCTAGCTTCAAAGCGGTTCCGCCTTCTCCCTTTATCGCCAGGGGGTGACCGTCAAGAACAGTCGCCGCGGCAGAGCCGGTTCCCGGGATTCCGATCAGAATGGAAGCCATGGAGCCCCCGTACATTCCGCCCACATAAATACCCAGCAGAACGATCAGTGCCACATCGGTGGACATCCCGTAAGTCAGACCCGCCAGAAGAGCAATCCCCATGGTCGCGGTCAGCCCGGGCAGAGCCCCTATAATAATTCCCGAAACAGAACTGGCTGCCAGAAGCAGAAGGTTCTGTATGGTTATCAGATGAACCAGTTCTGTAAATAATCCTATTATGGAATTCATATTCCCCCCTTAATCAAGGCAATGGTATCAGGGCAAAGCGGGAGAAACTGTACCCCACAGCAAAGGCAGTAATTCCGCTGATCAATGTTATTTTTGTTATCACTTTCCCGTTCAGTTTTTCATCCCTGAAAATCATCATGGAGGCAAAAAGGTAGAGGAACGTGGAAACCTCGTACTGAATGCGCCCCAGCATAACGTAGATGTAGAGAATCAGAAGACCCGTGGCGATGGAAAACCGCCTGAAATGGGCAGTGCGGAAATAGGCCAGAGCCCTTTTGACATCCTGCCGGTTTATGCCTCCCGATTCGGAAATCACCTGATACAGCAGGATTCCCAGAGTCAGGAAAAGACCGATGCTGACAATAATGGGAAACACGGCCGGAGCGGTGTACCACTT
Source organism: Oceanispirochaeta sp. (assembly GCA_963677615.2). Taxonomy (GTDB): domain Bacteria; phylum Spirochaetota; class Spirochaetia; order DSM-2461; family DSM-2461; genus Oceanispirochaeta. The sequence goes on along the minus strand of CAXXQW010000009.1, from coordinate 293,888 downwards.
TTCGGGATCACCGGTGACCGAATCCACGGGCATCCGCAGGGCCCCTATAAAATAGAAGATCGCAACGATCAGCAGAATTCCCGCAAATACGAGATCCTTCTTCCGAAGGGAGAGCGTCTGTTCCTCACTGTCTCCTTCTGGCAATGAATCAGCTTCTTCCACCTGGTTGTTATCATCTTTCATAGCAGGGGCTCCCGTAGTCTTGTAGTATTTTTTTTTGATCCATCCGGTTGAGGAGAACATCCCACCCGGTTTTATTCATTATATACCAGAGAATCAGGGTCTGGCGATTCCAAACTCTTCGGGAGATTTTTTTGCGCTGCCCAAGTCAAAGAGAGCCCATGAATAGATGGAATCCTGCTGCCGGGTAATAACTGCCGCTTCAGCCCCCTGAATTCCCAACAGGTCCCATTTGGTATCCTCCGAAAGCTGTTTCATCCGCTCCGATGCCATGGCCGCCACAAAAGCTTTTTCATAAGCATCTTTGATATGCTGGGGAGTGTCGGCGGGAATACCGACTCCTGTCCAGACCATGGGAGACTGGAAAGTCTCGAATTCCGGGTAGGCACGGGAGAGAGAAGGTATCTCGCCATATCCGTCCAAAACAACCGCATTTTTTTCAATAACAGCCAGAGGCCTCAGTTTATTGGCCAGGATGTACTCTCTCTGTTCGGCAAGACCGGTCACTGTAAAATCGGCCTCACGGGTTAAAACAGCAACAATCGAAGGCTGACTGCCTTCATAGGGCATATGGTTGATTTCTATTTCTCCCAGCTGTTCCAGCTGGGAAACCTTCAGGTCCCAGACACAGCCGGCAGAGGAGGCAGAGGATTTCAGAGTTGTGTCCGCACCTGCCTTTACAAGCTCTTCGATAGACATATAGGGTGAATCCGAAGATACGGACAGTACGCCGGGAGTTCCCAGGGCCAACTTGTATTCCCAGTTATCATTGGTAACGTCAAAGGCGCCGACTACGTTCAGGGAGTGAACTCCCGAAGAACAGCCGAACAGGGTATACCCGTCATGCTTTTTATTCCACACATGATTGGCCGCCACTCCCCCGGCACCGCCGGTCATATTTACCACAGTAAAAGGGACGCCGAAGTACTCCTCGAAAGCCTTTCCAAGCCCCCTGGCGGCAAGATCAGTTCCTCCGCCCGCTCCTGCATAGACAACAATCGATACTGGTCTGGCAGGTTTCCATTCGCCGGATTCCGTAAATTCCTGATTCTGTCGAGACTTGGTACATCCTGTAAGCGCAAGAAGTAAAAAACCTGATAAAGCTAACAGTAACTTCTTTCGGGTTTGCATAGACAATTCTCCTTTGAGATAACTGTGATCAGCAGCATCTATCTCTTTATAATCAAGGACAATACGTAAGCCTCTTCCCTCCTGTAGCAGACGCATTATCGTTTTGCATTCATATTTATAATTATCGAACACTATATTTTATTTCATGTAGCAGCATTACTTACTATATTCTATTACCCGTATGTGATGCAATGTTATATTTTTTATGTATCTATGGTGCAGAGACAAAACAGAATGAAGGAGGTTGGATTAAAAACGCTGGTTCAAGAGAGGAGAGAGGATAATCAGGTATTATTTTACAGGATTTCGATACATATAAAGCTATTAAAAACTGCGGATGAGCTCTAAAGCCCATCCGCAGTTTACTAAAAAATTAAGGATTTACAATTCTCAGGGTCTGCCGATTCCAAATTCCTCGGGAGATTTTTTTGCACTTCCCAGATCGTAAAGGGCCCAGGAGTAGATGGAATCCTGCTGCTGGGTTATACCTGCAGCTTTTGATCCCTGGATTCCCAGAAGACCCCATTTGGTATCTTCAGAAAGCTTTTTCATCCTGTCTGAGGCCATAGCTGCTACAAACGCTTTTTCATAGGCATCCTTGATATTCTGGGGAGTGTCGGCAGGAATACCGATACCTGTCCAGACCATGGGAGAAGGAAGAGTTTCGAACTCGGGATAAACACTGGCCAGAGAGGGGATTTCACCATAACCGTCCAGAACAACCGGTTCTTTTTCAATAACAGCCAGAGGTCTCAGTTTATCTGCCAGAATATACTCTCTCTGTTCAGCAAGACCTGTAACGGCAAAATCAACCTCATGGGAAAGAGCGGCAACCATGGAAGGCTGGCTTCCTTCATAAGGCATATGGTTTACTTTGATATTTCCCATCTGCTCCAGCTGGGAAACTTTAAGGTCCCATACACATCCGGCTGAAGAGGCTGAGGATTTCAGTGTTGAACTGGAACCCGCCTTTACCAGATCTTCAATGCTCTGATAGGGAGAATCTGAAGAAACAGACAGGACACCGGGAGTTCCCAAAGCCATTTTGTATTCCCAGTTATCATTGGTTACATCAAAGGCTCCTACAACATTCAGGGAGTGAACACCGGAAGAGCAGCCGAAAAGAGTATAACCGTCATGTTCCTGATTCCAGACATGATTGGCCGCCACTCCACCGGCTCCACCGGTCATATTTACTACGGTAAAAGGTACGCCGAAGTATTCTTCAAAAGCCTTTCCCAGTCCTCTGGCAGCAAGATCAGTTCCTCCACCTGCTCCTGCATACACTACGATAGTCACCGGTCTGGTGGGTTTCCATTCACCAGAATCTGCTTGATCGGCTTCCTGCTGTCCATTGGCAAAACCGGAAGCGGCCAAAAGCAATAGGCCCAGTAAAGTCATCAGAAACTTTTTTCCATTTTTCATAAGCAATTCTCCTTTAAAATCCATGATTTCGCAGCTGAATCAGCTGCTAGGCATGTTTCAATACTAATGCATATTACCTATATGTCAATCTATTTTTATATTATATAAATTCTTATCCATATAAAATGAATTCATTTAGAGTTTTTTTGTCCACTTTCTACTCTGAATATATGCTCTTTGGATTTGTGGAAAAGAGAGAAAAAAGATATGATAGGAGAGAGCCGAATCCAATTGTAAACAGCAGACTGGAATATTGGTGTTTTTTATTGACGTAATGGATTCGGCAAAGTAGTCTGCATCTGGTAAGGTAGAAAGGATTCAAGCATGGAGAAAAGCACAACACCTGGAGTCAATACCGACAAAACCCAGGATCAAAACGGCACCATTGTCATGGTGCATAATGCCATACGTGATATGATTATGAACAACGAGTTACTCCCTGGCAAGAAAATCAATCAGCTCAGTATTGCAAAAAAACTGAACATAAGCAGAACTCCTGTTGTCAATGCCCTGCACAGACTGGAATCCGAAGGCCTGGTCGACCGGATGCAGAATTCCGGATTTACGGTTCACCGCCTTTCCATACAGGAGTTTCAGGATCTTTTCGATCTGAGAGAGGCTCTTGATATTATTGTTGCCAAAGACCTCGTGGAGAAGATGAGCGACAGCGAACTTCAGTCTCTGGAAGAACTTTTCACACCCTATATTGAATCTCCCGAAAAGCTGGATGCCGTAATTTACCGTAGCCTGGACCTTCAGTTTCATACCATGCTGGTTACCTACAGCAGAAATAAAATTGTCGAAAAAGTGTACGATAACATGCAGGTTCTGGCACGAACGTATATTGCCGGTCTCATCCGCCACTACTCCCAGACTTTTCAGGAACATCTGGAAATTATCGAAGCCCTGAAAACCAGGGATCCCCAGAAAGCAGAAATAACAATCCGCAGTCACAACCAGAAAACAACCAACCTTATCCACGAAACTGTAAACGGACTTATGAGAATGGGATTGAACCCGGATACAATCCTTGTAGATGAAGTGAAACTGGGGCAGTTAAACCAGAAAGAATAGGCTTTCTTCCAGAAGACTTATAAATTCTGTTTCAGGGGGATTATCGATTCCCCTGAAACAGAATGATCTATACACAAACAAGCTCTGTTCCGGCTTTTCGAAAAAAATCACAGTATTCGGGAGAGAGGCCGGTATCGGTTACAAGACAGTCCATCCCGTCGGGAGAACAGACAGATTTCACAGCAGTCTTTCCGAATTTGGTAGAGTCTGAAAGAAAACAGACCTTTGCCCCCTGACGGAGGAACTCCCTCATAACCTCACCCCTCTCCATATCCCGGCACATGGCTCCCCTGTCCATGGTAAAACCGTCAAGCCCCAGAAAGACCCTGGAAAAATTGTAATACCCCAGGTACTCCCGGATCATGGGGCCGACCATGGTTTCGCTTTCCTGCTGGAATTTCCCTCCCAGAAGGATCACATTGATGCCGGCAGAGTCATGAAACTGACGGGCTACAAAAGCATTATTGGTTATGATATTGATATTTTTTCTCAACGACAGTTCCCGGGCCATAAGGGCTATGGAAGAGCCCGCTTCCAGCAGTACCGTATCACCCTCTTTAACCAGGCCGGCAGCTCTGGCTGCTATTCTCTGTTTGACCTTGTGATTGATGCTCATGCGCCGGGCGATATTATCTGTCCCGGCAAGAGAGGCTCCCCCATGGGTCCTTACCAGGAAATTCTGCTCTTCCAGAGTTCTCAAATCGCTTCTGATGGTAACCAGAGAAACCTGGCATAACCGGGAAAGTTCATTCACCGAGAGTTCCTCTTCCCTTTCAAGCAGCTGAAGGATTTTTTCGTGCCGTTCTACCATGTTTATCAGTATAAATGAGAATAATCATTTATGCATTATATCTTCTGCCCGCCCATGCATCCTGAGGAGAGGGTTATGGTAATTCCCGTTAAATTTACATCTTTCGATAAAAAGCATTTTGACTTTCGTTCGTAATTACTGTATGATAATACCAAGGAGATATCCGAGATGATTTTCAATATTCAGAGATACTCCCTTCACGACGGAAGAGGTCTGCGAACTACCGTCTTTCTGAAGGGCTGCCCCTTGAGATGCAGCTGGTGCAGCAACCCGGAAAGTCAAAAATCCACCAGTGAACTTTCCTGGGACAGCTCCCTCTGTATGCAATGCGGAGAGTGCATGCAGATCCATCCGGATGGTCCTGTCCGGAGGAAAGAGGAGTATTTTCAGTTTCACCCTTCCCTGCAGAAAGATCCTGAATCTTTCAGGGATATCTGCCCCACCAGAGCTCTCCAAGTGATCGGAGAAAATAAATCTCCTTCCCGGATTGCCGAAGAGATTGAAAAAGACCGGGTTTTCTACCGCAGCGGCGGCGGGGTCACTCTTTCGGGAGGAGAGCCTCTGATGCAGAGTGAACTGGCTGAGGAAATTGCCAAAGAAGTCAGAGCCAGAAGAATTCCCCTGGCCATAGAAACCTGTCTGCATATTCCCTGGGAAAATATTGAAAAACTGATTCCCTGGACCGACGAGTTTCTCTGTGATGTAAAGCACATAGATCCGGTAACCTTTGCCGGGCAAACGGGAGGAAACCTGAGTCTGATTTGGGAAAATCTGGAAAAACTCGCGGAATATCCTGTCCCCGTCAGAGCCAGAATACCGGTAATCCCGGGTTTTAACCATGAAAAAGAAACCATAATGGCGATTTTAAAACGCCTGGAGGACAAGAACCTGGTCTATGCTGTGGATTTTATGCCATACCACCCCCTGGGAGCCCGGAAATACAAAAATCTGGGAAGAGATTACAGCCATCCGCTGACAGCCCTGGATGAAAAAGAGCTCCTCCCCTACCTGGAAATGGCAGAACAATTAAAACTGGAAGCAACAGCAGGAGGCTGACCATGACTGAAAGAATGGCAGGTTACAAAGAAAGAATTCTGAAAACCCGTCCCACCATCTGTACCGAAAGGGCGGAGTTTTATACTGAAGCCTATAAAAAATACAAAGCCGAACCTGTGATTCTGAAAAGGGCCTACGCCCTGAAAGAGACTCTGGAAAGGATGACACTTGTCATTGAAAAGGAAGACCTGATTGTGGGAAATCACTCCTCGGGAATCTACGCAGCCCCTATTTTTCCCGAGTATGCGGTAGAATGGATCAGAAAAGAGATTGATGAGTTCGAAAAACGCCAGGGAGACGCCTTCTTTCCGGATGATAAAACCAAAAAAAAGCTTTTGAATATCTGCCGCGACTGGGAGGGCCTGACAACACTGGACAAGGGAAGAGCCCTTTTGCCGGATGATCTTCTGGCTATTCATGAAACCGCCATTATCAAGGCAGAAGGGAATCTGACCTCAGGAGATGCACACATTGCAGTCAACTTCCGAAAGATCCTGACAAAAGGTCTGGGCTGGTACCTGGAACTTACGGCCAATAAACTGAAACAAGTCGATGTGTTAAATGAAAAGGGTTTAAGAGAGAGGAATTTCTACTCTTCAGTACAGATTTCTCTCAAAGCTCTGCAAACCTATATCCGCCGCTTTTCAGAAAAAGCGTCCCGAATGGCTGCCCAAGTACCCGGGGAGGTCAGAAAAAGGGAACTGGAACAGATATCCCGGAACTGTGCTCTCATAGCACAGGATCCCCCTGATACATTCTACCAGGCCCTGCAGCTCACCTATTTTTTGCAGGTTGTCCTGCAGATAGAAAGCAACGGCCACTCCCTCTCTCTGGGAAGGATGGATCAATACCTCTACCCTTTCTATAAAAAGGATATTCAGGCAGGAATTCTGGAAGATGATTTTGTTATGGAGATTCTGGAAAATACCTGGCTTAAACTGCTAAGCATCAAGAAAATCCGCTCCTGGTCCCACACCCGCTTTTCCGCGGGAGGCCCTCTCTATCAGAATGTGACTATCGGCGGTCAGCTGGAGGATGGCTCTGATGCGGTCAATGACCTGAGCTTTCTGATCCTCCGATCGGTGGGCGAAACAAGACTGACCCAGCCCAACCTGACAGTCCGGTTTCATCCGGGTATTGATCCTGATTTTCTGCAGGAGTGCATCAATGTCATCCAGCTGGGCTTCGGCATGCCTGCCTTTAACAATGACAGTATTGTCATCCCCTCGTTCCTGAAACTGGGCGTGGAGAAAGAGGATGCCTGGGATTATTCGGCCATCGGGTGTATAGAAACAGCGGTTCCCGGGAAATGGGGTTACCGGTGTACGGGCAAGCACTTTCTGAATTTCATGCGGGTATTCCTTGCGGCCATAAATGACGGAATCGATCCCGTAAGCGGAAAACAGTTTTGCAAAGGTATGGGAAAACTTACGGATTTTACAGACTTCTCCCAGGTAATGAAAGCCTGGGAACAGCAGGTCCGGTTTTATGCCAGAGCGGGAATTGCCATCGATACGGCCATCGATGTGGTACTGCGGGACGAGGCGCCGGACATTCTCTGTTCCGCTTTTACAGATAACTGTCTTGAAACGGGGCTGACCATTCACGAGGGCGGCAGTAAATACGACTTTGAATCGGGACTGCAGGTGGGAATCGCCAACCTGGGAGACTCCCTGGCAGCCATAAAAAAACTCGTTTTTGAAGAAAAGAGAATTACTTCTGAACAGCTGATGGAAGCTCTGGAAAGCAATTTCGAAAAACCCGGCGGGGAGAAAATCCGGCAGATTCTGAAAAACCATGCCCCCAAATACGGGAACGACGATGACTATGTGGACCAGCTCCTTGTGGAAGCCTACAGCTTCTATATAGACGAAATCAAGGATAAATACACCATCAGGAAGGGGAGCCCTGCTATCGGATGCCGGTACTATGCGGGTACCTCCAGCATTTCCGGCAATGTCCCGGCAGGTTCTGTTGTCCCGGCCACACCGGACGGCAGAAAGGCGGGACAGCCTCTGGCAGAAGGAGCGTCTCCCTCTTCCGGAGCGGATATCAAAGGCCCCACGGCGGTGATGAAGAGCATCAGCAAACTTCCTGCAGACAAGATACTGGGAGGAGTGCTGCTTAATCAGAAACTCTCCCCTTCCATACTGGTGAATCAGGAGAAAAGGGATAAACTGGCAGGAATGCTCCACAGTTTTTTTGATGATCTGAAGGGATGGCATATCCAGTACAACATCGTCGACAGGGAGACTCTGCTGGCAGCCCAGAAAAATCCGGAAAAATACCACAACCTGGTGGTAAGAGTAGCCGGCTACTCCGCTTTCTTTACCAATCTCCCGCCGGAAACACAGAACGATATCATATCCCGGACAGAGCAGAAGCTTTAGGTTTAAGATAGGATTTGCCCCTCTCCCTGGCGAGGGGAAGTCATTATAGAGTTGTTGGACCGTTAATAGCGTAAAGTTGCAGAATCAGACTGAAAGATAAACTTTACCCCAGAGCCACATCCAGGCTCATCATAACGGCAAAACCGATCATGGCTCCCAGGGTCGCCACATGGGTGTTCCCGGAACTCTGGGACTCGGGAATAGCCTCTTCCACGACTACAAAAATCATGGCACCCGCAGCAAAGGCCAATGCATAGGGCAGTATGGGCCGCATGGTCATAACCATAGTGGCACCCAGGACACCGGCGATGGGTTCCACCATACCGGAGAACTGTCCGTAAACAAAAGATTTCCAACGGGATAGACCTTCCCGTCTGAGAGGAACAGAAACGGCTGTACCCTCGGGAAAATTCTGTATACCGATACCGATGGCCAGAGCTGCCGCACCGGCCAGGGAAGCAGAGGGAATTCCTGCTGCAACAGCACCGAAAGCTACACCCACCGCAAGACCCTCGGGAATATTATGCAGGGTAATGGCCAAAACCAGCAAAACACTCTTTTTCCAGGTGGTGTGCACCCCTTCTGCTTCAGACATGGGGGCACCGATATGCAAGTGTGGAAGAATCCTGTCTACCAGCCGCAGAAAAGCGCCTCCCATCAGAAAACCTACCACCGGAGGAACCCAGGGGGTAATTCCCATACTCTCAGCCAGGTCAATGGAGGGCGCCAGAAGTGACCAGAAACTGGCTGCGATCATGACTCCCGCAGCAAAGCCGAGCATGGTATCCAAAACCGATTTTTTTATGGTCTTGAAAAAGAAAACCATAGCAGCTCCCAGAGCTGTAACACCCCAGGTAAACAAAGTGGCAATAAGAGCCTGGGTAATTGGTTTGAACTGTTCAAGAAAAGCAAGCATAGACAACCTCCTTCTCTCAAGAATAATCACAATGCGATAAATGAACAATTCAAAATCTGGGAAATGGGAAAGTTTTACAATCCCATGAAAGCAGAGCAAAACGTGGCATTCCCTATTCAGATCCCCTAGAATTGAAGAATAGGGAGATGGAATGATCTGTCGGAATATCATCTACAGAACCAGATCGGATATAGAGATTATAAAGAATGAGTATTCCACCTGGAATCCGGAAAATATTCTGATACAGGTTTTCACGGGGATTCTGGACTATCATATCATTCAGAAACTTCAGAAAGAACTGAGAGAACTATTTCCCGGAACCCCTGTGATGGGAATGAGTACCGCCGGGGAAATCCTTAATGGAGAATCCCGGAACAATTCGATCCTGATCAGTTTCTCTTTTTTCAGGACCTCCCGGATTAAAATATGCCTGATAGACCAGAATGAGAACCTTCATGAAGCTGGAGTCCGTATGGGAAAAACCCTGTCTCAGGAAGAGACCAAAGCTGCAATTCTCTTCGGCTGCGGACTTAAAAACGGGAAATTCATCAATAGCGAACCTCTTCTGGGGGGATTAAAAGAATCCCTGGGCGAGGTTATGATAGCGGGCGGACAGGCCGGGGACAACGGCATCGGTCACTCCACCTTTGTTTTTACCGAATCGGTACTGACTGAACATGGCGCAGTGGGGGCATCATTAAGCGGAAAGGAACTGATAGCCAGACACGCTTTTAATCTGAGCTGGATCCCCATAGGGAAAAAGCTGACCATTTCCAAAGCCGGGGGCAGCCACGTGCAGCTCATTGAAGATCAGACACCCTACGATCTGTACAGCCACTACCTGGGAGAGGATATTGCCCGGGATCTTCCCCTTTCAGGAGCGGAGTTTCCTCTGATGATAGAAAGGATGGGTCTTCAGGTTGCCATCCATCCCCTGAAAATCCATCCGGACGGGACCTTTGAATATATTCATGATTTCCAGGAAGGGGAACAGGTCCAGTTCTGTTACTGCAATGCGGGACTCTTAAGCCTGGGTGCAGAACAGCTCCGGCACCGGATTGTCGAAATGAACCCGGAAGCCCTGTTTATCTACTCCTGTGTTTCAAGAAAATGGGTTCTGGGGGCGGATATAACGATGGATCTGTCTTCTGTCAAAGGCCGGATGCAGAGCGCCGGATGCTACTGTTACGGAGAGTACTACACCCATGACAACAGTTATGCCTATATGTTCAGTCAGACACAGACGGTTCTGGGGTTGACCGAAAAGACCGATGAGACGGCCCGGTTAGAGGAACTGAAAAAAAATGAACTCTCTGCAGAGGAATCCCGGCAATTCAGAACCATGAGGGTACTGCACCGTCTGGTGGAAACCTCCACAAGAGAGATAGAATCCATGAACAGGGAGCTGGTCAATCTATCCCGGAGGGACTCCCTGACCACCCTGGCAAACAGACGCTACTTTGATGAGCGTCTCAAACAGGAGATAAAAAGGCACTCCCGTTCCCGAATGCCCCTCTCTCTCATCCTGATGGATGTGGACTACTTCAAAAACTATAACGATACCTACGGCCATGTTATGGGAGACCAGGCGCTTATGAAACTGGGAAAACTGATCCGCAGTATCGTCAAAAGGCCAGATGATCTGGCTGCCAGGTTCGGGGGCGAGGAATTTGTGTGCATCCTGTCAGGCACTCCGAAAGAGGGGGCTGCCGTAGTGGGCAAACGGATCAGACAGGAGTTGGAGGATCTTCAGATCCTCCATTCCACCTCAGGGATATCGAACGTTATTACCATCAGCATGGGGATTCTCACAGCCTATTGTCACAAAGACACAGCCCAGGCTGAGCTTCTGCATAAATGCGACACACTGCTTTATAAGGCGAAAAAAGAAGGAAGGAACCGGATTGTCCAGGAAGACGATATCTGATTATGTAACTTGCAGCCCCATCTGGTCAAAGAGGAACCTGAATTGCTTCATCTGTTCCCCGTCAAAAGGAGAGTCCGCTCCCTCCGGCTCGTAATGCCTACCCAGTACACGGAATTTCTCTCTGGCCAGGGGATTGAAATTCATTAACTCTACGGGGGGTGTTTTCTCCAGTGTCAGTAAAAATTCCCCTATGTTCTGCAGATTTTCCCGGCTGTCAGTAAAACCGGGAATCAGAGGAATTCTCACCAGCACATCCGCCCCTGCACAGATCAGCCATTTGAGATTTTCCCGTATCCGGGCGTTATCTGCCCCGACCACCTTCAAATGCCGTTCCGGATTCATCACTTTCAGATCGCACAGAAAAAAATCCGTCACCTCCTTTATGGATTCCAGAACATCCTGAGGCACATGGAGGCTTGTTTCCACTGCAGTGGAGATCCCTTCGGATTTCATCCTTTTCAGAATCTCCCCCGCCGCCCCGGCCTGCGCCAGAGGCTCTCCCCCGGTAAGGGTAATCCCTCCCCCGGATTCTTCGTAAAAGACCCTGTCCTGTAGCAGCTCCTGTACAATCTGATCCACAGTCATTCTCGATCCGATAAAAGAGAGAGCTCCGGTAGGGCAGACCTTTGTGCATGCACCGCAGTCAGAGCAGAGATCACGGTCGATTCCGAGACCTTCGGTTTTATCGAAAGACAAAGCTCCTTCCGGACAAACGCTCACACAATCCCTGCATTTCAGGCAGCGTCCTTTGAAGTACCAGAGCTGAACCTGAGGAGAAATCCCTTCCGGATTGTGGCACCACAGACAGTTGAGCGGGCACCCTTTAAGAAAAACAGAACTCCGGATTCCCGGTCCGTCATGGACGGCAAACCGTTTGATATCAAAAACTACCGCATCCATAAGGCCCCCTTACGCCCCGTATCCTGTCCGGGCAATAATTTCATCCTGGAGGTCTCTGGCCAGCTCTGTAAAATAGGCGGTATACCCGGCTACCCGGATAGTCAGCCCCCTGTAATTTTCCGGGTTTTCCTGGGCGGCCAGCAGATCCTCTTTCCTGACCACATTGAACTGAACGTGATGGATTTTCAAACGGACAAAACTCTTGAGCATGGCTGAAAATTTCCTCCTGTCTTCCCGGGATCTGAAAAACTCGGGAAGGAACTTCATATTCAGAAGGGTCCCGTTGCTGGCCGGGAGGGAGCTGATCCTGCTGACAGACCGGAGCAGGGCCGTAGGGCCTTTTTCATCCCGGCCGTACATGGCGGAAATCCCGCCGTCCGCCAGGGGAGTTCCTGCATACCGCCCGTCGGCGGAAGCCCCCACATTTTTCCCCATGGGAACATGAGCCGAAACAGTATACAGCCCGGTATGGTAGGGCCCTCCACGGGCATTTTTAAACTCTTTGAGCCGGTCGGCAAAATACCGGACATAGGAATTCCCCAGCTGGTCCACCCAGGGAACGTCATTGCCGTATTTGGGAACCTTATGCAGCACCTGCTGCCGGAGCTTCTCCCGGCCCAGCCAGTTATGTCTCAGAGCATCCATCAGATCCCCGGGGCTCAGGGATTTCTCCTCAAAGACCATTTGCCTGATTACAGCCAGGGAGTCCGCCACATTGGCAACCTGGATAAGCTGAATACCGGAAAGATTATACAAAGCCCCGCCGGATGTAACATCAAGTCCTTTTTCCAGACAGTTATCTATCACAGAAGAGAGGAATGGCGAAGGGAGTACCCGGGCATGGGCCCTGTCCACAAAATCGCAGATTCCGATCATCCGGTCAATAAAATAGTCGATCTGTTTCCGGAACGCCTGTTCCAGCATGTCAAAGGATTCATAATCCTCCAGAGTTCCCAGAGGCAGCCCTACCTGGGTACCGGTCTGTAAACAGATCCCGTTGTTGAGGGTTAACTCCAGGGCCTTTACAAGATTAAACATGGCCGCATCGCTCCATCCCAGATTATTCCCGGGAGTCGTAAGTTCCACACAGCCCACCACAGCATAATTCAGAGCATCCTGATGGCTGATCCCCACGTTTTCAAGGGCAGGGATGATGCTCTCATCATTGAAGATCTGGGGCATACCGCTCCCTTTTCCGATGACATAGGAGCAGTAGTCCACAAAATCATCGGGGCTCTCCTTATGGAGTCTGACAGAAAGATTCGGCTGTGGAAGCCCGATGTGTTCCTGAGCTTTCAGACACATCCACGACAGGAGATTGGACGCATCCTCACCCTTTTCATCCTTCCCGCCTACAACCGCATTGAACCCGATGGGGAAGCCTGCAAAGTACCGGGCCCCTTCTGAGTTCCTCAGGTATACAATTTTATTAAAACCCAGCCATAGATGCTCCAGAAGGAGCTGGGCTTCTTGAAGGGTTAAAACCCCTGAGTCCAGATCCTTTCGAAGATAGGGATAGAGGTACTGGTCCATCCTGCCGGGAGAAAAAGAGGAGGCATTGGATTCAGCCTGAAGCAGCACAAAAAGGAACCAGAGGGCCTGCAGGGCTTCATGAAAGGTTTCGGGTACCCCGGCGGCAAGTTTTCTGCAGATCCTTCCGATCTCCCTCAGGCTGTCCGCCCTCTTTGCAGACTCCTGTTGACGGGACAGCTCTTCCGCCAGCCGGGCGTATCGTTTTATAAAAGCCAAGGCACCTTCCAGCGAGATAGCTGCAGCTTCATAAAAGTTTCTCTTATCCCCCCGGGAAGAGTTCATGGCAGTGCGGGCAATCGATGCCAGACCGGCAGGACCGGACTTCAGCCAGGTAACACAATCAGGAGCGATATGTCCCTGGGCATGATCCTTCTGATTGATTTTCACAACCTTGCTGATCTCTTTTATCTCCTCTCCCTTCTCTTTGTCGATATAATCTTCCAGAGTCCGGCCTTTCCAGAAAGGCAGGAGAAGATCAAACAGAGCGCTCCTTTCCCGTTCTGTTTTCTCAAATTTATCCTGATCCCTTGTATCAAGGGTGTCAAACTCCCTTTCCAGCCAGGATAAACCGGCTTCGGGAAAAATCACTCCGCTTCTGATACCTGGCGTCCTGTTTCCCACCAGTCTCTCTTCCGGATCAATCCTTATCGGAATTTCTTCCAGCGAGAGGGCAAACGCCCTGGCCCTTTTCAGAATCACCGGATCCTGGGGATTTTCTTTATAGGAGCGGGTGATACTGAGGGCCTGATCAACCGAAACGACCCTTTCCTCCCCCATAATTTTCTGCTTGCAGAGGGATATCTCCCTTTCCAGGGGAAGGGACATCAATTTATCAATCTCATTCATAAAGGAAAACTCCTTGCACTCCTTACGCCTTCATATGATCAACAATGTTTTTCATTCGAAATAATATCTATCATTATATCGCGGTTTAATGTATAATACTCGAAAAACTGGAAAATTTTAATACCATTAAGGAGCAAAAAATGAAAAGAGTGCTGCTAACGGGGGGAAACGGTTTTATCGGTACCAGATTCAAAGAAAGCCACCATCATAATTTTGATATCCTTTCTACAGATGTACAGGAGCTGAATATCCTGGAAAAAGAAAAAGTTCTGGATGCCTTCAAACTTTACAAACCCGATTATGTTATTCATGCAGCGGCGATTGCCCTGACAGACTTCTGCAACAGGAACCCCGAAAAATGCCATGCCATCAATGTGGATGGAGCTGTAAACATAGCCGAAGCCTGCAGGGAAACCGGAACAAGGATGATTTTTCTCAGTACCGAGCAGGTATTTAACGGAAACAGGGAAAGCGGCCCCTACAAGGAAACCGATACTCCCCGGCCCGACACGATGTACGGTAGGAATAAACTGGAGGCCGAAGGAAAAATACGCAGTTTTCTTGACAATCTGATTATCCTCCGGTTTACCTGGATGTTCGGTGTCCCCGAGCGGAACAGACCGGTTGTAAACAATATTTTCTGGGATACATTCAAATCCATAGTAAAGGGAGAACAGATCAAGGTTCCTGTTAACGAATACCGCGGCCTTACCTACGTCAATGAACTGGTGGATCAGTTCGGCATGATAATGAATCTGGATCCCGGAACCTATCATGTGGGAGCCCGGAACGATCACAGCCGCTATGACGTGGTCTGCCATATATTCAGGGAGCTGGGTCTGGAAAACAGGATTCCCGAGCTTGTTATAAAAGATCAGGAGAAATATTCAGACCATCCCCGGGATGCCAGACTGGATACGTCTGTGATACAGAGCCTGGGCATTTCCTTTTCCGAAACCTTCGAGGGAATCAGAAAATGCATCAAAGAGTACTACTTGAAAATGGAGTAAAATGGATTACTATTAAAACATGGGGTTTCAAGCACACGGAGCCTACCATCTATCTGTTATGAACAGAGTTGTTATTGCCGTCCTGGCAGGCCCGAACAATGAAGAAAGCTACAGACAATTCATAGGTGATCTAAAAACACGCTCTGTGGAACTGGGAGACAAAACTCCCTGGGCACTGCTCTTCATTGCTTTGAATACAGCGTTAATGGGCCCTGAAGCAGAGAAGCTGATGCTGGAATTCGCCCATTGGGCAAAAGAGAAGAACTGCTCCTGCACCGCATGGTCGGTGGAACACATAAGAGGAGGCAAATGGATTGTCAAAGACCAGTGGGAGCGGGTTTTTTCCCATACTCCTTCCATAAAACCCCGTTTTTTTCCCACCGACCGGGAGGCTATCTACTGGCTTAACGCCAGGGGTTTTTCCTGCAGCCTATCGCGGGAAGATAAGAACTTTCTGGAACTCCACTATTGAGAAAAGAAACGGATCTAAAAAACAGTGAGCAGCGAGATTCCCAGAACAGAGAGGCCTGAGAGGAAATTGACCATACTGTTAGTCACGATATGGAATCCCCGGATCTTTCTGTTTTCCCTACCGTTACCGGCAAAACGCTTTTCCGTATACTCCCCCTTATAATGATAAATACCCTGTAATGTCGCTCCCAGAAGACTGTCAATAAGACTTCCCGCAAAACCGCAGAAGCTGGTAAACAGAAATATGAGTCCTCTGGAAATGCCACTGGATTCATAAGGCAGAATAAGGCAGCAGGCTAAAGAAATAAACATGGCCCCCCCCAGAGAGAGAAGAGTACCGGGAACAGAGATCCCCCCGGACTCCCCCGGTTCTACAGGTTTTAACGTTGTGATCAGCCTTGTGGGACTGCGGAACAGAACACCCCCTTCGGAAGCCCATGTGTCAGCATTGGCAGCACTTAATACCGCGGCAGTAGTGATAAGATAAACCGGAGCGCCTGTGAACCCATACAAAAGGGAGGAAAACAGGGCAGGACCTCCATTTGCCAGAACCTGCCGGGCCGTCCTCCTGGAGCCTTCGCCATGTTTTTTCAGCAACAGGGCTTTTCTCTTTTTTCCCAGCTTACTGAGAACTGAAGATGATGAGAAAAAGAGGATAAGCGGGATAAATCCCCCCAGACCGGTGGTAAGAAAGATTCCTGATCCTACCAGAAGTGCGGCCAGTCCACCCCTGAAAGTCAGTGATTTTTTTACGTATCCCGGATAGGCCGCCAGCAGACTGAGAACCAGACCGCATAAAAGAGAGAGGATGATAGCCGAAGCATCACGGTTGTCTAACCCGGGAGGGTTGAAAAAGAACTGATGCATTCCTGTCTTAAATCCAGATGATATAATACAGGGCCGAAACAATCAGAGGGACTGTCAGGTTGTCTGTACCGGCAGGAGAAACAAGCTCCAGCCCTGCTGCAATGACGGCCAGAAGCAGGGAAAAGATAAGGATTCCCTGAAAGGGAAGCCCTGAACTAACCCACAGAATGGGAATCAGAACCAGCAGGGAAAACAGGAACATGGCCAGGGTTCCTTCCCAGGATTTCTTTTTATTCCAGATAATGATGGGATGGTTTCCGCAGCAGCTGCCTATAACGGCAGCCATTCCGTCACCGTACGCCATAACCATGATTCCCGCAGCTCCTATCCAGGGAGAACTGTCGGGACTGAAGGAGTGCAGGGTCAGAAGGAACAGGGCAATGGCATAATAAACAGTTCCCAGCCCGCCCGACCGGTCTTCCCTTTCCATCCCCTTAAAGATCCGGGCTTTGTATGAAAGGGCGTTAAGCACAACAAAAAGAGCGGGAACACTCAGGGCATACCAAATATTGTCAAAGAAAATCATGGCGATAAACCACCAGTTTCCTACCCCGATATGAACAAATTTGCGGCTCCCCTCTTCCTGCATAATCCCTTTTTTCTGAAAATAGGAAGCGAATCCCAGTATGAGAAAAACAAACAGCAGAGACACAGCAATACCAACAGGATTCATGTATTCAGAATTCATAGATCTCTGCTCCTTTTTTTATACTCCCTGATGATCTCCAGCTTTCTGGCGGTGGAGACATAACACCTTTTGGTAAATACATTATAGTTGTTCTTTCTCACTTCATTCAAAATTTCTCTGTAAATCAAACCCGAAAGGATAACCGCATCCCTTGAGTCTTTATCCAGCCATTGAGGATTCCCTTCCACAACCATGTAATGTTCCTGAGCGGTAGAGGCCAGAAACTCCCAAAGCTGTATGAAAGATCCGGTGGGTACTCCCGCTTGCAAATCCTCCCGCTTTACATGAAAGCGGGCCATTAAATCCGCCGGGAGGTAGATTCTTCCCATCCTGAGATCTTCACCTACATCTCTCAGAATATTCGTTATCTGCATGGCAAAGCCCAGACTGAGGGCTTCCTCTACAGGAGGTTCTTCCCGGCTGGAAGCAATAACCGGTAGCAGCATCAGTCCCACGGTTCCTGCGACATAATAGCAATACTCTTCCAGCTCTTTCATCGTCCCCGGCTGGGAAAACCGGCTGTCCCGGAACTGCCCTTCAATCATTTCATGAAAGTACTGTCCCTCCATGGAAAAGCGATTGAAACTGTCCCGCAGAGCCGGCCAGAAGGTCCCTTCATGATCCTCTCCTTTCTCAAAAGCTGTAAAATCCCTGCCCAATTGTTCCAGAGCCGGAAGATCTCCCCCCTGATCAATCAGATCATCCGCCTGGCGGCAAAAAGCATAGACCGCAAAAACCGTACGGGCTTTTTCCCGGGGAAGCCGGGAAAAGGCTTTGTAAAAACTCCTGGAATGGTTCTTTATGATTTTTTCACTGTATCGGTAGGATTTCAGGATATCCCGCTTATGTCTGTCCCGCTGCACTCATTAACTCCTCTGCTGCAATCCTACCGGAAATCATAACAATTGGAACACCCGCACCGGGATGGGTGGAACATCCTGTAAAATAGACTCCTTCCAAACCTTTCATTTTGGCCTGGGGCCGGAAGAACAGACTCTGGAAATAGGTGGGGGCCAGACCGAAAGCCCCTCCTGCAGGAGCGTGGAATTTATCCCTCAGGGTCAGGGGAGACCAGACTTCTTCAAACTCCAGATCCTCCCGGACATCACCCGCCGGAGACTGGGCGATCCGGTCCAGAAGCCGTTCCCGGTACCGACTGATCAGATTATCATCCCAGACAGGGTCAGCCGCATCCAGATTGGGAACCGGAATCAGGGCGTAAAGAGAATCTCCGCAGGGGGGCGCCAGAGAGGGATCTTCCTTTGAAGAGAGATAAAGATAAAAAGAAAAATCCTCCATCTCCCTGCCTGAGAATATATCCTTCAGATTCTTCTGGAAATTCCGGGCGAAAAACAGATTGTGCGTATCCAGTTTTTCCAGCTTGCGCCGGACTCCCATGTAAAAAAGCAGAGCCGAACAGGAGTGATCCATCCGGGCCATCTTCTTCTTACCATATTTTTTCCGCAATTCCGGCGGGATAAGATGCTCCATGGTCCAGAGAAAGTCGCTGTTGAAAATAACCTGATCTGAGGGAAAAAATTCCCGGCCGCAGTAGACACCGCGGATCTGACCTTTCTCAAACTCAGCCGATGTAACCTCCCGGTCCGTCTCTATGACCCCCCCCAGGTCATAAAACAGCCTTTCCAGCCCCCGGGCAACTCCTGCCATCCCTCCCCGGGGAAACCAGACGCCGTAAAGATTCTGAATCATAGGGATGATCGAATAGATGGATGGCCCCTGCAGGGGGGAAACTCCGATATAAAGGGTTTGGAAACTCAGCATCTTCTGAATTTCTTCATTCGATGTATACCGCCGGATTTCCCGGTCGGCTGTTTTCAGGGTTCTCAGCTTCATCAGATTGATCAGATCCTTCGGGTTCAGGATATCTCTAATACCGTGGAAGCTCCTGTAAAGAAAATGATCTGCGGCGAGATGGAACTTCCGGTAGGTGTTTGAAAGGTAGTCCAGATAGGGAGAAACCTGGTTGCCCCCGTGGCTTTCCAGATATTCCGTCAGCTCCCCCAGTGAGTCGGAAGGCCGGACTCTTTTTCCATCAGGGAAAAAAAGGGAATAGTAGGGATCAACCCTGTGCATGGGAATGTAATCGTCCATATTCTTCCCGGCATAGGAAAAAAGATCCCTGTATTCCGATGGCATGAGCCCGATTGTAGGGCCTGTGTCAAAATGGTACCCCTGCCGGGAAATGACGTTCATCCGGCCCCCTGCCCGGCTGTTCTTTTCCAGTATCCTGACCTGAAACCCTTTACTCTGCAGGCGTATCGCAGCAGAAAGACCTCCCACACCCCCTCCGACAACCAGAACCTTTTTTTTCATCAGAAGCTGCCCTCCCGCTGAATAAGGGAGGAGGCAATGATCCCTGACTGGTAAATCGTCGGCAGCCCGCTCCCCGGGTGGGTACCCCCGCCTACCAGGTAGAGGTTATTCATCTCCTCGAAGTGATTATGGGGACGGAACATCAGCATCTGGGAGAAGTTGTGGCCCAGGTTGAAAACCGCCCCGTCATAGACGTTGTATTCCTTTTCCCAATCCTCGGGTGAGAGGATTTTCTCTTCCCGGATATGGCTTTCCAGCCCCTGAAGCCCCAGCTTCTCTTCTGCCAGTGCCAGAATCCTGTTCCGGAAAGGTACCGCCTCCTTTTTCCAGTCAATGTGCGACCGGTTGTTGGGAACCGGAACAAGCAGATAGAGAGAGCTGTTACCGGGAGGTGCCAGGGACGGATCGATCAATGAGGGATTATGAACATAAAAGGAAGGATCCTCAGGCATGATGAGGGTCTCGGTGATCTCTTCCACATACCTCCGGTAATCCCGGGAGAAAACTATATTGTGATGGGGCAGATCTGTGTACAGACAATCCAGCCCCAGATAGATCAGAAAAGTGGAACAGGAGAAAAGCTTGCGTTTCAGTTTTTCCGGATGCCAGCGTTTCAGGAGTTTCCGGGGTATCAGGTTTGAAGCCCCATAGGCAAAATCGGCATTCAGGATAACATGGTCTGCCCGGACAGAAGTACCGTCAGCAAGGATTACCCCCGAAGCCCTCCCGTTTTTCTCATCAACCGCAGAAACAGTTTTCCCGGTTTCAACAATCCCGCCGTGTTCCCTGATAATATCAGCCATGGCAAAAGAGATGCGGTTGAGCCCGCCCTCCACATGATAGAGGCCTTCGCTATGCTCCAGCCAGGAAAGAATGGAAAAAAGGCTGGGAGCTTTCCAGGGTGACATACCTATGTATTTGGCCTGAAAGGCAAAGGAGTAGACAAGGTCTTCCCTGCGGAAGTAGCGGAACAGCTCTCTGAACAGATTCCTGTGAAGATTCAGAACAGGGATCGAACGGAAAAAGTCTTTCCGCAGCAGATCACGGAATCCCAGAAACGGCCTGGAAAGGAGAGGGGCTACCCTCTCCATTTTCCGTGTTTCTGCTTTAACATATTTTTTCAGTCCCTCTGAGGATCCGGGCCAGATCCTATCCATGACCTCTCCCAGGGGTCCTTCTTCTGCGGGGGGAGAAAACTTTTTTCCATCGGGAAAAACCAGCTGGTACAGGGGATCAATCTTCGTAAATTTCAGGTAATCATCCGGCCTTTTCCCGGCGATCTGAAAAATCTCATCCAAAAGAGATTTCATAATCAGGAAAGTCGGTCCCGTATCAAAAGTATATTCTCCCAGAGAGAGGGGACCGTTCCGTCCTCCGGGCAGCTGGTTTTTCTCATAAATGGTGACATTGTATCCGCGGGATGAAAGGAGCATACCCGCGGTTAAACCGCCTGGTCCGGCTCCGACAATAACAATCTTTGTGCTCATGCATTATAGTATAGGGCATACGGGAGATAACCAAATGAATTTTTTTACCCCTTCCGCATTTCAGGGATCATTGAGAAAAAAACGGTATTTTGAAGGATGGTATATTAAAACAGCCGCCCTTGAGAGCGGAAAAACCCTGGCCTTGATCCCGGGGATTTCCCTGGGAAAGGATTCCCATGCCTTTCTTCAGATCATTGACGGGAGGGAGCATAAAACCGGATACCTCCGTTTTCCTCTGGAATCATTTCAATACAACAGGAAAAGCTTTGATATTACCCTTGGCAATAACACTTTTTCCACCGGAGGAGTATTTCTGAATGAGTCCAGGAAGGAAACCTCCCTGAAGGGAGAACTCCATTTTTCCGGAACAGTCCCGTTTCCGGTGACTCCCGGATCTCCCGGGATTATGGGTCCCTACCGTTATGCCCCTTTTCTGGAATGCTATCACGGTGTGGTTTCGGCAGATCACCGGGCAGAGGGAAGGATTGAATGGGATGGTGTGATCTATGATTTTCAGAATGCCCGGGGGTACATAGAAAAAGACTGGGGAAAATCCATGCCGTCAGCCTGGATATGGATGCATTGCAACCTGTTTCCAACTGAGAAGACCAGTTTTATGCTCTCTATCGCCAGGGTCCCCTGGCTGGGCCGGACCATGACCGGCCATCTGGGATTTCTCTATACAAAGGGAAAATATCACCGCTTTGGCACCTACCTCAAAAGCCGTGTGATTCTACAGCAGAAAGACGCCGGGGTAATGGCCCTCCTCATTGAGGCAAAAGACTTTTCCCTGGAGGTCAGAGCAGAGTTGAATGGAACAGGGGGTAATCTCCAGGCTCCCCGGGAAGGAGATATGAACAGAACAATCCGGGAGAGAGTGGATACCCCTGTCACTCTGAAAATGCGGGGACCTGACGGAGAGCTGCTTTTTAAGGAATCAGGAACCCAGGGAGGGCTGGAAATGGCCGGAGATATATCCGGCCTCTTTGATGACCCTACTCCATAAGGAGGGCAGCAGCTCCCAGAAGACCGGCATTCACACCTGTTTCGGCCAGTTTGATTTCCATCTCTTCCGCCATCATCTCATGAGTATGGAAGAGGAACTCCCGCCGTATCATATCAAAATACTCTTTACCGAAAGCCATGAGACCTCCACCCAGGACAACCAGCTCGGGATTGAGCATCTGGTGGATATTAAAAAGGACAACACCCACAGCACGGGCAGAATCCCCTACAATTTTCCGGCAGACAGGATCCCCCGCTTTCATACCCTCTTCAATCTTTTTTCCATCCATCCCGCCAGCACTTTCTTCTGTAATCCCGATGGTGCTTTTCATCCCTTTCTGCAGATGCCACCTGTAAAGGCTGGGGAAGAATAGTCCCGATGCCAGAGCCATGGCACAGCCGTAGTTGCCGCAGGTGCACTGAATATCAGAGTCATAATCAATAATGGAGTGCCCTACCTCTCCGGCGGTTCCGCTCCTTCCCCGGATCATTTTTCCATCCAGGATGATTCCGCCTCCGATTCCGGTACTGACAGTAACAAAAACCGAGGATCCGTATCCTTTGGCTGCTCCGTATTTGTACTCACCGAAAGCCTGGGCATTGGCATCATTGTCCATGACGATTTTCAGATCGGGAAAACGGGATTTCAACTTGGCCACCAGGGGAAAATCCCGGATGGTAATGGGAAAGTTGCTGGTGGTGATGATTTTCCCCTCCCGGAAACTGACATGACCCGCCAGGGCCACACCGATCCCCAGCAGATTCTGTGAAGAATACCCGTTGTTTTCCAAAAGCGTATTGATCAGTTCCACAACAGCCAGGAGGATTTCATCGCTGGTGGATTTATGATGATCATAGACAATCTCTCTGGCTACCAGTTCACCGTTCTGACGGAACAGAGCCGCAGCCAGTTTGGTACCGCCCAGATCAACACCGCACAGAAGTTTTTCCATAAAGGCCCCCTCCTACCCTTTCACAGAACCGGACATGAGTCCCCTTACGAAATACCGACCCGAAACCAGATAGATGATAAGGGTGGGCAGTGCGGCCATAAGAGCTCCGGCAAAGTGAACATTGTACTCTTTCACTCCGGTGGATGAACTGACCAGATTGTTCAGTGCCACCGTCATAGGCTGGGATGTGGCATCTCCGAAAGAGACTCCGAAGAGGAAGTCGTTCCATATGTTGGTGGTCTGCCAGATAACAGAAACCACGATAATCGGGGTTGAGTTGGGCAGGATGATATCTTTGAATATCTTGAAAAAATGGGCCCCGTCCACCTGAGCGGACTGAACCAGTTCCGCAGGAAAACTGTCATAGGTATTCTTGAAAAACAGGGTGGTAAATCCCAGACCGTAGACTGTGTGAACCAGAACAAGCCCTGATGTGGTCCCTGCCAGATGGAGGGTTCCCAGAACCCTTGCGGTGGGTATAAGGACTATCTGAAAGGGGATAAAACAGCCGAACAGGATCAGTCCGAACAGGAACTTGTCACCCGGGTACTGCCACTTGGAAAGGACAAATCCGCCCAGTGCTCCCAGGAGGGTAGACATGAATACCGCAGGGATCACCATTTTGATGGAGTTGATAAAATAGGGCCGCAGGCCTGTAGCCTGGACACCGATCTGAGCTTTTGACCAGGCGGTTCCCCAGGGAGTGGTTTCAAAGGCCTGGGGAAGGGCCAGCATATTTCCGCCCCGGATTTCCGAGAGAGGCTTGAAAGAGTTGACCACCATGACATAGAGGGGAGTCAGAAAGAAAACCGCAAAAACAAGCATGATCAGAGTCACCGCATAGCCGGTCGTTTTTTTCATTCGCATGGTATCTTTAATTGTCATCTTACTGGTCCTTCACGATGGTTCTGATATAGGGGATGATTATGATGGCAAAGAGCACAAGCATAAAAACAGCCGAACCGGCACCGATTCCCATCTGGTTTCTGGTAAACGTATAGGAATACATGAAGGTGGATGGAAGCTCTGTTGCCCTCCCGGGCCCTCCGTTTGTCAGAGCGATAACCAGATCGTAGGATTTGATAGCCATGTGCCCCAGGATAACAAAGACCGACGTAAAGGAAGGTCCCAGCTGGGGAATAATAATTTTGGAATACAGGGTCCACACACCGGCACCGTCCACAACCGCCGACTCTATAGTGGCATGGTTGACACCTCTGAGTCCTGCCAGAAACATGGTCATCACATAACCGGTAACCTGCCAGACCGCAGCGATCACAATGGTGTAGATGGCGTATTCGGAACTTTTTATCCAGTTGAAGGTAAAATTGGTGAATCCCCAGTTATGCATGATCTGTTCCAGGCCGATCCCGGGATCGAGAAACCATTTCCAGGCAGTACCGGTAACGATAAATGAAATAGCCATAGGGTAAAGATAGATAGGCCGGAAAAGCCTCTCTCCCAGTTTGCTCCAGTCCACCAGAATGGCCAGGAACAATCCCAGAAGGGTGGAAAGGGATATATAAAGAACACTGAAAACCGCAAAGTTTTTCAGTGCTGTATGCCAGTGAGGAAGTTTGAACATTTTTACATAGTTCTGAATTCCAACAAAATCATAGGAGGGCATCAGACGGGAGTTGGTGAAAGAAATGTAAATGGTAAAAATAATAAAGGCATAAACAAAAACAAAGGTAAGGATGAGGGTCGGCATCAGTACAAAACGCGCGGTCAGGTCATCCTTTGTCAAGCGCCACTTATTGTGTGGTGTTGTCATAGATTATTTCCTTTTTTAACAGTGTCTTGCAAAAGCTGCCGCGAAAAAAGATCTGCGGCAGCCTTTGGATTTAAATAATTATAATACCTTTATTTTGCAGCGGCAACTGCATCTGCCAAATCCTGGGCAGCCTGTTCCGCGCTGTAGCTGCTGTCATTGAAATGGGCTGTGATAACATCATACATAGCCTGTTTCAGTCCGGCCGGTACGGCATGTCCATGGGCCATGGATCCGAAGAGGGTTCCGTTTTTGGAAGCTTCAGCCAGATCTTTCATACCTTTTTTACCGGCCGCATCAAATTCCGCGTCAGAAATATCTGTTCTGGCGGGTACGGAACCTTTTACGAGGTTAAAGGCAATCTGAAAACTGGGGTTCATAATCGCACTGGCCAGGGTTTTCTGGGCTTCCTGATAAACAGGATCCACTTTAAACATAACAAACTGGTCGGAGTTGAATGTTACGGTTCCCTGGGTTCCCGGTACACGGAAGAAATAGAAATCTTCTCCGGGTACAAGACCGGCAGCCTTGAACTCACCTTTCGCCCAGTCTCCCATAATCTGGAAAGCCGCTTTGTCTTCGATAACCATCGCAGAGGCCAGATTCCAGTCTCTTCCGCTGAAATTGTCATCCACATAGGAACGAAGTTGTCTCATTCTGTTAAAAACTTCCACCATAGTATCGGAACGGAGAGCTGCATCATCCAGATCGATCATGGTTTTTTTGTAGAAGCCGGGTCCGCCGGCAGAAACAACAACACCATCGAACATGGTGGCATCCTGCCAGGCCTGGCCGCCGTGGGCAAGAGCGGTATATCCGGCCGCTTTGACCTTATCCATAGCCGCAATAAATTCATCCCAGGTTTTGGGTTCACTGATTCCCAGGCTGTCCATAATCTTTTTGTTGGCCCAGACCCAGTTTGTAGAATGGACATTTACAGGAGCCGCAACCCACACACCATTCTGTTTTGAGAAAAATTTCAGAGCATCAGGAACAACGGCATCCCAGTTTTCCTCTTTTGCCACATCATTGAGGTTGGCCAGAAATCCGAGTTCGGCCCAGTCAATAATATCAAAACCGAGCATCTGAACGGCCACAGGGGGATTCCCGGCGGTAGCTCTGGAGCGGAGCACAGTCATAGCCTGATCACCACCGCCGCCTGCAACAGGAGAATCGGTCCAGGTAATTCCTTTCTTTTCCAGATCTTCTTTCAATACATTCAAAGCTGCCGCTTCACCACCGGAGGTCCACCAGTGAAGAACTTCCACATTGTTTCCGTCCACTGTATCTTCGGCTGCACCGCTATCACTCTGACCACCTGCAAAAAGCATCATGGAAGACATCAGCAGCAATGCCAGCAGACTCATAGAAACCTTTTTCATCTTTCCTCCTTAATCACACGTCCAAAACGTGGATAGATCTGTGATTTATGATTAATCTTACCACTCCAGCTTTCACTTGTAAACTTTTATTTTTCATATGAAGTCTATTTTATTCATATATACAGCTATTAAAATATCGGTTAAAATAAACTGAACAATCAAACAAAAGGATGAAAACATGGTACGTCACATTGTCTTATTTGCCTACAAAGAGATAGCCCGGTTGGATGATATTAAGGAGCTGCACAGGAGATTTACAGCCCTGCCAGGACTGATAAAAGAGATTGAAGCCTTTGAATGGGGCATCAATATCAGTCCGGAAAACCTGAATGAAGGATACACGGATGCCTATGTTCTGACATTCGGGAACCTGCAGAGACGGGACAGCTATCTGATCCATCCGGATCATCAGGCCTTTTCCGCTTTTGCAGGCCCCCTGCTGGAAAAAGTCCTGGTTTTTGATTACGAGACTGAAGGAACCTTCTGAACCTTTTCAACTTTACCCGAAGCAGCACTCCGGTAGGCGGCATCCAGAATGTACTGGGCTCTGACGCCGTCTTCAACACCGGGGACAAAGTCAGTATTTTCTGCAACAGACAGGAGAAACCGGTACAGATTTTCCGCATGAAAACGGTTCCATCCGATGACCGAACGGGGATTGGGTATTTTTGCTCCTTCGTAATGCTGAAGGGTTTCCAGTTTTTTCCATCCCTCGTCCTTCCGGTCCTGATCAAACCAGTACAGGAACCCCGGATCCATCAGTTTAAACTGAAAGGAGCCTTTACTTCCGTAAACTGTGATATTCAGATCATCCAGGGTCCCGGTGGCAAACCGGGATACTTCTATGCTGCCCATGGCGCCCCCCGTTAAGGTACACTGCAGCCAGGCAGCATCATCAACGGTGACATCCGCCATTTTTCCGCTCCCGTCAGCAAGAGGACGCCGGGGGACATAGGTTTTCAGATCCGAGCGGACGGTTGTCACATCACCTAGCAGATAGGCAATAAGATCCAGGACATGCACACCCAGATCCATCAGAGCTCCCCCTCCGGATCTGGCAAAATCCATCCGCCAGCTGAATGGTCTTTCAGGGTTTTGATACCCTGTATGAAAATACTCTCCCCGAAAAGAGTAAACCTCCCCCAGCCGGCCCTGATCAATCAGTTTCCTGGCTTTGAGAATGGCCGGAATAAAACGGTAATTGAAAACCATGCCTGTTAATCCCCGGGAATCCCGGGAAGCCGCCAGGATTTCATCCGCTTCGGCGCCGTTCAAAGCAAGAGGCTTTTCGCAAAGCACATGTTTTCCTGCCTTCAAAGCGGAAAGGATCTGCTCTTTATGTAGGGCATTGGGCGTAACCAGATCGATCACATCCACATCAGGATCATCCAGAATTTCCTGAAAAGTCCCGTAGCCTTTATCAAAGCCGTTCTCCCTTGCGGACACTTCCGCGTCTTCCTTTCGGGATCTGAGAACTCCCGTCATGCGGAGGGGTGGCAGCTTTCCGGGATAAAAATGGGGGATTTCCCGAAACCCCAGCAGATGAATCCTTCCGATTCCTCCAAACCCGGCCAGGGCTATTCCAATAGATTTCATAATACACTCCTTTTTCCAGTTCTCTGATAACAGGCTTTGGAGCCTACCTCTCTCCGGCGGCCTTGTCCAAAGCCGCCCGCAGCTCTTTAACAGCCCTGCTGATCTTCCCGGTCCCGGGGATGTATCGATTTCCCGGTCCTTCCCCTTCAGGGCCTTTCAGAAGCGCCGAAGAGTACTCTCCCACGGTCATTCCCGCTTTTACAAACTGCGGGGAATTCCCGGGGCTGATTCCCCCGTCCTCCATAAGATCCACCTCCGCTTCCCTGCCTGCACTGCGGATCATATCCTTAAGCTGCCGGATATTCTCCACCATAATGGGATCGATCAGATGGGGGGTCTTTCCTTTTTCATTCACCCAGAAGCGGGCCCGGCTCTCATACTCGATAATATCAACAAAGGGTATATACTGGAAAAAATTATCAAGAGCCATTCCCTGCCAGCCCCATACCCCGGCTTTCAAACCCAGGGCATCTTTGATATATGTGATGTCCTGCATGGTATTCTCCATGGCGGTTTCCAGAGGGAGGGTGATCAGATCCGCACCAGCCTCCTTAAGCTGTCTGTAAAGGTCAAAAGTCGGGCGGACCATCTGAAGCTGGACTTCTATTTCAAGAGACGTATGCGGCCGGATTCCCGTCAGGACATCAAGCCCTCCTCTGGGAGCATTGAAATTCATATACCTGCCGTCCCGCATTTCCAGATGAATCCAGTCGGCTCCCGCCTGTTCCAGTTCCTGTACAGTTCCAGCCAGATGGCCGTAGTCCGCCCAGAAAAGCCCAGCCGCTATTTTTACTTTATCCGTAACAATCCCAATTGTCTCATTTCTCATACAAACCTCTTAAAACCTTCATTCGAAAGTACATTGATTTCATATGCTCAATATAATACAATTTTAATTATGAATGCAAATATCTGGGATAAAAATTTCCTCTATGATGTTCTGATCATTGGTTCCGGAATGGGCGGAAGCGCACTGGCCTACGGACTGAAGGACTCTGGTCTTTCGGTTCTGATGCTCGAAAGAGGAGATTTTATCAAACAGGAAAAGGAAAACTGGGATGTTCATGAAGTTGTAAATGCCAGGCGCTACGGAACAGACGAAACCTGGCTTGACAGGAACGGCAAGCCCTTCACACCGAGAATGTATTACAATGTGGGAGGCAATAGCAAATTCTTCGGAGGTTCCGCCTTCCGGCTCAGAGAATCAGACTTCCGTTCCTGGCCCCTTACCTATGCGGACTTTTCCCCCTGGTATGATAAAGCGGAAAAGATCCTGGGTGTGAGAGGAGCTGCAGGAGAAGACCCCACAGAACCACCCCGGGGAGAATTTCCTCTGCCGCCTGCAGAGCATGAACCGGCCATCGCCGAACTCGCCCGGAAAATCCGCAGACAGGGTCTGCATCCTGTTCATCTGCCTGTCGCCATCGATCAGGGGCCGGGAGGCAAATGCCGCAAAGGAAGCCCTTGCGACGGCTTTCCCTGCATGGTCAGAGCCAAAGGGGACGGAGAAAACCGATTCCTCCGCCCCCTCTACCTCAGATCTGATTCCCGGTTGACACTTTTAACAGG
Organism: Oceanispirochaeta sp.; assembly: GCA_963677615.2. Lineage (GTDB taxonomy): Bacteria > Spirochaetota > Spirochaetia > DSM-2461 > DSM-2461 > Oceanispirochaeta. Next base: position 264,566 of record CAXXQW010000009.1, on the reverse strand, counting down.
CGCGTTTGCGGAAACGCTTGTCTACTCCAGGAGTGACAACAGGATAGATGGGGTGAGATTCCGGTACAAAGGGGAGAGGTTCATCCAGAAAGCACGGTGGATCGTGGTTTCTGCAGGGGCAGTCAACTCGGCAGCCCTGCTGCTGCGTTCCCGGGATGCCAGTCATACCCGCGGAGCCTCCAACTCGTCGGATCAGGTAGGCCGGAACTATATGAGCCACATAAACTCGGTTATGCTGGCGCTCTCCCCTTTCAGAAAAAACCCTACGGTCTTTCAGAAAACCCTGACTGTCAACGACTATTATCAGAGAGGCTGGGGAAATATTCAGCTCAGGGGCAAGATCCTGCCGGAGATGCTGCAGACCCGCTCGGGGGGAGTCCTCAAAGCCGGTTCATTCTTCATTGCTCCCAGGAGTATTGACCTCTGGTTGATGAGTGAAGATCCCCCGCAGAGATCGAACCAGGTGATCATAACAGAAGATGACAGGATACAGCTTGCGGTAGAGCATCACAACCGGAACGCCCATCAGAATCTGATCAAGGCAGCGTCCCGTATGATGAGACGGGCCGGGTATCCTCTCATTTTTGTGGATAAACGTGACATTAAAGCTGTACAGCACCAGTGCGGTACAGTCCGTTTTGGCTCTGATTCTGGGAAATCACCTCTGGATTTATACTGCCGAAGCTACGATCATCCGAACCTCTTTGTGGTGGATGCCGGCTTTTTTCCCACCTCAGGTGCGGTCAATCCCGCATTAACCGTGGCAGCGCAGGGCTTGCGGGTCGGACACTATATATCCCGGGGGTTCCCTTGAGATTTCATTGACAGAACCAGTTTTTGATAGCATAATATTTTCATATGAGCGATTTTACACTTCATTCGAAATACAAAGTTAGGGTTTTCCTGTGAAATCCCTGGAAACTCTTCTGAATGAAGAGAAAGACCTCGTTTTCAAACACTTTGATAATACCACAGCCTGTTTTCTGGGAAAATCTGCAATGGAAAAAGCTGTCAGAGAGAAACTTTCTCTGGCAATCTCGGTTCAGTGCAAAGGGATAACAATGTTTTCGGCATTCCTGAACGGAACATGCCGGGACAATGTTCACTGGATCAGGGGAAAGCAGCGGCTTTGCCGTTACTTTCAGCATAGCACTCTCTATACAGCCCGGCTGATGGAAAAAAAGGGTAAAACCCTGGAAAGCTACTATCTCGATCCGTCCCGTTACCGGGCCAAAGGAGGGGCATTTCCTTTGATGATGGAAGGATGCGGTATGATAGGCTCCCTGACAATATCGGGACTCAAAGACCATGAAGACCATGATTTTGCGGTGGAAGTTATAAGAGAGTATTTAATTCATGGATGAATACTTTTCACATACCGGCTATATACGTTAGTATGGTAACAATAAAAATATAATACAGGAATTATAATAATATGAACGAGAGACACAAGCAAATACTCAGTATCATGTCGGACGGAAGAAAAGTTACGGTCAATGCCCTGGCCGATCAGCTCGGTGTCTCCCAGGCTACGGTCAGACAGGATTTGACCATGCTGGAAAACAATGGTTTTTTAAGAAGGGTTCACGGCGGAGCTGTTCTTGATGAAAGCGATGATATTTCTCACAGGATGGGAATCAATTACGAAAAGAAACTCCGAATTGCCCGGAAAGCTGCTGAACATGTCTCCGAAGGTGAGATCATATACATAGAATCGGGATCCATCAATGCCCTTTTTGCCAAAGAGGTTGCCAAAATTCCCAATACCACGATTATTACATCCAACGCCTTTATTGCCAGGCAGATAGGCAGGGAATCAGAGGGAAAAGTCATTCTCCTGGGAGGGATCTACCAGCCCGAGAGCGAATGCATGGTAGGGAACCTGGTAAAGCTCTGCCTGGGGGCTCTCAACTTTACCAAAGCTTTTATCGGGATCGACGGGTATACCCCCGAAACGGGATTTACCGGTCGGGATATGATGCGGGCGGAAATTAATCAGGAAGTGATAAACCGGAGCCCCCAGACCTACATTCTGACTGACTCCAGCAAATTCGGAAAAGTGGCTCTCTCCCGGTACTGCAAGGCGGAAGATGTAGAATATCTGATTACCGATGAAGACATCCCTGATGAGATCCGGAAATCCATTCAGAAAGCGGGCGTGAAAATCCTGATTTCCTGAAAAAACAACATTTCTCAAAAAGGGAAATCTATTTTTCTTCCGGTCCGTTACCAGGAGAGTGGCTCCAGACTCCGGTATGAATACTGACCATTTTCATGGCCTTCTCATAATCCCTATCCATAATAGCTTTGTGCATCTGTTTATGCGTTTCATATCCCACGGAAGAGTTAATGGTGGGCGAAAAAAGCTCTATAATAAAATTATAAATATTGGAGACGATCTCATTGTGGGTTATCTCTCCCATAATCCGATGATAGTTGATATCTGCAGAATCTCCCAGCTGCCTGTCCACCTGGTCCTGCAGCTCGATCCTGTCAAACTCTCTCATAGCCTCATCCAGTTTGTCATAATCCCCGGGACCGGCATTTTTAAAGATCAGATCCACAATTCCCCGTTCCATCAGCTCCCGGACCTCGATAAGACCTTGATAATCCGTATCGCTGACCAGAATCTGAAAGAGAAGCGGGTCAAAGAGTTTTTTGTTGGACGCACTGCTGATATATGTACCGTCCCCTCTGCGGACTTCCACAATCCCGTAGGCAGAGAGGATTTTCATGGCTTCCCGGATGGAACTTCTGCTGATCTGAAGACTCTGAGCCAACACCATCTCATTGGGAATCATATCTCCGGGTTTGAGTTTTTTCTCTATCAGCAGAGATTTTATTTTATCGACCACCACATCTACGGTTGATTTCCGCTGGTTATCGGCCTTAAAAAGATCATTCATAAGTTCCACCCGCTCATTATATATTATGTCCTATGCCCGTTCAAGTTTAGCCGGATTTACCCCATCCGGGCCGTCATCGATGTACTCGGGACGACTGGGAGAAAAAAATTCCACAAAACAGGTATCCTCATGAACAATGGATCCGTGCTCTTCCCATGACTGAAACAGATAGGAGGACCCTGTTCCGGCCAGAAATGAAGAGCCGTCGTTTCTGAAAAACTCTACTTTCCCCGAAATCACATACCCCACCTGGGCGGCTTCATGAGAATGGAGTTCCAACCGGGCCCCTTTCTCCAGAAAGAAGTGGCATAGCATCTGCTTGTCATCGTACACCAGCGTTTTCCGGTGAATTCCCGGGCGGAGTTCTCTGGATGTTACAAGGTTTACGGAATTTTCCGATCTAATTTTCACGCCGTGCCTCCCGGACCTTTGCTTCCAGATCCTCCCAGCCCCTGAGGAACATGCTTCTGAAAAGCATAACGGGAGGAAATGATCCGTACTCATCCACTGACAGTCCGTCTTCGTCCCAGGCGGCTTTGAAGTCCGGAACTTTATCCAGAAGTTCTGCGGTGACGGAATCTTCCACTTTCCGGGAAAAGAGATCTTCTACAGGCGGGCTGTGTTCAATCAGTTTATCCGCGGTGCCCTTCCAGTTGATGGTAATGTGCATGTCGGCTCCCACAAAATCAGTAAAGTGATGGAGCCCACGGGCACCGCCGCCCAGCATAACAACGGGATACTGTCTCTCTTTCAGTACCTGATACTGCTTTTTCCCGGTCAGGAATCCGGCCATAGCCAGTACCGCATCATCCACATCCGCACCACTCTCCTTTTTCCAGTTCATAAGAGATTCATCAAAAATCCCTGTTATATGGGTCACGTAAATCGGAGCCGGAGATGCCAGGCCGGATACGGCTTCCGTATAGGCTTCGCAGACATTGACCGCCTGAGAGAGGGACATTACCTCTGTAGCGATTATGGGAACCCCTTCCGCCGCCAGCTGACGGATCGCTTCTATGCCGCTTGCTGTGACCGGAATTTTGGCAATATAATTGGCCCCCAGCTTTCTGTTGAACCCGGCTTCCCTGAGGATCTCTGACGGATCGTCCTCTTTTACCGGATCGCCCTGAATGGAAACCCATCCTTTCCTCCCTCCTGACTTTTCATAGACACCTTTGAACTCATGCATCAGTTTTTCTGCCAAAAGGGACTGAACCAGCGATGCGGCCAGGGAGTCATCATCCTCCTGGTGGACTGCTTTGTTCAGAATCTCTTTCCCCAGCGCTTTCATTTCAGGATGGTTCAGCATTTTCGAAGCATAGGTAGGATTGGTAGTGCAGTATTCCGCACCTGCTTCTATAGCCAGAGCTGCTTCTTTCAAAGTGGGGTTATTGACCCAGAATCTTGTTGGTGTTTGGGCATGAACCTGGTGAAAATAACTGTTATTCATTTGGATAATCTCCTTTATTTTAATGGATATAAATATGTGACCCCTGCGGCCCGCCGCATCAGGGAAAGATCAGGTCCGGAAGGGACGTGGATAATCCGGGAACCAGAGTCACGATCAATAAAGCGATCAGAAGGGGAATAAAATAGGGCAGCATTTTCTTGACAACCCTTTCCACGGGCTGTCCCGCCACAACACTGACCATATAAAGGCTCATACCGACCGGAGGCGTCAGAAGACCTATCATCAGATTGAGCACAACCACTATTCCCAGATGGATCGGGTCCACTCCTGCGGTCATCAGAGCCGGATAGATTATGGGGGTGATAACCAGAATTGCCGCAATGGTATCCATGATCATCCCCACGATCAGAAGTAGCACATTGATCAACAGAAGAAGAACCACCGGGTTATGAGATATTCCCAAAAGCAGTTTTGCCATCTGCATGGGAATCTGCTCTACCGTGAGAATCCAGGCAAATACGGAAGCACAGGCAACGACGATCAGTATCTGCCCTGTGGAGTAGATGGTTTCTCCGGCCATTCTGAGGAGCAGTTTCAAAGAGAGCTCCCGGTAGATAAACAGTCCCAGGATAAGAGAATACGCGACTGTTACAGTGGCAACTTCCGTAGGGCTGAACCAGCCGGAGATCAGGCCGCCCGCAAGCAGGATGGGGGCAAACAGAGCAGGCAGTGCGTTAAGGATCATCTTACGGGCAGTTTCAGAATCCGGATGAATGGTATCTTTCGGATAATCCCTGATATGCGCAATGACCACAACCACAATCATCAGAAGGGCTGTGATGATCAAAGCGGGAACAACCCCGGCAATCAATAATTTTATTCCCGAAACCTCTGCCACTGTTGCAAAGATAATCAGCGGAATACTGGGAGGAAAGATCGGACCGATTGTCGCAGAAGCAGCTGTAATGGCGGCAGCTTCCCCTTTATCGTAGCCCTGATCGCTCATGGCTTTAATCTCAATTTTTCCCAGTCCACCGATATCAGCCAGGGCTGCCCCGGAAATCCCCGAGAAAATCAGACTGGCCAGAACATTCACATGGGCCAGTCCTCCCTTTCTTTTTCCTACCAGAAGCCGGGCAGTATTGAAAAGTCTGTCTGTGATTCCCGATGTGTTCATCAGGCTGCCCGCAAAAATAAACACGGGCACCGCCACAAGAGGAAAAGAGTTCAAAGCATTGGGAACCCGGTGCGCCAAAACCGAGAGAGGGATGGAGGATGTCAAAAGATAAAAGACCGAAGCCAGCCCCATACTGTAGGCGATGGGAAACCCTAGTACCACCAGTCCCAAAAATAGGAGAATCATTGTGAGTCCGCTCATTTGTCCTGTTTCCTGATAATTTTATAGATTCTGGTGATCCCCGCAGCAATCCCCAGTAGAGCTCCGATCAGACCGGAGAGGAAAAAATAGGTATTCGGTATATTCAAAGAGGGCGATTTGACATTCCCGCTGGTTTTCATAAGCTGAAAATGGCTGACCAGATAAACAGCATAGAAGAACATCACCAGCAGAACAAGAAATACCGAATAGATTCTCTGGCCTTTTCGGGAAAGCACTGACCTGTAGAGAAGATCGAATTTCACATGTCCCCCTTTGAGAAAAACCAGGGGTGCTGCGATAAGGACCATTGAAAGCAGGAGGAACCGGGAAAGCTCCTCTACCCAGACAAATCCCGTACCGAAGAAATTCCGGAGAATGATCTGAAGGAATACGATGGCTGTCAGCACCAGCAGAATGAGCACTGTCATAAGTTCAAATCCCCGAAAGATTTTTTTCATAATCCCGCCTTTATAGAGTGCGGGAGCAGCACATATCCCGAGCTGATCCCGCAAATGATCATTTGAAACAGCTTTATTTGATTTCGCTGATCAGCTGATAGAGGTCTCCATACTGGTCATCAAACTTTTCATGGACAAGCTTCTGAACCCTTGCCCGGAAAGCTTCCACATCCAGTCCGTTATCCACAGAGATGACATTCATTCCGGCATTTTTCAGGTTTTCCAGATCTGCCTGCTCGGATGCCACGGTCAATTCTGTGGCATACTCGGCAGTTTCCGCAGCGGCTTCTTCCACAGCAGCTTTCTCATCCTCTGTCAGGCTCTGCCATACAGATTCATTGATAAAAACACCTTCGGCTCCCATGATATGCGATGTAACCATCAGATTGCTCTGAATATCATACAGCTTGTTGGCATAGATAACCCCTACAGGGTTTTCTTGCCCGTCTGCGGCTCCCGTAGCCAGCGCAGTGGGGACCTCCGCCCAGTCGATGGGAGTCGCCAGAGCTCCCATTCCTTCCACAGCGGTCATATAGATGGGAAAGGGAATCGCCCGGATTTTCTTTCCTTTCAGATCGGCAGGAGAGTATACGGGAAAGTTGGCTGTCAGCTGTCTGGCGCCGAAAAAGAAATTGTAGATGTTTCTGATATTCCTTTCTTCGATCGCCCCTTTGTTCAGTTCCTGCATAATCGGGGAATTCACATCGGTCACACGCATCAGATGATCCACATCCTTATAAAGGAAGGGAGTATCCAGCACGCTGTAATCCGGATAGAGCGACCCGATGCCCGCCATGGTATTATGATGGAACGCTACAGTTCCGTTACTGAGCATTTCCGCCTGTTCCTGAATAGTCCCCAGCTGTGAAGAGGGATAAACTTCAATAATGATGGATCCGCCTGTTTTCTCCTTTACCAGATCCGCAAAATAGACAGCCTGTTTTCCCGCGATGGACTCGGGCGAATTCATATGGGCGTACCGTAAGGTCTTTACTCCCGAATCCTGTTGTCCTCCCGCAAATACCGCACCGCACAGAATCAGCGCCAATACCACCACTGCAATCTTTTTCATTTCCAACTCCTTTATCAAAAATGATTATTTTAAAGCTTCCTCAGCTTTTTCCACTATATGTTCTACGGTTATCCCGTATTTACCGAACAGCTCCCCGGGGCTCCCTGATTCTGAGAACCTGTCCTGAAGCCCTATCCTGCAGATTTTCCGGGGGCAGGCTTCGGAGGCCAGTTCGGCTACTGCGCTGCCCAGACCGCCGATCACGGTGTGGTCCTCCACCACCAGTGCGGCTTTTGCACTCTCCAGATACCCCAGAACTTCCTCCCGGTTCAAAGGTTTTATGGTTGCCGCTTCCACAGCCCGGACCTTTACCCCCCGGTCTGCCAGTTTTTCACATGCCTTTTTTACAACAGGAAGAACAAATCCATGCGAGAAAATGACAAGATCGGTTCCTTCATTGAAGAACTCTCTGGTTTTTCCCACTTCAAAGGGAGTGTCCTCCGGCCAGAATACCGGGTCCTTCCCGCTACCGATCCTCAGGTACACAGGCCCGGGAACGTTCAGCATGGCCGAAACAGCTTTCCTGACCTGTCCGGCATCCGAAGCGGACAGTACCGTAATTCCCGGAATGGTTCTGACTATACCAAGATCTTCCAGCCCCTGATGAGTCACTCCTTCCCGCTCACCCGAGCCCATACCGCCATTGGCACCGATGACTTTTACATCCAGAGAAGGGTATGCCACGGCATTCCTCAGCTGTTCGCAGGCTCTCTGGGTGGCAAAAACTGCATAGGATACGTAGACGGGCTTCATTCCGCAAGATGCCAGGCCTGCCGAAACAGCCATGGCAGCCTGTTCGGATATACCCATTTCTACAAAATTGCCCGGGTAATCTGCCGCAAAATCCTGAGCTTTCACCACACCTGCCGAATCGGAGGAAACCAGGACCAGTTCGGGATGCTTTACAATGGAGTCGTATAGGCCTTCTGCCACGGCCCGCCTTGTGCTTGCCAGTTTCATACTCTGCTCTCCTCCAGCTGTCTGATCCCTTCTCTGAACTCATCAGGAGTGGGAACTCTTTTATGCCAGGAGTTGTCTTCCTCCATAAAATCCAGCCCCTTCCCTTTCACAGTCCGGCAGATAATAACCGAAGCAGCGGGGTTTACAGCACTTTTTTCAAGGGTACCGATGATTTTCTCCATATCATGGCCGTCGATTTCCACACAGGGCAGCTGGAAAGCTTCTATCTTCTCCCTCAGGGGAAGTATGCCGCTCACCTCTTCAAGGAGCCCCCCGCTCTGTCTCCGGTTGTGGTCGATCAGTATGTAAAGATTATCCAGCTTGTGTTTGGCCGCCGCCTGCAAGGCTTCCCAGACAATCCCTTCCTGAAGTTCCCCGTCTCCGGTAAGTACGAAAACCCGGGATCTCCTTTTCTGCATTTTCAGGGCCAGGGCCATACCGACAGCCATGGCAAGACCATTTCCGAGAGGGCCGGTTGTTGCCTCAATACCCGGGGTTTTCTTCATATCCGGATGCCCCTGCAGCCGGGAATTCAGTTTTCTCAGAGTCATTTTTTCCTCTTCTTTCAGAAACCCCTTCCTGATCAGAGCTGCATATACAGCCGGGCAGGCATGCCCTTTGGACAGGACAAATCTGTCCCGGTCCGGCCAGTCAGGATTCCCTGGATCCAGATCCATAACGCCTCCGAAATAAAGGGCTGTAATAATATCCGCAGCCGAATAGGACGGCCCGAGATGCCCATCTTTCACATGATCCACCATTTCCAGCACATCCTTGCGGATCAGCCTGGAAATCTCGTTCAATTCGTCAATTGTCATAACTATTTTTCACTCCAGATAGGATTTAAGTGACTCGAGTCCGAGGCGAATGCTGCTGAGAACCGTAATGCCCGTAGCCTCTCTGATCGCCCCTTCCATCCGGGCCATGGACCCCTGGGCCAGAACAATCACATCACACTTTTCCGAAACGGATTTTGCCGCGTCCAAAAGCAGCCTGTCATGGGTTTGGGGATCACCTTCAGTCAAAGCCTGAAAAGCTCCTGCTGCCAGGCCGTTGATAATCTCTACGTTTTTTCCTCTTTCCCCGGCCGTAACTTCCACCAGATCCATGGTGGGTTCCAGGGTGGTCGGAAGAGTTGCCAGAACACCGATACGGCTGGATATATCCACGGCTTTTTCAATCATGGGTTTATCAATCCGCAAAACAGGAATATCAAAAAAGGGCTGCAGATAATTGACGGAAATCCCCACAGAGGAACAGGTTTCCAGTATCAGATCGGCTCCGGTTTCCGCACCGATGCTGCAGTATTTATGAATCCTTTCCAACACGTCAGCTGTCATTTCACCTGCTCTGATAACATCCGCAATCAGGCTGTCGTCGAGAACATTCAAAAAGCGGACATCAGGTAGAACTTCCCTTGCTATTTTTTTCAGCGGGTCGACCAAAGCGGCTCCTGTAAAAAGGGCCATCACAGTTTTTTGCTTCATAGGAATTGCTCCAATAGTATTACGTCCTTCATCAGACATCTGATGTTTAAGGAAATTGTAAAATCCCTTTTTCTATCTGTCAAGTTTTTATAAATGAAAAAAAAGGACCGGAAGCACCAGCCCTTTTCCCATGATCCTGTCCGGAAATTATTTCTTTACTTTGTCATAATCCAAACCTATCGCCTTCAGGATAGCGGTCAGTATAAAATTGAAGGGTTTATTGAAATGAGGCAGAAAATACACATCCGTAAAGGCAATCTCTGTAAGGGTCATACCTTTCTGAATCGCCAGGGCCAGGTAGTAGATAACCTCTGTATGATTCACCTCACCATGGGATCCGATCTGGGCTCCCACCAGGCGGAAGTTATCTTTTTCGTAAACCAGTTTGATTCTGGTTACGCCGTAATCGTTCATAAACTCGGGGCGGTCAGCATCTTCGATAAAGCTGGAAGCCACATCAAGTCCTGCGGCTTTTGCCGCTGCTTCGCTGAGTCCCGTGCTGGCAAGATTGTTTTCAAAAACGCAAATGGCATTGGTTCCGGCCACACTCTCGATCTCCACACCGGGTATACCATTAACGGCACAGGCCGCCGCCAGGCCGGTTTTTACCGCATTGGTAGCCAAAGCCACCTGCATGTGGGTTTTCAAAGCGGCGTGGTACATTGCCACAGCATCACCGACCGCATAGACATCGGGAATGGATGTCTCCATTCTGGTATTCACTTTCAAAGCTCCGCCTCTCACTTTCTCTGCCGTCGGCAGGAGTTCCGTATTCGGCTTGAATCCGATGGATTTGATGACCAGGTCGGCGGGATAGGTATTTTTGTCTGTCACCACAGCTTTGACCCGCCCCTTCTCTCCCTGGAAGTCTACAACTTTTTCACCCATGGCCAGAGTAATTCCGGAATTCCGGATATCCGCTTCCAGGCGGTCAGTGAATTCCGTATCGAAATACCGGGGAATCACCCTGTCTTCAAAATCGATGAGAGTCACCTTTTTCCCTTTCAGGCGGTAGGCTTCGGCCAGTTCAATTCCGATATACCCGGCTCCCACCACTGCAACGCTCTCAATACCCGGTTCATCAGCTTTCCTGATCAGTTCCTGGGCATGCTGGTAGAGCTTGCACATCATAACATTTTCCAGATCGGCATTTTCCGCCGGGATACCCGGGATATCGATGGGCCAGGAACCGGCGGCATAGATAAGTTTGTCATAGCTGTCCTGCTTCTCCGCGCCGGTTTTCAGATCTTTTACAGTTACAATTTTTGCCTCTGTATCAATGGCAGTAACATCGTGCTCCATGTAAACCCGGGCTCCCATATCCTCCAGTCTGATCTGATCGCAGTAAAAGAGGTCTTCCACATTTTTAACAACCCCGCCGACGGCCAAAGCGATACCGCAGCCAAGAAAAGAGATATTGGTATTGCGGTCATAAGCTGTCACATTCACATCCGGGTTCTGAGCCAGCAGAGTCCTTATGGCAGAGGTTCCTGCATGATTGATTCCCACAACGATAACCTTCATTGTTTCCTCCTTACAAAAACAACAATAGTAACTTTTATTATCTATAAATATTTAACGATATTCCCCGAAAATTGTCTAGTGTTTTGGTAATATTAATTAAATTATTTACAACTAATTATCAGATACTCATATATTGTATAGAATTAAAAAAAAAGCCTCCGGAAATCCGGAGGCAGAATAAGAGAAAAAGAGGTAAATGAATTATTTCCCCAGGAGTTCCTTTTCAATCCGTTCCCTGGCAGCGGGAGCTTCTTTTTCCATAACTTCAGGAAATCCGAAGTAGGAAACACAAACAATGGATTCGCCTCCCACCTTGAAATTTCTGTTGGCAAAATCCATGTCTCTGAGAGTTTCGAAAATACCGTCGAAATCCACATCTCCGTACCCCATGGGAGTATGCTGATGGATAGTCATGTCCACACCGGGAGGATTCACAATATACCGTAGCCCTGCCCCTGCTTTAGGAGTCTGGTTGTAGGTATCTGCCATCAGGATATGCGAAAGATCATCTCCGGCATATTTGAGCATTTTCCGTACATCCCCTTCACCTTCATCATAAAAGAAGCCGTGAGAGGCAGAATAGCAATATTTGACATAATCCGACCGGAAGGATTTTACCATATCAACAGTCTCGTTATTCAATTCGCAGAAGTCATAGGGATGAGACTGAACCTCAACCCTGATATCGTATTTTTCAAACAGAGGCAGAAGTTCCTCCATGGATTTGAACCACATACCGTTGCAGATCTCCTGCTGATGGGGATCACCGGAAAGCTCTGTATTAATAACCCTTACGCCCATGGAATCCGCAATTTCAAGAATCCGTTTCCAATTGGCAACAGCATGCTGTCTTTGAATTTCTGTGGGACCTGACCATCGGTATACTACGATAAAGGAAGAGATATTGACGCCTGTAGCTTTCAGGGCTTTCTTGTACTCATCCTCCACATCTTTTGAAAAAAGCGGGTGTTTATAAAAAGGATTAATCTGGGGATGAGGAGACTGTTCTATATATTTATAGCCCCAGTCAGCAACCTTATGAACCATATCTGTAATGTTCATTTCCCTAGCTAAAACATCAACATCAAAAGCAATTTTCATATCTTCCTCCTAAAAATAAAGACTAAGATCCCCCCGGATATTTTTCCAGGGAGGATTAATACATTACTGGCTTATTGTCTGTTTCAGAGCGTCTATAGAGGTCTGCATTCCCGCTTCCACACTCATGGTAAGATCTTCCATTTCAAGAGAAACGATGCCGTTATACCCGACCATCCTCACAACGGAAAAGAACTCTTTCCACCACTGCAGATCCTTTCCGCATCCTACAGCAACATAGTTCCAGGTTCGTGACGCTGTATCTGTAACAGGCTTGTATTCCATCAGCCCGTTCACATCACAAAGGCCCCTTTCAATCCGGGCATCTTTTCCATGAATATGATAAATCGCTTCACCGGTTGCTCTTGCTGCGGCAATGGGGTCTGCTCCCATGGCGATCAGATGGGAAGGATCCAGGTTCATACCGATCATGGGCCCCACCTCGTTCCGGAGTTTCATCAGGGTTTCCGTATTGTAGACAAGCTGGCAAGGGAACTCTTCCAGGGCGATTTTTTCCACACCATGGGCTTCTGCATGCTTTACAAATTTTTTCCACCAGGGAAAGGCCACATCCTCCCACTGATACCGAACGGTTTCCACCATATAATCAGGCCATGAAATGGTGGAGGTAATCCAGTTGGGGGTTTTATCTCCGGGAGCACCTTCAGGAAGTCCGGACATCATAACGATCTTTTTCACCCCCAGCTTTCCTGCCAGCTCTGCAGTCTGATAGGCTGTTTTGCTGTGTTTTTCACCCATTTCATTGTTCACAAGGGGATTACCGGAACAGTTCAGAGCAGCAATTTCCATACCCCTCTTTTCCAGTTCCGCCTTAAAAGCTTTTAGCTTTCCCTCATCGGCCAGAAGTTCCTCAGTTTTAACATGGGGACAGCCTGACCACCCGCCGGCTGTCATTTCCACATACTTCACACCGTAGCCTTTTACTTTATCCAGCATGTCGGGGAAAGAAAGGTCCCCGAATACATCGGTACAGATTGATAATTCCATCTATTTTACTCCTGATAATCGAATTGTTGGTTTCTTTACAAAATCATAATCTGCTTTATTTGTAGAAAGCAGGCATGTCTTCCATTTCAATGGTTACTCTTGTCTGTGTATCTCTGGCTTTGGATGCTGCAGTCGCAGTAATAGCGGCGACATAGCCGTCCCAGGCGGTGGGGCCATCCACGGTGCCTGCCTTGGAGGCATTGATCCAGGCCTGGAATTCCAGGTTGTAGGCATCGGTAAATCTCTGAGACCAGCTTTCACAGATGGGATTTACAATAGAAGCGTTTGTTCTCAGGGGAGCGTTGTTGGGCTCGGGAAGGCGTACAGTACCGTCCTCACAGACCACTTCGCACTGGATATCATAGCCATAGCGACAGTTTACATAGGATTCCACATCAATCCGGACTCCGGATTTTGTTGTCAGAATCATAACCTGGGGATCCTGATAATCATCTGCATGTCTGGATTTTCTGGGAAAAACCACTTCTGCGGTATCATAATCCTCACCCAGGAGCCATCGGAGAACATCAATCTCATGGATCAGAGAGTTCTCAACAGCCATGGTGGTGTTCCATCCCAGTGATCCGGGGATTTCGGGGTTTCTATGAGCGCAGTGAAGCATCAGGGCATCACCTATTTTTCCGCTTTTGATGGTTTCTTTCAGCTGAACGTAACCGGGATCATACCGTCTCATAAAACCAACCTGCACCAGTTTTTTACCGGCGGCCATTTCCGCATCTACAACCCTTTTTGCTCCCTCAGCAGTAGGTGCCAGAGGCTTTTCACAGAAAACATATTTTCCCGCTTTTATTGCTGCCACAGTCAGCCATTCATGATCGTCATCTCCTGTACATACCACAATGGCATCCACTTCACTGGAATTGATCAGCTCTTCGGGAGAATCAAAAGCCAGCAGACCGTAATCAGCCGCCACTTTTTTACCGAATTCCACAGCCACATCAGCAGCGGCAACAACTTTTGCACCCTGCAGTTTTGTATTGATCCTTTCAATGTGTGTCCGGCCGATAGCACCGGTTCCGATAAGACCAACTCTCAACTCTTTTTCCATAACCTCATCTCCTTCCCTTTTCAGGTCCTTTCCTATTTTTGCCTTTTATATATTTTCCTTAACCAGGATCTGTATACCCGTATGGATATACTCATTTTCCACATCTTTATCGTACAACAGGTAATCCAGAATCAACCGGCAGGGACGATACCCCTGCTCTTCCAATTCACTGTCGATGGTACAGGTAATCACCCCTTCTTCAATCAGTTCCAGAATCTGTTCGTACCTTTCAAAACAGACGACTTTGACATCACCGGCTCTCCCCAGCTCTCTTAAGGCCCGGATAACTCCGATAACACCTCCGCAGGTGATGTAAATCCCGTCAATCCCGGGATTATCCCCTAAAGCCTCCAGGGTATTCCGGTAGACAGTTTCGGGATTTTCCCGACTTTCCAGAGCTCCTGCAATTTTGACACCGGGGAAGTTCTCCTCTATATGCTGCCTGAACCCCTTTACACGGTTATCCATGTAATGTTCCAGTTCTCCCGTGTCATCCAGCCGGCGGTTGATAATGACGACCTCGCCTGATCCCCTCAGGAATTCCCCCATAAACCGACCGGCAGTCCGACCGGCTTTATACCCGTTCTGACCTACAAAACAGATCCTTCCGCTGTCGGGCAGATCAATATTCGTCGTAATAATGGGTATACCATGCTGTGCTGCTTCTTTCAGGACCTCTCTTACTTCGGGAACCTGAAAAGGCATGATGATGATGCCGTCCACCCCGTCTGAGATGCAGGTTTTCACCGCATCGACCTGAGCCTCCACATCCGAATAGGGAATATCAAATGTTCTCAGAGAGACATTGAATCCGCTATACACCGCAAGAGCTTTTTCAAGGCCGGCATTCACAATATCCCTGGCATCCACATTTAATAAAATGGCAGCCAGTTCGATTCTTTTCTCCTGCCTTTTCAGTGCTCGTCCAATAGGATTCGGTTCATATTCCAGCTCATCAATGATGGATTGAATCTTCCGCCGGACCCCGTCACTGACACCCTCCCGGTTGTGAAGCACCTTATCGACGGTTGACCTGTGAACACCTGCGATTCTTGCAATCTCTTTTATGGTTAGTCTCATTCCCGATCCCGCAGTAGAGAGCACGTGCTCTCTATAATACGAGCACGTGCTCGCAACAAGGATCATTATACACCAAATGCGAAAAAAAGCAAGAAAATCTTTTGATCATATTATAAGACAATTAAAAGCAGAAATCAAAAGAAAATAATCGGTAATCTGTGAAAATCTATTTCCCGCTAAGAGAGAGAATCAATTCTGAGTGAACCTTTCCATTGGTCCCGGCCACCTCGGATGGAAGGCCCTCCTGACTCCCCCTGTAATCAGTGACAGAGCCTCCAGCTTCCTTCAGGATCAGCATTCCGGCGGCAACATCATATATATTGAGACAGCGCTCCCAGTAGGCATCCAAACGGCCGCATGCAACATTACATAAGTCCAGGGCAGCCGAACCGGAACGCCTGAAATCTCTTAATAGAGGCATAACCCGCCCGAAAATCTCCAGACTGTCAGTCTCTTTTCCGTCGCGGATGCAGCAGAAGCCTGTGGCAGCTACCGTGTCTTTCAGATCTGCGGTTTCCGAAACGTGGATAGGAGCTCCGTTTAACCTGGCGCCCTGCCCTTTCTCTGCAAAAAAAAGTTCGTCCAGAGCAGGAGCATACACAGCACCCAGGACAGGATCGTCCCGGAAAGTGAGAGCAATGGAAACAGCAAAGAAATACTGACCGTGAAAAAAGGAAATGGTACCGTCAATGGGATCGACGATCCATCTGTAGTCACTCTCCCCGGTTTTCCCCTGTTCTTCTCCGGTGATGGCATGGTCAGGATAAAACCGGCTGACTTCCCGGCGTATATACGACTCTACAGCCTGATCCGCTTCGGTCACTAGATCCTTTTCGGTGCTTTTCCGTTCCATCCGAATAGCTGAGAGGCTGTTTCTGTAGGAAAGGGCTAGCTTTCCGCCTTCCACAGCAATGCGCTGGATAAAGTCTTTCATGAGTATCCTCTCCTTCGGATATGCTATCGTGAGGAAGTTGCTTAGTCAATGAAAGGGGCAGCGCCGGAAGCAGTTAAACTCATTGCATTTAGCGGCAAAAACCTCTATAGTGTACAATCGATGCCGGATAATACGTTTAACAACCAGATCATGACCCTCAGCGAAGTTGCAGAATATCTGAAGGTTGCAGAAAAAACAGTTCTCAGAATGATACAGAAGAAGGAAATACCCTGCGCCAAGGTGGCCAGTCAATGGCGGTTTATGAAACCCATGATCGACGACTGGCTCATCTCCAGAATGAACGTAATCCCCAAAAACGATCTGTCCGACCTTATCGAAAAAGAGGGATCTCTTGTTCCCCTCTCACGGCTTATCAAAAAGGAGCGGATCCTTCCGAACCTGAAACCGGGAACAAAAGAAGAGATCCTCAGGGAACTGATTGCCCCTTTGTCTTTGAATAAAGAGAGCAGCCGGGCCTTTCTGGACAAACTCCTCCACAGGGAGAGCCTCAGCTCTACTGCCATTGGACAGTCTGTAGCCATTCCGCATTTGAGAAGACCCGAGGAGAGCATCATTCCGGGACCGGAAATTATTCTGGGGATCTGCCCTGAAGGATGTGATTTTGATTCCATTGACGGAAGCCCCACACACCTGTTTTTCCTGATCATCACCGACAGTGAAGTGATCCATCTGCGTATACTGTCCCGGGTCAGCCGCATTGCAGCCGATGCGGATCTGATTTCCGGTCTGATCCATGCATCCACCCCGGAAAAAGCTCTGGGTCTGCTCCTGGACGCGGAAAAATCCGACCTTTTCACCACAGCAGAGTAATTTTCTCCTGAAAAAACTATTGACGGTATTCCTGTGCCCTGTTTATATTAACTACCATGGTAGTTAATATAAACACAGAACTCATGAATCTGGGCCTCAGCGAGTACGAAGCCAGAACCTATACAGCCCTGCTGGAAGAGCATCCTCTGACAGCCTACGAAACAGCTGGTCAGGCAGGAATACCTACATCCAAAATCTACGGTGTAATAAGAAAGCTCCTGGAAAGGCAGCTCATCCTGGAAGTAAGGGAGAATGCAAAGAAAAGGTATATTCCCCAGGATCCGGAAGAGTTTCTGAGCTCCTACCGGTACCAGATAAACAAAAGGCTGAACATGCTCTCGTCAGAACTGAAAAAACCGCGGGAGAGCAGAAACCTCTCTTTTATCTGGAACCTGAAAGACATGGATCAGATGATGGAGAAAGCCGAAAGGATGATTCTGGAAGCAGAGGATTCCATCCTGCTCTCTGTATGGGAAGATGAGTATAAGAGCCTGGAACCTTTTATTGACAAAAAAACGGCAGAAGGGGTGAAATCCGCCATCGTCCACTTCGGCCCTGTCTCACAGAAAAAGGAAAACCTGTTTCACCATCCCATTGAAGATACCCTGTACCAGGAGAAAGGAGGCCGGGGCTTTACTCTTGTAACAGATTCCTCCTCTGCCCTGTCGGGGACGATCTCCGAATCGGGACCCGAAGGAGCCTGGAGCCGGAACAGAGGTTTTGTGACCATGGCAGAGGATTATATCAAACATGACATCTACATCATGAAAATGGTGGAGCGGTTTGAGCCGCAAATGATAAAAACGTTTGGAGAAGGATACTCACTGTTGAGAGATATCTTTCACAACCGGGAGGAGAAAGAGGATGAAAATATACATTGACGGGGGCTTTTTTGACAGGGAAGAGGCAAAAATCTCGGTTTTTGACCACGGCCTTTTGTATGGTGACGGAATTTTTGAAGGAATCCGGCTCTATGGAGGGAAAATATACAAGCTGCAGGAACATATCAGTCGCCTTTTTCAGAGTGCCCGAGCATTGAACCTGTCCATCCCCATGGATGAGGACGGGATGTGCAGGGCGGTACAGGAAACAGTAGACCGCAATGAAAAAACCGACGCCTACATTCGGCTTGTGGTGACAAGAGGCAAAGGAAACCTGGGGATAGATCCTTCCAGCTGTCCGGTTCCATCGGTCATTATCATTGTGGATGATATTTCAATGTATCCCCGGGAACTCTACGAAAAGGGCATCCCTGTTATTACAGCCGGAACAAGGCGGCTCTCTCCCGATATTTTTGATCCCAGAGTCAAAAGCCTGAACTACCTGACCAACATCATGGCAAAAATGGAAGCTCGGGCAGCGGGATGCCTCGAAGCGGTCCTTCTGAACAGGGACGGTTACGTGACCGAGTGCACGGCGGACAACATCTTTATTATCAGGGAGGGAAAACTCATTACCCCGGCTCCCTGGCTGGGCATACTGGAGGGAGTCACCCGGGCCTCGGTTCTCGAGCTGGCAGGGGAACTGGGGATTTCCTATGAGGAGTCCACCCTGACACGGTACGACCTGTATATTGCTGACGAGTGCTTCCTTACCGGAACAGGGGCGGAAATCATCCCTGTGGTTACCATAGACAGCAGACCCGTGGGGAATGGTTCTCCCGGAGATCTCACCCTGAGCCTCAGGGAAGCATTCACAAAAAAGGTTTACGCCTGATCCAGACCGGAAGCGCTTTTCAAATCCTTCACCAGCGTGGAATTCCTTTTTATAATCTCATTCAGTGAGGAGATAAAGGATTCCACCTGGTTGATCTGATCCGTAATGCTATCCACCTGTTCCTGAATGGCATTGGCAGCCCGGTTCAGATGTTCCATACTCTCTTCCACATGGCCGCTCTGAACCTCCTGCTCCCCGGTGATTGTCAAAACATCCCTGCTCAGGCGATCCAGCCGCTCCATAGACGACTGCATCTCCCGGCTTCCCGATTCCTGTTCTTTCATGGACTGGGAGATTTCGGCCATAAGTTCTGCGTTTATTCTGACATTTTCACTAATATCTCCGAAACTATCCTGGGCTTTCTGAACCTGAATAAGACCATTCTGGCTCATTTCATTCATTTTACCGATCAGTTCGGAAATTCTCTTGGTGGTAACGCTGGAATCTTCCGCCAGTTTCCTGACCTCCGAAGCCACCACAGCAAAACCGGCTCCTACATCTCCTGCATGAGCCGCTTCGATAGCGGCGTTCATAGCCAGCAGGTTGGTCTGGGCGGCAATTTTCCCTATCTGACCAACACTCTGCCCGACTTCTTCCGCCGATGAGACCACATCCTGAATTCCCGACATAAGTTCCTGCATCTCCAGACTGCTCTCTTCCGCTTTGGTTTTAAGCAGCTGGGTTCTGTCAAAGGCTCCCTGGGCATTTTTCGAAACAGAACCGATACTGGCGGTCATTTCTTCCACAGAGGTGGAATTGCTGCTCATGGCATCGTTCTGTTCCCGGATATTGCTGGCGGTATCCCTGATATTGGCACTCAGATTATCCACATCCTTTTTCACTTCCTCCAGAGCCTGGCGCTGAAACCCCAGGTTGTCCTGAACCAGTCGAACCCCCGATGAGATCCCCTCCCCCAGAGACTGGGCAAACTGGTCCATCTCATAGAGCTCGTTGGAAATGGATGCCAGACTTCCTATGGAGTTCCTGATGGTATCCAGCAATTCACTCTGGCGATCAATAAAAGAGTTGATCCAGTGGACCGTCTCTCCCAGTTCGTCATCTCTGACAATAACCAGTTTTTTATCCTGTCGGGCGTCCCCTTCGGCGAGCTCCCTCAGACGGCTGTTCATCTCCCTGAGCCTGGTTTCGGTCGGTTTCGCTTCAATGGTTATAGCCAGCCAGGCAGCCGCGGAAACCACCAGGCCCAGGAGAAACATTTTCAGGTAGAACTCCCCCTGCCGGGCCATAATGTAGGGATCATTCTCTGTCAGATCCGGAGCATTCCCTTCCAGTGCCGCAGACCAGTAGACAGACCTGGCATCATGGGTTTCCGATGCGGAAGTCACCCCGTCAAGAGCCGCAGGCGCCAGCAGCTCCTGGGTCAGATACCCTTTCCCGGCAGAAAAAAACAGACCGAATGCCAGAGTGAGAATGGAAAAGCCCATGAGCATCTGCCGGCTCTTCCAGCTTTTCCTGTCCTTTTCAGAAAACCGGGATCTGTTCCTTTTCAGCTGCAGGGTATGGAGAAAAGACTCCAAGAGGCGTATTTCAATAAAGGATACGTAGAATCCGATGGATACCGAATAGAGGATGCTGGTTAAAAGTCCCAGATTGAAGGGGTTACTCCCTGCAGCAAGGGCGGTCATGAGCTGTTTAAGCAGAGGCCCCAGAAAAAATCCCACCAGGTTTATCAGGGAGATAACAAGGGGAAGCCTCCTGACCTTTCTGTCCAGAGCCTCTCCTTCTTCCGGCTCCAGAGAGTGTGAGATCATCAGGACTTTCTCAGCCTGAACAATGGTTCTGAAAAAGAAAAAGAGCACAAGTGAGGCTGCTGCAACAAGAGCGGCGACAATGCCCATAAAAAGAGAAAACCCATCCCAGAACAGGCTCCAGTCTCTGAGAACATAGAAAATATTGAATACCCACAGGAATGTTGTCCCTGCAAGAGAAGAAACAGCTACAGCAGTTATGGACTTGCCCCGAATAGTCATAAAAAATGCCTCTTTGAAATTCTGATTTGGATATATAATCCCAGCATTATATTACAGATTTAATTATATTTAGGATTTTTTCTTCTGCAAATTTATTATTTGCCTGTTCAGCCGAAGAGGATATGCCGTAAGGTCTTCCCGGAAGGAGTTTTAACCTTATCCAGAAGATGTCCCGCAGCTGCCTCTATAGACTGCCTTAGCCATACCAGCTCCACCGGCTCCGTCTGATCCATCAGTTTCCTGATATTTCGATAGGAACTGTAACTGTAGGATTTATCTGAGATTCCGAAGACATGATTTACGGGGATGCCGTGAGCCCGGGCCCAGGCCTTCCTGTAATTCCCCTGATGGCAGGTAAAAAGAAAGATGCGCAGTTTATCCGGCAGATCAGCTTCAATCATACCCGCATCTATGCCTCCCATCTCCGGCCGGTCCTTCCGTCCATGCCCTCCCGAATAGACCAGGTAATCCGTATCAGGCGGCAGGGCGTTCAATATCTCATTCAGATCACGGGCATTCCCGGGTGTATGGATTGCGGAATTGACAAGAAGCAGCTCTTCAAGAGCCTCACCGGTTTTTCCCGGAAGATTGATATAGACTATGTGCGGTTTTTTCTTCAAAAGCACTTCTCCAGCGGAATTATGGCGATACACCTGTCAGAAGTATACATTAGTTTTTCCGGCATAACCAGAAATCCCAGAGAGATGAACCATTGGAATATATTGGAAAAAGGCGTTAAAATTACCGGGAATCACCATGAATCATCCAGGAGGGCCGAATGGCAAACCAAGTGGAAAGCGGAACAGGGACTATCCCCTACGATGAAAAACCCTCAGAAATATCAAGAGATGCCAACAGGCCGAATATCCTGTTTCTGCTCTGCGATCAGATGCGCTACGATACCATAGGAGCCGCAGGGTTTCCTCATATGCACACGCCGAATCTCGACAGACTGGTTCATTCCGGATGCCTTTTTACCCATGCATTCACACCCGTACCGGACGGAATGCCCGCAAGGCATAATATCCTCACGGGACTCACCGGAAAGATCCACGGCTATACCGAAAGCAATAAGGGATACAGCATGCCCGGGTGGATAAATACCTTTCCCAAACTCCTTTCCGATCATGGATACGAAACACTTACCATCGGAAAAAATCAGTTCCTCCCCCCCCGGAGGCATCACGGTTATGACAGGATGCAGCTGATGGAAAGCTGCCCCGATTTTCGGGAACAGGACGATTACGCCATGTTTCTTAAAAATGCAGGATGGGGTCACATCCTCAACCTGCACGGATGCGAAAATCTCCTCTATCATATTCCGCAGCAATCGATTGTTCCGGAAGAGCTGAAAGGGGACACCTGGGTGGCCGACCGGGCCATCAATTTTCTGAGAGAGAACAGCGGCCGCCATCCCTGGATGATGAAAGTGAGCTGGTTGTCTCCCCATCCGCCTCAGGCACCCTCCCCCCGCTTTGCGGATCTCTACACAGACATGGAACTGCCTGAACCTCTCCGTTCCCAGACCCCCCTCTCACGTCCTGCCATGGAGAACGTTAAACTGACCGAAGGCCTTTCGGATAAACTCCAGAAACGGTACAGACAGCTCTATTATGCCTCGATCAGCCAGATGGACTACAATCTCGGCAGGGTTCTGGACGTTCTGGAAGAGACCGGACAGAAAGAGAAAACCCTTATTATATTCACCAGCGACCATGGAGAAATGCTGGGAGACCATGGAGCACTCGAAAAAGGGATTCCCTATGACAGCTGCGTAAGAATCCCCATGATACTCAGCTATCCCGGAATTTTGGCAGAAGATCAGAAAATGGAAAGCTTTACGGATCTGAATGATATTTTTCCCACCATAATGGATGCAGCGGGTATCAATATATCCTACAAGAATACCCAATTCCCGGGAGAGAGCCTCCTGTTGAAAGGAGAATCCTCCAGAAAGGACAGATCTGTACAGTATGTGGAATTTTCAGCGGGACTCAGGCGATGGATATCAATGAGAACCAAACTCTACAAGTACAATTACTACTATAACGGGGGATACGAGGAGCTCTTTGACCTGAAGAACGATCCGGGAGAACAAAAGAATCTCCTCTACGGCTCCCCCGATGAAGCGGTTCTGGAAATACGAAACCGTTTGAACCGGAGACTGAAAGTATACGAAAGGGAAAGGGGCCCCGAAGGCTGTCTGCAGGATGATGATTTTATCAAGCTCAGCGAAGCTCCCGCCCTGAGCAAAAGGAAAAATCGGTATCCCCGTTTTCAGAAAAAGATCATGAACCCCGAAGAGAGAAACAGGATGAACAGCCTGATGGATGAAATACTCCTGTACACAGAGAAGGAACCTCTGGTCCGACTCGAAAATCTGGATCTTCAGAGTTGGCAGAACGACGGAGGATTCTCGGATAAACAGATCAAGGACCTTCTTGATAAAGAGAGAAAGCTGCGGCAGAAAAAAGGAGAGGCCAATGAAAACTGACAGAGAGACGGCCCTGGAACTTTTCAGGGAATTTAATCAATCGGAAAGTCTGTACAAACATGCCCTGGCAGTAGAAGCTGTTATGAGGCATGCGGCGGAACTGAAGGGTGAAGACCCGGATAAATGGGGAGTCATAGGCCTGATCCATGATCTGGATTATGAGAAGTATCCGGATCAGCATTGCAGCAAAAGCAAAGAGATCCTCCAGGAGAGAGGATGGCCGGACGAGTATATACATGCAGTGGTTTCCCACGGCTGGGGGATATGCAGCGATGTGGAACCGGTCCATGAAATGGAGAAAGTCCTTTTTGCCACAGACGAACTGACCGGACTCATTACAGCCACAGCTCTTGTGCGCCCTTCCAAAAGCATTCTGGATATGAGTGCCAAATCGGTGAAGAAAAAGTGGAAAGCCAAACAGTTTTCAGCGGGTGTAAACCGGCAGATCATAGAGAAAGGGGCCTCAATGCTGGGGATGGAGCTTGCGGATCTGATAACCATGACCATTGAGGGTATGCAAAAAGCGGCAGATCAGCTGGGTCTGGCGGGGGAGTAATGGACCGATACCATCATATCAGGCCTCTGACTCAGGAAATTGAAGACCAGGTTCTTCAGAACCCTCTGCTGAATATCGATACCTTTATCATTCCCTCTCCGTACATTCAGGACCCGGAAATTACCAAAGACAGGGAATACAGCGCCGTATGGATCGACGAGGGAGAGATCCTGGGATATATGGTGGTATATTCGGACATTCAGAAGAAAAATTTTCTTATATACAAGATAGTTACCAGTCCTTTCGGACGAGGCCGCGGCATAGGAACCCGTTTTATTGAAAACCTGGCCAGGAAGATTCCTGAAAAATCCCGGGTTTATGTCTATATCTGGGAAAAGCAGGTGGATACGGTAGAGTTCTTTCACAGCAAGGGATTTCTCTCGGATGATCCTATCGTTTACAGAAACCTGATTTACAACCATCTCTATGCGGAAAAGGAAGAGATCCTTATTCACTCCTCCCGGGAGGGCAAGGACTTTCAGAAAGCCGATGAGGAGATAGGCAAAACCCGTCACGACGCCAGAAAGATTCTCCGGCTTATGTCCAGTATGGTAGATATGCTTTCGGTGGATAACGGAGACAGGATCATTGAAGATATCAACCGGGAAACCACCACCCTGATCAATATGCTGAACTCTTTCCGGGACTCCATGCAGATCGTCCACAAGGTCAATCTTCAGGAAGTGATCCTGGACAGAATCGTCCCCTACATAGAGGCGTCCACCATTCCCTGCGAGCTTCACCTGAAGCTCAGCTCCCGGATGCCCATGGTTCCCGGATACTTTATGGATATCGGCCGGGCTCTGATCAACATGGTCTCCAACTCCCTGGAATCGATCAGCGAAACAGGCCGCCGGGGAGTTATCGAAATATCGATCAGCCGTAAGGAAGATATGGTTCATCTGATGCTGAAAGACAACGGGGAAGGTATACCGCCGGAAAAACTCAAAACCAACAGCGAAGGGATCCCCGCTTTTGTGGGCGTCACAACCAAGGGCAAAAAAACCGGTGAAGGATTGGGTACCAGACAGATCTATTCCACTTTTGGAGCGGAAAACATCAAGGTGGAAAGCGTGGTGGGCGAAGGCACGGTATGGCATATCAGCCTGGCCAAGGTATCGGGAACTCTGGATAAGTGGTATATCCAGATGAGCAGACGGCTCAATGAGTTTAAACAGCTCTGGGAAGAGCCGGTCGACAACAGGGATGCGGGCAGAACCGATTACATCGCATCGATCTGGCAGCTCCGGAAAATGGAAATTTTTCTGTTTGATCTCATCCTGAAATTCAGCAAATTTCATAATATCCGGTTCATTTACAGAACCATCCTTTCCTATCTGCAAGGCAGGATCGAATACACAGATCTCAAGAACGAAGTAGATGAGTACCGCTGCGACTACGACATGATGAGGGAGTGGCTGCTGGAAATTTCAGAAGCTATCAAGGAAAAAAGGGATAAACTGTTCAGTACCATAGACAGACAGGACTTTCTGGGAGCCCTTTTTAAAAGCTACGGACAGGCTCTGGAGAATGTCATCATATTTACCATGAATCCCGAAACAGGCAATTTTCTGGCCACCGACAGGAAACTGGCGGAGCATCTGGATTTTGTCCCCTACCTGAACAGTGAAAAAAACGAATGCCTCAGGGGAGAGTTCATCGGCGATATCAACAACGATAACCAGCCGATTTTTCTGGGAGTATGGAGTATTGAATCTCATGAAGACCTGATCAGGAAGCTGAAACTGATCCGGAAGGGAGCCAGAAAACTGATAGAAATGGGAATTCACAAGGATAAGAAACTCTCACTGTACCAGACAACCTATGTCAGGCACAGTGAAGATATAAACACCGATATTAGCTGTACATTTGAAGAGATGGCAAACTGCAGCGATGAGTGCCTTCAGGGGTATATCCGGCAGGCTGATGATGAGTTTCAGAATTTTTTCTCTGCGGCGGACTGATTTTTTATTTTTTTTCAAAAAAATGTAACCTCCCACGGGAACCTTCGTTTTAAGGGTAAATAGCAAAGATTTCTTTTGGGTTTGTAGTTTCATTTTTTCTTCGCCTCCGGGTTTCCTCCTTTTCCCGGGGGCTTTTTTTATGGAGAGACTATGGCAGAGGCATATCAAGGGGCTGAACAATCACATAGTCGTTATCTTTCATTCCTTCATGACAGGAAATACAGCCCCTGGGAGATCCTTCGGCAGAAACAGTGCCGTCGGGGTCTATAGCCGCCCAGAACCAGTCATTTTTTTCCGGGTCATACCCCCTGACTTTGGCCATAACAGTTAACTTCACCATATTACCCGCAGCATTGTAATTTTCTTTGACCAGGATGGAGCCTTCCGGAGCCTGCTCTGCGGGAACGGCTTCGTACAGGGTCCGGTTGATAAAAATCCTGTGCTTCACACCGTGGGGAGACTGACCAGGCCTTAATCCCTGGTGATCCGGCCACTGGGCATAGGATTCGTAACGGCTTTCGCGGGTAATCCTCTCCCATAACCTTTCACCACTGATTTGATCCACAGTCAGTGCGGGAAGCTCGGGTTCTTCTTTCCCGCAGGAAAATAAAGCGGAAATCAGCAGGAAGACAGGGATAATGATTTTCATTCTCATGAGATATCTCCTTGATCAAAAGGGATCACAAGTATAAACCGGGTTCCCTGCCCTTTTTTCGTTGCCAGGGAAATTTTCCCCCCCAGGGATTTCATATCTTCCCGGACAGCATCAAGCCCCACCCCTCTGCCTGAAACAGCATCCGCCGTTTCACGGGAACTGAATCCCGGCATAAACAGGATCCTGATAATCTGAGAGGGAAAGTGTTTGCCCGGTTTGAGCAGTCCTTTTTCAATCCCCCGGGCTTCCAGCAGATCCAGATCGATCCCTCTGCCGTCATCCTCTATCTCACAACGGAGAGTTTCACTATCCCGGGCTTTGAACCGCAGCACCAGAGATGCGGTTTCATCCTTTCCCAGGGAGATTCTCTCCAGGGGATCTTCAATGCCGTGGTCCAGGGCATTCCGCAGGATATGAAACAGGGAACTCTGGAAACGGCTGAGTCCGGGGATATCATGAAAAGCATTCTCAATGCGGAAATTCACTTTTTTATCCAGCTCCTGTGCCAGATGCTGCACCATCTTTTCCACCCGGTCTTCAAATACCATAAGGACCGGATTTTTCTCTTCACCCGGTGTTCCTTCCACACGGGAGAATTCCCGGAACCGTTCAATCAGGGCCTCGACCCTTCCATCTGGAAAAACAGATGGTCCAGCAGTTTCTCAATGGTATCGATGGTTGAAACCGAAAGCCTTTCCGGATAGTCCCTGATTTCAGCCAGGATATCTTCCACCTGATGTGAGAGCTCTTCGATTCTGGTATAGTCCAGATACCGTGCCGTCCCTTTGACAGAGTGGATGTCCCGAAATAACCGGTCCACCGTATCCCTGGCCGACAGATCAGACAGATGATCTTTCAGATCGCCGAAGGTTTTCCAGGCTTCCTGTATAAAACCCTCAAAAACAGTAGGGCCCACTTTCAGTATGGCTGCGATCTGGGCCACTTCGGACTCTCTCTGCCGTTTCTGGATTTCCAGTTCCTCTCTTGTTCTGACAAGATCTGTCCTGTCTTCAAAAATGACCATGACATTCTCCACCTCTTCACCCAGGAAGATTCTCTGAAAATCCGCATGCAGAACAATCTCTTTTTCCCGGCTGATACGCAAGGTGATTTCATCAAGAGGGTTTATACTCATGATCATATCCATATCTGCTGTGACGTTTGTAAAAAGGATGTCCAGGAACTGCTCCAGTTCGGCTCTCTGTTCCCGGTACTTCTCCTTCTCAGGATACAGGAAATCAGAAAAACTGATCCCCGTGAAATTCTCACGCTCAAACATCTTCTCAAGATAGGAGGAGTACTGTTCAGTCAGAAGGTGCTCCCGGTTAAGCATCAAAAGGCCTTCGTTGATGTTATCAAGATACTTTCTGTTCTCCAGAAACCGGGTTTCAATCACGCGGTTCTGAATCTGAAGCTCATTCCTCTCTTTTAATCCGGCTATCATGTTATTGATACTCATCCCGAGCTCTCCCAGCTCATCGCTCCGCTCCATGGTGACCTTTACATCCAGATTTCCCGTGGCAGCAGTATTCACTATACGTCCGATATTAAGTACCGGATGGATGATGACTCTTCTGAGCATAAAAAGGAGCCAGAAAAACAGAAAAGCTCCCACGGTGGAAAAGAACAGAGTCAGAAAAACGCCCGCCTGTCTCACCTCATCAAAAATCCCTTCCAGAGAAATTCTGAAATGACTGACTCCCCGGACAAAGTGGTCGTCCCCATGACAGACCCGACACTCTGCAAAGTTCAGGATTGGAAAATAATACTCCATTTCCCGGTTCTCCAGATCCAGATTCACAAGGGGGGTGTTCGAACGGAGGACCCGGCGGAAAGAGTCGTTATCTATCAGGAGATTCCTGATTCTGGGGGTCTGATCAAACATGATGCGGTTTTGGAAGGAATTGACAAATTCCAGGGTCTTGTAGTCATTGAATGCCGTGGTACCATCTGCCCTGTAGAGGGAGAATTCCGAAAACTCCGAGATATTTCTGATATCTTCAATGGTATTGTTGGCAATGGGAGCTTCTCCGCTTAGCATGAGATTTCTGATGGTCACATTAAGCATCTGGGTATTGACGGCCAGGGTTTTTTCTGCAGCATCAAGAAGGTTCCCTTTCTGATTGGACGTGGTCAGATAGATGGATATCACAACAGCCAGAAGAAGAATTCCCAACATGGCAAAGGATATTCTGAATTGAATGGACTGAAACTTCAAAACTTCTGTTCCCCCTTTTCTATGGTAATAAAGAGACTACTCCCTTAAAGAGACATTCACAGAAAAGGGCCCCAGACTGGATTCAAAAGGGATACAGATGACCGGAACGCCCGAGGGCCATTTTATCTGATAGTTATTCCCGGTAATCACTCCCGGCAGAGAGATGAGGATTTTAAACTCATTCAGATCTTTTTTAGCATTCCCGGCAATGATATTTACCAGCTCCCCTACACCGTCCAGTACCTCTGCGCCCAGGAAATGGTGCTCAACCCCTTCCATCCTGGAAACAATCTTCAAGGCTGTATCATGAGAGAAGCTGAGGACGACCGCACCGGAGGTTTCCCCCGCCAGACCTATCAGAGCCGAGACATCACCAAGGTTGCCGGTATCTTTTCTTACATAGGGAGTTCCCGCTGTTACATCCATTCCCAGAAAAACCCTGAACAGGTTGATCGACGCATTCAAAAAGGGATTGATATACTTCGCTTTCATCAATAAACCCCTACTGAACAGAAATGTACTGGGAAATTTTATCCCACAGAACATTCCCTCTGATGGGTTTTACCACATAATTTGTCACACCAGCCTGGATGGCTTCCATGACATTATACCTGGCGGCCTCTGATGTGATCATGATGATCGGAGTTTTGGTATACTCCGGCATGAGCCGGATCTTTTTAACAAATGAGAGTCCGTCCAGGTTGGGCATATTCCAGTCCACCAGAAACATATCAATCTTCTGATTTCTGGCGATATCCAGAGCCTTGGCTCCGTCCTCGGCTTCCACCAGTGCCTCTTCCGGGATTTTCTGCTCCAGGAGAGTATTCTTATGAATCCGGCGCATAACTCCTGAATCATCAACTATTAGTATTCTCATACCATATAACAATATACGACCATTGTGCAGAAAACAAGAAAAAATATACCCCGATTCCCGGGAAAAATCCCGTACTCCTTTCGGGTTCCCTATAAAAAAAGTGCCCCCGGAAAAGGAGGAAAACCGGGGGCGGGTATTGGAGAAATTCAAAAAAAAGCCATAAAAAGAATTCCTGTAACTCTTCAAATCTGTAAACATCTCATACAAAAGATGGTTACATTTTTTTATGAAAAATCTTTACCTGAGGGAACCAACGGCCTATTATTTGTAAAACATCGATTTACAAATGACATTAGTGGAATAGCAGATGATTAAAAAAACCAAATATCTGTCCCAGGCTGAACGGGAAACCGGAAGAAAATATTTCTATCGCTTTGCGGGATGGAATGGAATCGGATTCAGCTTTCTGGGCAATACAACAGTCTATCTGATGGCGATCCTTTACGGGGCGACCAATACCCAATTGGGCTATATCTCTTCGGCTATGTTTATAACCGGCCTGAGCCTTCTTTTCTACACGAAAGTATTCAACGGGAAGTCTATCAGATCCGTGGGAACCACCGCATGGTTTTTCCGGGGTACAACCGCACTGGGATACCTTGCCCTCCCTTTTCTGAGCGGCCGCAACGGGGTTTATCTGATTATGACGATCTATACCCTGTTCTGCATCTCCCGGACCATCGGCGTGGCGGTGCAGCAGAATATTCAGCAGATGATCTCCACAAGCCGCACCAGGGGAGAAGTGGTCATGACCGCAGCGACGAGATTCAATACGGTTGCCATTTTCTCACGGATTTTCAGTTATGCGGTGACCATCACCAGTTTTGTCTCTGACCTGACGGAGATTCTTTTTCTTCAGGTTCTGGGTTTTTTCTCCAATACCGTTTCTTTTCTGGCATTTAAAAAGATTCCCAGCCGGGAGATTATAGAGCATAAAAAAGGACGCCATGTGGGCAAGCTCTTCATGGAAAACATGAGATCCCCCAGAGAGCGGAGGGTTCTGATTATCCGCTGGTGCAGCGTGGGAATTGAAATCCTTGGAGGGATGACAATCCCCTTTTTAAGAAAATACATCGGATTTTCCGTATCCATGATTTTTTTCTATTCCATAATCATAACCCTGGCGGCGATTCTGGGAGCTCAGCTGATAAAACCTTTTGCAGACCGCCTGGGAAGCAGGCCTTTTATTCTTCCCACTGCTTTTGCCACGGGAATACTCTGGATTTTCTGGATTACAGCAAAAGTCGACAGGAGCGTGGAGTACTTTTACATCATAGGATTCCTTGTGGTTCTGGCCCAGAACATTCTGGTCCTTCTGGCATCCAGACTCTTTATCCAGACAATTCCCGAAAAAGACTCTGTCAGCTTTACTTCCATGGATGTTTTCATCACATCCATACTGGCCTTTATTCTGGGTTATGCCGGAGGCGCTCTGGCGGATCTTTCCGATATTCATCCCCTTCCCTATATCAATGTCTACGGCCTGACCTTTTCCATTGGTTTCATCCTCAGTCTGATTATCGCCGTTACGGCATCCAGATTTGAAGAGCAGGGAAGCGTCTCTCTGAGAGAAACCTGGGCCATGCTTTTTTCTGTGGACCACCTCAGGACATTCAGAGACATAAACCGTCTCAATGCCTACAACTCCACCCTGAAAAGGAAATCCCTGCTGCTCTCCCTGGGATATCAGGGATCCTCCCTGGCAGACAATGAGATTCATCAGATTTTTCTTCAGCCCCTCTCCTACGAAAGGGGAGAGATCATTAAAACCCTTTTTGAACGGAAAAGGCCGGAACTGCTGCCGGATCTGATCAAAGAGGCTTCAGATCCCATGGCGTTCAACAGGCAGGAGGCGATTTTTGCCCTGGGAGCCTACCCGGATGAGAAAGTAAAATCTGTCCTGGAAAAACTTTTGGATGACAGGAACAGTCTGATTGCGTCCATTGCGGCCAAATCGCTGGCCAGAATCGGAAGCTATGAATATTATGACAGGATTTTCTCCCTCTTTCTGGAAGGATTGGGAATATCCCTGGAATGCGATTTGAATTATCTGATTGCCTTGCATAAAATAGAACCTAAAGGCGACTGGATCAGTGTCCTGTTTGATGAAAAAATCATTGATCTGGGAGAAACATACCTTCAGAATATGGCAACCCTGATCTCCCGGCAGATGAATTTAAGCCCTCCCCTGGGATGGATTTATCAAAAGAACAACGATGAACCCGGCGACGGAATTACCATACTGCTGGACGAAGCCAGGGAGATGGAACTGTTCTACCAGAAAAGAGAAAGCCTTTATGACTGGTTTACCCGGGGGTATTTGAGCCCATATGGGACTGGTGCCGGCAGGAACTGGCAAAAGTAGAGTGGAAAGAGGCTGCGGTTCCCCTATGCAGATCCATCGGGCAGTTTGATTCAGGCAGGGCGAATCAGACAAACACTCTGGCGGTCATCTTTTTTACCTACCAGATACTCAAGAACGGAGGAAGTCTTTGATCAGTATCCCACAGCTAACAGAGCTTTTTGATAAAATGAAAGAGGCTCTGATAATAACAGATGAAGCAGGGCTGATACAGATAGCCAATGACAATACACAGGAACTGCTGGGAATCCCGAAAGGCGAGCTGACCGGAAGGCATATACACGCCCTGCTGACTCCGAGGCAGGGCGAAATACAGCTGGATGAGATATCTCACGAAGGGGCGGGAGGTTTGATCATGTGGCGTCTGAACAGAACCGGCCTGGCCTCAAACGAAGCCCGTGATTCCAGCAGCACCTTCCTGGCCGCCATGACCCATGAAATCAGAACACCCATGAACGGGATCGTCGGCATGACCGACCTGGCTATGGAAGAAGAGATGTCTCCGGTATTGAAAGAGTACCTGGAAGTCATCCGCCTCTCTGCAGATTCCCTGATGCGGGTGATCAATGACATCCTGGATTATTCCAAGATTGAGTCGGGCAAGCTCAACCTGGAGAATATTGCCTTTGATTATTCCAGTTTCATGGATGAGATTATTAGAATATTTTCGCCTCAGGCAAAGGCAAAAGGCCTGGAATTCCGGTATAATCCGTCTCCGGATATCCCCCGGGAGATCATCGGGGACCCTGTGAGGATTCGTCAGATCATTCTGAATTTATTGAGCAATGCCCTGAAGTTTACCAAAAAAGGATTCATAGAGATTTCCACCTGTCTGGATACAGAGACGGATCCCCAGAGGATCTATTTCTATATTGCCGACTCGGGCATCGGAATTCCCCTGAACAAACAGCATCTCCTTTTCAGATCCTTCACCCAGGTGGACTCCTCCACAACCAGAAAGTACGGGGGCACAGGGCTGGGACTGGCAATCTGCGCCTACCTTACCAGCAGCATGGGGGGAATGATTGATGTAAAAAGCAGAGCAAACAAAGGGAGCACTTTCCGGTTTTACCTCCCCCTGAACCTTCCCCGTCCCGTTCAGAACGACCTGATACCGGTAACCCATCAGGAAGATCTGGAGCTTGAAAAACTGAAACATCCCCACGAATCCGGCCCGGTGGTTCTTCTGATGGAAGATAACAGGGTGAATCAGCTTCTGGCAGTAAGAACCATGGAGAAAGCCGGCTTTCAGGTGGTAACCGCAGAGAACGGAAAAGAGGGACTGGCAAAATTCCGGCAAGAGCGCCCCGATATTATTCTCATGGATATCCAGATGCCCGTTCTGGACGGTTATGACACGGCCAGAGCGATCCGGAAACTGGAGGGCCAGACCAAAACCCCCGTACCGATCATTGCCCTCACAGCTCTGGCTCTGGCGGAAGACCGGGAGAAAATCCTGAACGCGGGAATTGACGATTATCTGGGGAAACCTGTAAGCCCTATTGACCTAAAGAAGATCCTACATAAATATGTAATGGCTTAGACGAATACTAGATACCGGGAGAATCCATGAAAATCCGCAAAACCCTTGAATCGGTAGAGCCTTATGTGGCGGGGAAGTCCCGTCCGGGGGCAGTCAAACTCTCTTCCAACGAGAATCCTCTGGGCCCCTCCCCCAGAGCTCTTTCCGCCATATCCCGGGAGCTGAATCATCTGCACCGCTACCCTGACGGCATGTCCGGAGATCTCCGGACAGCCCTTTCGCACCACTACAATCTGCCGCTAGAGTACTTTATTGCCGGAAACGGATCGGATGAAATCCTTGCCATGATTGCCGGGACCTACCTGGAAGAGGGGGATGAAATCATTACGGCGGTCGAGACATTTTCAGAGTACAACTTTTCCGGGCTCCTTTTCGGAGGAACCGTTAAAAAGATCCCCCTGAAAGACGGCAAATTCGATATTAAAAAGATTCAGAGCGAAGTCAGCGCCGCAACACGGCTGATATTTATTGCCAACCCCAACAATCCCACCGGAACATACCTGAACCGGGAGGAATTATCAGAGTTCCTGAAGGCTCTCCCGGATCATGTCCTTGTCATTCTGGATGAGGCATACAGTGAGTTTGTGACAACCCGGGATTTCCCGTTCGGCCATGAGCTGGTTCAGAATAACCCTCAGATCATTACCACCCATACATTCAGCAAGATTTACGGTTTGGCGGGATTGAGGATCGGTTTTGCCATTGCCCACCCCGATGTTATCCAGCAGATCATGCGGGCCAAACAGGTTTTCAATGTGAATAAACTGGCCCAATCCGCCGGGGCAGCCGCCCTGGAAGATAAGGACTTTATAGAGAGAACCCTCGAACTTTGCCGCACTGGAAAAGAGTATTTATACAGAGAGCTCGAAAAAATCGGCGTATCCTACTATCCCACAGAAGCCAATTTCATCTGTCTGAACACAGGAAGGGACAGCAAAGAGGTTTTTGAACAATTCCTGAACGAAGGAATGGCCATCCGGCCGCTGGGATCTTTCCATATGGCACAGTGGATCCGCTATACCATCGGAACCGAAGAGCAGAACAGGGAATTTATCAAAATCCTGAAACAGGTTCTTCAGAGTTAGAACATGGCGTTTCTCCTCTACCTGCTCCTGCTTCCCCAGGTACTGAACTTCCTCCTGGCCCTGGTTCCGGCTCTGATCCTGCTGAACTACTTCTACCGGCGGGATCCCCGGCCGGAACCCCGCCGGGTCGTTCTCAAAGCGTTTCTTCTCGGAATCGGCTCGACCATACCCGCTATTATAATAGAA
The DNA here is from genome assembly GCA_963677615.2 of Oceanispirochaeta sp. Lineage (GTDB taxonomy): Bacteria > Spirochaetota > Spirochaetia > DSM-2461 > DSM-2461 > Oceanispirochaeta. The sequence continues at coordinate 229,703 of CAXXQW010000009.1, read as the reverse complement.
CTCTTTCTGGGACGGATGACCCCGGCGGGACTCTCTCCTCTTATGATCCTGGCCTTCCGTGCCTTTATTGTGGCAGGCCTGGTAGAAGAGAGCTGCAAACTCTTTATGGTGAAAAAGTATATCTATCCCCATCCGGAGTTTGACGAAGTCACCGACGGTATTATCTATACCATGGCCGCCGGACTGGGATTCGCCTTTCTGGAAAATATTATCTACAGCATGAACAGCTACCACGCCATGAGCATTCTGATCATGAGAGGGGTTACAGCTGTCCCCCTCCACGGTTTGACCTCCGGACTGATGGGTTATTATATCGGCAAGGCCAAAATCGACGGCGTTCCGCTTATTCCCCTGGGCCTGCTCATAGCGGTACTCTACCACGGCGCCTACGATTTTTTTCTCTTTTATGGCGGAGCCATCGCCTGGCTGAGCATCCCTCTGCTCTTTCTGCTCTTTATCCACGCCAGGTGGGTATTGCAGAATGCGGTAGATGAAGACCGCCGGTTTTTCCGCTCCTGAAAGAGAAAAACAAGAAAAAGCACCCCAAGCCTTGACTAAAAATGAGGAAACCTATACCCTCTCCAAACACGACGCAGGGTGGAGCAGTTGGCAGCTCGTCGGGCTCATAACCCGAAGGCCGTAGGTTCGAGTCCTACCCCTGCTAAAACAAAACACAAAAGAGATCTGAAAGGATCTCTTTTGCATTTTATAACCCAGCTCCAATTCCCCTCACCCGCGGCATTATTTTTTTCAACTTTCGCTTGACAAGAATTCCAAGAACCTATATTGTCATGGAGCACACGACGCAGGGTGGAGCAGTTGGCAGCTCGTCGGGCTCATAACCCGAAGGCCGTAGGTTCGAGTCCTACCCCTGCTATAAACAAAAATACAAAGGGATCCGCATGGGTCCCTTTTGCTTTTATAACCCAGCACAGGGGTAGGACTCGAACTCCTTACAAACCCATCCCGATGCTGAATGTAAAAAGTCCCTTACCGGTTTCCAGATTGGCAGCATACTGAACAGCCATTGCAGGTATGGCAACTTTCTTCAGATACAGAGCCAAACCTCCCGAGGGTCCCTGGAAAAAAACATGATTCCCGCTGATACCATCCAGCACACCCGCCTGATAGGAGAGCGGAAGGGCCAGATAACCCCATTCAAAATCCAGAAGAGCATACTGAAGCTTCATATTGGACTGAAAAAATCTGTCAGCCTTTACTGTATCGGGCAGAATAGAACCACAGGCTCCGTACTGAAGCGCCAGCGACTGCAAGGCATCACCCCGGGAAATAGCGGCATCGCTATTCAGCTGCAGCTGCAGCCTGGGAAAAAGAAGATGCTGAAAAGAGAACTGAAACTCTCCGGCCCGGGTCAAATCAAACCCGCTGGTAAATGTCTTGACGCCATAGGTGAAAGATGTTTTTATACCGCGGTTAAAGTAGATGTCGTAAAACAGGGAATCATATCCAACAGTCACTTCCGGCTGAAAAGAGAGCGCACTTTTTTCCTGTAGCGATGTATCCAGGGCATACAGTCGCAATCTCAAATCCACTTTGAAGGGGTCCCTGCCCCATCCGGCGGAGATGCCGCCTCCCAGAGTCTGATACTGATATTGATAAATGATGATGTTACCTTCTGCATCAGTAAAAACTTCATCGTCACTGAATCCATTCAGACTCCCCCCCAGAGAGAAAGATGATCCGGATAGGGACGGGTTGGCATACCCCAGCATAAATATCTGACTCTCTTCGCTGACCATGGCCCCGGTAAAAAGCTGATGCCCCGCACCGAGGAAATTCCGATCCATAACAAAGAGCCCTCCGCTGAAATCCCCCTGCGAAACACTGAAAACGGGGATCGGAAGAAGCGTCACCCTGTCGGACAGGAAAATCCTCAAATAAGCCTCATCACCCCTGGTCGTTAAATCCACTTCCATCGTTTCATTGATAAAAAGTCCGGACTTTATAAGCTGCTGACGGATTTCCTCTTCTTTATCCCCGCAGATGCTATCCCCCAGGTCATAACCAATGATATCTTTGACCGTGGAAACCCGGGTCTTTTTTAAACCATCAATTTCCAGCACTTTCAAGACTTCCGGCTCGGCTCGAAACACCGCAAACAAGAGAAGAAAAAAGAAAAACTGTTTTTTAATCATGATATTGCAACACCCCGACAGGAAGAAATTGTCTGTTCTTTATGCTTTTTATAAATATCAGAGTTTTCAGGAGAGAACCATATATTCTTTTCTTTTTTCAACATTGTTCATATTCTCTTTGGAAAAAATCCGTAAATAACAGAAAAAAGAATTTCCCCCTCTCAACGAGAATCAGGAAGTTTACATTTTTGTATGTTTTTGGTGAAATTTGCCTGAATTCCCTGCCTATTTTGTCAAAAAACCGGGAAAGCGTTTACATGTTCTGAATCCTATTTTAGGATTGCCCTATTATTTATACATTTTTAAACAGGTATTACAAAATGAAACTAAGAACACAACTATTACTTAATACGCTGATAGTTATACTGCTGTTCTCTACTACCTTTGCTCTTATTTTCTGGCAGCTTCAGAACCTGAGAAAGGTTCAGAACCTTATGCAGATAACAACATCAGCAGCCGCTAGCGGAAACAACCTCGAAAGCAGAACCATGAGTATTCTGATAGAGAGGAATCAGCTGGAAACCCTTTTAAAGGGCTGGGACGCCGCTGTGAGAGACTTCAATGAAAAGATCCGTAAAATGGGATATCAGGCGGGATCTCTGAAACTCACCGAAAACGTGGAAAGATCCATCTCTTCCTTCCAGGATGCGGCGGCCATGGGAGAAACCTACCTGCCCCCTGTAAGAGATTCGGTTCTGAAAATGATCAACGATAAAGGGTTTACCTCCATGCTTGGCTATAACGGGCTGTTCCGTTTTTTTACAGGTAACCAGAACTCTGACAATGAAACCTGGAAAAAGAATCTGACGGCCCTGGAACATACAATAAAAGAAGCCAGCCAATGGGTCTCCACAATCAACGGCAATCTGCAGAGTCTTGAAAGTACCATAGAACTCTATACTCAGAACATTTACAAAAAAGCCATGGTCCAGCTTGTTGTCCTGGTGGTTCTGATTACCCTGTTTTCCATGACATATATTGCGGGATTCAGCAAAAAAATAACCTCTAGCATCAATAACCTGGTCAACGCCATGCACAGGCATGTCCCAAAGGGATCTGACTGTCCGGACAGATCTGAAGGGGAGTCGGGAAATCATAGACCTTGGCCGGAACATGAATATAGTATCCTCATCTCTTTCGGCTTTTATCAGGGAAGTAGCGGATGTTTCCGACCAGACAAAGTCGCTCAAGGAGTCACTGGCTTCCGGAACAGCCCAGTCTCTGGCAGCCCTGGAAGAAATTTCCCGAAATATTGAAAGCCTGGAAAGACTGATCGAATCTCTCAACTCTGATACCGGCAGAACCGAAGACTCTGTTCTGATGATTTCAAAGCAGATTGAGCAGCTGAATGAGAATATCAGAAAACAGTTTGACCATTTCGAAACCAATCTGGCTGCGATTCACCAGATATCCGCTTCTGTAGAAAATGTCACAGCCCTGACCGGTAAAGGGAGAGAGCGCTCCAGCAGCCTCATGGACAATCTCCTGCAGGGAGAAGAGAAGGTAAAAGAGTCTCATTCCATCATCGAAAAGGTTTCCCGGAGCATCATGGGGATTATGGAAATTACCAGAATTATCAACGATATCTCCGACCAGACCAACATCCTTTCCATGAATGCCGCCATTGAAAGCGCCCATGCGGGAGAAGCCGGAAAGGGCTTTGCCGTGGTTGCCGAAGAGATCCGGACCCTGGCGGAATCCACATCCCAGAATGCTTCCCAGATAGACCGTACCCTGAAAACAATCTCTCTTGAAATCGAGGCGGCCATGAATGCCAGCACCGAGAGCTATACTGCGGTACAGGAGATGTCAGGAGGGCTGACAGAGCTGACTGGAGCTCTGGGAGAGATAAACAGAAGCATGGAAGAGCTCTCACTTTCCAGCCGCGAAATAGTCAGCTCTTCGGAACAGCTGAACACTGTAACCATGGAGATCAAAGGCTCCTCCGAAGAGATTCACAGAAATACAGGAACCATTATGTCCGCCGTCAAAACCATTAAGGATATTTCCGACAATGTTTCGGGGAGCATTAATGAGATAGGCCTGGGGGCAAGAGAGATTATGGAGTCCATGCAGGATGTCCACAGCATGAGCGAAGAGAACAGCAAAGGCATTGAAAAGCTGGCTGAAATGATTGACAGCTTTACCATCGCCTGACTAACTGATCAGCCCGCCCCGTCCTTTTCGGACGGGGTTGTTTTTTCTTCACCTTTTCGTTAACCTAATATCCACCCTATGGTTAACAAAACAAAAATTGACCTGCTGAATAAGTTACAGAACACCTCTGAATGGCTCTCCGGTGAAACCCTGAGCAGAGAATACGGAATCAGCAGAGTCGCCGTTTGGAAACAGATAAAATCCCTCCAGGCCGAAGGATACCCCATAGAATCGGGCAGCAGAGGATACCGGCTGCTCCGGGAAAAGGACAACCTGTCGTCCCTGGATTTTACCCGGCAGGAGAATATCCATTTTTACCGGGAGCTGGAATCCACCATGCAGGAGGCTGGCCGTACAATCCTCGGAGATTCCACTTCAGAAAAAGACTTTATCATCCTGGCAGATCATCAGAAAGCGGGTGTTAACCGGCAAGGGGGAAAATGGTTGTCTCCCGAGGGTGGAGTTTATATGACCTGTGTCCTAAACAGCCCCTTTCCTCTCTCGGAGGCACGGCGCATTCCCCGGAGGGGAGCCCTGGCGGTACTGACAGCGTTGGAGAAGTGCGGTATAAAAGGCGTCTATGCCTCCCCTCCGGGAGAGATCATGCTCGAAAACAGAAAGATCGGTGGGATCCTGGAGGACTACCGCGTTCGGGGAGGGAGAATTCTCTGGTACTCACTGGGCATAGGAATCCATATGAATGACACACCCTCTCATGCCTCTCCGGACACAAAAGGCATTGCCTCTATTGCGGAAATAACAGGAGAGCATGTCCTGAGAAAGGAATTTGTGCGTCATTTTACAGTAGCATGGAAACACGCTTTGGGAATGTCTCCCGGCGATTTGAAAAAAGAGATTCATAACAGATGGAGAATTGAAAATGAATAAAATTCAGTTAAGAAGAATGGTTCTGACAGCTGTTTTTACGGCCTTGATCACAGCGGGAGCCTACGTGGTGATTCCCATTGGCCCGGTGCCAATTGCCCTGACCACTTTTTTTGTCCTGTTAAGCGGGCTTTTGGGAGGGTTCCGGATCGGAGCATCCAGCGTAGCTGTTTATCTGCTCCTGGGAATTCTCGGCCTTCCTGTTTTTGCAGGAGGAGCCGGTGGATTTGCGGTTTTAACCGGGCCTACCGGAGGATATCTGATCGGGTACCTCCTGGCAGCAGCCTTTTCCGGCCTGATTTATAAGATAAACCATAAAACACCCCTGATTTTTAAAATTATTCTGGCAGGAGCCGCCGCCCTGATCGGTGCTGTCATGGTATACATCCCCGGATTACCCTGGCTGAAATATTCCCTGGGAATGGATTGGCCCAAGGCCCTCCAGGCAGGCCTGATCCCCTTTATCCCGGGAGACCTTATCAAAGCCGCGGCGGCTGCGGCGCTCGGTGTGATCATGAAAGACAGATTTTTCAACTTTCTGAGGGAAGAGTGACAAATGCTGGAAGTCAAAGGCCTGAGCCGGACCTACAGAGACGGGGAAAAAGTTCTCAATAACGTCAGCATGACCTTTCCGGAAGGATCATTCACCGTTATAGCCGGGCCCAACGGTTCGGGAAAAACCTAGTTGATGCGGCACCTGAACGGCCTTTTAAAACCCCAGGAAGGAGAAATTCTCTTCCGGGGGGAACCTATCGGAAAAGACCTGAACAGAACCAGAAAAAATATTGGCCTGGTATTCCAGAATGCGGATGCCCAGATTGTGGGGCAGACAGTCTCTTCGGATATCGCCTTCGGGCCGGAAAACCTGAAATGGCCCCGGAAGGAGATACAGACAAAAACAGCCGGTATAATCGAAGAGCTCGGGCTTTCGTCATTGAAGGACCGCAGACCCCACACCTTGTCGGGAGGGGAGAAAAGGCGGGCCGTGCTGGCAGCGGTACTTATCATGGACCCCCGCATTATTGTTCTGGATGAACCTTTTACAGGCCTGGATTATCCGGGTGTAAAAGACGTCCTGAACGATATTGTCACCCTCCACCGGAAAGGGCGGACCATTATCCTGATCTCCCATGATCTGGAAAAAGTCCTGGCACATGCCACTCAACTGATTATCATGAACAGGGGAGAGGTAGCAGCCCTTGGAAAGCCCGGAGATCTGCTGCCCCGGCTGGAAGAGTTCGGAATCCGGTGCCCCTGGGGTGGCGCCGAAAGGCCTTTGGAGAGTATGACATGGCTGAAACCCTGATATTCCACTACCAGCAGGGCAACAGCCCGGTTTCACAGAATGAGCGTCCCCCTGAAACTGGGGATTCTGCTGGGAATCAGCCTGATGCTCCTGCCCGTCAGCCTTTTCAGGCTCTGTCTTCTTCTGCCTTTGGCAGGAGCCGCTCACAGATACTCTTCCATCCGCATCGCTCCGTTTCTCACAGAGAGCCTCTTTTTCCTTATTATGGGAGCGGTCATTTTTTTCAGCAACAGATGGGGAACAGGATACTGGACTCCCGGAATCCTCAAAACAGCCCGGTTCTTTTTCATCCTGTGGAGCGCTCTTATCTTTACCTACACCACCGATCCCCTTTCCATTAGCGGCGGAGTCTACAGAATTCTGAAGTATATCCCTCTCCTCCCGGCCCGGCATATCAGCACCATCCTGGGATTGAGCCTTACCATGATTCCCCTTGTGATCGATGAAATCAGAGAGATCCGGGAGGCCATGCTCTCCCGATGCAGCGCCAACCGGATCAACCCGTTAAGAAAAATGATACACCTGGGCATTCCCCTGATGGAGGGAATACTCCTGAAAGCGGAACACCTTTCGGACGCCATGGAAAGCCGGCTTTTCACAGAGGAGGCCACTCCCCCTGAGTCGGTATCCAGTTCTACGGATCGGTACATTTTTCTCCTTTTCCTGCTAATAATCACCCTCATTATCCTGCTGGAAAAGGTCGTTTTTTCACATGCGGGTACTTTTTTTCTTTTTAAAACCTATTAATTACAAAAATGTACCAATTTTCCCTTGCACAGGTTCCTACATAAATGTATGATCGCTGTATGTCTGAAGCACTAAACTCAAAACACTACCGAAGAAAAATTAAAGAGCTGACTCTGCTGTTCGAAATCAGCCAGATTCTTGACGAAGATATCGACCTGAAAGAGGTTATCCACCCTCTTCTGGAGTCCATGGCTGAGAATATAGGAATGGAGAGAGGTACCATCACATTGCTGAACCGGAAAACCGGAGAACTCTCCATCGAAGCAGCATACGGCCTCTCCGAAACGGAGATGCAGAAAGGCCGTTACAAGGTGGGAGAAGGAATCACCGGAAAAGTCGTGGAATCCGGCCAGCCCAAGATCATCCCGAATATCGAAAACGAGCCGGGATTTCTGGATAAAACCGGTGCCAGGAGGAACAGAAAGACCTCCTTTATCTGCGTCCCCATCAAGAGCGGAAACGAAGTGATCGGAACCTTCAGCGTAGATCGTCCCCACCAGGAAGCCGAAATGGATCTGGATGATGACGTCAGACTCCTGACGATTGTCTCCAGCATGATCGCCAGGGCGGTGAAGCTCAGACAGAGATCGGAAGAGGAAAAGCTCAAGCTCCTGGAAGAGAACTCCAGGCTGCAGCAGGAATTACGCGACAAATTCCAGCCCGACAATATGGTAGGAAATTCTCCAGCCATGCAGGAGGTCTTTGATCTTATTTCCCAGGTTTCGGCCAGTGAAGCAACGGTGCTCATCCGGGGAGAGAGCGGAACCGGTAAAGAGCTGGTTGCCAATGCGATCCATTACAACAGCCTCAGGGCTGAAAAACCCTTTATCAAGGTTAACTGCGCCGCCCTTCCCGAGAGTGTGATTGAGAGTGAACTTTTCGGACATGAAAAAGGAGCGTTTACCGGTGCCATGAACACCCGGAAAGGGCGATTTGAGATGGCCGATGGGGGAACCATTTTTCTGGACGAAATTGGAGAGCTTTCTCCCATGACTCAGGTAAAGCTTCTCAGGGTTCTTCAGGAACGGGAAATTGAACGGGTCGGGGGCTCTGAAACCATAAAAGTCAATGTCCGCGTGATTGCCGCGACCAACCGGAATCTGGAAGAGGAAATCCTTCAGAATACCTTCCGGGAAGACCTCTATTACAGACTGAATGTATTCCCCATTCATATTCCGCCTCTGAGAGAAAGAAAAACCGACCTTATGCTGCTGGCAGATTTTTTTACCGAAAAGTACAGTAAAAAGAACCGAAAGCACATAAAAAGGATTTCAAGCTCGGCCATCGACCTGATTATGAGCTATCACTGGCCCGGAAATGTCAGAGAACTGGAGAACTGCATTGAACGTGCTGCTCTTCTCAGCACAGACCAGGTGATTCATGCCTACCACCTTCCTCCGAGCCTGCAGTCTGCCGAATCATCCAATACGGGCTTCCATGCGACTCTGCAGGAAGCGGTAGACAATCTGGAGAAGGAGCTGATCAGCGAAGCTCTTAAGTCCAACAGGGGAAATATGGCCAAAGCCGCCCGCAGACTGGGAATTACCGAAAGAATTATGGGGCTCCGGGTCAAGAAATACGACATCGATTACAAGAATTATCGTACAAATATGTAACCACACAGCATTTTAACTACATTTTGGTATTTTTATTTTTCCAAAAAGTTTTATCTTCACAGGAGTCCCGGGGGGGGCTCTTTTTTTTTGCAACTTTTATTTCTTTTTCAGATAGACATTTAAAAATTATTTTAAATACAAAAACCATTTTTGGCACAGCTCCTGCAATATTAGTGAGCAGAACACAAAACAGGAGAGGTATCCTAAATGAAAAAAAGCAAGAAGATGTTGATCTTCACAATCCTCGCTTTACTCTTAAGTGTCAGCGTACACGCTGATGAAATTACTGAAACACTGGATCTATATTCAGCTGCATTTGACGCCATCTGGCTGCTCCTGAGCGGAGCTCTCGTATTCTTTATGCAGGCCGGATTTGCCATGGTGGAAACCGGGCTTACCCGTTCCAAAAATGCTGGTAACATTATTATGAAGAACCTGATGGACTTCTCCGCAGGTGCCATTCTTTACTGGGCAGTCGGTTGGGGCCTTATGTACGGTGAATCCGCAGGCGGATTTATCGGAACCAGCGATTTCTTCCTGGCCAGCGGCGACACTATGAACTGGTTCTTCCAGGTTGTATTTGCGGCAACTGCTGCCACTATCGTATCAGGAGCTATGGCTGAAAGAACCAAGTTCTCTTCCTACCTGATTTACTCTATATTTATTTCCGGTCTTATCTACCCCATTTCCGGTCACTGGATCTGGAACGGCGGTTGGTTAAGCGCTATGGGATTCCATGACTTCGCAGGTTCTACTGTTGTTCACTCTGTAGGTGCATGGGCCGCTCTGATGGGTGCGATCATCATTGGTCCCAGAACTGGTAAATATGTAAAAGTTAACGGAAAAGTTACTGTAAAAGCTATCATGGGTCACAACATGCCTCTGGCTGCCCTTGGTGTATTCATCCTTTGGTTCGGCTGGTACGGATTCAATGCCGGTTCCACCCTTTCCGGTACTGATGTAAGCATGACTGCTGTTGCGGTAACAACAACCCTGGCTGCTTCTGCCGGTGCTATTGCCGCTATGTTCACTACCTGGATTGCTTTCGGTAAACCCGATGTATCCATGTCACTGAACGGTGCTCTGGCCGGTCTGGTTGGTATTACCGCTCCCTGTTGGGTAGTTGGAAACGGTGCAGCTATTATCATCGGTCTTGTTGCCGGTATCCTGGTTGTAGCGTCTGTTGAGTTCATCGACAAGGTTCTGCACATTGACGATCCTGTTGGTGCGATTTCCGTACACGGTGTCTGCGGTGTTTGGGGTACCCTGGCTGTAGGTATCTTCGGAGATATTGAAATGATCGGTTCCGGTCTGACCAGAGGCGGACAGATTGGTGTACAGGCACTGGGTGCTGCAGCGGTATTCGTATGGGTTGCTGTAACGGCGGGTCTGCTCTTCCTGATCATCAAGAAAACTGTTGGTCTGAGAGTTTCTGTAGAAGAAGAAATGAAAGGTCTGGATATCGAAGAACACGGAATGGAATCCTACTCCGGTTTCCAGATTTTCCAGAACATGTAATCCGGAAAAGGACTTATACTTACTATGCAGGGCTCTGATCAGCCCTGCATGAAAAACCTACTATATGATAAAAGGGGGATGTGCTCCATCCGGAACCCTTTTATTCAAGAAGCGAAAGAGATTTCCCTCAGGGAAAAACTCGAAAGCGTAAGGAGATACAATAAATGAAATTAGTTGTTGCCTATATTCAGCCTGATAAACTGAACGCAGTAAAACAGGAACTGTTTAAAGATGAAATCCACAAGATTTCCGTAACCAATGCCCTGGGATGCGGACAGCAGATGGGTTACACAGAAACCTACCGTGGTGTAGATGTGGAAGTTAACCTTCTGAAAAAAATCAGAATCGAGATTGCTGTTACAGATCCGTTTGTACAGCCCACTGTAGATGCGATCATCCGCGGTGCACGCTCTGGAGAGATCGGAGACGGCAAGATTTTTATTCTGCCCATCGAAGATTCCATCAGAATCAGAAGCGGAGAGAGAGGAGAAGCCGCTATCGGCTGATCTATCTGTGAATGAGAAAAGGTCCGGAATTCCGGGCCTTTTTTTCTCCCTTTAAGAATCATTTCACTACATTCCTGTGTCTTTTTCGGCATTTTTATACATTAATGTTACAAGTTGCAGCTTCCTGATCTTTCAATCCTATTATGCAAACTTGGCAAAGCAGGGTATTTTATTACTACAAAAAGAGATAATAAACACAGCTGTAGTTTTATTGCAATTTGGCATAGAAAATGCATTATTTATATGCAAAAATAATTCAAGCAATTCATATTCAAGGAGAAAGTCTTGAGCATTAATTATTCAGAAACACCGCTGGAAACCATTTACGGTGAATACTGCTTTTCCGAAGCAGTAATGAAACAGAGACTGCCTAAATCAGTCTTCAAGGAATTCAAGAAAGTACAGACCGGAGAAATCGAGCTTTCTCTGGATGTAGCTGAAGTTATTGCAGCCGCCATGAAAGACTGGGCCATCGAAAAGGGAGCTACCCATTTCACTCACTGGTTCCAGCCCCTGACAGGCTACACTGCAGAAAAACACGATGCGTTCATCGCCCCTGTGGGAGACGGAACAGTCATGATGGAGTTTTCCGGAAAGGAACTCATCCAGGGTGAACCCGACGCCTCGTCCTTCCCCAACGGCGGTCTGAGACAGACCTTCGAAGCCCGTGGTTACACCGCATGGGACACAGGATCTCCCGCGTTCCTGAAAGCGGACAACACCGGCCTGACCCTGACGATTCCTACCGCTTTCGTATCCTATACCGGAGAAGCCCTGGATAAGAAAACACCCCTCCTCCGCTCTATGGATGCCGTAAGCGAACAGGCTATGAAAATCCTGAAACTTATGGGAAATACCACTTCCAGCAGAGTTGTAGCTTCCGTAGGTCCCGAGCAGGAATACTTCCTGATCGACAAAGAATACTTTTTGAAAAGACCTGACCTGAAACTGACTGGTAGAGCCGTTTTCGGAACCATGTCTGCCAAAGGACAGGAACTGGACGATCACTACTTCGGAGCTATCAAGGAGAGAGTCGCCGATTTCATGAGAGAGCTGAATACAGAGCTCTGGAAACTGGGAATCAGCGCCAAAACCCAGCACAACGAAGTGGCTCCCAACCAGTTTGAGCTTGCTCCCATCTACGCCTCTGCCAACGTGGCTACCGACTGGAACCAGCTGGCCATGGAAATGATGAAAAAAGTGGCTGACAGACATAATCTGGCCTGTCTTCTTCACGAAAAACCCTTTGCCGGTGTCAACGGAAACGGAAAACACAACAACTGGTCTCTGGCAACTGATGACGGTATCAACCTGCTGAACCCCGGTGATACTCCCCACCAGAATGCCCAGTTCCTTCTTTTCTGTGTTGCCACCATCAAAGCTGTTGATAAATACGCCGCTCTGCTCAGAGCGTCTGCCGCCAGCTCCGGTAACGATCACAGACTGGGTGCCAACGAAGCGCCTCCCGCTGTAATCTCCATCTTCCTGGGCGATCAGCTCACTGAAATCATGGAAAAACTGGCTGCGGGTAAACCTGTAGAAGCCAAAGACGGAAAGAAAATGGTTATCGGTGCGACTTCTCTGCCCGATCTTCCCATGGACATGACCGACAGAAACAGAACTTCACCCTTTGCCTTTACCGGTAACAAGTTTGAGTTCAGAATGGTTGGTTCCACCCAGTCCATCGCCGGACCTAACGTTGTACTCAACACAGCCGTTGCAGAAATCCTCGATGAGTTTGCTGCCAGACTGGAAAAAGCGTCCGACATCAATGCAGAGATCCAGGCTATCGTGAAAGAAACCTACGCTGCTCACAGCAAGATCATTTTCAATGGAAACGGCTACTCCGACGAATGGCTGGCAGAAGCTGAAAAACGCGGACTTCCCAACCTGAAGTCCACTGTGGAAGCTCTCCCCATTATGAACAACGACTCAACTGTTGCTCTGATGGGCAAATACAAAGTTCTCAGCAAGGAAGAGCTGGATTCCCGTGTAGACACCTACCTGGAAAACTACAGCAAACAGATCAACATCGAAGCCGGCGTTGCCTATGAAATGGCTGGAAGAATGATCCTTCCTGCTGTTATTGACTATGCCAGATCCATAGCAGAGGGCATCGCTGCAACCAAGGCTGTTGTTCCCACTGCCGACACTTCCGCCCAGGAATCCCTTCTGGACAACATCAACGGTCAGATCGAATGCATGATCAAAACCAACGATGTACTCAAAAAAGAGATTGAAGCTGCTCTGGAACTGGAAGAAGATCTTCTGGCTCAGGCCAAGGCCTACAGAGAAAAAGTCATCCCCGCCATGGACGATCTCAGAGAGTGTGCAGATACCCTCGAAAAGATTACCGACAAGGCAAGATGGCCCTATCCTTCCTACGAGGATATGCTGTTCAACCTGTAAGGTTAAGTGTCTTCTTAATAAAGAAATACTTTCAAGCCGCTCCGCCTGGAGCGGCTTTTTTTATGAGGCGGCAAGCATAGGAAAACAGATGGAATTTAATTCTGCGAACCCTGTTGACATAACGATTCAAAACAGATATATTTCTTCAAGAATTAACTTTCCCCTGTAGCTCAGTCGGTAGAGCGGGTGGCTGTTAACCACCATGTCAGCAGTTCGAGTCTGTTCGGGGGAGCTTAAAGAGCAAGCATTCAGCTTGCTCTTTTTTTTTGCCCCACCCTCTTTGCAAAAATAAACGAATTATCACATAATAAAACGTAAACATAATGCCATTTATCTTTGCAAGAAATGATAAATCAACAGGAGAGCTTGTTACTGTGAAAAGATTTCTTTCATTAGCTTTTATATGTATTTCTTCCCTTGCCGTATATGCCGAGGGTTTTGATAATTTTGCCTTTACCCTGGGAACCTGCTATGCCGATGACAAAGTGGCCGCCGCCCACTACTCGGGAACCATGGTAGGCCTGGATTACAGTTTTCCCGGCAACTTTGTCGGCGGGGTCAAATTCTTCTCCCTTCCCACCGATTTCATGGCTGTGAACGTAAGCTACAGAACCAGTCAGGACATTACCTTTTCTGTTTATACAGGGGCAGATACCACGTCGGGCACCCTGTTCGGCCTGGGATTGGGATATGACTTTTTTGTCAACAACAGCTCGACCTTTACCAGCCTGGGCCTGTATATGGACTGGATGGCAGGAGATGCCGCCTCTGCCTACGACCTGACAAGCGGCGGAGTCTTTCTGATAGGCCTGCGGGCAGGTATGGGAAAATAGAAGAAAAATCAAACAGCTAATAGAAACATTCCGCTAATAATGATCTTCCTGGTTTTATTGCTGAGATGTTATCTATATAGAATCACAAATTACTTTTTTATGGAGTGCAAAAATGAAAAAAATTTTATGCGTACTACTTTTGAGCGCGGCTCTGGCTGCCGGTGTAGCTGCGGAATCTGCAGACTACCTTACATTTACTGTAGGAGCTGGTTTTGCTTCTGATATTACCGGAACAACCAGTGATACCATGGCCAGCAATGTATTTGGCGTTGATTATAACTTCAATGACACTTTCACCGGTGGATTCAAATACATGACCATGTCCAACTCTGCCGCAGGAGTGGCCTTTTCTGTTATGAACTTTACCATGGTTCCCAAAGAAAATGTTTCAGTTTCTCTTTACACTGGTTCTGAATCTGTGGGAGCCGGCGCGGCTTTCGGTCTGGGTGTTGCCTATGATTTCTTTACCAAAAAAGAAGGCCTTTTCTCTTCCATGGGCGTTTATGTAGACTGGCTGGCCTCTTCAGCCGCCGGTGTTGGTGCTATGGAAGACGGTGGTATTATTGCCATGGGTCTGAAAACCAAAGTCGGTTTCTAATTACTTTTTTTATATAATTATTTTCATTGTTTTACCGGTCTGCTTTTGTCTGGCAGACCGGTTTTTTTTCACACCACCCGCCCCTCTTCCTCAGTCTCTTCCCACTCATGATGCAGCATCTGCACCTGATCCACAGACAGGATATTCCTCAAAACAAGCTCATCCACCACCTGATTCAGATGCTCTTCGGCAATACAGGTCCTTAAAAGGTTTAATCCGACTTGAAAGGGAATATAATCTTTATAAACAAGATAGGTAACGAAATCCATAACTGTCTCCCTTCTTATGAAGCACACATTCCGGCAGACCATAAAACGATTGGCTATTTATAATATCGCCAGTTCCCTGGCTGTTAATAAGGGAATTAAGAGGAGACTTTCCTTCCTTTTGCGTATAATATACATATAGAACTTTATAAAACCCCCGCGAGGAGAGAAATTATGAAACGAGGGACTCTTCTGAATTCGGAAATTTCAGGAACCATAGCAAGGATGGGCCATACGGACAGCCTGACCATTGCCGATGCGGGCCTTCCCATACCCGACGAGGTTAAAAGAATCGATCTGGCTGTTCACGCAGGGCTGCCCCGGTTCGGCCAGGTTCTGGAGGTGGTACTCCAGGAGCTCTGTGTAGAGAAGATTCTGCTGGCTGAAGAGATCCGGGAGGCCAACCCGGAAGGGCTGGAGGAGATACTGGAGATTCTCACGGAATACGAAAAAGAGTCGGGATATAAACCGGCCATGACCTTTATTGCTCATAAGGAATTCAAGGAAGCCACAGGAAAAACGAAAGCTGTGATCCGCACCGGAGAGGTTCTTCCCTATGCCAATATTATCCTGTTTTCGGGAGTGACCTTTTAAAAAAAGCTCTCAGGAATTTTTTATGATTGAAGTTCCCTCCTGAAAGATGTATTGTATTAGATAGGGAGATTTCCTTGTTTTATATAGAATTAGGAATTCCCGGGAACTGACAGGTTATGACAAAACAGGAATTGGTCAGAGAGCTGGCGGCCAGAACGTCCCTCTCTCAAAAGACCGTAAAATCAGTATTAGATACAACTCTGGAAGAAATTACCCTCATACTGGAAGAAGACGAGGGCTACAGCCAGACAGGGTTCGGATCGTTTCATACGGAAGTGAAAGACAGCCGGGTCAGCTACAACCCCTCTGCCAAAAAGAAGATGATCCTTCCTAAAAAGCGCAAAGTCGTTTTCAGGCCCTCCAGCCTGTTAAAAGGGGAGATTAATGAGTAACTCCCTGACCCCGGAAAAGATGATCCGGAGAATCCTTGAAAAGGTCGAAACCGATTATGACACAACCAAGGGTCTTATACAGGAACTTTTTACAATTATTACGGAACAACTGAAGGAATCGGATCGCATGGCGCTGCACGGATTCGGCACCTTCAAAAAGATCCATGTGGATGAGACAGAGGGCAGAAACCCCCAAACGGGGGAACCCCTTACCATTCCGGCCCATTACCGGATTAAATTTTCCCCCGCTGCAGCGCTGGCCGACAGAATCAATGCGGAGTACCGGGATCTGAAACCGGTCCTGCTGGATAACGCCCCCGAGCCGGCTCAGGATGTTCACGAAGGACTTCTGGTCAAGGCAATGCGGTACGAACACTCCTTTCATAAAGATGATCAGCAGGAAGCCGCATCCCTGACGCAGCACATTGAAATACACGGAACATCACTGGTAGCCCCGGCGGAGCACAACAGCGGCTCCCCACTGACCGTGGTCAACCGGGATGAGGACGAAACCAGGGCTCTGGCAAAAGCTGTGTCTGAAAACTCAGAAAAATCCGAAAAAAAAGGGTACTTCTATACCGCAGCAGCCCTCCTGGCCATAGCCCTTCTCCTGGGCGGGATTTACTGGGGAACCCGAAGAGCCGAACCCAAAGAGATTCCCCCATCCGAAATCACTCCCATGGCCGGAATGAAAGAAACCGATGAAGCAGTACCTGCAGGACAGCAGGAAATATCAAACCACAGAGAACCGGATCCGCCCCCCGGGGAAGCGGCGGTGCAGCAGGAGCCTCAGATATCCGAGGCTATTGCAGCAGAGAAGGCGGCTGCCCCGTCAGAAACTGCTATTACCCAGGAATCCCGAACCTACAGTATAACTAGCGGAGACTCCTTCAGCATTATCGCCCGGGATGTATGGGGCAATATCCATTTGTGGCCCTACCTTTACGAAGCCAACAAAGATTCCTATCCTGACCCGGATTACATCCGTCCCGGCGATACCATCATTATCCCTCCCCGTCCGGATGAGGTCACACAGATCGACCAGATAGAATCGTCCATTCTTCAGGCCTATCAGAAATACAGGTCTCTCATGGACGAACAAAACAGCAGCTGGCGTAATATCAGAAGAGCCGCCAGTTCCCGCAACGTCCTGGCCAGCGGAGAGATTCTCTCCCCCAGCTTCCTGGACCGGAATAAAAGCAGCATCCGCCCCGAAGACATTCAGCGGGTGGAAGAGATTCTGGAACGATAGAGGTTCAGTTTAAGCCAAAATTTCCCGAAAAACTCTACTCCTGTCTTAGAAAATCCTCATATGACATAAGTTTCGTCCCGTTTTTCCGGGCCTTCTGGAGCTTTGAGCTGGTGCCCTCCGGATCCTCGCAGAGAAGGATATCCGTGGTTTTTGTCACTGTGGATGAGAACTCATACCCCCGGTCTTCTATAATCTTCTGCAGTTCCTTCCGGCCCATGGGGCCTTTCCCGGTCATGCAGACCTGCCCTCTTGTTTCGGAGGCTCCGGATTCTTTGATATTCACCGCCCCAAGGAGCTCTTCCAGAAGGGCCTGATTCTCGCTCTTCTCTTTCCAGGCGATGATGTTCTGACCGATCACATAGGTATCGTCCGAAAAGTTCCGGAAATCCTTTATGCTCTGGATACCCAGTTTCTTTAAAGCCTTCTGCTGAACCAGGGGAATTCCCAGCCGGCTGATCAGTTCCGGAGCGGTAAGCTCGCGCACCTTCTCGGTCTGTTCCAGAAAATTCGCAATTTTCTTCTCTCCAAATCCTTCCAGACCGGTCAGATCCTCACGGGAAACCTTGTACAGATCGCCCACAGAGCGGACAATCCCTTTTTCATATAGCTGCCGAATGGTGGCTTCCGCCACCTGCTCCATTCCGGATTCCTTTACCCAGTAGATGATGGTCTGAATCTCTTTTTCAGGGCATCCCGGGTTGGTACATTTCAAATGCACCCCTTCCTCTTTCACCGGGCTAGCGCAGACAGGGCAAACCTCAGGGGATACATCGGAAAAAAACAGTTCTCCTTCCCGGTTCCCGGCGGACAGGTTCTCCCGCACATAGGGGATCACATCATTGGCCCGCTCGATCAGAAGCTCATCTCCCAGCTGAAGCCCCATGGACTGGACAAACGCATAGTTATGGAGGGAAGCCCGGTTCAGGGTGGCCCCTCCCAGCAGGATCGGTTCAAATACAGCCACGGGAACCAGAGCCCCCTGCCGGCTGACCTGCCATTCCACGCCGGTCAGCCTGGTCTTCCGGGAGGCTGCCGGAGGCTTGATCGCCAGGGCGTAGTGATGGTGATGATCCACCACCCAGCGGCTGTCGATCTCTTCGTGAAGGGTGTTATCATCCACGGTCAGAATCAGTCCATCGGTTTCGTAGAGCCACTGATCCCGCTTGGAATCCAGGTAGGCCTTATAGACAGATTCGATTTCCTCAAGAGAGCTGACAGAAAAGTACTCTACCGTATGAAACCCCGCCTCTTTGAGCCAGTCGATAATTCCTGCCTCGCTGGCAGAGGGCCTGGTACGAGCAACCTGGTAACAGACAAAACGGACATATTTGAGGTCTTCCCGGTTTTCCTTCCGGTTGATCAGGCCCACACAGTTATTCCGCAGGGGCTTCCCTTTGGTATCGTATTCGGTATTTTTGGGAAGATAGAGTTCACCGCGGATCTCAATATCCTCTGAAGAGGCACCCAGAGTCTGGGGAATGTCAGCGATAAAATCGGCAATGGATGTTACATCCTGCCCCACTTCTCCATCCCCCCGGGTTGCCACATACTGAAGCTTTCCTTCCGAATAGTAACAGGAGGCGGATAGCCCGTCGATCTTGGGCTGGATGGTCCAACGGGTCTCTTCGGGAAGTTTCAGCCTGGCAATCCACTTTTTCACATCCCCCATGTTCTTGGCTTTTCCCATGGAAAGCATGGGAACCTCATGGCGGATTTTCCCCCCGCCTGTGGTCTCGCTGCCCACAATGGAAAAGTACACGCTTTCGGGATTCATCGCCCTCAGCTGCTCCTCCAGGCGGTCGAATTCCCCGTCGCTCATCCGGGGGGTATCTGTATTGTAATAGGCGTCTTTCGCCTCGGTTAAAATCTGAATCAGTTCCTGTTCTGTCATGGCCATCATCATATGCCAAGACAATTTAAGTGTCTACAGAAAAAACTCCCTCCCGGCGCTGGACAAACATCACCGCATTTGTTATATTTCATCCCACAAGACGGCGCCGTACCCAAGCGGCTAAGGGAGTGGATTGCAAATCCATCATTCAGCGGTTCGAGTCCGCTCGGCGCCTAACAAACACAAAAAAGTTCAGCGAAAGCTGGACTTTTTTGCTTTATACCCCATCCGAGCGGACTCGAAACGGAGGGGTTAGCGGGAAACGGTGTCGTACCGCAGAGAACCGAGGAACGAGCACCAGTGGCTGACAAAATGCTTTGGTCTGTAACAACTGGCTCTGAACCCTCTCCTCTGGTTGCATAGGCGAGCAGGAAGCTTGCTTCCGACCAGCCCAAGGGGAGAGGGCTACAAACCATTAATCCTCTACTGTATAAAGGTTTAGAGAGAATAAATAGAACTGGTTTAGTTTTTCTCGTGCTTCACTAATAGAAAAAGTCTTTTCTCCAGATAAACGGGAGATTTCAGCTTCCAGGATATGGACACAATGTTTCAGGTATAATTTTTTTTTGAAATAATCCCTCTTGCTCCCTGGACATTATAATCGTTTAATAGATAAAAACTCGGAGTGGGGAATCAATGGAAATAAAACCGGAAGTTATGAAATGGCTGCTTAAGGACCAACAGGATGAAATCAACGCCTATCATCTATACAACCGCATAGCAGCTGTCACAAAAGATGAACACAATAAAAAAACCCTGGAACTGATTGCCAGGGATGAGCTGAAACACTATCAGCGTCTGAAGGGCCTGACCGGAAAAGATGTAAAGCCCCAAAAATTTTTTGTGTGGCTCCACTTCTGGTTTGTCCGTCTTTTCGGCCTGACTTTCGGGATCAAAATGCTGGAGAGAGCCGAAAGCAACGCTCAGGACAACTACGGTGAACATGATAAGAATCTGAATTACCTGAACGATATTATTGCCGATGAAGAGAGACATGAGAGCGAACTCATAGAAATGCTCGACGAGGAAAGGCTCAAATACGTGGGATCCATCGTCCTGGGACTCAATGACGCCCTGGTAGAACTGACCGGAGCCCTGGCGGGGTATACCATAGCCTTCCAGAACACCAAACTGATCGGCCTGACCGGACTGATAACCGGAATCAGCGCCTCTTTTTCCATGGCAGCCAGTGAGTACCTTTCCACACGGCATGAAGGGGGAGAAAACGCCGGCCGAGCATCCCTTTATACAGGGGTAGCCTATGTTTTTACAGTGATCTTCCTGGTCCTGCCTTTTGCTCTTTTTACAAATCCCTTTGTATGCCTGGGAGTCTCTCTCTTTCTGGCGGTGGTGATTATATTTGCCTTCAATTTTTATATCTCTGTGGCAAAAGAATATAACTTTAAAAGCCGCTTTTTTGAAATGGCGGGGATATCTCTGGGAATAGCTGGAATCTCTTTCCTGATCGGAATTTTAATCAAACACTTTATTGGAATAGAAATTTAAAAAAAGGAGGCCCCCGTGCGGCCTCCTTCCTTTTAGCGGGAATGCATTACATTCTTTAAAGCAGGATAAAGAGCTTTATAGATCTTATAGGAGTTCATGTACTCCCTGTACTCCTCCTCACCGCAGGGGAGAAACTCCCGGTTCCCTTTTTTCAGCCTGGGAACAGCCGGATCCTGCGGGCCGGTAAAAAGCCCTCCGGCAATACCGCCCATCATGGCCGCGCCAAACGCGGCGGCGTCTGCATTGCTGACAGGCCGGTAGGGAAGCTGCAGAACATCCGATTTTATCTGATTCCACCGGGCTCCTTTCGTTCCGTTCCCCACAGAAAGGATAAAATCAGGTCCCTGGCCGTACTTCCTTGCCGCCAGATCCAGAATCTGTTTCATACCGTAAGCGGAAGATTCGTAGACTGCCTCAATCAGATCGGCTTTTGAAGTTCCCAGAGTCATACCGTACCAGACGCCCACAGCCTCGGGGTCCCAGATAGGCGATCGTTCACCTGCCAGATAGGGAAGAAACACAACCCCCCCGGCACCGGGTGTGGAGTCATCAAGAATCCTGTCCATATCTGCAGGAGCAGTAAATTCATCCCAGACCTTCCTGCGGAGCCATTCCAGAGCTCCGCCTGTCAGAGACATAGCCCCATGGGCCAGCCAGCGATCGGGATAAACATGGCAGCGGTTCATGAAAACCGGATCAAACTCGGGCTTATCCAGGGCAAAAGTCAGAACACCCGAGGTGCCCACAGACTCAAAAGCCCATCCCGGCTGATCCAGAGCAACCGCAAAAGCGGCGGCGGCCGTATCGGCAGAGCCTATTGCTACAGGACAACCTTCAGGAAGGCCTGTCTTCTCTGCAGCATCTGCGGTTACAGAGCCCGCTTTTTCATAGGAACGGGAGAGGGGCAGGAGTTTTGTCTCCTCAATTCCGCTCATTTCCAGAGCATCCCGGTTCCACCTGTCAGGTGTTTTCAGATCAAAAATGCCCGAGTAGGATGCCTGCGTCAGGTCCACCATGCTCTCTCCGGTGATTTTACCCGCCAGATAGCTGTTGAGCATGCCGATTTTTTCTGTCTGTTTCCAAATCTCCGGTTCATGCTTTTTGACCCACATGGCATTGGCAATGCTGCAGGAAGAGACTGAATAGGGATTCTCCAGCTCTAGCCCCTGGTTCTGCAGACTGGAAACCTCTGCGGAAGCCCGGTTGTCCAGGTAGGGAATTCCCGGCCTGACCGGGTTAAAATCATGATCCATAAAAACCATGGAGGGACAGGCTGTAGAGAGCCCCACTCCCAGAATCTGCATATCCCGGGTTTTCATCAGATCCCTGACAAGCCCGCAGCAGAGATCCCAGTAGGAGCGGGGATTGAACGATACCGTACCGTCAGGTTCGCAGTGCATAAGAACCGGCTTATTCACCCCCCCCAGCATTTCGCCCCGGGGGGTAAAGGCGCAGATTTTCACACTGCTGCTGCCAGCATCTATTCCCAGCAGGGCAGGTTGCTTCATCCTTCCAGAATAACCTTCAGTGCCTGGCCGCTCTCGGCTACAGCAAAGGCTTCCTCTATCTTGTCCATAGGGAATTTATGGGTTGCCAGCTTGTCCACATCGATAGCTCCGCTCTCAATCAGCGCCAGAGCCGTCTGAAGATCCTTTCTCTGCAGGGAGGAAGAACCGGTCACGACAAGTTCATTGTAGTGGATGATGTTCACATCCACAGGAGGAAGATCTCCTTTGGAGAATCCGGCAAACATACTGACCCGTCCGCCTTTTCTGGCTATCTTCAGAGCATCATTTGCCAGAGCAGGAATACCGATAGCCAGAATAACCACATCAGCTCCCAGTCCGCCGGTGTTTGCCATAACAACCTCTTCCAGAGATTCATTGACCGGGTCCACCAGAATATCAGCGCCATAGTCCGACGCCATATTCCGGCGCATCTCATTAGGCTCACTGACAAAAACTTTAGCTGCCCCGGAGGCTTTGGCCAGCATGCAGTGCATCAGCCCGATAGGACCTGTCCCCAGTACAACCACCTTGTCTCCGGGAGTGATATTGAGCTTTCTCTGCCCGTTGATCACACAGCCCAGAGGCTCCGCCAGAGCGCCGCCGACCCAGGAAACCGAATCGGGAACTTTCTGCACGTTCTGTCTTTTGATGAACTTTCCGGGAATCCGCATATATTCGGCAAAGCAGCCGTCGTACTCATAACCGATGGCAACCCTGTTCTGGCAGACATTTTCCATACCGTTCATACAGTAGGCGCATTCACCGCAGGGAAGCACTGGATCTACACAGACCCGGTCGCCCACAGATAACTCTGTAACGTCCGCTCCGGTTTCTACAACCTCTCCGGAAACCTCATGCCCGATTACCGAAGGCATCCGGACACCTTTTGTTTTCTTTCCATGAAAGATTCTCAGGTCGGTACCGCAGATAGCAGCGGCTTTTACCCGAATCAGAACATCTCCCGGTTCAATGGCGGGCTTGTCCCATTCCTGAACTTCAAACTTGTCAACTTGTGTAAAAACTCCGGCTTTCATATGCAGCAATTATCTCCTGGGATTTTCCTATTTACTTTTATTGTAGACTTCCAGAGCCTCTTCCACAGATACATCGTCGTGAATCATCGCTTTCAGACTCTCCACAACAGCTGTAGGATTGGGATCCTGCCATACGCTTCTTCCGTATGTCACACCGGCCAGACCAATATCCAGACCGTCACGGGTCATCTGGAGATAGGATCTTAAGTCATTTCCGGCAGAACCGCCGGCCAGACAAACCTTGGCAGGACAGGAATCGATCACTTTCTGAAAAGACTCGGCAGAACCGCTCCAGAGGGTTTTAATAATATCCACACCAAGCTCGGCTCCGGCTCGGACACAGTAAGCCAGAGCATCAGGATCATTAGGATTCTGCACCATGGATCCCTTGGGGTAGATGTGAGCTACCAGGGGCATCCCCGCTTTTTCAGCTTCTCTGCTGATCCTTCCCAGGTTGGAAAGCTGCTGGGCCTGTTCCGGTCCACCCATGATCATACCCACAGAAATGGCATCCGCACCAAGTTCCACCGCTTCTTCCACTTCTGCCACGGGAGTATCAAAATTGGGGTGATAGGGAATAGAGTAGCTGGTGGATTTCATAATCAGAGCCACTTTTCCGGCATGGGGGGGGAAAACGCTTCTGGCAATACCCTTCTGAATGGTAATGGCATCGGGACGGCCGGCTACAACCAGTTCCATCGTTTTTTCAATGTTTTCCAGACCGGGCAGTACACCTCTTGTAATAGGGTGATCCATAGTAATTGCCAGCAGTCTGCCGCTCTCATGCAAAAGTCTTGCAAGTCTTACCTTTTTTCCAACACTCATAATATCTCCTTGTCCATTGCCCATGGGGCATTTCATTTGGATTTGTTTTCTCTATATGAAATGAATCTAACCCAAAGTAAAAGTTTTTTCAATACCAAAACGCATTATATGAAAATTATTTTCACTTCTATTTTTCCCGCTCTCTCGGATATACTCAGCTAGTGATGCCCCAAAACACCTACAGGCCCTACTCTCATTGCCAAAACTTGCAATTACCGTTAGAGTGGCACTATCATCACCCTAAGAGATTTACTTTTTTAAACAAAACCAAAAAGTGAAATTTTCTTTCACTCAAAAAAGGAACAGATAAAAATGACAGATAAAGTAAGCTTCGCTATCCGCATAACCATGGAACAGAACAGCCTGAGTGAAAAAGAAAAAAGCCTCTGTTCCTATATTCAGAACAACAGCAAGAATGTTATCCACTCTTCCATTACGGAAGTGGCAGAACTCTGCAAAACAAGTGAAGCTTCCCTGGTCCGCCTGGCGAAGAAGCTGGGGTACAAGGGGTTTCAGGCCATGAAAATCAGCATTGCCCAGGATGTTATTGAACCTTCCATGCAGATCTACGAAAAGCTGGCTCCCGGAGACACAGTCCCGACCATTGTCGAAAAGGTTTTCCACTCCAATATGCAAGCCCTGAAAGACACCCTGTCGGTGATCAACAAGAAGAACATTGAAAAAGCCGTTAACCTGATAATCCAGGCGGAACGCCTCCTGTTTTTCGGAGTGGGCGGGTCCAACATCATCGCCCAGGATGGTCAGCATAAATTTGTCAGAATCGGATACCCTCCCATCTCTTCCACCGATGCCAATATACAGGCGATGGCCGCGTCCATACTGGGTGAAAAAGATGTGGTTGTGGCCATATCCCACACCGGAGCATCCGGAACCACCATTGATGTGGCGTCCATTGCCAAAGAGGCCGGCGCCAAAGTGATAACCATCACCAACTACAGCCGCTGCCCCATTCTCAAGTACAGCGATGTTCCTCTGTTTACAGCCTCGCCGGAAACAGAATTCAAAACCGAAGCTCTCTCATCCAGAATCGCCGAACTTACCATCATAGACGCTCTTCTTATGGGTACAGTTCTGCAAAACTATGACAAAGCCCTTTCCAACATGAAAAAAACCAGAACCGCCCTGGACAGCAGAAAAATCTGATATCCGGAAAATCCTGCTTCAAAGGATTTCATCGGGACCCATAGGAAAGGGAGGCCTGTCTGCCCCCCCTCCTTTATGGATCGACGGTCTGCGCCGCCGTCAATAACCTAAAAAGACCTTGGGCAGCCACAGAACCGTATCCGGCACATAGGTAATGATCAGCAGTACCAGGATCAGGGGAATCAGGAAGGGAAGGATCTCCTTGTAGAGAGCTTCCAGGCTGACCTTGGCGATTTTACTGGATACAAACAGGGACATTCCCACAGGCGGCGTGGAGAGTCCGATCATCAGGTTCAGAACCAGAACCACTCCCAGGTGCACAGGGCTCAATCCCACTTCATGAATCAGGGGCATAAGGAAGGGCACTGTGATCAGCAGGATCGAAAGGCTCTCCATAAACATTCCCAGAATCAGGAAGATAATATTCAGCAGCAGCAGGATCACATACTTGTTGGTGGTCACCGAAAGGAGAAAGTTGGCCACTTTCATGGTGATGCCTTCCATGGCGATAATCCAGCTGAAAGAGGTTGCCGCGGAGATAATGAAAATCACCGAAGCGGCTGTGATGATAGTGCTGACCATAATATGAGCCAGATCTTTCATCTTTATCTCCTTGTAGACAAACACACCCAGAATAAAGGCATAGACCGTAGCCACAACAGCCGCTTCGGTGGGGGTGAATATCCCGCCCAGGATACCGCCGATGATGATCACCGGGGTCAACAGGGAAAGGAAGGACTCTTTAAAAGAGACGGCCACTTCCTTAAAGCTGAAATGATCGCTCCGGGGATAGTGCCGTTTCAAAGAGATGATCAGTACCAGAACCATAGAAGTCAGTCCCAACAGGATGCCCGGGATAAAACCGCCCAGAAAGAGGGCGCCCACAGAAACTTCCGCGGCAGCGCCGTATACAACCATGGGGATGCTGGGAGGGATGATCGGCCCGATTGTGGCAGAAGCGGTGGTAACCGCCGCGCTGAACTCAGGGTCGTACCCCTCATCGGTCATAGCCTGCATTTCGATCTGCCCCAGACCTCCCGCATCGGCAACTGCCGAACCGGACATTCCGGAAAAGATGATACTGGCCACGATGTTGGCATGGCCCAGACCGCCGGGGATTCTTCCTACCAGACAGGTGGCGAACTTGAAGATTTTCCGGGTGATCCCCCCGGTGTTCATAAGCTGTCCCGCCAGGATAAAGAAGGGAATGGACAGCAGGATGTAGGAGTCTACACCGCTGATGGCTCTGTGAAATACGGTGATCAGATTATACTGACCCGTAATCATAATGGACAGGGCGGTACTCAGCCCCAGTGATACGGCGATGGGCACGCCGATCGCCATAAGAACGGCGAAACAGACTAAAAGGATAAAACCCATCAGGCAGCCTCCCTGTTCCCGTCTTCAAACCTGCTTACAGCACGGTCAAGAAGGGTAATGATCATGGGGATTCCCATGGCAGGAAAGGAGGCATAAAACCATCCCAGGGAAACGGGGATGGTATTGTAGGTCTGCATGGAGGTGTTTTTTACCAGCTTGAAACCGAAAAAGACAACCATAAAGATAAAAATCATATTTATAAGATCAATGACCAGCGCCAGAATTTTTCTTCCTTTGGGTGAAAGGGCATTCATAACAAAGGTCAAATGGATATTTTCACTTTTGGAATAGGCCAGGACAACACCGCTGAAGACTGTCCAGGCAAAAATGAGTACGATAAATTCGTACAACCACACCACAGGGCTTTTTAAAACATAGCGATACAGGACGCCTCCCATGGTAGCCACAGTAAGAATACTGAGCAGGGTAAGACTGAAACCGGTAATAATCCTGATTACGATCTCATTTAGTTTGTGGATGAAATTCATTTTGTGTGTTCCTTAAAAATGGGGTTGTTCCTAAAACTATAAGCCTTAGAAACAACCCCCTCAACTTTAAAACCCTAATTTAATCTGGAAAATTATTTTGCAGCAGCTCTTACACCGTCAATCAGGTCTTTTCCCAGTTTTTCTTCGTACTGTTTGTAAACAACAGCAGTAGCAGCCTGGAAAGGAGCAAGATCGGGGCGGCTTACCTGCATGCCTTTGGATTCGAGTTCTGCAAGAAGAGCAGCCTGATTATCAGCAACGGTCTGTCTGTGGACACCGGCATATTTTACAGCAGCTTCTTTCAGAACAACCTGAACATCAGCAGGAAGTTTTTTCCATACAGCTTCGCTCACAACAAAAGGACAGCTTTCGTATTTGTGATTGGTGATGGAAATGTATTTCTGTACTTCTTCAAACTTGGCAGCGTGGATGTTAACAACAGGGTTTTCCTGTCCGTCAAATACACCCTGGGAAAGAGCCATGTAAAGTTCAGAGAAGGCCAGAGGAGCGGGGCTTGCACCCAGAGCTTTGAAAATAGCCAGAGTCATGGGATTTTCAGGAGTTCTGAGTTTCAGACCTTTCAGATCTTCGGGTTTTTCAATGGGTCTGACATTGTTGGTAATCTGTCTCAGACCGTTTTCCCAGAAAGCCAGAACTCTCATGCCTTTTGCAGGAAGATCTTTTACAATTTCTTCACCCATGGGTCCGTCGAGAACCTGTCCCACTTTTTCATTGGATGTAAAAAGGAAAGGAAGTTCAAGAGCAGCCAGTTTGGGTTCGTAGGAAGCAATAACACCATGAGCGTTAATGGTCATATCCAGAGTACCCATGGATACCATTTCTGCCATCTGTCTGTCGGTACCGATCATTTCTGCGGGATACAGGTCAATCTGCACTCTTCCGTCGGTTTCTTCGGCTACATAAGCGGCAAACTGTTCAGCAACCATATGTCTGGGGTTTGTAGTGGGTCCACCGTATCCGAGCTTCAGAACAATCTTTTCGTCCTTGGAACCGGAAGCTTCCTGCTGTCCATTGGCAAATACGCCACCAGCCAGTACGGCTGCCATAATAACTAAAGCAAATAATTTTTTCATAAAAAATCTCCTTTAAAATTTTTGCTAATCTATGTAAGAACCACCGTTAATATCGATGTCTTCTCCGGTAATATAGGCAGCTTCATCTGCTGCCAGGAAGGCAACGGCAAATGCGATTTCTTCCGGTTTCCCTACCCGTTTCATGGGAATCGCATCGGCAATAGCCTTTTCCTTTTCATCTGAAATGCCTTTTCTGATTTCCGTAGCCACCGCTCCGGGAGCTACCGAGTTTACGGTAATTCCGTCGGTCACAACTTCTTTGGCCAGGGCTTTGGAAAATCCCAGAATACCCGCTTTTGCTGCCGAATAATGGGCTCCGCCGAATACGCCGCCCCCCTGCTTTCCGGAAACTGAACTCATATTGACGATCCGTCCGTATTTGTTCTTTTTCATAATTTCAATAGCAGCCTGAGAGCAGAGGAATGTGCTTTTCAGATTCACATCCACAACCCTGTCCCAGTCGGCTTCTGTGGTATCGGGAACCCTGACAGGCTGTGTAATGCCCGCATTGTTGACCAGAATGTCCAGCCTGCCGAATTCTGCGACAGTTTTGTCCATCATTTCGTCTATCGCATTTTTGTCGATCACGTTGACCTGCACAGCCAGGGCTTTCCGGCCCATGGCCCGGATTTCTTCTGCAACAGCTTCGGCTCCCTCAAGGTTCAGGTCAGCCACAACCACATTGGCTCCGTATTTCGCCAGCATAAGCGCAATAGCCCTTCCAATCCCTTTGGGTGATCCGGCTCCTGTTACAATGGCGACTCTGTCATTCAGTGTCATAGACCTTCCTTATTTTCTTCACACAGGATGAATGAAACTTAATATCAGTATTTTTTTATTTTTATGAAACATATTTCATAAGGTATGGTTCTACATTAACCCCACTTTACCGAGCTGTCAACTTTTTTTTGAAATATATTTCTTGATATTTCCTCCCCTGGTAAAATATATTTCACAGCAGCAGCCTTCCCCCTCCCGAAGGGGAAATTCGAGCACTTTTTGAGAAAAGCCTGATGCCTTCAGAAAGATGATTAAAGTAATCATAATCGCATATTGAATTTTTTTCAAATTAATTATACTCTATATGAAAATTTTTTCCATATCTATTTTCCGGCATTCCTTCCCGTACCGCTTGGGGCGTGATAATTCGGTACATAAATATTTTTTTTGATTATTTTTTTTATATGGGACACATGAATCATAAAATTATCTCCGGAAAAGAGGAAAAACTCTGGAGCATAATAAAAATTTGAAATTTATTTCTTAATTTTCAAAATAGGTGTAAAATACATTTCATGGCTGAAAATAACAGAACAATTGAAAAATATGAATATATGACCCGGATCACCAGTCACTTTGATGATTTGAGCGAAGCTGAAAAAAAGATTGCAGATTTTGTGATGCATCAGAAAACCGACATCCTCAAAATGACAACCCAGGATATTGCTGATCAGACAGGAACCAGTGCGGCAACGGTTGTCCGTTTCTGCCGGACCCTCGGATTCAAAGGCTATACGGAACTGAAGTTCTATATAGAAAGAGAACTCCTTTCTCCTTCTTCCGAGGTGATCCAAATAAACCGTAACGACTCGGTTAAAGTGCTGAAGCAGAAAATTTTTCAGTTTAATAAACAGGTTATCGATGAAACCCAGAACATCCTGGACGATGAGGCTCTGGAAAGGACCATACAGGCTATTATTCATGCCAACAGGATTGATATTTACGGAGAGGGAGGTTCGGGAGCCTCGGCACTGAACGCCTTTAACCTTCTTATGCAGATTGGTATAAACTGCAATTACTACCATGACCCTATTATGGAGATCACCGCAGCTTCCCAACTGCATTCCGGCGATGTTGCCCTGGCGGTGGTATATAGCGGAAGATCAAAAAATACCGTGGATTCTCTCAAAGAAGCCAAAAAACAGGGAGCCACGACCATATGCATAACCGGTTACGCCAACTCTCCCATAACAGAGCATGCTGATATTGTTCTTCATACCTGCGCCAGGAAGTCTGATGTTATGAGCGATCTGCCGGCAGCCCGGATCAGCGAACTGTGCATTTTAAGCGTGATACAGATAGCCCTGGTGGTGAGCGACTATAAAAAGCATTCCGGTCAGATTCAAAAGGGAAAGGAAATTCTGAAACTGAAACGGTACTGATTCCTGTTCCGCTCTCCCCCGGAAGTCTCCCCGGCCCGAAAAAAAAAAGTGGGCTGCAGACTTAAAAGGAGGAAAATGCCTGCAGCCCGGTATGAAAAAGATTTCTATTCTTTCGGGTTTAATTCACCCTGTTCTGCACCTTGCCTTCAGCAAAAGCCCTCACATTATCCACAGCAATATTCATAAGCCGCGCACGGGCTTCAATGGGAGCCCAGGCAATGTGGGGAGTGATATAGCAGTTTTTCGCTTTCAGAAGCACATTGTCCTCCTGAATCGGCTCGGTGGAAACCACATCCAGACCGGCTGCCCGGATTTTGCCGCTGTCCAGGGCATCCTTCAGATCCTGTTCCACCACCAGAGGTCCCCGGGAAGTGTTGATCAGAATCACACCGTCCTTCATCTTGGCAATATTGTCCCTGTTGATGATTCCTTCGGTGGAGGGAAAAAGAGGACAGTGCAGTGAGATCACATCGGACTGGCTGAGCACTTCATCCAGGGTTCCGTAACGCATGGTATCACACTCCAGATCCTTGTTCTGGTACTCATCGTACGCCAAAACGTTCATGCTGAATCCCTGGGCGATCTTACCGGTGGCCTGGCCGATCCGGCCGTAACCGATGATTCCCATGGTCTTACCAGCCAGTTCGGTCAGGGGAAAGTTCCAATAGGTCCAGTCCTGACAGTTTGACCAGTCTCCGGCGTAAACAGAATTCGAATGGTCCTGCACGTGATGGCAGATATTCAGCAATAAAGCAAAAGCGAACTGGGATACCGCCGTGGTTCCGTAGGTGGGAATATTGCATACGGGAATGTCCTTTGCCGCAGCCGCTTCCACATCCACCACATTGTAGCCTGTAGCCAGCACACCGATGTATTTCACCGAAGGACAGGCGTCCAGGGTCTCTTTGCTTATGGGAGTTTTATTGGTGATCACCGCATCGGCATCGCCGATCCGGCCGATAATCTCTTCCGGTTTGGTTCTGTCGAAACAGGTAAAATCACCCAGAGCTTCCATTCCCTCCCAGGTCAGGTCACCGGGATTGAGAGTGTAACCGTCCAGTACAACTATTTTCATGATTTAATCCTTTATATACATTTCTCCCCTCGCCCTCTGAACTGGTCGCAAGCAAGCTTCCATCTCTGGTCGTAAACTTCGTTTACTGCTCGAGTGTGCAGCCGACTCGCCTATGCAACCAGAGGGAGAGGGAACAGGAAATATTACTTCAAAAGCTCCTCAGCGGAAGCTACAATATTCTCCACGGTCACCCCGTTTTTCTCCAGAAGGTAATCGTAGGGGGCGGACTCTCCAAACTGATCCTGAATACCGATCCGTTTCACCTTTCCGGTGCCCTTTTCGGCAACCATTTCACAAACAGCGCTTCCCAGGCCGTTCAGGATATTGTGATCTTCCACGGTGATGATTTTTCCAATCTCATCGATACAGGCGCTGACCGCTTCTTCATCCAGGGGCTTGATGGTGTGCATATCCAGCAGCCTCACGGAAATACCTTTGGATTCCAGCTCTTCCGCCGCTTTCACTGCCCGGCTCATAATATCACCGTTGGCGATGATGGCCACATCTTTCCCCTCTTTGATCTTGTGAGCCTTTCCGATCTCCAGCTCAATGCCCTCATCGTAGATGAAGGGGATAGGATCCCGGGTAAAACGCAGATAAACAGGTCCGTAATACTCAGCGGCCGCTCTGACCAGTTTTTTCGCCGCATAGTAGTCGGCGGGCATAATCACGGTCATATTGGGAATGGTCCGGAGGATACCCATGTCCTCGATGGCCTGATGGCTCGCTCCGTCATTGGCCGGAGTGAATCCCCCGTGGGAACAGGCGATTTTCACATTCAGTTTGGGGTAACAGATTTCCTGACGGATCTGTTCGCCCATCCTCATGGAACCGAATATCGCGTAGGTGGTGACAAAGGGGATTTTCCCGCAGGTAGCCAGACCGGCCGCCACGCCCGCCGCGTTCTGTTCGGCGATTCCCACATTCACATGCTGCTCGGGAACTTCCTGGGAAAAGGGTACGGTTTTACAGGATTTTCCAATATCCGCATCCACTACATAGATATCTTTATTCTCTTTTCCGAGGGCCAGGATCTCTTCTCCATAGGCGTCTCTGGTTGCTTTTCCTTCCATTACATTGCCTCCACTTCTTCAACAGCCTGAGCGAACTGCTCTTTGTCAGGTGCCACACCGTGCCACATTACAACCCCTTCCATAAAGGAAACGCCCTTTCCTTTTACGGTGTTGCCCACAATCACTTTGGGCATGCCGTTGGTCCGGTTTTTCCGGGCCGTTTCCAGGGCATCCACAATTTCGGACATCTCATGACCGTTAATCCGGACAGCTTCGCAGCCGAAGGCTTCAAACTTCAGCCGGAGGTCTCCGGTAGGCATAACCACATCACAGGTGTTGTCGTTCTGCAGATTGTTGTTGTCCACGATAATTACTAGGTTATCCAGCTTGTATTTTACAGCGGTCATCACGGCTTCCCATATCTGACCTTCCTGGCACTCTCCGTCTCCGACAACACAGAAAACGCGGTAGTCTTTTTTATCACGCTTTCCCGCAATGGCCATTCCCACAGCTGTGGAAAGTCCCTGACCCAGAGAACCGGTAGAGATATCAATCCCGGGGCAGACCTTCATATCCGGGTGTCCCTGCAGGATAGACCCCTGCTTTCTCAGGGTATAGATGGTATCGTAGGGAAAGTACTCTCTCATCGCCAGGGATGAATAGAGGATCGGGCAAACGTGTCCCTTGGAAAGGACAAACCGGTCACGGTCGGCCCATTTGGGATCTTTGGGGTTGATATTCAACTCATCAAAATAGAGGGCCGCCATAAAATCGGCTGCCGACAGAGATCCGCCGGGGTGTCCTGACTGGGCGGTATGGATCATGGTCAATGCGGTTTTCCGCAGTTCCTTGGCCTTCCCTTTCAGGTAGGCCACTTTTTCTTCTTTAAGACTAAAAAGTCAGGTATTATCGTTCCTTTTTCTGAAAAGAGCGTGCAAACGAAGCTTGAATCCAGCCTGAACTCTCTGGAATGCCGGTATCTGACCGAGAATCATCAGAAGGATGACAAGAAAAAGAATCAATGAAACCGGTCTAGTAAACACCGGGCCGAAACTTCCCTGGGATACCATGAGAGCCCGTCTCAGGTTCTGATCACACATATCACCCAGAATAACACCAATAATCAGAGGCGCTATAGGATA
The DNA here is from genome assembly GCA_963677615.2 of Oceanispirochaeta sp. Lineage (GTDB taxonomy): Bacteria > Spirochaetota > Spirochaetia > DSM-2461 > DSM-2461 > Oceanispirochaeta. The sequence goes on along the minus strand of CAXXQW010000009.1, from coordinate 196,186 downwards.
CTTCATCTCAGTCAGGAAATACGCAATAATACCAATGGGAAGCATCAGAAACAGATTGAACACCCGGGTACCCAGAGCATAGGAACCTATAACACACAGCACGGCAATTACAGGCATAAACAGAGCTGTAGGAATCTTTAGCACTTTTACAAACTGCTTAGCCAGAAGGATTCCGCACACCCACATGGTGATTGAAGCCAGAAGAAGTATCGCTGTGATATCCAGTATAAACGTAGGATTGTCGATATTTAGCATCGGCCCGGGTTGTATACCATGAAGCATCAAAGCTCCCAGAAGCATTGCTGCGGGGGGGCTACCGGGGATCCCCAGATTTAAAAGGGGAATCATAGCACCTCCGATACAGGAATTATTGGCCGTTTCCGTAGCGATGACGGCATCCACGGCTCCATTACCGAACTCTTCTGGATGTTTGCTGGTTTTTTTTGCCGTACCATAGGAAACCCAGCCGGCAATATCTTCACCGATTCCAGGTACCGCACCTATACCCACTCCAATAAGAGATGATCGAATGATTGTCGGTACATTATGCCCGATCGTTTTAAAGTCAGGCAGTATCTTTTTAAACTTCTGGGTTTCTCCTATTTTAAAGTTGTCCCGGATTGTTTGAATGATCTGGGGAATTCCAAAAGCTCCAATCAGAACAGGAACAAGATCAAGTCCACCTTCCAGTTCACTCATTCCAAAGGTATAGCGGGGAAAGAACTGAAGGCTGTCTCTTCCGATAGTGGCAAGAAACAGACCGATAAACCCGGCAATCCATCCCTTATACACCAAATCCTGGCTTGTAAGGGTTCCACTGATAACTATGCCGAAGAGCGCCAGCAGAAAAAACTCAAAAGATGTGAACTCCAGAGCCAGTGCCGAGATAAGAGGCGACAGCATGACCACAAAAATCATTCCGATAAAAGTTCCGATTGCCGAAGCTGTTGTTGTCAGACCGAGGGCTCTCCCGGCCTGACCTTTTAATGCCAGGGGATAACCGTCAAGAGCGGTTGCCGCAGAAGCGGCAGTACCGGGAATATTCACAAGAATGGATGTATAGCTTCCACCGTAAACACCGCCCACATAGATTCCCATCAAGGCTACCATGGCTGTGGAGACATCCATTCCATAGGTGAGAGTTGTCAGAAGAGCCACTCCGAGAGTTGCGGTCAATCCGGGAGTCGCACCAAAAATAATCCCCATAACAACAGATCCGAAGAGGATCAGCAATGTCATGGGATTTATCAGCATCCCTCCGATATTCATAAAAAATATCTGTAAAGGTTCAAAAAAACCCATAATTTCCTCCGATTAACGAATGGCGTAATACGCCAGATTCATCAGCTTGATTATTCCTCCCTCTACCGGGAGAGGGACAAGCAGAAAATACCGGAACAGGGGGCAGAGAATCAAAGGCACCAGCAGGGAAACGAGAGTTACCTGCCGAAAGATTTTTCTGTCGATCGAAAGCCTTCGCCCTTTCTTTCCGGAATAAATATTGATATAGATAAGAAACATCAGAGCCAGGATATCCAAATTATATTTGAAGATCCCCATTAATACCTTATCAAAACCCGTTACGATCAGAAGCACAAACAAGAGACTCCCGGAAAAATACCGGCGTGTCAGGCTGGAGCGGAATTCCTCGCTATCCGCATAAAAAGCAGAACATATAAAGCTCAGGAACAGAGTCAGACTCAGATAGAAGTCCACATGGGGAATAAACAGATAAATCAGAGTAGAAAACCCCAGCAGAACTGTTAGTATACGCTTTGTTTTTGTGGTCAGTTTCATTTCCGATGCGTGTTTGACTGACTGAATAAACGATGCAGCTCCGCCTTTCCGAATAGAATGCAAAAGCAGAATCGTCCCCAGAACGAGGATTCCACCGCCAACAAACAGGGGCATCAGGGCAGGTGATACATACCAGACACTCTGAACTCCACCATAGGAATCTTTCATTGGCATTTTTAAGGCTTGAGAGAGTTCCCATAAGCCGAAGATCAAAAGTCCCAGGCTTGTAATAAAATCGTATTGACGAAGCTTCTTTTCTTCCATATTTTACTATCCTTTTTTCATCATAAACCTGCCGGACAGCAGGTTCTTCAACCGGAAGCTCCGCCAGTGTGGGAGCTTCCGACAGGAAAAGTTTACATTCTGGGTATTCCCAGAGAAGCAGGATCTACTTTAGCAGCACCCAGTTCATCCAGAGTCCAGGCAAAATTGGATTCCAGCTTGTCAAAGACTTCATTGGCAGCCTGACCGTACAGTCCGGAAAGAATGTAATAATTTTCTTTTCCGAAGTCGGTTACAGCTTTGGAACTCATTGCCAGTGTAAAAGCATTTCTCAGTTTGGTTTTTACTGCTTCATCGGCAGTTTTATGGATAGCAAAACCGATAGCCTGGGAAATAGGAAGGAAATCACTCAGATCGGGATAGGTATCAAATGCAGTAGGAATAGATTGCCCCTGAAGATCAAAGGGATCCGGAACAAGAACTGCCAAAGGTTTAAGTTTACCACCTCTTATCAGCTGAGCCTGCTCTGCAACAGAGGTAACAACAACCGAGATTTCTCCTGTCATCGCAGCATTCTGGGAAGGAGCTGATCCATCATAGGGAATAAAGTTAAACTCAGCACCGGTACCTTTCATGAGTGCAAGAAGATTCAGGTGATGGATCGAACCGGCGCCACCTGCTCCGGCTCGAATAGAGCCGGGAGCTGCCTTGGCGGCTTCCACAAGATCCTGGATAGAGTCATAGGGAGCATCGGGAGTCACAGAAACAATATCGGGAGAACCACCGATGATAAAGAAATCCCAAACATTCATCCTTTCAGGGAATCCCCCCATAACGGCAGATGTCACACAGGATTCAGAAAGCCCGCATATGGTATATCCGTCATCAGCCTTGCCAAAGGCATCACTCATTCCCACAGATCCGGCTACACCGCCGGGTTTATTCACAACATTGATATTCACACCAAGTTCTTTTGCCATTTCAGCCATAACAACGCGGTTGCAGGTATCGGTTCCTCCTCCGGCACCCCAGACGAGAATATTAGTGATATCCCTTTCAGGATACTCGCCCTGGCCTTCTGCAAATACCATTCCGGCCAAAGCCGCCAAACTTAAAACCAGTACAAACAGTTTTTTCATTGTAAAACTCCTTTCATATATTACCAGACCCCTACGGATCTGTGTGTGCAAATTAATAAGAACAGTCATTCAGTTTCTGAAGAAAAGTTCCTTCTCCAGAAATTTCCAGTTCCTGATAAAATCTGTCTGGTTCAGAAGCTTCTGCAGCTCTGCCAGATCCATGGAATCCAATAGGGTCCAGATTTTATCGGTCCAGCGAGCATTGGCTTCAAAACACTCTTTGATATCTACTCTGGTGGGGGAAGTATCGGATGTCAGATAATCGGTATAACCGTACTTTTTCACATAATAGATAAACTCAACGTACTCCTGAAAATTCCGGGTTCCCGACATATAATCCCAGTCCCATCTCCCATCATTGTCGTTAATATGGATGTAATAAGGAAAGCGGCTCTCTGCAATCAGACTCAGAGCTTCCGCTGGAGTTTCGCCGCCATACTTGGAGTGACCGAAATCCAGGGTGACACCCACATTCTCATTGCTCACATCATTCAGAAGACACAGGGTTTTAGCAGCATTTTCAATAAAACAGCGGCCTCTGATTTCATTTGGTTTGTATTCAATAAAAAGGGGAATATTCTCCTTGTAGGAACCAGCGTCCTCCAGGCAGTGAACCATCCGCTTCCAGGAAGCTCCGTAATCGGACTGAAAACTGAATTCATAGCCGTCGCCCAGGGGGCAGCACTGAACCTTGTCTGCTCCCACAGCTTCTGCAAAATCTTTGGCTTCTTTAATAAACCGAACGGCTTTTTCCCTTACGGCTTTGTCTGGATGCGAGATACTTCCATGAAGAAAGTCGTCATCCTTTTTTATGTTTACATTAACAGCCGCCATATGAAGATCGTATTTATCAAGCAGGAAACGGACTTCCTGCGGATCCCTGACTTCATAAGGATACACCAGCTCTACACCATCTACATTTTCCAGAGAGTTCATCATCTGGAATTTCTCCTCCAGCGTAGCCGGCGCGTTATATGACCTGAAACGGTCTGTAGTCTGCCCCAGAAAACCGGTAATTACCGCAAATTTGGGTTTGTTGCTCATGTTTTATTCTCCTTAATAATCTGTCAGCTATGGTCAGCTGCAGCTCAATTTGCATATATTATTTTGTATACATTTTCAAGCAAAAATTTTTGCCCCTTTTTATACTCATCCTCGACCTGATCGGACAAACAGATGATCTCCAGATCCAGGGATCCCTCATATCCAGCATCAAGAAGACCCCTTAAAGTCTTTTCCCAATGGCAATAGAGTCTTCCCGGCCTGAGAGAAAGATTTTCCATACCATCATTCTCACACAGATGGGTAGCCATCACTTTCTGAAGAATCCATGTGTCAACATCGGCAGGATCCCAACCGCTACACAAAAGATGGCCCGGATCAAAGTTCAGCCGCGAACGGGGAAATCTCTTCAGAAACGACAGATCCTCTCCCAGACTGCCCGGCTGTGGTTCAAATGCCAAAGAGATACCAGCTTCTTCGGCATCATCAAGAAAGAGTGTCATTTTTTCATCAAACATGCCGAGTATTGTTCTGTCGTCCCTGTTTCCCTGGAATTCCGGAAGAGGTATAGTCACGGTATCAACTAGTTCGTATTCCGAAAGAAAGCCCAGTACTCTTCTCAACTCATCTCTCCCGCGTTCCAGTTTCAAAGCCTCGGGAGTTTTGAATGCTGAAAGGAGAAAATGGGCTACAAACTGGCTGAAGGAAACTCCCAGATCACAAGAGGCAGTATTAAGAAGCCGGCAGTTTTTCCCTTTCCACTCGGAAAGCTGGAAATCATGAAAGATCTCAAGCTGAATACAATCAAATCTCCAGTCTGACAGAAGCTTCATGCTGTCAATGATATCAGGCAGGGTAAAACCTGTTCCATACCTGGATAGATAAAATGCCGGTGAAACTCCTATCATCATTGATACGACCTCCTTTGTTTATTTTGTATACATTATTTTATGCACACTATTTTCACAATGTCAACAGTTTTTATTTTGTTTTGTTCATTTTGTATACAAAAATTCATTGACCTCCGGAAATATAAAGGTGCATAATGGATATATATGAAATCCTACAGAATAGAAGCCATGGATCTGGTTGATAAAACATATACAGCTATTAAAGAGATGATTCTGAAAAGGGAACTGGTTCCCGGTCAGAAACTCATACAGGAGGATATAGCCAAACAGCTGGGAGTATCGAGAACACCTCTACTTGCGGCATTCTCCAAACTTGAAAAAGAATACCTTGTGGAGAGCCGTCCACGAAGGGGATTCTATATCAATGAATTGACGCTGGAAGACAAGCTTAATCTATTTGACATCCGCATCCGTCTGGAACCCCTGGGAGCCGGCAGGGCAGCCGAACTTGGAAATACTGCGGAAAAAAAAGCTCTTTTAAAAATTATTGAAAATGCTCCGGACTTCTCTACAGGCCACAGTTTTCCCCTTTTCTACTCTCATGACTTCAGTTTCCATAGCCAGATTATGGAAATGTGCCGGAACAACATGCTAACCAAAATGATTTCATCCTACAACATCATAAGCCTGAGCAATCAGTACGAAGACGACATCAACTGCCAGGACAGCCTGGAAGACCATAGAATCATTACCGAAGCCATTGTATCCGGTGATGCGGAAAAAGCGGAACAAGCTATGGAAATGCATATAAGAAAGGGAAGGGAAAGAATAAGGGAGCACAATTCGTGAGCCGCATATCCAAAGAGGCTCTGGGAGACCTTGTTTACGAGCAGATAGTCAAAATGCTGCTCAACGGAGACTTGAAGCCTGGACAGAAAGTAATGAAAAAAGATCTTGCAGAGATTCTGGGTGTAAGCATGACACCAGTGAGCGAGGCCCTTTCCAGACTGATGCGGGAAGGGATTATGGAGCAGGAGAACAGAGAACTCTATGTTAAGGTTTTTACCAATGAGGACCTGATGGAACTGTTTGCCGTCAGGGCGGGACTAGAAGGATCCGCTTTGCATATCTGTATGGAGAGGCTCGATGAACAGGAGTGGGAAAAGATTCTGAGTCTCTTTGATGATTTCGCGGAACCCATCCCTGAAGAGGATTTCAACCGCTACAAAAAAAGGGATCAGGAGTTTCACGCCTCTATCCTGAGGCAGTCTGAGAACAGAATCATACTGGACTTTATAAGGAATTTCGAATTTATTCTCAGGTGCTATCAGAAAGGACTGATTCGCTCCCCCAGAGAAACATTCCCGGAACATAAAGCCATTATCGAAGCCATAAGGGCGAAGGACACGGATCTTGCTCAGAAACGGATAATGGACCATCACTGGAAGACCAGGGAGCATCTGAAATTTACGGGATTAGATATAACCAAAGAGTTTTGAATAATGCATATCCCTTTTTGATCACAAGTTCTAAAGTCGATGCAGTTTTATATCTTACAAGATCAGGTAATTATAAAAATTAAATAACGATACCCCAATGATAATAGTCATTACACCACTGAAGAGATAATCAACTTGTCGGTGCGTCATATTTCTGGAAAACCAGGACCCCAGAACGCCTCCACTGACTCCTCCCAGAATCATGAAAATCAGAATAATCGGGGAAAAGACAGGTATATTCCCGGAGAAAATTGTAAAAAGAAGATTGGTAACCTGTGAAAAGAAAATAATGAATATCGAATTCAGAGCAGCTGTTTTGGAATCCATAGAAAAAAGTAAATAGAGAATGGCAAGATTGATTGGCCCCCCTCCAATTCCCAGAAACGAAGCGATTCCACCAAGAATAACACCTGTTAACAGGCGGTATGAAGATTTTTTCAAATTGTAAGAGGGAATTCTGTGTTTGAACAATGTGAATAAAAGAACACTCAGGGTAAGACAGACCAAAATGAGCGATTGGGTTGCGCCAATATCATTATCATTACCGTAGGCCATCCGGAGAGAATCAAATATCAATTTCCCGCCCCATCCTCCGACAACTCCCCCGGCGGCCAGCAGGGAGCTTGTTTTCTTATCTAGTTTTATTTCCGATTTCCTGTTTTTCAGCAATGCTGCTGCAGTCATCGCTAAAACAGTATTTCCAGACAGGAAGCTGACAAGAGTTACATCAAATGGGCTGAAACTATCAAGCGCCGGCTTGATGATAACCCCACCGCCGATGCCGCTGATGGCGCCGACGATAGAGGCTAGAAAACTAATTATCAAATAAACAAACAATACATCTTCCTCTATTTTTTTAAATACTCTTATTACATCACTGCCGCAAAGAGAAATCACCTGAACATTATTTCCAGAAACTCTATGTGGTTAATGTATTTTCCTTTAGCTCAAATCTTGCCAGGCAGTACCCCTTTGATCCATGCCTTTCCGCAAAGGGACACATAGCAAAGGTAATTTCTGAATTGTATTCATGGGTAAAGTCTGAAGACTGAATATCCTTGCGGTCTCCGGTATAAATATCGACCCACTCCCCCACCATGTGATATTTTTCAAAATCCACAACGATTCCGAATCTACCGCATTTATCGGTGAGCAGCAAGAATTCAGTCTTATCAATATGCTTGGCACAGGCTTGTTGCGTTCTGACAAGACGGTTCTCTTCAGGGACAGCTGTAAAATTCCACCAGTCAAATGATTCGAAATACTTAACAAGGAATTCAGAACCTGCATAACCCTGGGGATTATCATCAACACGTATCACATCCCAGGCGGAATAGGTGTAGTAGTAACAGATTGGTGATCCGGCAATGGCCAGTTCCCACGAGGAGAGCATATAGTCCTTGAAACTATGGGCGTCTTCAAACGTTTTATCATTCAGATCCTTGCCGCTTTCATAGGTATACTCTGCTGTAAAAACCGGTTTTTTTCCCTTTTCAATCTCCCTGAGGGTCTTGGAATAATAGTCATGTTTAAGCTGCATTGTGTAAAAATCCAAAAGATCATCAAAGGAATCGTCATATTGAATAAGCTTGTCATCATGTACGGTTAACAATCTTTTATAGATGTCTTCCGATCTCATGAGCTTTACCATATGCCGAATATGCTTTTTATCAATACGTAGATAGGCTTCCTTGCAATAGTCCCAAATGACATTGGGATAAGCCTGGTACCTGCGTATAACATACGAAACATATTCGGATTCTTCATAAGAACCGGTCTCAGGGTAGTTATTTCCTTTATTCCAGACGAACAGGTACAGATGCGCCACCAGATCCAATTCATACATACAGTTCATCAATTGATCAAACCGTTCATAAAAGTCGGGATTAATGGTAGAAAAATCAGGATTATCATTGGTGCCGCCCCAATTGAATAGCGGAGGCGGAACCAATCGGCCGGGAGTTCCTTCCTTAGTCCAGGCGCATCCATGGGCATAAATATTCATTGCAATGGAGTTAAACCTGTGCTTTTTGATGGTGGCCAGATACCTCCTTGCATTCTGCTCATCAGACATCCAGAGGGCGAACAGCCAGTTGCACTCAAACATACTCATAAAGTAAGGTTGATTATTCTGAGTGAAGATGGGCCTTACTTTTCCGGAAGTCACTTCAACCGGATAACGGGTTTCGGAAGTGATTTTACATCGAAGGGTTCCTTTATCAAGACTCCGGTCACTCCAACTCCCTCTTACAACATATTCCCACTCCCCTTCGAAGGGAAGAGAATAACGAAGGATTACCTGATTCTTCCGATTTAAGAATCCCCTTATTTTTAAAGTAGTACCGGATCTTCTGTGAGTAAACTTACCTGAGACTTTCAGACTTCGCGGACTCAGGTTCAAAACTGGAATCATCACAGAGATATCATAGGGTTTATTTACAGTTACAGTAGAATTCATTTAAATGCCTCAAATTAAAATTTGCCGGGTAGATACAGTACGATCTGCGGAAAATAGGTAATCAACAGCAGTACCAGAATCATCACCAGGATCATAGGAAGAATCTCTTTGATAATTTTCATCAGGGATACGCCCGATATCGCGGAAGTTACAAAGAGCAAAGATCCATAGGGTGGCGTGGATAATCCGATCATGATATTCAAAACAATCACAACACCCAGGTGTACCAGATCTATCCCCAGAGCTATTGCTGAGGGAATAATGATAGGAACAAAGACAACCATAATAACTATGGCATTCATAAAGCAGCCCAATGCCAGAAAAACGATATTAATAATAAACAGAAACAGATATTTATTAGCAGTAAACCCCAACAGAAACTGGGAAATCAGATACGGGACTTTTTCATAAGTGATGATATAGGAAAAGGGAAAAGCTGCACCGAGGAGGATCGCTGTGATGCCTGTCATTTTAGCCGAGTTCACAAGGATTTTTTTAAATTCAGCCCATTCCAGAGACCTATAGAGAAAGATTGAAATAGCCAGTGCCCACACACCGGCTAAAGCTCCGGCTTCGGTAGCAGTCACAATGCCTGTATAAATGCCCACCAGCAGAATAACGGGAACAAGCAGAGCAGGTAGACTTCTGATTGTCAGAAAAATCCATTTCCCCAGAGTGATGGAAATTTTCTCACTTGGGTAATTTCTTTTATTGGCAATGAACGCCACATAAATCATGAGAGCTACTGCGAGAAGTATTCCCGGTGCAATTCCCCCCAGAAACAGAGCCCCTACAGAAACTCCCGAGGTAGTTGCATACAAGACCATTGGGATACTGGGAGGAAAAATCGGACCGATGGTTGCAGATGCGGCAGTTATGGCGCAGGAAAATCCATCGTCGTATCCTCTTTTCCGCATGGCATCAATTTCCATCATTCCCAAGCCGGCAACATCGGCATTCGCGGCTCCTGTCATTCCCGAAAAGATGAGAGATGCCAGAACATTCACATGCCCAAGCCCTCCTTTCCATCTTCCAACGAGAGTCTGAGCCCAATAAAACAGCTTGTCTGTAATTTTTCCGCTATTCATCAGGTTTGCCGAAAAGACAAACATGGGAATGGCTATCATAACATACTGGACATACATCTGGCTGCAGAAAAGGCTGGCTACCAGATCAACCGACGCCGCATTTCCAGGAGCAAATGCAAAGTAACCAATCGACGCAACCATCATACTAATACTGATTGGGAGTTTTATAACAAACCCAACAACAAAAAGGATAGAAAAAATTGTTAACGGAAGATTCATGACAACACACTCCTGCGTTTCATGGCGACGAGTTTTTTAATGCTGTCTATCAGCTTTCTGGAGTATTGAAAGATCATACCGACCAGGAAATACAGATAGACAGAAAAGATCACGCTCTTCCTGAAAGGAAGGGTATCTGACATTTCAAAATTCATAAAAATGATAAAATCCAGAGACGGTATAAACGAAATCGTAAAAGCTGTTACAACAAGCACACTACCGATTAAGTCAAAAATGGCTCTTCTTTTTTCGCTCCCGCTATAGTAAAGTGTATCAAATTTAATATTCGAGTCGGATCGATTAGCATAAAGGCACCCAAAAACAGCAATCCAGAGAAAGAAAAGCAATGAAAGCTCATGGCCCCAGAGTATTGCCGTAAAAAAATATCTGAAAATGATATTTATAATAAATACCAGGAACAGGGCTGCAAACATAATGGATGAGAGCATCCTTTCAAGAAAGCCCATTCCGGAATCTATTTGGTTAAATACTTTTTTTAGTTTAATCATAATTTCCAATTCCATAGGAAGGGGTACAAATAGTCATGTACCCCCAAGAGGCATTAATAGCTTTGATCAATAACTTTTAACGGCTTCGTAATATTCCCAGTTCCATGTATCTGATACATCTGTCTGGGTTTTGTAGAAGTTATCAGCATATTCCATGAAAGCAGCTTTATCTGGCGTGACAATTCTGATTCCATTGGCAGCAAACTCCTCCCTGAGCTTCTGTTCAGTCTCAAGAAACGTTGCCGTAGTAAAATCACATCCAACCTTGGTAGCCTGAAGAATCCAGGTTTTCTGCTGCTCACTGAAAGAGTTCCAGCGATCTGCATTACAGGCCAGATGAAGGTTCCAGACAACATGATCTGTTAATACAAGCTGATCGATAACTTCATCAAACGAATTGGCTTTCGTTGTGGGAAGAGCATTATCCTGACCGTCAACAACACCGGTTTTTAACGCCATAAAAACTTCATTCAGAGAAATGGGCACAGGATTGGCTCCGAGAGCTCCTGCCAGGGCAGCCCAGGAGGCACCTCCAGGCATTCTCAGTGTAATATTTTTCAGATCTTCGGGGGTTTTGACATCGGGAACTTTCTTTGCAAGACTGACTTCTCTCGTTCCCACATAAGCAGTTCCCAGAATCCTTACACCAATTTTGTCTTCTATATCATCAAAAATTTCCTGACCTGTTTCACTGGCATAGAAATCCTGAGCATGCTGTGCATCTCTAAATAGATATGCGGCCTGGAACATGCCTAGATAGGGAGCCTCAGGCTGACTACCCATACTATAACCGGCAAAATCGACTTTTCCGGCTTTTATGGCACTGAGTAGATTCGAAGCACCGTATAACTGTCCGCCGAAAAAACAATCAACCATCATGGTTCCACCAGACAATTCTTTCAATTCATCGGCGAACTTCTGAAGCCCTTGAGCCCATGGATCAGCAGCTGGATTAGCTAATGCCAGGGTTAAGACAGTAACTTCTGCTTCCTGGCTGTCAGAATCACCCTGCGCAGACAGAGAAGAAATCAACAGCCCGGAAATCATGAGTACATATACGATTTTTTTCATATACTTTCTCCTTTTGTATTATTTATAAAATATTCTATAATCGATTATTAATTCTGTAAAGAACTTTCTTCATTTACAATTAATTTTTATTTAATTGCATCATAAGCATTTATAAAACTTTTTTTAAAAAACATATTTCTTTGGAGTATTATAATCGATTATAAGAACTTATTAGGAATTCTAGACTTTCTCTAATTTCTTCAAGACTCTAAGTATTTTCTTAAATTTCATGCAGAAATATCTGGGGTTTAATTGAAATACATAAGAAAAAACGCACTTTTGCTAAATATAATCGACAATTGTCACATACAAGGAAAAGAAATCAACTGGAATATTTCGAACAGACTCCATGAAGTAGAAATATCCATATCAGCTTTAAGACTTTCTACCTATGTTTTCCGCCTGATACTAGTCATTTATTGTATGAATACTATGAATGGAATCACTGTAATATGCCATATGCTCATGAGCAATCAGCATCTCTTTGAATAGTGGAATATTTTCATGAGAATAATAATTAACAAGATTCAAATGATTGAGATATTGACGCCGGGGTGATCTCCATTTCAACCTCATCTCCATAAGAATAAACAATTTATTATAGATCCGCTTCCATGTGGAAATTAAGATATTACTTTGAGACTGTAAAATCAGAAAGTAATGGAATTCCATATCCAGCTCAGAAAGAAGCTTTAAATCATCATTCTCTTCTGCTGCCTTCATTTTATCGACAATCTTCATAAATTCATCTCTCGTTGTCTGAATCATTCTCGGAGCTGAATAATCTATGGCCATTTCTTCCAGCTTAATACGAAGGGAGTTCAACTCAGATAGTTCCTTATCATTAAATGCACCAACCCTTGTCCCTTTAAAATTTTCATTTACCAGTATGCCGTCAGCAATAAGTTCCCGAACCCCCTCTCTTACAGGTGACCTGCTGAGGTCCAGCTCTTTACATATATTTGCTTCATTAACCTTGTCTCCCTCCTTTAATGTTCCATCCAGAATTTTGGAAATAACATATTCACGAACAGATGAGCACAAGGTCAGTTTTTCTCGTATATTTGCTGCCATAATTTTGCCTCCGGGACAGGTTTGAAAAAATATTACCTGTCCCGATTCTATCTGTCAATAAATAATCGATTATTTCCTCTAAATGAGGATATCTCTTTAATTTCACGAAGTACTATTCGGCAATGCCTCGCTAATAAACCCTTTGCCCGAAGGAATAGTAAAATCGGTGACACCCCGGGAAAATGCAAACTGATGCAGCCTCCCCAGAGGTCTGGCCTTAAAAGAGAAACTTTTCATTTCTCCGTTTTCGACCATTTGCTTCAGATTATCCTCTGCAGAACATTTTTCAACAGCCGTTGTTCTCATAAGCCGGGAGACTTCATTCTCCTGATCAATAAGATTGGTCATTTCATTTTTGTCAGATTGAAGATTAAATAGCTGTTCTCTTCCACCGTTGGCCATATAGATATATTTCCAGTCGGCATGTCGCACCATTATTTTGAATTGGCGTGTTCCAGGCCTTCCATGAAAAGAGAAAAGGAATTCTCTTTCCTGTTCCAGAATATCAATTCCATCCCGTTCTTCTTTCTCGCCTGCCATTTTCGTAGCAAGGCAATGCAGATCCGTCAGACTGACCAGAGCATCGGATCTGCTTTTTCCTTCTATCACTGAGGGTAGGCTGAGCAGAAACGGGGTTCTGACCGATGCTTCATAGAAGCATTCTTTCTGCCAGGCGTTATGGTCGCCGAGCATATCCCCATGATCGGCAAAAAAGCAGATCATCGTATTATCTGCATCAGGACGGGCTTCTACTTGATCCAGAATACGTCCGATACAGGAGTCAATGTAAGAAATCTCCCCGTAGTACCGGGTCTTAAGATTCCGGGCCCAGGCATCGTTTATCTCATCTGCATAGACGATAGAATTCATCCAGGGGATCTGTTCGTCATAGTGATCCTCTTCCAGTTTCCCCCTGACCGGATTTGTCATGCCGTCAGGATCGTACATTCTGTTATATGGAATGGGAGGAGCGCAGGGAGGATGGGGCCCGATAAAAGAGATAAATCCGAAATAGGGCCTTCCATCCTCTATCTCAAGCTGTTCTATGGCTTTGTCCGCCACAAAACTTTCTACTGTCAGTTCTTTTGGGAGAGAACTCAACTGGGGAGCGTAATACATATTGGTCCGCTCTCCGTGAAGTTGCTCAAGATAGTTGAATTCCGGATGTGTCTCTTCAAGAAAACGGGCAAAGCCATCTCTGCTTCGAAGTTCCGGATCATCCCACATTTCCTCTGTATGGATATGTGTTTCGTACCCAAGGTCCTCATACTGATCCGGAAAAGTATGAAATTTACCAATACCGAAAGTTCTGTAACCCAGCTCGTTCATTCTACGGGGAAGATAGGCACCGGTCCAATCCTCCATTTTTTTCCATGAATCCTGATAGGGATTCTGGGGTTGTTCATTACAATAACATCCTGTTGTATAAGAATCTCTCCCTGTATGGATACTGTACCGGGCGGGTATACATACAGGGCAGGGAGAATAGGCATTCGTATAACTTTTACCTCGTTTAGCCAATCTGTCCAGATTCGGTGTTCTAACTGTTGTGTTACCCAAAGCGGAAATGCAATCGAATCTGAACTGATCACACATAATATAAAGAATGTTTGGTCTACTTTTTTCCATTGATTACCACCATTTTATAAGATCTGTCACCCGGTTTCTCAATTCAACAAAGTCCGGACTGGAGACTTTTCTCGGTCTGGGGAGCGAATTTATCAGCTCAGTTTTTACTTTTGTCGGTTTATTGGTCATAACCAGTATCCTGTCGCTCAAATAAACGGCTTCTTCGATATTGTGCGTTATAAAGATTATTGTGGTTTTCGTCTTTTCCCAGAGATTGAGAAGCTCATCCTCAAGTTTGTATTTCAGGTTCAGATCCAACTGACCGTATGGTTCATCCATTAATAACAGATCCGGTTTCGTGGCGAATGCTCTGGCAATTACCACTCTCTGAAGCATGCTTGCGGACAGTTCGCCAGGATAATACTTTCTGTAGTTTTCCAGATTCACCATTGAGATGGCTTCTGCCACCCTTTCGTCTATCGTTTTCTTATCATACCCTTTGATATTAAGACCATAGGAGATATTCTGCTCCACATTCAGCCAGGGGAAGGTGGAATATTCCTGTAAAATGTACGCCAGGTGATGCTTTTTGGGATCCACATCTTCTCCATCAAGCCTAATGGTTCCGCCATTTATATCTATGATTTTAGTCAGGCTGTTCAGAAAAGTGGTTTTTCCACACCCTGTAGGACCCACAATAACCAGGAATTCGCTTTCTGCTACAGAAAAATTAATTTTGTCGAGAACCAGCAGATCTCCGTAGCTTTTTGTCAGATTTTCCACTTTCACTTTCTCTTTAACCATTATTCTCCTCCTTCCCTCAGATCCACCAGAGAACTGATTTCTTCTCTCAATGCAAGAAATTCCGGAGAAACGAGATTCCGCGGCCGGGGCAGATCGATAACAAATTCCTTCATGATTTTCGCCGGGCACTCTGTCAGGATGATGATCCGGTCTGCCAGATAGAGAGCTTCTTCGATATTATTGGTAACAAAAACAACAGTCCTTTTCTCCCTTCCCCATATCTTCTCTACCTCTTCTTCCATCATATAACGGGTTTGAGCATCCAGATGACCGAAAGGTTCATCCATGAGAATAATTTCAGGATCATCACAATAGGCCCGTGCGATGCCTACTCTCTGCTGCATGCCACCTGAGAGCATGACAGGATAGTGCTTCTCAAACCCTTTGAGTCCAACAAGATCGATATAGTACTGTGCTTTTTCCTGCCTCAGTTTTTTAGAAACCCCTTTAGCTTTCGGCCCGAATTCCACATTTCCCATTACCGTAAGCCAGGGAAAAAGTGCTGTAGTCTGGTAAACCATACCCACCCGTGAATCAAAACCGGTCATTGGCTTCTCTTCAATAAGGATTTCCCCTTCAGACAAAGACTCCAGGCCTGCCAACATCTTTAGAAGAGTGGTCTTTCCGCACTGGCCTGCTCCGAAAAGAACCAGGAATTCATTTTCGCGGATATCAAGACTTATTTCATCCAGAATGAGAGTCTCTCCACTTTCGGTATTGAAAGATTTTGAAACTTTATCCAGACGGATTATGTTTTTTTTCAAATCTACCGGCTCCGTACTGACCATATGCACAGCCTCCTTTCCATAGTCCTTAATAGAGATGCAAGGATCAGCCCTACAGCCCCTATTGCAATCATTCCGATCACATTGTTTTCGATCCTGCCTGTCTGCATCCCTGCGAGAATCAGCCAGCCAGCTCCTTCTCTGGCAGTGATCATTTCAGCGGCGAGAACAGCCATCCAGCTCGTGGAGAGGGAGGTCTGAAGCCCTGTAAATATATAGGGGACACAATAGGGAAGCACGATTTTCCGGAAGATTTGATTCTCCCGGGCCCCCAGTACTTTAGCAACCCCGATAAGCTCCTTGCTTACATGCTGTGCACCGTCCATGGTATTCATCACCATCTGGGAGAAACCGCCCATGAAAATAATAAAGTAAATGGTAGATTCGCCTATTCCTATCCAAAGAATCGCCAGGGGTATCCATGCAATACCGGGTATCGGCCGGACAATACTGAATACAGGATAAATAATGGCATGGACAAGCTTGGAATATCCCATAGCCAGTCCTATGAGGATTCCTGCCAACGAGGAGAGCGTATACCCCACTAAAACCCGCTTCAGGCTAATGCCGATATGCCCGAAGAGAGTATATTTTCCGATCGGATGAATAAAGGCAGACAGAAATGCTTTCAACGAAAACACAGGAGTAGGAAAAATCATGCCGAAATCGGTAAAAACACAAGCCATATGCCATAAAAACAAGAACACCATGATTCCGAAAAATCCGTACATCCACGATTCTCTGGCATTTTTTGTCAGAGTAATTTTCATCATGACTTTCTCCCTCCTTTTACAAATTTTCTTTCCAGAAGACTTAAACCTTCCATCATAGCAGCTCCAAACACACCTATTACCAGCACACCCACAAAGACAACATCGATCCTGCCCACAAGTCTGGCTGTCTGAATCATATAGCCCAGCCCTTTGGTTGATGCGATCAGTTCCGCAGCAACAAGAGAAACCCATGAACCATTAAGGGCAACTCTGGCACCGGTGAAAATCATTGGAGCCGCTGAAGGGATAGCAGTCGTGAACAGAACCTGACTATCGGATGCTCCGAAAGTCATGGCAACCCATTTATGAACGTCTTTGGTCTGTTTTATACCACTATAGGAATTGATAACCGCCGGTATGAAGGAAGCTATAAAGATAACAGAGACCTTGGACATGATCCCTATACCGAAAAAAGTTATCATAATGGGAACCCAGCCTACAGGAGGTATAGGCTTGATGAGGTCAAACAATGGCCTGAAAAATTTATCAAATTTATTAAACCAGGCCATACAGATACCCAGAGGAACACCTATTACGATTCCAAAACTGAACCCGATTAAGGCTTCTTTCATGCTCGTCCAGATATGCACCCCCAGAACATTTCCATCGGGATTTTTATTGGACAGCTTGTACAAGAAGGTATCCATCAGCTTCAAAGGTGCAGGCAGCTTTCTCGACGGAATGAGCCCCATTACGGAAACCAGCTGCCAGATAAAAAGAAAAATCAGTAATGAAGCTATTGAAATCAGAATATATTTTGTTTTTTCTTTCAATGTCTTATCCTTTTTATAAAACAGGCAGTTAAACAGGATGACCTTTTTAACTGCCTGACATGTTGAACTCTTAGTCCCTAGGAATGATTAGTCATTCAGAACTTCTTTCCAGAGATCATCAACCACATTGCTTTTGAACATTTCAGCCTGTTCCGGCTCAATATTCCCGATATAGGCATAGAAGTCTGCAATAGCGGATTCCGCCTTTCCATATTCCATACTTTTCTGTACTTCAGGCGTAATCAGGATTCTCAGTTTTGCTTCCTGCAGAGCAGAAACAAGATCAGCTTCCCGTCCATTTTCCTCATACCATTTCACAAGCATTTTCGCTTTCAGATTATGATCCGCTTCCAGCTCTTCTGCTGCACGATAAACAAGCTCCATATAGGTTTTAATAGCTTCCCGCTTATTTTCATATGCTTCCTTGGAAACAATCAGATCTCCCGTGGACATAACAAAATCAGAAAGAGTGGCAATAGGAACCCATCCGTACTTTTCTTCAACAGTAAGGGACCAGGGAGTCGGAAGGGCAATGATATCCCCTTCGCCTGTTGCGAATACTTGTTCACCCGTCTGATAATCCATGGGCACCTTGCTTACGTCATCCACAGAGACACCGGTTCTTTCCAGATATTCGATAACCAGCTGATGAAGAGATGTCCCCGGGGCGAAGATGACAGTTTTTCCACTCACAGTTTCAGGACTTCCGAATACATTGGGATATGTTGGGTTAAATCCCTTGTCCAAAAGAATATCGCTATCCTCTCTGACAAAAAGCGTGTCGCCCCTGGTCTCTTCATAGTTACCCACCAATTTGGCATCCGTATTTATAACACCGAATACATACGCAGCCCCCTGGAACCCTATATCCCATAAACCTGCGGCCAGCGCTTCATTAGCTGTGGAGCCGTTTGAATAGACCTGCAACTCAACATCCAGCCCCGCTTCTTCAGCCCATCCTTTGTCTCTGATATACATGGCCACAACACCATTGAAATACGGCTGGATCTGAACACTCAACTTTGTTCTTCCGTCCTTGCTCTCATCGCTTCCGCTATCCTGAGCTCCGTTTCCGAAGAGGGGGACAAACATGGCAACTGCCAACAGTACTACAAATAATTTTTTCATAGCCTTTCTCCTTTTATTGATTTAATCACAGTATCAACCCGGTTTCATAAAATCAGATATGGAAAAAATTGCTTACTTTTTGCCTTATTCCGTTCATCCATCAGCCTGTTTGCAACTGGTTTGCCAATTTCCGGTACCTGATTGATACATTTCCGGTGATAATCCTCCCATCGCAACAGGAAAAATCCATAGTACAATATCTTAATGGCTCTTTCGGAGAACAATGATAGAATGAAAATGATTAGGTTTCGGGGTATGATGGGTCGACAGAAAAAAATAAAGCTTCACACAATCCTTTCCATTTTCATCTCTTTGATACTTCTGATTATAATTCCGGGACTGGGCAAGCTATCCTTGTCACTGTTCAAAACAAGAACCATTGAAAGCTTTGCCAACAGCCGGCAGGACACTCTTCTGCAGATAAGCGAAAGTGTGAGCGACTACTGCAGGAAAATCGAACTCCTTTCGGATGCCTACTCTAAAATCACCTACATAACCGAACAGGCGAATAACCCGTCAAAAGGAGTCAACAACAGCGAATTCAGAGCCAATATTGATAAAATAAAAAAGGAAATAGATGAGTCATTTTTTTTTCCCGAGTTAAAATACGATCTTCAGATTATTTGCACAAATGGTTTTTCATACTCATCCAACATGGTTTATCTGTCTGCTCTGCTGGAACTACCGGGAACAATCTGGTTTTACAAAGCCATGAAAAATCAGATTGATTCACTTTGGCAATCCAATATTCTTTTTAGGGATAAGGATAAAAAGACAAACGTCATTTCCCTTGTAACATTCATAAAGAATAATGATTCGGAAAACACCGGAGCCATTCTGATAAACCTGGACGAACGGGAACTCCATAGGATTTATTCGCAGATAATCGGTTTTCAAAGCATTATTTACCTGGTGGACAAAAATGGACAGATCGCATCCCATCCCACCTTATCCATGGTTGGCCGTTTTTTTTATGACATGAATATTTTTAACGCCTTTTTTGATGAAAAAGACTGGGCACAGATTATGAAGTCAGAAAGAGAATATCTTTTTTCCCGTTTTTCCTCTGATGACAATCCCTGGATTGTGGTTGAAGAGATTCCACTGGATATCATAGCGAACCCCTTGATAGAAATTACGGAAATCATCAATTTTCTTATGGTGCTTTTATTGATTCTTTCCATTATCATAGCAATATTCTTCTCCAGAAAAGTATCTCTTCCCTTTGAAAAACTGGCAAATACCATGGAAAAAGCGGGTCAGGGGGATTTTTCCGCCCGATTTGAAAAGACTGGGGTTGCCGAATCCTATCAGATGGCCGAAAACAGTCAGAAATTTATTGACCGGATTCAATTCCTGATCGAAGAGATCAAAGTCATTCAGCAACAGAAACAGAATAGCGAGCTGGAGTTTCTGCAGATGCAGATAAATCCGCACTTTATTTACAATACTCTTTTTTCCATTCGCTGCATGGTGGACATAGGATTTCCGGAAAAAGCCAGCGAAATGCTCAACAGGTTCTCCAATATGCTCCAGAAAGTACTCAGAATAAAATCCCCTATGATCTCGATTCTCGACAATATTGAATACCTTGAAGATTACAGTTTTATATTATCCCAGCGTTTCGGATCGCTCTCATTGAATTATGAAGTGGAAAAAGGTATTGAAAATGAAAAGATCTTAAAGTTTATACTACAGCCCATCGTTGAAAACAGCGTTTTTCATGGTTTTGCAGACGGATTCAAAGAGGGTTCCTTTATCACCATATCCTTTAGTTCCATCAATTCCGAATATCTTGAGATTGTCATAAAGGACAATGGCTGCGGAATGTCCGAAGAAGTGAGAAACAGTATTTTGACACCTGGAGACAGCCTCAATGGAAGTCATATCGGACTGCTTAACGTAAAAACCAAACTGGACCTCTATTATGAAGGGGCTGCTTCATTAAGAATCAATTCCATATTAGGGGAAGGTACGGACATCCATATAATTGTCCCCAGAAGATGTGAGGAAAATGAAAATACTAATTGTTGATGATGAAATGATGATTAAGGAATGGCTGAAATATACCATAACATCACTCCCCTTTGAGATTAATGTTCTGGATACGGCTTCCAATGGGATAGAAGCGCTGGAAAAGACGAGTTCAGAAACTTTTGATCTTATTTTCATTGATATAACCATGCCCAAAATGAACGGGATAGAGCTCCTTAAGAATCTATACGAACAAGCAATAGACTCCATTCTCATTGTTTTAAGCAGTCATGATGAATTTCAGTTTGCCAGAGAAGCAATCAAATACAATATAAAGGAATATATTCTGAAGAATGAATGCTCCAAGGAGAAACTTTCAGAGATTCTGTACTCCTGCCAGGAGAAACTTGCAACAAGGTCATTTGACAGTGAACTAACCCAGGAGCTTATGGAGAGAGTTCTTTTTGGGTCTATTCCAATAAAAAGTATTGATATGATGGCAAAAAGTTATGCAAAGCTTGGTGGGAAGATCTTCTTTGTAGCAGCTATTCAGATGGAAAAGGATAATTATGAGAAAATATATGAAAACAGACGATTCCGCCTGAAATCCGAAGGTTTAATCGGCAGGTATAAAGAAATATCATTTTTACTCTATAGTCTGGAAAATCTGGATCAGGCCGGTAGTTTGAACTATGAATATTCCAAACTGCTTTCTGATAAAACAGGGAAAGTTATCTCCTGCGGAAAACTCTGCAGAGACACCAAGGAGATACTTTCTGAATGCAGAAACAGCTGGATAGGCTATCAAAATCTGTTTTTTAGCACAGAACGGCACTGTTCTGGTATAAATCAGTACAGAGGATTTGATTCTGATACAGTAGAAGCTTTATATGAAAAAGCCATGACTTCCATCAGGTCTTATATAAAAGACGAGACGAATACAATTCTCAATGATATCAATACCCTATTCCGCAAAACCCGTCCTACGGAAACAGAACGTATTATAGACTTTTACCTGGCACTAATGGATACCTACATTATATACAATAATCTGAAATCCAAAAACATTACAAAAACTCTGAATTCCATTAGGTCCGGAATAAGCAGATTCGAGAAATTTGAACAACTGGCTGATTGGGTTCTCATGGCATTTGAAAACGGTTCGGATCTTATTGACAGAATGGACTATTCACCTCCCGTTGAAAAAGCTCTGGAATACATCGAAGCAAATTTCAGAACAATAACCAATACTCAGGAAATTGCTGAATATATCAACCTGAGCCCTGATTATTTTTCCCGTCTTTTTAAAAAGGAGGTGGGAGACAGTCTGAATTCCTACCTGATAAATTACCGCCTGGACAAAGCCTCTGTCATTCTGATCTCAACCAATCTGACGGTACAGGAGGTAGCTGAAAAAGTCGGAATTGAAAACGGAAGTTATTTCTCAAAATGCTTTAAGAAGAAATTCCACACACAGCCGATTCAGTTTCGAATTCAGACAAAAAAGTCCGGGAACTAAAAAATCGATGCAGATACTCCCATTTGTACAAATCCAGGATGAACACCCTTATCAGGTAGGGAGGGGGTACTTGTTCTTAAGTGAGTTTTAATCTGCCTTGTTTCAATTTCAAAACTTGAGTGTTCATTAGGAATTGCTGATTATATTCAATTTTTCATTGCTCAATAAATAAAAATATTGTATATTATGCATACGTATTCTTATACGTATCAAACATGATTATTAAAATGAGTATGTAAGTCGAACCCTGCCCCATAATAAGGTTAATCATATACATATTAGTACTTTAGATAATCATAGGAGAGAAATTTTATGTTAGTTAAAACAAAAGCAAGAATAGGTACTTTTTCAATTGCCCTGGGCGCATACCTGCCGCAATTTCCACAGCTTGTACCGGAGTTCAAGGCTCAGTATGAATCTTTCAAAAAAACATTACCAGGAAATGTTGAAATCATCGACGGGGGGCTTGTTACGACAAAAGAACACTCTCAGGCGGCCGGAGATTTATTCCGCAGTGCAGATGTAGATCTGATAATACTGCAACTGCTCACATATGCCACATCATACAATATGCTTCCAGCCATAAAAGATCTGGATGTCCCGGTTGTTCTGGTGAATATACAGAAGCTGAAAGCACTCGACTATAAGCATACGGATATCGCTACATGGCTTGGTGAAGGTTATGCCTGCGGTGCCGTCGGAGAAATGGTGGCAGACCTGGAGAGATATGGCAAGAGGCATGCTGTCATTACAGGTGTAGTGGAAGGCGGGGACCCTATTGTCCAAAAGGAAATTGAGGAATGGTGTCTTGCGGCTCAGACAAGACGAAGATTCCGTGATACAAACATCGCACAGATTGGAAGACCGTATCCAGGAATGATGGATTTATATATTGATGAATCAAATCTCTACAGAAGAATGGATCTATATACCAAACAGTTTGACTGGGAAAAAATGTGGGTTATAGCCGAAGGAATTACAGATGAAGAAACAATTCGTTTAAAAGCACAGGACATTCTTGACACCTTTGACATAGAAGGTGGGGGAACCGTTGAAAAAATATGGGATATGGCGAAGTATGTCGTTGCTTTTGAACAGTGGTGTGAAGAGGAACGTCTGGGATTGATTGCTTCACACTATGACGGCTTTGCGAAAGGTCAGGCCGGAGTACTTGACAGCATGCTGATTCCTGCTTTTTCCATGCTGATTAAACAGGGTGTCGCCTGCGCAGTAGAAGGAGATATGAAGGTTGCCATGGCAATGAGTATCTTAAAAACCATCTCCGGTACAGGTCAGCTCGCTGAAATGTATTCGATAGATTTCAATGAGGATATTGCAATTATAGGGCACAGTGGTTCCGGTGATGCAGATATTTCCGCCAGAAAACCAACCATGAAGATTGTTGAAGTATTCCATGGTAAGAGCGGCGGAGGTTACCTGACACAGTTCTATCCGCATGTAGGACCTGTTACTTATCTTGCCATTACCCAGGACGGAGACGGTTATTTCAAATTTATTACGGCAGAAGGTATTAATGAAGATGGGGATATCCTGTCCTTTGGTGATACGAATATGAGAACCCGTTTCACTTGCGGAGCAAGGGATTTTGTCAATCGTTGGAGTGAAGCTGGCCCGACACACCACTTTGCAGCTGCGTCGGGCAGGCATATCGACAAGATTCTGAAAGTGGCAAAAATTTTTAATGTACCGGTAGATATCATAACAAAATAAACAGTCTATGTTTGGAATTAACCACTTTTTACAATCATACAAAGTGGTTAATCATTTGGGTTAACGGTTGGTTAAAGTAGCATAGAATAAAAAACTTGACGGGATAATAACCATGTGATATTATGATGCATACGTATTCATCTTGATAAAACATTTCTCCCTACGACTACTCAGGAATTGAGTATGTCTGGAGATTTTTTTTACGTCACAATGCATACGTATGTATTTGCTAATAAAGAGAGGATTTTATGACAGATTTAAGAGAAAAGAATTTTCGCCGTCTAAAGGAGAGCATTGCTGGCGAAAAATCCGATGCACATGCCGTATTCCATTACTACACATATCCCTTTTTTCAGTCCGTTACCGGTGTTGATCTTGATGACTTTTTTCACAAACCGGAAGTTACACTACAGGCGGAAATTGATACACTGGATCAATTGGATCAGATTGGGAATCCTATACCTGATGTAGGTTCTGTGGCAGTAGCCAGCGGCCTAGGGGGGAAAGTTGAATTTGACGATAGCGGATTCATATCTGTTCACCCCAATCCCAGAATTGCTGCAGCCACCACAGCAGATGAACTCGCCTGGTTGGAACCGGCCGATCCTTATGGCGATAATTACATGGGCCAGGCCCTCACAACTCTTCAATATATGGTGGACCATTGCCCGGCAAACTACAATATCAATCCCCACCCGATTATGGGAGCATATACGACAGGAGCCAACATAAGAGGAATCAGCGACTTTTGCGCGGACACCCTTGTTGAACCTGATCTTGTGAAAAAAATTCTTGAAGTAGTGATTGAAACACAGATAAGGTTTCTCAGAGCTCAGGAAAAGATCCTGGGATCGCTGAAACATGTTCTTGTAGGAGATGATCTTTCAGCTTTTCTTAGTGAACCAGTCTATAGAGAATTCATCCTTCCTGGTTATACGAAGCTGCAGGAGGAATTTCCAAACACTCAATGGTGGCTCCATAATGACTCAACAGCCAGACACGTAGCACCAGCCATTGGTGATTCAGGTATGGTTGTGTGGCAATATCATCCTGATATAACTCCCCAGGATGCTCTTGAACTGACAAAAGGCAAAGTGACTCTTATCGGAGGCCTGAGTCCTCTTGATCTTCAAAGATGGACAGCAGAAGAAACTTACGACCAATGCATTGAAGTATTAAAATCATTCAATGGAAACAACAAATTTGTTTTATCTGCCGGAGGATCCGTAAATCAGGTACCTTTGGAAAACCTGATGGCCATGTTCAAAGCTGCTGATGATTACAAAATAAACTGATCAGAACATAAATGACATTTCATAAATGATAGATATTTAAAAGGAGATTCTCATGTACAGTTCTACACCTCAGAGCGGTAATATTACAATTACTGTAGATCATAAGCCTTACACAGCATATCAGAATCAGACCATTCTCCAGGTACTTCTGGATAGGAATATACCTCTTCCCCTGCTGGGATTCGATCCCAAATTCCGCGACTGGAAAGATAAAAGCGGCCTCAGCATGGTCGAGCTTGAGGACGGCACCCTGGTTCATCCGGGAATAACTCTCTGCAAAGATGGCCTGAAAGTTTTTACAAAAAGCAACGAGCTGGAGAATTTCCGGAGATTCCGTCTAAAGGAGCTACTTGAGGACCATCAGGCCGACTGTACCGCCCCCTGCCACCGGACCTGTCCCGCAGGTGTGGATATTCAGGGCTACCTCAAACAGGTGTCCGTTGGTAATTTCAAAGCAGCTTACGATATTATACTGGACAACAATCCCCTCCCCGCCATCTGCGGACGGGTGTGTCCTCATCCTTGTGAAGCTGCCTGCCGTAGAAACCTGATCGATGCCCCTGTAGCCATCAATCCGGTCAAACGCTTTGTAGCCGACCTGCTGGAGCAAGAGGAAACAACAATCGAACCAGAGAAATCTACAGGCAAACGTCTGGCCATCGTCGGAGGGGGTCCCTCTGGACTAACTGCCGCTTACTACTCAGCTCTGAAGGGTCACGATGTCACCCTCTTCGAAAGACAGGAAAAGGCGGGGGGGATGATGAGATACGGCATCCCCTCCTACCGTCTCCCCGAAGATGTACTGGACCGCGAGATCGCCAGGATTGAAAAAGCCGGTGTCGCCATTGTAACCGGAAAAAGCCTGGGGCAGCATCTGAGGCTGGAAGATCTGCAGAAAGATTTTGACGCAGTCTATATGGCTGTGGGATCCTGGGAAGCCAGCTCCATGCGGGTGGACGGAGAGAAAGCCGCAGGCGTCAGACCCGGAATTCATTACCTGGAACTGGTTACCAAAGGACGGGAGAAGAGAAATGAAGGCCATGTTGTAGTGGTAGGAGGTGGAAACACAGCAATCGACTGCGCACGGACTGCTCTCAGGAATGGCGCCTCCAAAGTAACCCTGGTTTATAGAAGAACCCGGGACGAGATGCCTGCCGAACCCTACGAAGTAGAGGAAGCCCTGGAAGAAGGAATTGAGATGCTCTTCCTCTCTGCTCCCAGTAACATCGTGTTAGATGAAAACAACTGCATTACCGGCTTGGGAATCCAGAAAATGAAACTGGGAGAACCGGATAAGTCGGGCAGACGCCGCCCTGTCCCTGTGGAGGGATCAGAGTCTGTACTGGGCTGTGATATGATCATATCAGCTGTAGGTCAGAAAACCAATACAGACTACCTTTGGAACGATCTGCCAGTAAAACTGAACAAATGGGGAGACATTGAAATCGATTCCAGAACCATGGAAACCTCAGCCAGTGGGATCTTTTCTGGTGGAGATTGTGTTACTGGTCCTGCAACGGTTATCCAGGCAATCAATGCCGGCAGGATGGCCGCCGAATCCATTGACCACTATGTGACTCACGGCTACGCCCATCTGAAAGATGGAGAATACACTTGTTATATGGAATCATTCGAGGATCTTCCAAAATACGAATATGCAGACCGTCCTAAAAAAAACAGGGTAATACTCTCTCATGCAGATATTCAGGTACGGAAAACAACTTTCAATGAGGTGGAATACACCATGACCAAAGATCAGGCCATGACCGAGGCGGAGAGATGTCTTTCCTGCGGATGCAGCCAGGAAAAGCACTGCTCTCTCAGGGCAGCCGCTACTGATTACGGCATCGAATACAGGAAAGTTCAGAAAATATCCAACTACCTTCCCATTGAAGAGGACCACCCCTTTATCCGGCGGAACCACAATAAATGCATAGGCTGCGGAGCCTGCGTCAATGCCTGTGCCAATGTGGAAGGTGTGGATGTGCTGGCAATGACCAGCCTAGACGGGCAGTTCAAGGTAACCACCAAAACAGGAACCCCCTTAACCGAAACAAACTGCATTGCCTGCGGTCAGTGTGTCAACGTCTGTCCATGCGGCGCCCTGGATTTTGTTCGGGCCACCGACCAGGTATTCCGATCCATCAACTGCGGGGATGATTGCAAAACTGTCGGTTTTATTGCTCCGGCTGTTCGAGCTACTGTAGCAGAACGCTACAGTCTCACTTCGGCAGAAACATCCGGCTTTATCGCAGGGCTTTTAAAGAAAATCGGATTTGACTATGTCTTTGATTTCGCCTTTGCGGCAGATCTGACTATTGTTGAAGAAACCACAGAATTCCTGAAGAGACTGGAAAAGGGTTCTCCCCTTCCTCATCTGACATCCTGCTGTCCCGGTTGGATCAATTTCGTAGAAAAGTCTTATCCCGAAGTCATCTCCCACCTTTCGTCCTGCAAGTCGCCCCAGCAGATGATGGGAGCCGTGGTCAAACGCTATCTCCCAGAGTTCTACAAGGACATTGACCGGGAAAAACTCCATGTTGTATCCATCGTCCCCTGCCTGGCCAAGAAGAAAGAGGCAGACAGGGCCGAGATGTTTACCGGGGAACTGCAGGATGTGGACTCGGTACTGACCACCATAGAGCTCTTTGAAATGGCAGACACCTTGCGGATCAAAAAGGAACAGGTGGAACCTGCCGATTTCGACAATCCCTTCCGACAGAGCACCGGAGCGGGGATTATCTTCGGTGTTTCCGGAGGGGTTTCCGAGGCAGCCCTCAGAATGGCAGCCTCCAAGCTGGATGAAACCTACAAGTACATCCCCCTGGAGTACCATAAAGCCAGGGGGATGGAAGGTGTGAAGATAAGCGAGGCAAAACTGGGAGATGCCACTGTCAGGATCGGAATAATAAGCGGCATAGGTAATGCTGTTCCCATTGTGGAAAAAATCAAAAACGGCGAAGATACCGGCCTGGATATGATCGAGATCATGGCCTGTCCGGGGGGCTGTATTTCCGGTGCAGGAACACCCAATGTCAGAACCAAAGATGATTGGGCCAAACGATCCAGCTTCCTTATGGAACAGGATACGGATGCCCGGATTCGGCAAAGCCAGGATAATCCTGATGTGCGAAACCTATACCGAGAACTTCTAGGGGAGATTCATTCCCAAACGGCCAAAGAGCTGCTTCATACAACCTACAACAATGAGAGGAAGGTAAAAGAGCCGACGATTCTAAAGAAAGGGGGTAAAAAGCACATTCATGTCTGCATGTGCGATGAATGTGTGACAAAAGGGGCTCCCGAGACATTGCGGAAGATTGCTTCAGTCATTACTGAAGGTAACCTGGATGACCGTTTCCGTCTGATTCCCGGACCTCAGGCGGGGCACTCCGATACAAAGGAAGCTTTTATCTCATTCGAAGAGAGGAAGGTTTCTCTGGAGGAGATGCAGAAAATCCTCAAATAAAAGAAGAAAAAAAGCCCGGGTTCATATTTGAACCCGGGCTTTTTTACTTTATATCCCGTATTTGCAAAAAAAACCAGGACTTTCTATCATTCCAAGCTGGGAATTCCTGAATCATTTTGATAAGGAAAACCGGATATATTATTTTCAATTGATTATTTCAATCTTTTGATCTGCTGAACAGATGGGGAAATAAATTGAAAAAGTGGATCCTCTACCAGGTTCACTTTCTACATTCAGAAATCCTTTATGATTTTTTACAATTCTAATAACTGTAGATAGTCCCAAACCTGTTCCCTTTTCTCCCTTTGTTGAATAAAAAGGAGAAAAAATCTTATTTATATTTTCTTTCTCTATCCCAGAACCTGTATCGGAGACTTTCAGGACATTAAATACGCCTGCTTTAACATCTTCTGAAATATTTTTTAATAATGGATTTTTCGGTTTTATTTTGATATATTGCTGGTTTGTTTCCAATGATAACGTTCCACCATTGGGCATAGAATCCTTTGCATTTATTATCAGGTTCATTAAAATCTGATACATCTGGTTTCTATCTGCAAAAATGGGATCCAAACCATGAGAAAGATGAATATTTAAATCTATGTTTTCACTTAATACGTTTCTCAAGATACATTCAAATTTTTCAACTGATTTGTTCAAAGAGATGGATCGATAAACAACTTTTCTGTTTTTCAGACACAAGAGAAATTGATTTACCAGTTCTTTAGTATTTCTACCAGCATAATATATTTGTTCAAGGAAATACTTTCTTTCATCACCATTTTCAAAAGAATCAAGCAGAATCTCGCTATAACTTATAATGGGAACAAGGAAATTATTTACATCGTGAACAACCCCGCTGGATATACTGAAAAGAGATTCAATTTTTTGAAAATGAAAAAGCTCCTCTTCCATTTTCATATTATCTTTTAGATATTTTTTATTTGTAAAGAACTGCAGAATATTCAAGCTAACCAGAACAACTATAAAACAATAAAATAAAAGAACCTGAAGCATATCACACCTCTTTTAAAGTTTCAGGATTCTACAAAGCTGCTCAACCTATTAATTCATTTTTTAAATATAAGGATCGAAAGATTTCCCACGGCATGAAATTTGGTAGATTCAGAGAAAAAACCGGAGAGGCTGGATACAAACCTCTCCGGAAGGAGGAATCATCTATTATATTCGTTAAAAAGTTTTACCCTTTCACGAGCCATAGAACCAAGAACAGTTGTATCAGAAAAGAAATTTACTAATTTATAACCTTTTTCATACTTCATTCTGGCATCCTCCCAGGAACCGGCAACCGTTGAGAGAACTTTTCCTGACGCAAGGACTTTCTCTTCAATTATTTTTATAGCAGCCTGAACTTCATCCGCTTTGGGATTCCCGAAATGCCCCATGCTTGTAGCCAGATCCATAGGGCCTATAAAGATTCCATCCAATCTCTCAACAGCAAGGATTTCATCCAGATTCTCAACTGCTAAAGGAGTCTCCACAGCGGTCATAAGAAAAACTTCTTCATTGGCGGATTTCAGATATTCCATAGCGTTGTTTCCGTAATGGGCAGCCCGGGGACTTCCTGCCACGCCCCGGACACCATCAGTAGGATAGGACACCGCAGCTGCCGCTGCCTCAGCTTCTTCTCTCGTATTAACATAGGGAACCAGCAATCCATATACTCCCGCATCAAGAATTCTCTTAATCTGAACAAAATCATTCCAGGGAGCCCGGCAGAAAGGGACCGCGTTCTCCCCCTTCATTGCCTGAACCTGTTGTATTGTTGTCATAATATCCCCGGGACCATGCTCAAGGTCTATCATCAGAACATCAAAACCGGCTTCAGCAAGAATTTCTGCCGTTATGGGACTACCAGCCTGAAGCCAGGCAGCAGAAACTCGGTTCCCTTCTTTCAGAATTTTCTTTACAGTATTTATATTTCTATCTTTCATTCTTTATACCTCTCATTACGCGAAAACTTCAGCTTCTATGTCCAGTACGTTACAAACTTCCAGAAGTTCATTCAGATACAGTCCTTCAACACCTGAGATATGGTTTGACCCGTATTCATTAATAAATTTTTCGATATCCAGATTGCATTTAGCAAATAAGGTGGGAAGCTGATGAGGCCCTCTTGCTTCAATAAATTCATCCAGCATTTCCTGGGTCGGCTCAACAGCTTCGCATGGTATAATCGCCATTTTATACTTCCCACCCTTTCTGTAGAGCCTTGCCAATTGCATCGGACCGGTTGAGGCATTAAAATAGGTTATACCTCCGCCAGCAGGGCGAACTGACTGATTTATTACTATATTTTTCAGGTTTTCAGCTGTGTCTTTACTTCTTCCTGCATAATAGACACAGATAGCACCGCAATTAACGCAATACATAATATTCTTTTCATTATCAATATGGCTGACATCAGCAAAGAATGTGGGTTTCCCCCCTGACAGGATTCTGAGAATCTGTTGGGTAAGGGCTCCATCAGCATCAGCTTCACAAGCTATAGGTGTAGGAGTTTTTGGTCCTTCAGCATCTTCATGATTTGCCAGAAATGCCTGGGTCATACATTGAGGAACATAAGAATTGGAAAGCTCATGCATGCATTTCAATGCAATAAAATCCATGCCCCACTCTTTAACCATATCCTTGGTTGCCAGATAGCAGGCCAGCTGAAAATCAAATTTCTTTTTTGTCAATTTGTCTTCATTGTAACGCACTTCTTTTGTGTTGGATTCTATCCAGTTTCTCATGGCGTCAATTCGTTCCTGCGAGATTTCTTCAGCCAGACGAACGATCTCCACCTGGTCTATATGCTCACTGTCTATCCCGAATTGTGCTTTCCACTGCATAGGGTCAAACTGACTTGTATCAATACCAATTGATCTACCGCCGAAAAGCCCCAGAACCGATCCTTTAAGTTTCTCTTTTACAGAGACAGCCTTAATAAGAGGAAGAACTTTCTCAGCATATACGTCTGAGACATAGTCTTCCCGGATACATCGGTGGGGAAAATCTATCTGCCCAAGAGCGCCAGCGGCTCCAAGGAGTCCCACACAGCCATGAGTCCCCGGATCCTTATTTCCCAGAAGAACTGTAAAGATCCCCATTCTCTGAATCCCATGGACAACTAGATTTGGACTGGTCCAGCAAGGGACATGAGCGATAAGTACATCCAGATCCATACCTTTAAGATGGTCGATTCCCTCGTTAATCTGTTCTCTGGTTCTACAGACATTCTCTACAGCTACAAGCTCCAGATCAAGTTCTTTTACAATTTTCAAAGCCTTATCATGAAGAGGAATAGTTTTATGAGAGAAGACCTTTTCCCACATATCAGGTCGATGATCACCAAACGTAATAAAACCCGCTTTGACTTTATCTGATTTCATTTTCAATATATCTCCTTACTTATTCGACATCTCAGGGATAAAATATTTCAAAACCCATCATTTCTCAGTCTTGATTTTCTGAAGGATCTCAAAATCCTCATCTGTAACAGTTTTGAATCCGGGTGTAGGAAAGGCCTGAAATCCCCTACCTCCGTCTATAAAAATCGATTGTCCGAAAATAAAATCAGAATCGCTACATGCAAGAAAAACGGCTAGCCTACCGCATTCCTCTGGCGTACCATATCTTCCCATAGGTGTACGCGATAGAACGGTATTGTATAACTGCTCGTCCGAACCGACTTTCATCGCAAGTTCTGTAACAATAGGCCCCGGTGCCATGGCATTAACTTTAATACCATAGGGAGCCAGGTCAATAGCCTGGACTTTTGTCAGCTGCTGAATTCCACCTTTAGAAGTTGTATAAACCATCTGAGAATTCAGCCCAAGATAAGAGTTTACAGAAGAGACATTGATTACAGCTCCTCCTTCCCCCTGTTTGACCATCTGCCTTGCTGCAAACTGAACACCAAAGAAAACGCCCCGGAGATTGATATTCATTATTTTTTCATACTGTTCCAGAGAGATATCAAGATATTTTGTCTTCTGCGGATCATTAACACCTGCATTAGCCACATAAATATCGACTCGGCCGAATTCCCTGACCGTTTCATCCACCAGAAACTGCAATTCATCCAGCTTGGAAACATCCAAGCGAATATACTTTGCAATTCCGCCTAACTTTATCAGTTCATTAACGGCCTTTTCACCATCTTGTTCATTCCGGGAACAAATAACAACTTTCGCTCCTTCTTTAACAAATTCCCTGGCGATCCCCAATCCTATACCTTTGGTTCCACCTGTAATAATCGCAACTTTATCATTCAATTTCATTTTGAGCTCCTTTCTCCTATCAATTCAGGAGTCCACTATCCCGCCAGCTGTATTCTGTAAAGCGAAGATGTAGCCGTCAGATAGATTTCATTTTCAGTCTCACCAAAAGTAAAATTCGCTGTTACTTCAGGAGTAAAAATACGACCCAGCAGATTTCCAGTGGAATCCAAAACATACAAACCTTTCGGCCCCGTGCAAAAAATATACCCGTCAGACCTGCATTTCATACCGTCCAGCACCCCCGGACCATCATATTGAAATGAGGCAAATACCCGTCTATTAATCAACCCGCCTTTATCTTCCAAATCAAATGCAAGAATCTGCGCTTCCCTGCTGTCATTTACGTAAAGGGTTTTCCCATCGGGAGAAAAACATAAACCATTCGGGAAAGTCATATTTTTTTCTACCAGAGAAACAGCAGCCGTTCGTCTATCAATTCTATAGACTCCCTGAAAGTCCAGTTGTCTGGGACGGGGAATACCCACACGGGGAGCCCGTCCCGCTTCAGGATCGGTAAAATAAATATTCCCATCTTTATCAGCGATTATGTCATTGGGACTGTTCAATTCTTTACCTTCATAGCGGTCTGCCAGAACTGTATAGGTCAAATCGGTAAGGTCCGTTTTTGTGACACGGCTTGTACCATGTTCACAGGTTAGCAAATACCGATCTTCCAGCAAAGTATTACCGTTTGCCAGATAGCTATTTGGTTTAAAAAGAGTCACTCCGCTCCTTTCATCCCATGTGTAGATCCCGTTCCCCGGGATATCACTGAAGTAGAGACGTTTCTGACTGTCAAGCCAAACAGGACCTTCCAGAAAGCGAAAACCTACCGCAATTGTTTCCAGTGCCGCTCCATTTCCAACAAGTCGCTCCATCCTGCTATCAAAACTCACCCACTCTAAGGCTTTTCTTATATATTTTATTTTTTCCATAGTAAGCTCCGGCAGGGCTGCTCAGAAAACAGCCCTTTCCATTCTTTAGGATCTTCTTTCCCGAATCAGGTCGCGGGCTTTGCTCCAGGCACTCTCAAAAGAGTTCCTGAAAAGCTCTACAGGTCCGAAGTCTTCGTATTCTGAAGGATTCAAACCATTAACATACCAGCCCCTTTTAAAGTCATCCACTTTTTCAAGGAGTTCATCCAGCACGGACTCAGGTACGGGGGCATGAAAACGATCAACAACAGGAGCATTTTGCTCAATGAGCTGATCTGCGGTTCCTCTCCAATTGATTGTAATGCAGCAGTCAGCACCCACCATTTCTGTAAAATGATGCATTCCCCTGGCTCCTCCGCCAATGAAACCAACATTGCAGTTCCGCTCTTTAACAAGACGATGAGCTTTCTTAGCAACAATCATCCCAGCCTGCCACAGAACATCCGGGCTGATATCTATATTATTTTTTTCAACATATTTCTGCAGATATTCATCATAGATACCGGTGATGTGAGAAAAATAGACAACGGGCATATCCTTTACTCTGGATGCAACTCTCTCATAAACATCACAAACATCCATTACCTGACGAATACCAAAGACCTCTGTTGCATTGATGGGAGTTCCTTCTTCAAGAAGAACCTCGATAGCCTTCAATCCATCCTCTGTCGCCGGAACTTTTGCCATGATATTGGGACCTGCTTCCCTGTTGAAACGGGCATTGCGTATAATGTTTTCTGTGTCTTCCCTGAAAGGATTCCCCTGTACACTTACAAATCCTGCTCGCCCCTGAGTTTTTTCATAAAGAGGTAAAAAGTGTTTGGCGACATTTCCGACAAGCTCTTTCTGCAGAGCTTCCTGAGCCATATCGTTGTCATCGTAATCCCTAAGAATCGCATCGAGCTTTTCAAAAGCAAAACCTTTCTCCTTCTCATCTACCAGCATTTTGTAAACATAAGAAGGATTTTGGGTACAACCAACTGCCCCAGCCTCAAGAGCCATGTCAGCTTCTTCTCTTGTCACATTATTTATCCAGAACCTGGTGGGAGTCTGAGCTGTAACTCTGTGAAAATAACCTTTCTTCATTTTCTTTTCTCCTATTTCAAATCAATATTTATTTATGTCCGAATAAACGGATAATTATGCCTTAAAAGGCTCTCATTCTGAATACGTATGCATTTTTAAATAAAAAAAACTCTTCAAAACATAAAAAAGAAATTCAAACTATTCATTCCTGTCAGCAACAGTTGATCGTTTTATCATTGGACCATGTATGAGCTTATGCTGAAATTCCTCATTTTCAAACTTTATCGATTTCAGCAAAATATCTATTGTCTCTTTCACCATGAAATCAATCGGTTGGGCAATTGTCGTCAAGCCATACCTGGGCCAAGATGCAAGAGGAGAATCATCGAACCCAATAACTGAAATATCTTCAGGAATTCGAATACCGTATCTATCCCTCGCATTGTCGATGAAACCGGCAGCTGCCAGATCTGTAGAACAGAAGACAGAATCAGGTCTATCCTTATTACTGCTCCCTAAAAAATCATCCGCTGCTTTTAGACCGGATTCATAGGAAAAATCACCTATGGATTCAGAAAAAATAGACAAACCGTAATCTCTCAATCCTTCAATGAGCCCCTCTCTCCTGTCACGGTTTGTTGATGATGAGGGAGTCCCGGCAAGAAAAGAAATTTTACGATGCCCGGTCTTATACAGATAATCAGCAACATCCCTGCCTGCTTTTCTATTATCCAGACAAACAGAATCCACTTTATGTTCTTCAGAATATCTGTTGTATTGAATAACAGCCGTGTTGTAATCACGGCAGTCCTCAGCCAGGTGGGAAGTAAGGAATACGGATGTCAGAATAATACCATCGACCTGATACTCAAGAGCCCGCAGCAAAACATCATCAAGAAGTGCATCAGAAGAAAGATTCAACAATAATGTAGTATACCCCAGATTTTGCAATTCCCGTGAAAAGCAGTTGAGGGAATGAGTATGAAAGGGGCTTTGAAAATTATGGCAGACAATACCAATAATGTTGGTAGATCTCTGTTTCAGTCCCTGCGCGAGAATGCTTGGCTTATAATTCAATTTTTCAGCTGCAGCCATAATTTTCTGAACTGTTTCAGGAGAGACATTGACACCTTTGGAATTATTAAAAACCCTGGATACTGTTGACTGTGAAACACCAGCTTCCCTGGCAACATCAACCGAAGAGATCCGCTTTTTTTTCTGTTTCACATTTAAAATCTCGCCTTTTTTGATCATCCAAGACATTCCTTCATCTTTGTTTATTTCCATTTTGTCAAGATAATAAAAGTATTCACCTTTTTTTTCCAGTAGTACTTGTGATGATTACATAAACTCAAAAGATTAAAATAGGAGCCGTCCGTTCATTAACCGAACGGCTCCCCTAACATTTAGAAACTACTGTCGCTCTGCTTTAATTTCCGCCTGAACCATATCATAGATTTTCACACCGCATTTAGCGATAATTTCCGCTTCAACAGCTCCATTCATCTTTTTACCCATGGCAAGCCTTGTCTCAAGGGGAACTTCATTTACAGCAACGCCGTTTTCAGGAAGCATTGCCAATGTTGCATCTTCCGCCTTTTTAACAAGCTCACGGTCATAAGCAATAGCTTTTTTAGCCGCTGATTCAATCATGGCTCTGTCTGCATCTGAAAGGCTTTCCATAAAATCCTTGTTAGCATACCAAAGCCAATTGGTGTAAATATGTCTAGTCAGCGACCAATAGGGCTGAGCTTCATAAAATTTTGCATTATAGAAACTGGAAGTAGCACATTCCTGACCATCAATAAGGTTTTGCTGCAAGGACGTAAAAACCTCAGACCATGAAAGGTTGGTAAGAGAACACCCTACAGCTTCCCAAGCTTTAATCTGCATGGGACTGTACCCCCGGATCTTCAGACCATCAACATCAGAAGGTTCAACAATCGGCCTTTTGCTATTGGAAAAGTTCCTGAAGCCGATTTCCATATAACCGATTCCTTCAAGATTCATTCTTTCAAGTGGCTTCATCAGTTCAATACCGGCTTTTCCATCCAGAACCCGGTGTGCATGATCCGCATCATCAAACATATAAAAAGAGTCCCAAACAGCAAATTCAGGTATGGTTTGGGTGAAAAGGGTTGTAGCCCCCACACTCATCTGAATGTCTCCGCGTCTGGTCTGCTCAAACATATCCTGGACACTGCCCAACTGACCACCGGGATAAATCTGCACTTCAATACGGCCATTCGATTCAGCTTCCACAATCTTTTTAAATTCTTCAAACGCCAAATGCCCTTCCGCCTGAACATTATTATCATGCGCCAGCTTGATAGTAATCTTCTCACTTCCTTCTTTTTGACCTTCTGCCATCACCGATACTGAGCAAACGAGCACAAGAGCGATAACAATTCCCATAAACCTTTTCATAAACATCCTCCGTTTATCTAAATATATTTTACACTAGATTGAATACGTATGCAACCTAGATAAAAAAACATTTCCCTGATCTGCCACATAAAATATTATTCGACAGATTTAGTCATTCAATCTTTATATCAAATTGGGATCCCCATCATCTTTGGAAGCCATAGAGTTATACCTGGAACGTATGTTACCAGCATAAGTACAATGATCATCACAAGTATCCAGGGCACAATCGATTTAGCGATATTATCAAAACTGATATCGCTTATCTGACAAGCCATAAACAGGTTAGCACCTAAAGGTGGAGTCACAAAACCTATGGCAAGGTTTAACACCATGATAACCCCGAAGTGAACTGGATTAACACCCAGAGAAGTCACAACTGGCAACAGAATGGGTACCAGGATAATAATTGAAGCATTCGTCTCCATGAAAGTACCGACAATTAGCAGCAGAATATTAATAAACAACAGAATCAGAAACTTACTTGTGGTTATATCAAGTATGAAGTTTGCAATAGTTGTTGGGATATTGGCAATAGTAAGGATTCTTCCGAAACCAGCAGATATACCAATAATCACCAGAACGGCTGCACAAAGCAAAGCTGAATTGAAACCAATATAAGGAAGTTCTGAAAACTTTACTTCTTTGTATACAAAAACACTGACGATTATACCGTAAACGGCTGCAACAGCAGCAGCTTCTGTAGGCGTAAAAACTCCACCGTAAATCCCACCTAAAACAATCACAGGAACAAGAAGCGCTGGAATTGCATCTACAAGGATAGCAATAACTTCTTTAAAGGAATAGGTTTTCTTCTCACCCTGATACCCTTTTTTGGTTGAATACAAAACCGTATATATTGAAAGAACAAGCCCGACCAGTAACCCGGGACCAATACCGGCCATAAACATACCAGTTACAGAAACACCAGAAGCTACAGCATAAATAACCATGCATATGCTAGGTGGAATAATAACTCCAACTGTACCAGCTGTGGCAACAAGAGCACCAGAAAAGTTTTTATTATACCCTTTACGAACCATTTCAGGAATCATAAGAAGACCTATTGCTGCAACAGTCGC
The DNA here is from genome assembly GCA_963677615.2 of Oceanispirochaeta sp. Lineage (GTDB taxonomy): Bacteria > Spirochaetota > Spirochaetia > DSM-2461 > DSM-2461 > Oceanispirochaeta. The sequence goes on along the minus strand of CAXXQW010000009.1, from coordinate 157,681 downwards.
AGATCCTGTCCCGGAAATTGCGGCAAAGAACAGACAAGCAGCTATTGATACGACGCCCAGGCCACCTTTAAATCTTCCAAACAGCAATCCGGTAACATTTAAAAGCCTCTTGGATATCCCCCCCTTCCCCATTATGTCCCCGGCAAAAGTAAATAGTGGAACAGCCATCAATGGAAATGAGTTCAACCCCTGAATCATAGTTTGAGTAAAAGATTCGATACTAATGGGATCTGCCGTAAAAATAGTCACCATGGAAGCAGCCCCAAGGGCAATACCAATAGGCACAGCGGCCATCAGCAACAGAACAAGGGAACCAAACAACAACAATGTCATAATTCTGCCTCCATTTTATCTACATTATGATTACTGTTTTCATTACAGACAGCACTAATTTCGGAAACTTTTGATTCCACATCAAAGAAGATTCTGCCCTGGCTGAACTTCCCTCCATGATTTTCATATTTCTCAATAGTTTCATGGAAGTATTTTATCTTCCATATCATGGATTGAATAAGCCTGATCACAATAAGTAGATACCCAACAACCCCAGCGCCATAAACAATATTCAGTGAAACCTCAATGGTTACAGCCATATCTGCATATTTAATCGCTGATTGACATACCCTGATGGCTGCCAAGAATATCAGGCTTGAAAAAATCAGAAATACCAAATCCGAAATCATAAGAAAGATTTTTCGAACTTTCTCATCAAACATATTTATCAAAAATGTGATTTTTATATGCCTCTGATTTCTAGTTGCATAGGAAATGGCAAAATTCATCAGCCATACAAACAAAAAACGCGCTACTTCCTCTCCCCAGGAAAATCCGGTTGAAAAAACAAACCTCAGAATAACCTGGAGGGTAATCAATATAGTGATTGAATAGAAAAGCACTGTCATAACAGTAGGTTCAAAATTCACATCCAGCCACTTGAAAACCTTCTTAAACAAGGACAACCCCCTTTAAATATCATTAAATAATAAAATTTGAATACGTATGCATCTCGATATAAATTGATATTAACATAGCTTATTCTACATGTCAAATTATATTTACTATTTTCTTAATTATGAATACATTGAGTTAATTCAACATCCTAACATATATATAATGAACTTAAAAGGAAATATTGTTAGAAAAAAAATGTTATATACTGTTATATCAGACATTATATAATTCTATAAACTAGATATATAATTTTAAATACCTCCAATTATAATTATTATTTGCTGTTTTATTATTTTTATTATATTATCAAATCATGAGTAAGCAAAATGGCATAATGGCAAAAGAAAAAGTTTGGAAAAATGTCTATGATATTATACGGTTGAAGATAAAGAAACATGTATATAAACCGGAACAGCTTTTATCGGAAACTGATTTGGCGAATGAACTCGGCGTGAGCAGAACTCCAATTACAATGGCTCTCAATGTTCTTGAACAGGAGGGGCTTATTACAAACACCAATGGAAAAAAAACAATTTCACGTATCAGTCCTGAAGAGATAATTCATCTCTTCGATGCAAAGATAAGTCTCCATTGCACAATTGTTCGCCTGGCTATAGAAAGAAAAACCCCATTTCAGGAATCAGCACTAAAAAAGATCATCAATGATATCAGACACTTTCTGGAGTCTGATTTTAAACACGACGGTATCAATCCGGATCTAAGCAGAACCTGGGAAAATCTGGATGAAAGATTTCATATCACCCTGGCAGAAATGGCAGAATCGCCCTATATAACCAAGCTGATAGACAATATTGATATTAGATGGACGAGAATACGTTCTGGAGTAACCGCACTGGGCGATCGGACAAGAAATAATGCCGAGGAGCATATAATTCTTGGTGAATTGATACTCAACAATGAGGCAGACAAAGCCGTTGATTACATGACACATCATCTGGAGAATATTCTATCGACAGTTCTTCATCTGATGCAGATTTTCTAGAAGTTTCTTTATTAAATATTCGCTTAATTATTCCTCATTCTTAAAAGTATAATATTCAACCAGTTATTTACCAACATATTCAATCATTAAAGATAAATAGTACTCGCTGTACTATGCAGATCAAAACCGCCAACCCCGAACCGGGATTCTCACTATCTCGAGATCGGCGGTAGCAAATTATTTCTTCAGCTGCCCTTTACTGTCATGATCTTTGTCATACACAATATTATCAGTATTGGTATATCCCATCGGATTTCTGAAACCAAGAGGATTAATACCACAAGCATATTTTGCTTTGATCTCTTCCACCAGCTCACAGTAGAAACCAACAACTTTTTCGATAACAGCTTCACCCTTTTCTCTTGTAGCTTTGGTAGGATTGCCGATAACCCCGGTCTCCAGATCATCCTTTTCCGGAAGCGCGAAAGTTCCTTCAAAGTGATAAAGCATACCTGCGCCGGCAGCCTGACCAGGAGCAATTTTCCATTTAGAATCAAGTAGAGCTGATCCACCACCATCCTCTACCAGGTCCATATTAATCCACTGGGGATAAAGATAGAGACCTACAGATGTTTCAGCTTCATCAGCATGCCACATAAAATCTTCCAGCTCCGTCTTATTATCTCTTAAAAAATCATACCAGGTAGAGCTGATGGTAAAAAATCCTTCAATTCCCAGCTTATGAACAGCAACGATAGTTGAAGATACCTGACCATGAGCAGATACAATAACAAACTTGTTATAACCTGCTACTGCAGCTCCACGGACAATATCCATAAGAAGACCGATATGTGTCTCATATGTAAGAGGGATAGTTCCAGGCATCCCCCAATGATGGTGAGGGTGAGAACCATACATGGGACAGGGCAATAACATAGCACCTGTTTTTGCTGCAATTTTCTCAGCTATCCCAATGGCATTAAAAGTATCCATCCCGCAGGGAGCATGGATTGCATGCTGCTCAATAGCCCCGATGGGAAGAATTGCAACATCGCAAACTTCCTTGGCATACTTAGCGACGACCTGAGCGCTGTTCTCATGAAACCATACGGAATCTCTTTTGTCCAGTTTGAATTTTGTCTGTGTTTTCATTTCAATAACCTCTTTAGAAAGTATTATCTATGGGATCGCAAAATCTCTCAGAGTCTTGCGGTCATTCCAAGTTTTCCCGCTAGAACATTTAAATCTGTAACCAACTCGTCCGGAATGGGTAAACCATTCTCTCTTCTCTCAGTTTCACATTTGAATTCGATCTCTCCGGGAATAATCTGTTCATCACCCTCTTTTGCCATCGGGGTGCTCTTTATCATCTCTACCCACTTTTTCATACGGGTATCAAAATCTTCTCTTTCAAGAAAAAATTCAGGGTCAAATACAACAAAAAGATGAGATGTCTCACTGGGATCATCAGGGTTTTTATACATACTTTTAATATCCTGAAGAAATGGACCTCCACTGATAACACCTGTGATGATGTCCACAAAAAGGGACATCCCCAAGCCTTTATGCATACCAGTAGGTAAAAGGATTCCGGCAAAACCAGCAAAAGGATCATCAGTAGGTTTCCCTTCTTTATCGATTGCCCAGGTTGTAGGAATCTTCTCCTTCTTTTTCTGAGCGAGCAGAATCTTACCTCCTGCCACAGCGCTCATGGAAATGTCCAGAGAAAAGGGATACTCTCTCCCCATGGGAGCAGCCATGGCAATGGGGTTATTTCCGGTTACAGGTTTTTTGTTTCCCGGCATTCCGATATTGGGAATAACATTAGTAGTCACAAGCCCTAAAAGTCCTTCATCAGAAGCTTTTCGGGCAAAGAGGGAAGCTGCCCCAAAATGATTACTGTTCCGTACAACGACAATACCCACACCATATTTCTTTGCTTTGGAAATGGCTGCATTGATCGCCTTTCCTGCAACGACATAGCCCATTCCTGCATCTCCATCCATAAGAGCGATCGGTCCATCTTCCCCTTTCACCCAGCTAATGGATGGTTTTACTTTGACAGCACCTTTTACAATTCGGTCGACATAAGCAGGAGTTCTGAGAACACCATGACTATCGACTCCCCACAGATTCGTTTTTACTGTACACTCTGCACAAATTCCGGCATCCTCATCAGACATTCCCACATTCTTATAAATTTCGTATATGAATTTCTCGATTTGTTCGACTGGAATCCTTTTCGTCTCACCCATATCTATCTCCTACATATTGCATACGTATTCATACATACGTATGCACATTATAGTCACAATGATGTTATCTTGTAAAGGGAAATATTTTACAATTGAGGTTAAACTTCTGAATAAAAAAATTAATATTCTATATTAAAACACTTTAAAACTAATAATCAGAAATACTGTAACGTATTACTTTGATAAAGAGAGACGAACCAAAAGCTCTCATATCAAGATTACCCGAATCAACTTTCTGAAGTTTTATCCAGGTTCTCCAATCTCTTATTAGAAAAAGTAGAACCCTCTATATACTTTAAATATCAGTTTTCATAGCTTACATTTTTATACAAGCAGATATAAAACACTTCTGATTATCATATAAAAAAGCAAATGTTGGAGAAAAAAAACTAGATTTTCTGTTCCTCCCGGAACCTCCCATACCAGTACCAGGCCTGCACCATAATGGCGCTGTTATACTCCCCCCGGCCCATTTCCTTTTCCAGGGTGGTATAATCTACGGTTTTTCCGGTCAGAAACTCCGAATCATCCAGATCCAGGGAGGATGTTTTTTTCAATCCCCGGGCCAGATAGGTCCAGGAGGTATTGCTCATAAAAGCGGGATTGGGATTGATCTGACCGATCAGAAGCAGTTCATCCGCCTCATAGCCTGTTTCCTCCAGAAGCTCCCTTGCCGCCGCCTTTTCCGGTTTCTCCCCCGGATCCACCACTCCGGCGGGAAACTCCATGGTGAGGGTACCCGATCCATGGCGGAACTGCCTTACCATCAGAAATGACTCTTTTCCGGGCAGTTCGGGAATCACAGTCACCCAGTCGGGAGTGCGGCACACCACAAAGGGATGGGGATTCCCTTCGGGAGAAATCCTTTCCACCTGGTCAATCTCAAAAATCGGTCCTTTGTAGACCACAGTTTTTTTTCCGGTTTCCTTCCAGAGTATTTTTTCATTTTCCCAAGTTCCGCTCATTCCGGGCTCCTTTCATCAGGATAGGCAAAAAGGTCTCCCTGAGGATTCCGGAAGACATATCCTTTTTTGTTTTTTTCAACCAGTAGAGACTCGCTCAGGGGGATTTTCCCTCCCCCTCCGGGCAGATCCACCGCATAAACCGGCATAGCCAGCCCAGACAGGCGCTGCCGAAGCTGAGACATGATCTGCCATCCAGTCTCCAGTGTGGTTCTGAAATGGGAGGTTCCGACAGCCAGATCCCCCTGAAAAAGGTAGTAGGGTTTTACCCCTTCTACAAGAAGATTCTCAAATAGTTGTGCAAGAGTGTCCGCATCATCGTTGATCCCTTTCAGGAGAACAGTCTGACTCATGACCGGCAATCCGGCATTTTTCAACATTCCCAGAGCCCGGCGGGATTCCTCTGTCAGTTCATCGGGATGGTTGAACTGGGTGATCACCCACAGAGGTCCTCTCCGACTCAGCTCCCGGCACAATCGGGCATCCACCCTCTGGGGGAGTACGGATGGAATCCTGGTGGCCAGTCGCAGAACCAGGCGGGAAGAGACTGACCGGAACTGATCGATCACATTCAGGAGCCGCCCGTTATCCAGAGTCAGAGGATCCCCTCCGGTGAGAAGAACCTCCCGAACCTGGGGATGCTCTTTCAGATACGCTGTCATGGGACGGATCTCTTCATCTGTCAGCCGAGCATGCCCTCGCCCTGTAAAAGACCTGCGAAAACAGTGCCGGCAGTGCAGAGCGCACTGGTCTGTGACAAGAACGGCCACCCTCCCGGGATAGCGGTGAACCATCCTGGGAACGGGAGAGTAGGGAGCTTCCGTCAGAGGATCTTCGGTTTCCTCAAGAGTTTTAAAGAGTTCCTTTTCCGTGGGAATACACTGGGAACGGAGGGCTGAGGAGGTTTTTGCCAGTTCCAGAAAATAGGGGTTAACCAAAAGAGACAGCCCGGATTCCTGTTTATCAAACCAGCCGCACTCCTCCCGACGGAGATCCAGTTTTTTTTCCAGATCATGCCGGTTTCTGAGGCTGTTTTTCCATATGGTTATCCACTCTCTCTCTGCCATGTGCCCATCTTAGCGGAACCTTGACTTTTGATAAACCGAATTCTATGTTTAACACATGAAATGGGCGCTGGTTTTATCTGGCGGAGGCGCATTGGGGCTGGCCCACCTGGGAGTCATAAGAGTCCTGGAAAGGGAAAATATCATACCCTGCGCCATTGTCGGAACCTCCATGGGAGCAATTATCGGTGCCCTCTGGGCTTCCGGAAAAAGCAGTGAGGAAATAACAAAGATTGCACTGGAATTTGAAATCTCCGATTTTCTGGAGGGGATTACCTATAAGATTCCTTTCGGGAATGTGTTTACACGGTTTCTCCAGGCCCAGGAAGCCTTTGGGAATATGCTGGCCAAGAGGGGTCTTATAAGCGGAATACGGGTCAGAAAACACCTGGATGAAGTTTTTCAGGGCAAATCCTTTCAGGATACGGAAATTCCGTTTTTCTGCAATGCTGTGGATCTCCTCTCGGGTATGGAGATAATGATTAATGACGGTCCCCTGGCAGACGGCGTTTATGCGTCCATGGCATACCCCGGTTTTTTTGAACCTTTCGATCGGGAGGAAGAGCTTCTCTGCGACGGATCGGTACTGAACAACTACCCCGTCTGGATTGCCAGGCAATTCGGCTGCCGCAGGGTAATCGGAGTCAATGTGGGACACTACCACAGGATACCTTCATCCGAGCTGGATAACGCTCTGGCTGTCATCTTCAGGAGTTTTATTACCTCCTGCCAGACCCAGAGGAGAAACAGAAACGATAAGGCCCATCTGACCCTGCACTTCCAGACTCCCGGATCCTCCAGCTTTGATTTCGGAGATGCCGAAAAGATAATCCGGTCGGGAGAAGATGCCGCTGTGAAATGGCTGGGCACAATAAAAAGAACGATTCATTCACCTATAGCAAAACGGAGGATTATAAAAGTATGATCAACAGGATAGACAAAATAGCATCTCAAATCATGAAGACCTACAGGGCCAAGGAGGGGATTAACCATCTGGGCGGCCCGATCCTTCCCTCCCGGCAGAGCATCCTGGACATTATAACCACTCTGGAATCGATCATCTTTCCCGGATACCAGGAGAATGAACAGGTAAACGATGAGAACATCGCTTTCAACCTGGGTGAAAAACTCCTCAACGTAGGTGGTAGGCTTATGGTGGAAGTCCGGAAAAGCATAGAGTTCCGCTGCAGAGAACAGGAAAACATAGACGAAGGAGAGTGCGGCGAGGAAGCCCGGGAGCTGACATTTACTTTTCTGGAAAAACTCCCTTCCATTCGGGAAAAAACCCTTATGGATGTGAATGCGGCTCTCAAAGGCGACCCGGCGGCCCGTTCCAGGGAAGAGGTCATCCTCTCCTACCCCGGCCTGGAAGCCATTACGGTCCACCGGCTGGCACACGAACTCTTTAAACTGGATGTTCCCCTGATCCCCCGGATGATGAATGAAAGCATTCACCGGAAAACAGGAGTGGACATCCATCCGGGAGCGTCCATTGGAGACTCTTTCTTTATCGACCACGGAACCGGGGTTGTTATCGGAGAAACCACTGTGATCGGCAAGAACGTGAAAATCTACCAGGGAGTAACACTGGGAGCCCTCAGCGTAAACAAGGAGGATGCCAACAAAAAGCGCCACCCCACCCTGGAAGACAACGTGACCATCTATGCAGGAGCCACCATACTGGGAGGCAATACCGTAGTGGGAGCAAACTCCGTCATAGGCGGAAACGTCTGGATTACCTCCTCAATTCCGGCAGACAGTGTTGTTTACAACAGACCGGCAGATTATGTTCTGAAAAACCGGTACTCCCAGAAAAACCGGGAATCTGTCTGAAAAAACCTGAATTATCAAATCCGGAGCTGACGCTCCGGATTTGATAATTCATTCAATTCCCGCAGTATTTATTCTGTAAAATTTCCCATTGCTGCCCACTCCGAAAATAATCCCGTCCCGGATGATGGGTTTGGCTGTAAAAGCATCATTCAGCTCCATAGCCCCCTCCAGAGAACCTGTCAGAGCATTGAGCATCTGCATCTGCCCTCCCCGGGTTGTCACATAGAGCATGCCTTCAGCATAGCCAGGAGCAGCGCTGATATCCTGAAGAGGAGCAAAGAGGTCTTCTCCCGTATCCCAGGAGAGAGCATAAACCTCTCGTTTGGTGGTGTACACATAGCAGCCTTCGGGAGCTGCTACAATATTGGCAAAAACAGTTCTGTCGAGATTTCTCTCCCAGAGAACAGATTCTCCCGCCAGGTCGATGGCCGATACAACGCCTTTCCGGCTGGCAAACACGGCTCGGTCACCCTGTACGGCAGGACTCTGCGCCACAGCCTGCAGAGAACCGGTAGACACAGATGAGACAATCGCTCCGTTTTCAGGATCCATGACAAGAAGGGAACCTTTTTTATCGGCTATCAGGATTTTCCCTTTCCACAGAGAGGAAGACATACTCGATCCTTCGGGGATCCCGTAGGAGCTTTCATCCTTCCCATTCCCGTCCATAACAATCAGTTCGTCATTGGCCGGATAGACAACCTTCTCTCCCAGAGGCATAACCTGACGTCCGTAGATATGGGAGCGGGATTCCTCCAGAGGAATACGGGCAACAAGGCTTCCGTCTGAGCTGTTAAGCACGACCAGTTCCGTTCCGCCCGAGAAGTAGACCTTTCCATTGTGCAGAACTGCCGAAGAGTTGGCATTGGGGGAGTTTCCTGACTGATACTGCCAAAGGACTTTACCATCCCTGTTGAATGCGGTCAGTTTACCTGCAGAGTCCGCTCCTATCATCAGAGAGGGATCTCCGGTCAGGGAAGCTACCAGGCTGGCGGATGAAAGATCTGATGTCACCTCCAGGGGCCTGGGTTCCAGAGAAACCGTCCGGTTGAGCCCCTCTGCGGGAACCGTCAGGTTCAATGTGGCAGGAGCATAACCGTTTCTCTGGACATTCACTTTCATAACATCACCGACCCGGGCTTCCGAATCCCAGCGACCGGTTCCTACAGGAGTCCCGTTGATTGAAATAGAAGCATCAGCAGGCTGAACAACCAGTGAAAGGCTGACAGTGGAAGTAACAACATCCTGAGTTGCCTCCGTTACCGGTGTCTCTTCTGATGGAGCTTCCATAGGCAGAGAGGTGTTCTGTTCCTCCTGAGGTTCCAGTTTTATCAGATACTCATCCTGAGTATTTTCATCCACGGTAAGATCCAGGGTTTGAGGTTTATACCCTTCAAGACGGAACTCATAGGAGAGTTTTTTCCCCTCGGGATGGAGTTTGCTGAATTTTCCCCGAGCAAGAACTCTTCCGGAGCTGAGAATTTCCGCATTCTCAGGCTCTACCCTGACAACGACCTTATAGAGGGAGGGCATTACCGGTGCCGGCTGGGAAGCTGCCTTATCTGTCCCGGCTTCCTGAGCTGCTGCAGGGGCCGTATAGCTTATAAGTTCCATTTCATCAGTGGTTTCCAGAACCTTCCTTGACTCTTCGGATATCACCTTCTTTTCCAGAACCGCCGGAGCAACGATTTCGGGCTTCTTTTCAATAACAGAGAGAATCTCCTCCACCTTTTGAGTCACTTCTTTTTCAATGGCCGCGATTGCCTGATCCACACTGTCCGGGTCAGCTTCATCTGTACCTGCCATATTTTCACCCCGTTCCAGGGCGACTTTCTTCTCTTCTATCTTCTGCACAACCTGCTCAATAACAGGGGCGATCTCCTCCAGATTCTGAAAGGTTTCCTTCTGGATTTCCACTTCCTCGGCGGCTCCCACCACCAAAGAGGCTTCCTGGATTTTTACTGCCACTCCTTTGAGAGACTCCTCCTGATCCGCCAGCTCGGCCACTTTTTCCAGAGATGCCGGAGTTACAGCGACAGCGCCTTCTTTTACAGCCAGCAGAACCTGTTCATCCCCTCTGGAGGAAACACCGAACTCGGTTCCTCTCACACCGCACACAACCGTTCCTGCCTTGACTTTGAAACTGTCATCCTCAAGGAGTTTTTTAACTTTACAGAGGACCTGCCCTTCTTCCAGATCCACCCCCATTCTGCTGCCGTTTTCCGATGAAAACAGAGAGCTCATGGAGATCAGAGAATCCGATTCCATGCGGACAACTGCAATTTCTCCCAGCTGAATCTCACAATAGGAATCGGGACCGGTGCCCACAATATCACCCTGAAAAAGCTGGTCTCCAATATCCAGGAACTCTTCCTCCCCGTCCCTGGTGACAAAAACATCTCCCGAAGTAAAAACCACCAGACCTTCCGTGAGGGTTTTGACATTCACCGGGGCGGGTGTACCGGGTACGGGTTCCGCCGGCTCCTGAGCTGCACTGGCGGGAGCTTCAGGCGGCTGTACCGGTGTAACGGATTTTGGACCGCACGCTGTAAACACCAGAAATATAAGGAATAAAGGTAAAATTGATTTTTTCATAATAGTCCCTGCTCTTTTTCTCAACCAATAGAGGTCTAACAACTAAAAATATATTTCATGTCCCGGGGTTTATCAATACAATGGGAGAATCTCATTCTGGAAAGTCGACCTTGCGATTCCCTTCTGTTTTTTTCTATTATTTAAGCTAAGGGAGAACTTGTTATGAATCATCAGCTGGACCTTGTTATTTTTCACTACCATCTGCTTCCCGGAGGGGTAACAGATGTGATTCGCCTTTCTCTGCAGGCATTTGCCGAAAACCCGGTCATCCGGAAGATAACCATTGCCTGCGGAAGAGAGGAAAACCTGACAGCCCTCGAAAAGATCCTGAAAGAACTGAAGAGGGAAACCGAGATCAGGGTTTTTCCCTGGCTGGACTACCTGAAAAAGGATGAACCCGGAGCAGACTCTGAAAAAACCGCCGAACTTCTTCTCAAGCAGTTTGGCTCGGATGAGTCTGTCTGGCTGGTACATAACTATCATCTGGGAAAGAACTGGGCTCTGACTCAAGCTCTGCTTGCCATTGGAGAGTCAAAAAAGCAGAAAATCCTGTTTCAGATCCATGATTTCCCTGAATGCGGCCGGTATGAAAACCTCAAACGCCTGAAGGAACATATTCCCGGAAGCCTTTATTCCTCTTCCAGCTCAGTACGCTACTGCGTCATTAATAAAAGGGACTATGATCTTCTCATCCATGCAGGATTGAAGGAAGAACAGGTCCATCTTCTTGAAAATCCCCTTCCGGAGTCGGAAACGGAACCCGAACCTCCCCGGGAAGAACGCACAATCCTGATGGAGACCCTCTCCCGGTATTCTCCCGAGCATGGGGTATTCTATCCTGACGGGGAAATCTGGCTTTATCCTGTAAGAACGATCCGCCGGAAAAATATTCTGGAGGGAGGATTGATCGCCAATCTTTCAGACCGTCCGGTCAACCTGATTGTCACCCTTCCGGGAGTATCCGAACAGGAGAAGAGTTACTCCGAAACAGTGGAACGGGCCTATTCGGAAGGACTGATACCCGGTTTCTGGGGCACTGGACTGCTCCCGGAGGATTCGGGAATCACTTATAAAGGAATGATCCGCCATGCGGACAGCATTTTCTCATCCTCCGTGCAGGAAGGGTTTGGTTATATGTACCTTAATGCGATCCTGTGGAAAAAACCCCTTATCGCCCGGTATCTGGATATTATGGGAGGGTTTCTTCCCCTCTTTGAATCCTATCCTGCCCTGTTTTACCGGGAAGTAAAAGTCCCCGGAAGAAAACAGCTGAAGAAAAGAGTAAGAGAAGAGTATATCAAACAGTTTGACACACTCCTCTCAGGGCCGTCGGCAGCACTGAAAGAGAAGCTGACGAAAGAACTGGACAAATCCCTGGAGGATGAGGGGATCGATTTTTCCTACCTCTCTGTACTGGATCAGTACTCCACCCTGCAGGCGGTCAAAGAGGACAAAGGATACAGAAAAGAACTGCAGGAACTCAATTCCCCACTTATCGAAAAGGTTTCCCATCTGAATGGCAGCCCCGGAGAATCCCACAGAGAGGCGGTATTCCGGGGATACGGATTTGACGCATACAACAGGGCTTTTCTGGCAATACTCGAGTCGTTTCAGAATGCAAAAGATACCGGGGATTTTTCTTTCTCCCGGGAGCCGGGAGACCAGCTCCTCCGGGGGTTTACAAAGATGGAATACCTGAGATTGTTATATACTTAGTCCCCCCGGTTTCAATCTGTTTTCCTTTTTTAATAAAAATCTCACAATTCCTGAATAGAATGGGGAAAAGCCTTTCCGGCACTATCCCAGTTAAAAAGGAAACCAGAATGAATATGACCGAAAACAGCATTATATCCCACGTCCCTCAGGAAATAATGGACTCAGGCTATTCTGTCTGCCGGCTCATATCCAGCAGATCTTACATCAGAGAGGACCTGCCCATTCAGGAACTGGTAAATTTTTTCAATGATCAAGGAACGGAAATCAACGCTGTAGGTGTCGTCTCTGATGACAACAGGACCTATAAGGGAATCATTATCCGAAAGGAACTGATGAAACTTGTGAGCCGCCCCTTCGGCCTGGATGTTCTGAAAAAAAAGCCTGTCAGTAAAGTCACCGTAACTCCCAGTGAATTCGAACTGAAAACACCCCTTTTAACGGTGAGTGAAGAGCTGAAAGGTGAAATGAAACTCCAGAAAGAGAGCTATTACACCGTTCTGGATAAAAACGGCGGATTTACGGGAGTGTTCTCCACCAGAGATCTGCTGATCCACCTATCCGATCAAAGCCGGAAAGACCTCCAGCTAGCCCGGAAAGTACAGAACCGGATGGTGAAAAGCCGGCATAACATCATGGCTTTCGGAATGGAGGTCGCCACCAGTTTCACCCCCGCTCAGGGCGTGGGGGGAGACTTTTACCTGACAAAGAAAATCACTGAAAACGACTGGATTATCATGCTCTGCGATGTATCCGGCAAAGGTGTGGCGGCATCGATCGTAACAGCCATGCTCTATGGGATTGCCCAGACCTATGACTTCCGGAAGGGTCTGAAAACCTTTGTCAGGGATCTGAACAGGATCATTTTTGAAACCTTCAAGGGCGACCGGTTTCTAACAGGTGTATTCATGCAGTTCAATGAAATAACAGGGCGGGTAATCATACTGGATATGGGCCACTCCTATCTCTCCCTGATCCGGGACGGCAAATCCAACAAAACCGCTTCAGATATGGACAACCTTCCTGTGGGAGTTACCGAAGACCTGGAACCCAAAGCGGGAGCCCTCAAACTGGAATACAACGATATTATAATGACCATAACAGACGGACTGGTGGAGCAGAAAGACGCCTCGGGCCGATGCTATGAAATGAAACAGCTTCAGGATCTGGTAAAATCCCACAGGGACTGTTCACTGGAAGAGATCAGGGATGCGGTTCTGCTGGACTTTGAAACCTTCCGGCAGGATACGCCCTATCATGATGATATGACATTCCTGCTGATCCGCTATCCCCATCCGGACGAAGCGGAAGAGATAACTCTCTAGGAAGCTTTATTCATACACTCTCTTAACGGCCACGGTATTTCCTCTTTCGGAAAAGACAACCCCTTTATTCCAGAATTCCACCGCCGCAAAGAGGGCGTTTCCACCGTCGTTTTCATTGCTGTCGGCAGTTCTGAAGGAGAGGTAGTCCATCATGGTGTCAAAATCCTTCTCTTCAAAAGCTTTCATCTTTCTGGCATAGAAATCGTTCCAGTTGTCCACATCTTTAAACCCGTCGCCCTCATCTTCGACAATCAGGTGCGCGTGCTTTGTGCTGAATGAAAACCAGATCTTCACTTTTTTATTGGGATCATTCCTGTTCCCGTGACGCACAGCATTCTTAATGAGCTCCGAGATCTGCTGTTCCAGAAGATTGATTTCCAGTATTTCGGAGGGAGCTTTCTGAACGATCAGCTGACTGAGCCGGCGGACCTTTCTCAGGTCCAGATTGAAATCTTTATGAAACATGGCATCTGTCACCAGAAGTTCATGTTCATCATCCTGAATGATAGCCTTCAAAGGCCTGGAGGAATCTTTCTTCTCCTGAACCGGATTGCCTGTTTCTCCCAATTCGGACAGGGCTTCCTCCAGGGTCTCTGTGATAGAGAGGAATCCGGTCAGCTTGGTAAAGGAGATGACCGAATAGACTGAGGGCTGGAGCCCGCACAGATAGAGCTGCCCCTTCTTTTTTCTCAATGTGGTGAAAAGGGAGATAAGGACTCCCACACCACTGGAATCAATGTATGTCATTTCCTGGCAGTTCAGAACGATTTTCTTTGCTCCCTGATCCAGAGGTTTTCTGATCACCTCCCTCACATCGGATGAAGTGTAAAGGTCCATCTCACCTGAAAGGTGAAATATCCGGGTATTACCGATTTTTTCTTTTTTTACATCCATCTTTTACCTCCAAAAACAGAAAAACAGACCTTGGAAAAGGCGTTATGGCAGAAAAAGACTATTCCCTCCGGCCGATATTCTGCGGATTTTAATTTTTTTTTGTTAAAGTTTTATCAGGATGGACAATTTTGCCTTATGTTGGAAAAACCGCATCATAGAATTGCGATTAATTCGATATGCCCTTACCTATTTTACGAATCACCGGGAAAACGGCTATTGCCCTCATTTCCCATTCCTTATATGATATTGGGGTCAAAACTATTCTAATTATAAGGGATTTCTCATATGTCAAATGAAAAGAAAATGGTTACCATTGACGGTAATGCGGCTGCAGCTCATGTAGCCTATGCCTTCAGTGAAGTAGCCGCGATTTTCCCCATTACTCCCTCATCACCGATGGGTGAGTATTCCGACGCCTGGGCAAGCCAGGGCCGGGAGAATGTCTTCGGCAAAAAAGTCGATGTAGTAGAAATGCAGTCTGAAGCCGGTGCGGCCGGTTCTGTACACGGGGCTCTTTCCGGCGGTGCTTTGACCACTACCTTTACAGCGTCCCAGGGTCTTCTTCTGATGATCCCCAACATGCACAAGATCGCCGGTGAAATGATTCCCACGGTTTTCCATGTTTCCGCACGTTCTCTGGCAGCCCAGTCTCTGTCTATTTTCGGTGACCATTCAGACGTAATGTCCTGCCGTAACACAGGATTCGCCATGACCGCAGCATCTTCTATCCAGGAAACCATGGATATGGCTGTAGTCGCTCACCTGGCTACCCTGAAATCACAGGTTCCTTTCCTGTCTTTCTTTGATGGATTCAGAACATCTCATGAAATCCAGAAAGTCGAGGAGATCTCTTACGATACGATCAAGGAAATGATCGAGCCTGAATATATCGAGAGATTCCGCGACCGTGGTATGAGACCTGAAAAACCCATCGTAAAAGTTGCCGCCCAGAACCCGGACGTTTACTTCCAGGGAAGGGAAACAACCAATAACATTTACGATTCTGTTCCCGAAATTGTTCAGGAATACATGGACCTGCTGGCTTCCAAAGTGGGCAGACAGTATCACCTGTTCGATTACGTTGGTGCACCGGATGCTGAAAAAGTTATCATCATCATGGGTTCTGCCTGCGACACCACAGAACAGACTGTTAACTACCTTGTAGAAAAAGGAGAAAAAGTCGGTGCTATCAAAGTAAGACTGTACAGACCTTTCTCTGCCAAGGCCTTTATCGACGCTCTCCCCGCAAGCTGTAAAAAAATCGCTGTTATGGACAGAACCAAAGAACCCGGATCACTGGGCGAACCTCTGTACCAGGACGTTGTAACAGTTCTTCAGGGTAAAAACATTGAAATCATCGGCGGACGCTATGGTCTGTCTTCCAAAGAGTTTAACCCCTCTCATGTAAAAGCCATTTTTGACCACCTTGACGGTGCGGCTTTCCACTCATTCACTGTTGGTATTATTGATGATGTATCCAATAAATCCATTGAAGTGAAAGAACAGATCGACGTATCTGCTGACGATATTTTCAGCGGTATGTTCTGGGGTCTGGGTTCTGACGGTACTGTAGGTGCCAACAAGAACTCCATCAAGATCATCGGCGACAACACCGATATGAACGCTCAGGCATACTTTGTATACGACTCCAAAAAGTCCGGGGGTGTTACCACTTCTCACCTGAGATTCGGTAAATCCTCTGTCAACATGCCCTGGCTGATCGACCAGGCAGACTTTGTTGCCTGTTCCAACCCTGCCTACATTGGCCGCTACGACATGCTCGGCCCCATCAAGGAAGGCGGAGTATTCCTGCTGAACACAGAAGTTCCCGAAGATGAGATCTTCAACAGCCTTACCAGGGAAGAACAGCAGATCATCATCGACAGAAAAGTCAGATTCTACGCGATGAACGCTTACAAAGTAGCTGAAGAAGTTGGTCTTGGTAACAGAACCAACACTGTTATGCAGGCTGCTTTCTTCAAGATTTCCGGTGTACTCCCCGAAGCTCAGGCTATCGAACTGCTCAAAGGCGCTATTAAAAAGACCTTCAGCAGAAAGGGTGAAGACATTGTTAAGATGAACTGGGAAGCTGTAGACAAATCTGCCGCTGCCCTGATCGAAGTGAAAGTTCCCTCTTCCATCACCAAATCTTACGTTCCTGAAAAACTGATCCCCGAAGATGCGGACGACTTTACCAAGAACATCATTGAAAAATCCATGCTCATGAAGGGTGATGATATCCCCGTTTCTCACATGAGCTTTGACGGTGTTGCTCCCCACAGGAACCACCAAACTGGAAAAACGCGGTGTTGCCCCCCGTGTACCCCAGTGGCAGCCTGATAACTGTATCCAGTGTAACCAGTGTGTACAGTCCTGTCCTCATGCTGCGATCAGAGCCAAACAGATCAGACCTGCCGATCTGGCCGGAGCTCCCGATACCTTCAAGGTAGTGGATCTGAAAGCTTCCAAAGACAAGGATGCAGATCTGAAATACAAGGTTCAGGTTTACTGCGACGACTGTCAGGGATGCGGTGTATGTATCGAAACCTGTCCCGCCAAGGAAAAAGCCCTGGTATTCTCTACTCTGGAACATGAGAAGAGCCTGGGTGAACACGAAAATGAAAAATTCTTTGAACCCCTCCCCTACGGAGCTCTCGACGGATCTTCTGAAGAGAACGTTAAGGGAATGCAGTTCAGAAGACCTCTTTTCGAGTTCTCTGGTGCCTGTGCCGGTTGTGGTGAGACTCCCTATGTAAAACTGGTAACCCAGATTTGCGGACAGAACATCGTAGCAGCCAATGCGACTGGTTGTTCCTCCATCTACGGCGGTACTTTCCCCACTATCCCCTACTGTAAAAACGAACAGGGAAGAGGTCCTGCATGGGGTAACTCACTGTTTGAAGACAATGCGGAGTACGGTTTCGGTATGAGACTGGCTGTTGACTCCAACAGAACCCTGCTGAAAAAGAAAGTGGACGCACTGCTCGCCAAGGGAACAACTCCCGAACTGACTGCCGCCCTGAAAGCTTCTCTGGAGCTGTGGGACGACAAGAGCCAGAAAGCCATTGACGCTCAGGACGCTGTAAAAGCCGCTCTGCCTGCAGATGCAGCGGGTGATGAAGACTTGGCCAAAATCATCGAACTCCAGGACTACTTTGTAGATAAATCCGTATGGATCATCGGTGGTGACGGTTGGGCTTACGATATCGGATTCGGCGGTGTGGACCATGTACTGGCTGCCGGTAAGAACGTAAACATCCTGGTTGTTGATACCGAAGTATACTCCAACACCGGTGGTCAGGCATCCAAAGCAACTCCTATCGCAGCTGTTGCCAAGTTTGCCAATGCCGGTATGAGACTGGGCAAGAAAAACATGAGCCTCATGGCCATGAGCTACGGTTACGTTTATGTTGCCTCCATCGCACTGGGAGCTAACAGAAACCACGCCCAGAAAGCCATTATGGAAGCCGAAGCCTATGATGGACCTTCTATCATCTTCGCTTACGCGCCCTGTATCGCTCACGGAATCGATATGATGAAAACCCAGGTTGAGCAGAAAAGAGCCGTTGAATGCGGTTACTGGCCCCTGTACCGCTACAACCCCACTATGGAAGAAGGAAAGAAGTTCAGCTGGGACTGCAAAGAACCCACCGAAAACTATCAGGACTTCATCAGAAGCGAAAGACGTTACACCGCGCTGCTTAAAACTGCGCCGGATGAAGCGGAAGCGCTCTTTGCTGAAGCGGAAGCTGATGCAAAACACAGATGGGATTTCTTCAAGAAAATGGGAGAAATCATGTAGTTTACTCTCTGATTATGATGCGGCCTGAATCTTCGGATTCGGCCTGCTGAATAAATGGAGAATCAGAAGGGGTCTTCCGGGATTCCTTCTGTTACATATAGAGAGCTCACCTTCGGGTGAGCTTTTTTATTGCCAGTTTCATATTGATATTCTGGAGGACTGATAAAAAAGCCCGCTGACCAGCGGGCGGGAAAGGTAACAGGGATAGATCAGGATTCTTCGAGGATATGGATTGAGTTGGGATCCATTGAAAAAGAAAGAGATTCTCCTACCTCGATGACCTCTTTACGCATGGGATTATTTTCAGAGATCTCAAAGGTTTTTCCCATCATTTCCACTTCGTATTCATGATGGGACCCCATAAATACACTCTTTGTTACAGGAGCTGTGAAGTCTCCGCCACCGATGAGAAATGATTCGGGACGGATCATGAATTTAACAGTATCTCCCACTGAATGACCTGTGGTTTTTTCTGTTTCATACACGACACCATGAACATCCAGCTGAACATGGCTTCCCGTTTCCCCGAGGATTTTCCCCTCTACAATATTTGCTCTGCCTATGAACTGGGCAACAAACTCGTTCACCGGTTTTTGATAGATCTCACGGGGTGATCCCACCTGCTGAATAGAACCGTCTTTCATGATAACAACTTTATCCGACAGCCCCATAGCCTCTTCCTGGTCGTGGGTAACATATATGGAAGAGATTCCGACCTGCTTCTGGATTTTCCGGATTTCGTCTCTCATATGGATTCTCAGTTTGGCATCCAGGTTGGAAAGAGGCTCATCGAACAGGAGAACCCCGGATTCCATGATCAAAGCTCTTGCCAGAGAAACCCTCTGCTGCTGGCCTCCCGACATTTCAGATGGGACACGATGGGCAAAATCCTCCATTTTCATAAGAGACAGTATTTTGTCCACTCTTTCATGGATTTCTTTTTTGGGAAGTTTCTGCAGTTTCAAACCGTAAGCTATATTGTCATACACATTCATATGAGGAAAAAGGGCATAGTTTTGAAATACCATGGCCGTATCCCGCTTGTCCGGTGTCAGGTTCGCCACATTCTTATCTCCGATCAGGATCTCTCCGGAGGTGGGTATCTCAAAACCGGCCAGCATTCTGAGAGTTGTCGTTTTACCGCAGCCTGAAGGACCCAGCAGACAAACGAACTCTCCGGGATTGATGGTCAGATTTATATTGTCCACAGCTTTGACCTGATCATTTTTATTGGTTACAAATGTCTTTGTCAGGTTCCTGAGCTCCACTTTGATTTTGTCTTTCATTCTTTGATACTCCTTTGTCGACTTTTCCCGGGATACCCGATTTTCCTATTCAGCACTGATATTCTTGACAATCAGCTTTATCAAAATCATGGCAGCACTCACAATGATGATGAGTATGGTACAGTAGGCCGAGGCCACTCCCATTTTTCCCACATCGATCTGAGCCATGATAGTTGTTGTCAGAAGCTTGTATCTGGCAGAAATCAGAAAAATTACCGTGCTCACCAGTGTCATGCTCCGGGCGAATGTAAAAATAAGGCCATTGAGAAAGGCATTTTTAATCATGGGTATGGTAATGCTTGTGAAAACCTTTCTGCTGGATGCTCCCAGTACATTGGCAGCTTCCTCAATGGATGGATCGATCTGCTGAAGAGAAGTGATCCCTGACCGCACACCCACAGGCAGGCTCCTGATAATAAAAGCCATAATAATGATAAAACCCGTTCCCGTTATGGGAGGTATTAGGGTGAAATTACCGATTCCGTAGGTTTTATTATAGCTGATGACATAACCCAGACCGATTATGGTACCTGGAATGGCCAGAGCCATAATGGTTGTGAACTCGATAAAAGACTTTCCGAAGAACTTCTTTCTTACAATAAGAAATGCGATCAGCATGGCAAGGAACCCTGAAACAGGTGTCGCAATAACAGCCAGCGTGGAAGTGGTCAGAACCGGCTGAAAGAGTTTCGGTTTGAATACATAACGGTAATGATCGAGGGTAGGCGTATAATTGACTCCCCAGAGTTTTACAAAGGATCCAATAGGAATCAGAATATACATAAGAATAACAAACACTGTAAAAACAAGCAGAATCACTGTGGAAATGGAAACAACTCCCGGAGAAGTGATCAAATCACGATGTCTGGAAACCTTCCCCGTTACGGTCACATAGGATTTTTGGCTGACATAGTATTTCTGCAGGACAAAGATTGTTATGGATATAGTCAGCAGTATCATGGCCAGAGCAGTAGCAGTTCCGAACTGATAGTTCCCGATTCCTTCCTGATAGATTTTTACTGCAACGGTTGTAAAGTTTCCCCCGATGACCACAGGATTGGCAAAATCCGCAATGGACTGAATAAACACCAGAAGGAAAGCATTCGCAAGCCCCGGCGCCATCAGAGGGAGCGTAACAGAATGGAAAACATGAAACCGGGAAGCTCCCAGATCACGCGCGGCCTCTTCCACGGAAGGATCAATTCTCTGAAGAAGAGCAACAAGCATCATATAGGCAATCGGAAAAAAACTCAGGGACTGAACAAGAACCAGCCCATGAAACCCGTAAATTTCTGCGTCTTTAATTCCCAACAGTCCCCGTGTAATCAAACCGACCCTTCCAAAAAGAAGAATGGCAGAGAGGGCAACCACAAACGGAGGAGAGATGATAGGTAGAATGGCAATGAAATCAAAGATCCGTTTGAAACGGATTTTCATATAAGTGGTAACATAAGCAAAAATAAAGCCGACCACGACGGAAATGGAAGCTGTAACAACACCCAGAAATACCGTATTGATAAGTATCCGGAAATTTCCGTGCATGGAAAAGACATTCCTGTAATTGCCGAAAGAGAAGCCTCCCTCTGTAGAAAAGCTTTCAATCAGAACATTATAAAGAGGTATGAGAATAAAAAAAGTCACCAGAGCAAGTGTAAATACAATAACCGCCAGCAGGGCGGGATCGTTTTTCAGATTTACCAGTGTTTTCAGATTGCTCTGGAACTTCAGTTTTTTGGTATTTGTCATGGAAGCTCCTTGAAATCAACGAAACAGAGGAGACGCGCCGCAATGCGCGTCTCCTTTTCATCATTCTGTTGGTGCAGTAGTAGACGTTTCCTGGCTGAACCGTTCAACCAGTCTTCGTTTATTTTCTCCTGCCCACTGGAAATCGTAGTCAATCAGCTTTGTATCTTTTATAGGCATGGCTTCTTCGGGTGGATCCGCATACTTGTTGGTAAGGAACTGAAATGATCCGACAGTTTTTCCCATTTCCTGTACTTCTTTGGTAAGAACCCAATCAATGAACATCTTGGCATTTTCCTGGTCAGGTCCGTTTTTCAGAAGAGCTACACCGCCGATTTCGTACCCGGTTCCCTCAACAGGAGCAGAGATAATGATATCCTCATAACCTTCTTTCTTGTATTTGATGGCATCGTGAAGGAATGTAATCCCCACGGTTGTTTCGCCCAGTCCTGCCATTCTGCCCGGAGCTGTACCGGATTTGGTATATTGACGGACCTGGGGGCTGAACTTCTTAAAGTACTCCATGGCCTCGTCTTCTCCCATCATCTGAACAAGGGTGGCAAGCATGGTATAGGCGGTACCGGAAGATCCGGGATGAGCCACAACAATTTCCTGATTATACTCCGGTTTCAGAAAATCCGCCCAGGAGGTGGGCATTTTCAATCCTTTTTCCTCCAGAATGGATTTGTTACCTACAAAACCCAGGTACCCAATATATATTCCGGTCCAGATTCCATTGGGATCCTTAAAACCCTCCCTGATGTTCACAGCTTCCGGAGAGACATAGGGTTCAATGATTCCCTCTTCATTGGCAGCAACGATTCCGTCCACAGGACCGCCGTACCATACGGAAGCGGTCATATTATCTTTTTCCGCTTTGAGCCTGGCAAGAATCTCACCGCTGCTCATACGTACAAATTCCGTTTTCACGCCTGTCTGGGCTTCAAACTCTTCCGCGATCATGGCGGCATGATCTTCCTGCAATCCTGCGTAGAAGACCAACTTTCCCTTGTCTTCCGATGCACTGTCCTGGGAGCCCCCGGAGAAGAGGTTTCCCGAACAGATCAGAAAAAGAACTGACACAAGGATAATGGTTTTTTTCAACATTTTGATTTCTCCTTATTATGGTTGTAATTTCACTTTAAGACAGGAAATCCCTGTTGAAAACCTATGAATACAGATTGTTACCGAACTGTTACAGGATTGTAACCGAACTGTTACTTGAGATTTTCTCCATATCGTGCTTTTTAGTGAAAAAAATTTACCCTGTTCACAAGACGGTTCCCGTTGGCCAGATTCCCGATTGGTAGTACAATAAAGAGTATAGTATTTCAACACCTGCAGATCATGGGAGAAGGATTCGCTTTCCATGAAGAAAACAAAACTTTTCAGATCTCTGATGCTTCTCATTATTGCATGTCTCACACTGGTAACCGGCCAGGCAGCCAACCGCACGGTTCTCCTGATCCTGAGTGGTCTTTACTGCCTGTTGATCCTTCTGCTTCTGTTTGGATTAACCTCATCCAGAGAGCATATTTTTGACAATCCCGCACTGATACTCCTGGAACTGCTGCTTATGACAGGAATGACAGCCTTTACCAACCCATTCCTGCTGCTTCCCTTTCTGGGGCTCCAGACGGTTGAACTGGTTCTGGAAAACCGCCGGATCTGGGTCATCAATACTTTTCTCGGATTGATACTGCTCTCTATGACAGCGGGTTCCCTGATGAGGGGAGCCTTCCGGGAGATGCTTTTCTTCCCCCCTCTCATTTCTGCTGTTGCGATACTGGTAAAAATGATTCATATCCAGGAAGACAGAAGCAGGAGCAAGTACGAATATATGAAAAACCTTGTGGATAATAAGAACAAACTGCTCTCGACTCTTACTCATGAACTGAGAACACCGCTGGCTGTTATAAAAACATCAAACGAACTGATCATGGAGGAGAGACCCGGGCCGCTGAACCCGACCCAGAAAGCTTTGATATCCTCTTCCCTTGAAAATACCGAAAGGCTTAACTCTCTGGTGGAAAATATCCTATCCCAGGTTAAGGTAGAATTTGCCTGGTTTTCCATGAAACGGCAGCCTCTGGATATCCGGAATATCATCAGAAAGGTTGCCCTGGATATCAAACCTTTTCTGGAATCAAGGGGACAACAGGTAAAATACAGCTACCCCTCACTTCTCAGCAAAACCCTGGGAGACAGAAGATGGCTGGAACAGGTGCTTCTCAATCTGATTCACAACGGAAGCAAAAACAGCAATGAGGATTCGGTTATATCCATTACGGTTCAGGAAAATGAACAGTGCATTGTTGTTTCGGTCCATGATAATGGTTCGGGAATTGAAACACAGGAGATTCCCCATGTTTTTAACGAATTTTACCAGTCCTCCGACCCGGCCAGAAACCGGAACGACGGTGCCGGTCTGGGACTTACAATAGTCAAAGATATTATCAGGAAGCATCAGGGGGAAGTATACATAAGCTCTCTTCCCCGGAATGGAACAACCGTATCATTTACACTTCCCCGTTATAAAGGAGTTTTTTCTGGAACAAACCATTCTGATCATTGAGGACGATCCCCACCTTGTCACAATCCTGGAGTTTCTCATGAAGGACGAGGGATATCGTGTAAAATCAACCGCAACAGGCGAAGAAGGCCTTGCCTTGATCCGCAAGGAAAAATTCGACCTGGTATTACTGGATATCAATCTTCCCGGAATCAACGGACTTGAAGTCTGCAACCGGATAAAAATATCCGAACATATTCCAGTAATCATTCTCAGCTGCCGGGATCAGGACAGTGATGTCATCTCCGGCCTGGAAATCGGGGCGGAAGACTACATAAGAAAGCCTTTCAACCATAAGGAACTGACCTTAAGGGTAAAAAAACTACTGATCCGCTCCGCTCATACAGAAGAACATCCGGTGATTACCACGGGAAAGCTTTCCATAAACACAGACAGGGAGGAGGTTTTTTTTGAATCCCGTGAAATAAAACTTACCCCCGTGGAGTACAAACTGCTGGAAGTACTGGGAAAGAAAATCGACTGGGTTATGTCCTGGCAGGTACTTCTTAAAGAAGTCTGGGGCTATGAAAATTGGGAGGGAGGACGCGAAATCGTAAAAGTCAACATCAGACGCCTGAGAAAAAAAATAGAACCGGACCCTTCCCAGCCAGTGTATCTGCTGACGGAAAGAGGAAGAGGCTACAAACTGGCAAGGCTATGAAGGGACATGCAGCATAAAAAGACCGGTATTTTATTCATACGGATTCTCTCTCTCCTGCTTGTGATATCAGGCTGCACCGGAACAAACCGCTCCCGCGTCACCGCATACACAACTCTGGATGAGGAGCTGGCCCGAAAACTTTTTAATGCGTTTACCGATGGCACCGGAATTGAGGTGGACTGGATCCGGTTGTCCACAGGTGAGTGCGTTGCCAGACTGGAAGCAGAAAAAAACAATCCCCAGGCAAGCATATGGATAGGAGGAGTGGGGCTGGGACATATTGAAGCCAGAAACAAGGGACTCACAAAACCATACAGTTTGCCGGACAAACCGGTTTCTCCCCATTTCAGAGATCCTGAATTTTACTGGACCGGTTTGTATGCCAGTCCTCTCTGTTTTGAAAGTAATGGCGATAAACTGAAACAGTACAACCTTTCACCTCCCGGATCCTGGCAGGATCTGATCAAACCGGAATATAAAAACCATATACAGATGGCACACCCCGGATCATCCGGTACATCCTACAACATCATAACCACACTGGTTCAATTATTCGGAGAGGATGAAGCATTTTCATACCTGAAAAAACTGGATAAAAATATAACCCATTACACCCGTTCCGGTCTGGCTCCCGGCAAAAACATGAGTATTGGCGAGGTAGCTGTCGCTATCGGCTACACCCACGATGCTCTCCGCCTGAAACATGAGGGCTATCCCATTGTCATCACCTTTCCGGAGGAGGGTACCGGGTATGAGATAGCATCCGTATCCATGATAAAAAATGCGCCTCCCAAAGAACAGGAAGAAGCGGAATCTCTCTTCAATTGGATAATGCAAGGCCGGTCCGCCGAAATTCTCGCCTCCCATTTTGTGGTTCCCTTCTACCAGATCCCCCTCCCTGCCGAGTCTCTAACCATCACGGATGTCAATGTCATCCCCCAGAACGATGAATGGAGCGCGGCAAACAAACAGAGGCTTGTAGAAAAGTGGAACTTAGTCATTGGGGGCAGAATTGAATAGGAGTTATACATCTAAAAGAAGAGATCTCCTTCTTCCCCTGGCAGTAGTGACTCTGCTATTCCTTTTGATCCTTTTTATCCTCTATCCTCTTTTTTCTGCCATTCGTCTGAGCCTTATGCCTGATGGGAGTTTCTCATTGAATCTGTACAGAGAAATATTCAGTCAAAAACAGAATATCAATGCCATCACCAACAGTCTTATACTGGCGTGCCTGAGTGCTACGGTATCCACCATAACAGGATTTGTCTTTGCCTATTCCATATACAGGGCGGGAATAGGAGGACGACCTTTTTTCCAGGTCATGGCCTTTCTCCCCCTGATCTCGCCGCCTTTCATGTTCTCCCTTTCAACAATTTTATTATTTGGGAGAAACGGCCTTATTACAGCCGGACTGCTGGGGATGGACAGTCTGGGCATTTACGGTTTGAAAGGCCTTCTGCTTGTTCAATCCCTGGGTATGTTTCCCATATCCTATTTAACCCTTTCCGGAGTCGTCCAGGCTGCAGATATCAACCTGGAAGCGGCAGCTATGAATCTGGGAGCGGCCAGAGGAAGGGTTTTCCTCACCATTACCCTCCCTTTGCTGCTGCCGGGTCTTATGGCATCCTGGCTTCTCGTGTTTGTCGGATCCCTTACAGATTTTGGAAACCCCATTATTATCGGGGGGGATTTCAACGTCCTGTCTGTCCAGGCATACCTGGAATTTACGGGAATGGGGAATCTTCCAAGAGGAACAGCCCTGGCTCTTTTGCTTATTGTTCCCACATTAGGAATTTTCCTCATACAGAAGCGTATCATCAAGGGACGGAACTTCATAACAGTTTCCGGTAAAACCAGAAGAAGCAGCAAAGGGATTGTGAATACGAAAACCAGGAAACTCCTTTTTATCATCTGTCTTGGTATATCCCTGTTTATAATACTCATATATGGCACAATCGCCCTAGGAAGCTTTATCAGCCTGTGGGGAGAAGACTGGTCATTTACACTGGAACATTTTGCCTACAGTTACGATGTGGGATTCAAAACACTACTCCACACCCTTCTCCTGGCTCTGATTTCCACACCCGTTACGACCATAACAGGAATGTTTGTAGCCTTTTTAAGCAGACATCGGAGGATTCCCGGACGGCAATGGCTGGAATTCCTTTCTCTCCTCATCTATGCCATTCCCGGAACCGTTGTGGGCATCAGTTATGTTCTGGCTTTCAACCACAGCCCTTTTAAACTCTCGGGGACAGCATTTATTCTTATAGCTGTCTATGTCTTCAGGAATCTGCCCATCGGAGTGGAAGGCGGGATTGCGGCTCTCAGCCAAATATCTCCTGACATTGATGAATCTGCCGCCAACCTGGGGGGTAACAGCTCGTTCATTCTGAGGAAGATTACAATTCCCATGATACGCCCTGCCTTTTTTGCCGGAGCCACGTATGGATTTGTCAGAAGTATGACTGCCATAAGCGCTATAATTTTTCTCATCTCGGCCCGATGGAATCATATATCCGTACTGATTCTTGCCCAGACTGAAATTATGAGGCTGGGCGCGGCATCGGTCATGTCTCTTGCCTTGATTATTCTCACAGCTGTTATGGTTCTGATCCTTTCCGCAATTATCCGGAGAGGAAAAACCGGACTTTATCTGACAGCAAATCAGTTTTAGGAATGGGAAAATGAAAGACTATCTGGTTTTAAAGGATCTGAAAAAAACCTATCTTCCCGGTTCGGACAGAGAAGTAAAAGCACTGGATGATTTTAATCTGAGCGTCCGGAAAGGAACGTTTGTGACACTCCTGGGGCCTTCCGGATGCGGAAAAACAACGGTTCTCAGGATCATTGCCGGACTGGAGGACCAGACAGGAGGAGATGTCCTGCTGAAGGGGCAAAACATCAATACTGTTCCTCCCTTCAACAGAGCGATGCCTATGGTATTTCAAAGTTACGCTCTTTTTCCCCATATGACTGTATACGAAAACATAGCCTACGGTCTAAAGGCAAGAAAAATGTCCAGGGATGTGATTCACAACGATGTCGCCATGGCTTGCCAGGTGATGAACCTGGTAGGGCTGGAACAGCGCTATCCGGGAGAACTGTCGGGAGGTCAGCAGCAGAGAGTGGCTCTGGCCCGGACACTGGTCCTGAAACCTGAAATTATCCTTTTTGACGAACCCCTTTCCAATCTGGATATGAAACTGAGAACAAGAACCCGCACAGAAATCATAAGAGTACACCGTATGCTTGGTATCACTGTTCTCTATGTAACCCATGACCAGTCAGAAGCCCTGAGCATGTCAGATAATATCGTTATTATGAATCATGGGAGAATGATCCAGCAGGGTTCTCCCGAGGAGATCTACAATAATCCGGCAAACTCCTTTGTGGCAGATTTTATCGGGAATGCAAACTTTTTTACTGCCTTTGTTGAAGAAATTGAAGGCAAAAGGATCACTGTCAGGCTTCAGAACCGGCTCATGGTTCTGAAGATGGAAATGGGCAAAACAGAAATAACAGAGGGGCAGGAAGTCTATCTTTCCATAAAACCGGAAGCCATAGCCCTCAGCCGGGATTCGGGAGACTTCGAAGGAGTCATTGATGTCCGCTCTTTTCTCGGTTCCTACACAGATTATAAAATCGAATTTGAAGGTTCATTTATTAATGTTCATCAATCCTATCAGGGAGAGCGAACCGAGCTCTTTCATCCGGGAGAGAAAGCAAACCTGAAATTCAACAGGGAACTGCTCCGTATCTACAGAAAATAGTTCCTGCTGGTTCCCTGGATAGAATAGATGCGTCGGTTCTGATACTCAAAAAAATGGCAGTTTACCGGTATCCGATCTGCTTCATGCGCTTATACACATCAGTAATCCCCCCCAGATATGGTCCGGGAGTTTCCATTTTAATAGAGCATAATGCGGCGGCATAAAACAGGGCTTCATAGGGTTCAGCTTCCAGCCGTTTGGCAAGATACGCAGCGAAAGCCGTATCTCCCCGGCCGGTCCGGCCGGACAGGTTGGCCGGATTAAAGGGTGCTTTCAAAATCTTTCCCTCTGCCAGGACAATCACTTCCTCATTGTGGGTGATCATCACTTCCCGGCCCCCCCGGGATGCCAGTTCCCTTGCAGCGGCTTCCCGGTCTTTCAGACCAGTGAGAATTTCCGCTTCAGCCGCATCGGTTTTCAGATAGGTCACCAGGGGGAGGTATTGTTGCGCCTGCTCCCAGTTGCGGAACACCAGTTTCCCCTCTTCACTGCACCTGAGCACGCCCTGAACATCCATGGCCACTTCTCCCCTCTGGGCAAGAAAAGGAATAAAATCATCGGGGATTTCTCCCTTGAAGAGTCCTGCCAGATGGTATATCCGGCTCTCTGCGGCAGGAAATCCCGAAGTATCAAAGGGCTGGGCCTGTTTTTCCAGAATCACCTGCCGGCGTTCCCTGTCGGTCGAATCATAGACCAGTTTGATTTCGGTGGTACGGGGATCATCCAGTCTGGTGATTTCCACACCATTACTTCGCATAACGTTAAGAAGCGGGTCATCAGAGAGGGCCGCTTTGGTGACCACATGTATTCGGGACCCGGTTCTGGCTGCGGCAATGGAGGAGTAATACACGGCGCCGCCCAGGCTGCGGGAAATCGTACCCATATCATCCAGGGTGTCCTTACAGACATGGCCTATCATGGTGATGTCATATTGCATTTTTTAATCCTTGAAAATACCGGAGGGAATTCCTCCCTCCGGCCGTCATTGTTTTTACTGCAGGGTAATCCAGAAATTTCTCATATCATCGAGAACGCTGTAGTTGTACTCAAGGTCCAGATCCCAGAGGTTCAATGAAGCAAGAGCAGGGGTTTTTACAGGTTCCACATCTGCCCGGGAAGGCCAGGATCCTCTTACATGGAAGGGGTTGAATCCGGCGCCTGTGCCGTCGGACTCACCGCCGACCCAGCGCATAACCAATTTGGCCGCATTCACATGTTCTGCCTTATCAGCGATGTAAAGATAGGCGGGATCGACAATTCCCAGGCGGGGAGAAAGATCTTCCGCAACATTGACAAGAAGATCATCTCCGGCTTTCCGCATCTTGCTGGATGTGGCAATACCAAAGGGAGGATCAGTCTGCCCGGGAGCCCCGACAGCCTCTACAATATCCGTATCGCTGGTCATTATAATCAGATCGTTCCCGGTCAGTCTTTTCAAAAACTCAAAACCCGCGTTTTCTGTTCCGTTCAGGACAATATTTTCACCAAACTCTTCCTTGTAAGCCTCGGCCATTTCATCACTGTTTTTTACGATGGCGGTAAAAAGGCCCATAATCTCTGAATTTTCGATGGGACTTCTCAAAATGATTTTCCCTTTGTATTCAGGCCGTGTCAGATCCCACCAGCTGTCGATGGGACAGGTATCATAAACTTCAGTATTGTAGAAAATCTGCTTCATCTCAAAGTAGGGTGCATAGCCGCCCTTCTGAAAATCCGCTGGAGCCGTTTTCATCATATCCGAGGGAACATACTCTTTTAAAAGGCCTGTCCTGACAAACTCATTGTAAACGGCCCCATCTGTATCCTTTACAAAAAGCAGATCCGCATTTCTGATGCCAGCTTCATGCTCTCTCTGAAATTTTTCCAGGATTTCCGAGTTTCTCATATCATAGACAACCACTTCGATACCCGGATACCGGGCCTCGAAAGTCTCTTTTACATCATTGAATCTGCTGGACATGGAGTAAATTGTAACTGTGCCCTCCTCCTTGGCTTTTGCATACAGTTCATCCACACTCAGCTCATCGTTCAAACCGACCTGCTCATCCCAGCTGACCTCTCCGGCCCCGGCTTGTGTAGCCTCGGCTTTTTTACTGCATCCCATAAATGACAGGAACATCAGTACAGTCAGAAAAAAGACGCCAAACCTTTTCACACTTAACATAGAGTTCTCCTTTAACAATTTGATTTATATCTTCAGAGCCTGTCCCTCCTTTAGGAAACAGCCCCTTAAAACACTGGCTTCTCCGGATTAATCCAGAGCCCGTACCACAAGAGACCCGTTTTTCTCTTCAAAAATGTTCATCCTCTCCTGGCGTAAGCCGATCCAGATGCAATCTCCCATCTCATACCGCAGCTGCCCGATCTCCTTAACCATCAACAAATTATCCCCCAGCTCCACTTCAAGGAGGGTTTCCGATCCCGCGGGAAGTATTGACGAGATCCGGCAGGGGAAGAAGCCTTCCTTCTCTTCAGAGCTCACATCAATATCCTCGGGTCGGACCGCCATGGTCACAGCCGAGCCCGGATTGTTCTCGGAAAAGAGCTTTACAACGCCGTTATCCCGGCGGTTGATTCCCTGAAACCCGATGCTGCCGAAATTGCAGTTAACAGACAGAAAGTCATCCTCCATTATGTCCACCTGCCCGGTAATAAAATTGATTTTCGGGTTCCCGATAAACTCGGCGACCTTCAGAGTGGAGGGATTGTTATAAATTTCCGCGGGAGTATTACACTGGGTCAGAACCCCTTCGAAATAAACCGCGATTTTGCTGGAGAGAGTCAGGGCTTCCACCTGGTCATGGGTCACATAGATGATTGTGGTATTCAGATCCTTATGAAGCCGTTTCAGCTCGGCTCTCATATCCACCCGCAATTTGGCATCCAGATTGGAGAGGGGCTCATCCAGCAGGAGGATCTTCGGCTGGGACACAATCGCTCTGGCAATGGCCACTCTCTGCTGCTGTCCTCCCGAAAGCTCGTTGGGATACCTCTCGGCATACTCCCCGATCTGCATCTTTTCCAGGGCCGACATAACCTTTGTCCGGATCTCATCTTTGGGAACCTTCTTCACAGTCAATCCGAATGCGACATTTTCAAATACCGTCATATGAGGCCAGAGGGCATAACTCTGAAACACCAGGTTCAGGTTCCTTTTGGAGGGGGGTGAAAATTTCCCGCTCTCCGGATCGGCCACAGCTACCCCGTCGATGGTAACCGTTCCGCTCTGGGGGTTCTCCAGTCCGGAAATGACCCTGAGGGTGGTGGTTTTTCCACAACCCGAAGGCCCCAGAAGGGTCATGAAGTCCCCCTGTTCGATAACCAGGTCCACGTCCTTTAATATATGTTCTTTATCGTAAAATTTATTAACCTTATTCAATTCTATACGGCTCATTTCAACCTCCTATTCCTTTGGAAATATCCGCTTTACTGACCTTTCTGGCGACAAAATTCACTGTGATGATGATAAAAATGATCAATGTGGTAATGGCATTGGAAAACTGTTCAAATCCCGACTCGGTATACGAATATGTCAGGGTTGTCAGGGTCGCAGTCTCCGGCGTTACCAGAAGCATAATCAGAGCCAGCTCTTTCATACCGCTGATAAAGATCAGAAGGAAGGCACTGAATACACCGCCCTTCGCCAGGGGCAGAATCAACCGGGAGAAGATCCGGATCCAGGGAGATCCCTCGATTTTAGCCGCTTCCTCCAGCTCCGTATTGATCTGCATCATACTGCTGGTACCCGAACGGACCGCAAAAGGCAGATATTTGACAATACTGATAAGAACCAGCAGGGCAAAAGTACCATAAAGGACAGGCAGAAAGAGCTGGGGTTTGGAAAACATGGAAAGATAAATGGTACTCAACGCAATGGACGGAATGAGCATGGGCGTAAAGGATATCTGCTCGATAAACCTGCCGCTCATCTTCTTTCTGCCCCGGGAAATAATATATCCCAGCAGAAGTCCTGCCACAGTAGCGATAATGGAAACCACAAATACCAGCCGCAGCGTATTGAAAAGGGCCTTCCAGATCCGGGGATTATGAAAAATACCCGCTTCTCCGTCCGCTATGGCGGGATTCCCGTCTCCAATCCAGAAATGGAGGGTAAGGTTACTCAGGTTGTATACCCCCTCTTTGAGCATGACGCTCTGAAGAACCAGCACCAGCAGGGGCATGACAACACCGAGAAGGACAAACAGAAGAACCAGAGCCGTAATAACAGGCTTCAGTTTTTTCAGTTTGATATAGTTGGTCCGGGTGCTCTTCCCCCCGATGGTGGTAAAGCTCTTTCTTTTTCCTATTGCCTTCTGATTCAGATAGACCGTAAAGCTGGCTACAACCATCAGAACGATCCCGAGAGTGAAGGCCTGGGTGGTCATCCTGTTTCTGATATTGGCGTAGATCATGGTAGACAAGGTGTAGTAGTTCACCTTCAGCCCCAGAAAAGCGGGTGCACCGAATGATCCGATAGCTTTGGAAAAAGTCAGAATAAACGAAGAGAGAATCGCAGGAAGAACCAGCGGAAAAGTGATTTTCCTGAGAATCGTCCCTCTTTTTGCTCCGGTGATCTCCGCCATTTCCTCCAGGTCTCCCCCGATGGAAGCCAGTGCGGAAGAGATAAGAAGAAAGGAGAAGACAAAATAGTGAAGCGACAGAGTCACAACAATGGGAACAAACCCGTAGGAGATCCAGTCGGGAGGACTGATTCCTGAGACAGACTGGAAAATACCGGGGTATCCACCGATTCTGTCGTTTTTAAAAACCACCTGCCATGCCAGGGCTTTACACCAGGAGGGAACCATATAGGCCACAACCAGAATAAAGGAAAAGAACTTTTTCATGGGAAGGTCTGTCCGGGAAACCAGCCAGGCCAGGATTCCTCCGATGGTTATTCCGATGGCCGACACACTGAGCGAAATCATCAGTGAGTTCATCAGCGGTTTGTAGAACATGGCCTTGCTTATCTTGCTGGCAAAGGTGTCAGACCAGTATTTCCAGGTGAAAGACCCTTCGGCCGCACCGGTTTTCATGGCATCCCGGAACTGAAGCTGGAAGGTGCTTCTGAAAATTTCCCATAAAGGCAGCGCCACCAGATAAAGCAGCAGAATGATGGATACCACACTGATCAGGTTCTGGGGATTCCGTATATAATTGACAAAGCGGTTGGCATACAGTTTAACCTTGCCCGGACTCCCTCCTGATACAATGGATTTTGCTATATTTTCCATAGATTTCCCCTTTTTTTCATGACAGCCTCTTTTATTCCTGATTAATCCGGTCGACGATTTCGGGAATGCTCATAAGATCCTGAATGATGTAGTCCGGTTTGACCGTATCGGCCGTTTTCTCGTCACTCAGTTTTGTGAATTCCGAGCGGATCTGTATGGATCCGAAATACCCGGCATTCCGGGCTCCCGCAACATCCCTTGAGATGGTATCACCAACATAAAGGGTCTGCGAAGCCATGGTTCCCATCTTGTTCACCATATCCCTGAAAATAAAACCGTGAGGCTTTCGGATTCCATAAGCCGAAGAAAGAGCCACATGATCGAAAAACTCCCTGATACCGTAATTTTCCAGAGATCTGTACACCTGGGTAAAGCTGCCGGTATTGCTGATGATACCCATACGGATTCCCCGCTCCTTCAGCTCCTTCAGCATCTCACCGGTACCGGGCCGGCACTCCCTCACAATCACTTCGGTCTCCCAGAAATAGGCCAGATCCTCATAGTTATCATAGATGGCCGAATCAGGAATCGGCATATCTCTCAAAACCCAGTCTTTCCAGACCATGGCGGGATGTACTTCAATAAAAGTCTTTTCCCGGAAAATCCTGTACTCCCTGTATCTCTCCTGAAGGAGAGCATAAAAACTTTCCGGCGGTGCCTGATAGAACGATCCGAAAGGAATATCCAGAATCTCGCCGAGACGGGTTCCTACTGAATCTCCCGCCTTTTCGGAGTAGTGAATATCCTCCAGGGTTCCTCCCATATCAAATAAAATCGTATTTATCCGCATACAGTTTCCTTTACAATAAGCGAGTCACAGTCAAGAGTCTTGATGGCAGAAACAAACTCGGCATTTGTTCTGACCCGTTCGGGAAGTATAATGCCTCCGGTTGCCAAATCACCTGGTCTGTGAAAATCCGATCCGGAAATCACATACATATTGTTTTCCCGGGCTATCTCCGCCGCCAGGATATTCCTGGAATCATGCCTGGGATTGCCATTATGGATTTCCAGACCATCCACGACCAGCGGGTCTACCAGTGAGCAGCCGTCCCTGAACGGATGGGCCTGATAAACCAATATTCCCTCTTTGCCGGCTACTTCATCCATAAAGGCATGAATACCCATCTCATGCAGATTCACCAGACTCTTCAGATAGGAATCATCAAAGCCGTACACCAGATAGTCATTGTCATTTTCGGTAAACCGGAGTTCCAGTCCCCACAGGACATCCATATCCAGGGAAGCAGCCTCAGACAGAGCCGACCGGTATCCTTCAAGATAGGCATCAATCATTTCCTCCCACTCCATCGGCCGGATCCGGCCGAAGTACTCCTCGTTAAAGTGATCCGTAAATACAATTCCCTGATACCCCGCATCCTTGTGCATCCTTACAGCCTCGGCTGAATGTACATGTCCGCAGCTACTGACTTCCTTGGTATGGGCGTGTATCTCGTACTTATATTCCCCCATTGGGACTCCTCTTGTGTCTCAAGATTACTTAAACGTTTGAGTAATCGTTGAAAAAAAAATCAGATTTTCCTGGTTGTGGCTCTCACTTTCAGCTCAGGCTGAAGAATCACCTTCCGGTTTCCTTCCTGATGATCCTGGCGGATCATATGATGGAGCTGCTCCAACGCCATTTCTCCTGTTCTGAATTTGGGCTGCCATACTGTTGTAAGGCCGATCATGGGCAGGGATGCAAAAGGAATATCATCATATCCCACAACAGAGACATCCTCGGGCACTTTAAGCCCCGCAGTATTCAGAGCCTCCATAGCCCCTATGGCCATTAAATCATTCAGTGTAAAAATTGCTGTTGGAAGCGGTTTTCCTCTCAGCATTTTCTCTACGGCCGCAATACCGCACTCCCGTCCTTTCAGACCGTTGTCTTCAATTATAACCCGGGGTTCAAGCCCCTTGCTGATCATAATGTTTCTGAACCCTTCCACACGATCATGCCGCGTTTTGGTGGTCAGATCATCGCAGATCATCACAATATTCCGGTGCCCGAGTTCCACAAGGTGTTCCATGGCCATGAGAGCACCATGATAATTGTCGATACCTATATAATCGTCCATGGTATCGTTAACTTTTCCTCCGAAATAGATCACAGGGATCTGTTTCTGTACAACCTCCTTGATATGGGTGATGTCATTGCTTACCGGACTGACAAGGAGCCCTGCCACCCTGTTTTCCATCATGGTCATGATGTACTTCCGCTCATTGTCCAGATCCCTCTTGGTATCTCCCAGAAGCAGGGTATAACCGTACTCCATGGCCCGCTCATTTATCCCTTTATAAATGACAGGATAAATGGGTGTGGAAATATCAGGAATCAGGACTCCAATGGTTTTATTGCCTTTTTTCACAAGATTCCTGGCGATCATATTGGGGGTATAACCCAGTTCCCGGCTGATCTTCAGAATGCGCTTTCTGGTAGCTTCTCCTATATCGGGCTGACCGTTCAGCGCTTTGGAAACAGCAGCAGGAGAAACTCCTGCATGCCTGGCAATATCCTTGATAGTGATTCTCACACAACCCTCTTACTCAAACGTTTAAGTTATTTTACACCTCCTTCTCCCTGGGGTCAACATTTTTTTATACATCCTGATCAAGAATTTCAATCCTCTGAATTCCCGACTTATTCAGCACAATTCTGTAATGGTAAAGAGACTCGCTGCCTCCCCCTCTCACATCTGTCATGCTAATGATCAGATGAATGTGATAGACCCTGTTACCCTTGATTTTCACTTTTTTCCCGTTATCCACCCGAAACAGAATATCCTTGGGATCATCCATTTCCCGTAGCCAGTCTTCCACATGAAACCGCAGAATCTCTGTTATACCCTTCAAACGGGAGTGATTGGACTTCAGTTTTTTTGTTTTGATGCGGATTTTCCGGCTGATAACCATAACATCCTGTTCCGGAAGGATGTCTCTAAAGGGATTGGGCCGTCTGTACCGCTCCTTCAGGATCCTTTCCGGGACGATACGGCCGGCCCCGCCGAACCGGATAACACTGTTGGTCATACCGATCTTCTTCCCCGAAGCGGGGTCTTTCAGACGTGTCTGGCGGTCAGCGGAAATCCGGGGAAGAAAGCGGCCGAAAACATCCCTGAGAATCTCTTTGATCCTGTCTTTGAAAATATAGGAAATCACAATAAGCAGCGCCCAGGCCAGGCTGTTTCTCAGAAAAATCCTGTCTGCAAAAATAGTAACCATCACGGCAAACAGCATGGCCACACCTGCAGCCGCTCCGGCCAGCATATGCCCGATTCTCCGGGGTGTGCGGCTATCCTCATAGTTCAGGTAGAGGGCGGACTGGGACCACTTTTTAAGCATGCTGTCCCGGTAAGCCATCTTTTCACCCGAATGCCTGTCGTCCTGATGGTACATATAGCTGTAATGGCTCTTTTCCCTGTATCCGGTCTCCTGACATATCAGATCTTCCGCCATCTGCCGGATACTTTCATCCCAATCGGAACTTCTGAGAAACGAGAAAAGATCTATCATCCCCTGTTCCGTTATGATGCTGAGCGATTCATCAGCCCAGAAATAGGCCTTCCTCTGAACATCTGTGATGTGGGGATTCAGAAAAAGCGAATAGAGTTCTCTGAAAAGTGCAAGAAACCGGCGGATCTCATTAAGGAACTGCACCGTCCTTCCGGATACAGCGCCCTCCCTTTTCCGGGTTTGCCACTCTTCCCGGATCAGAAGAGAAACCCCTTTCACTTCGGCTCTGTACATATTTACCAGCATCTGCAGCTCATATACCAATGACTGAAGCATGTCGGGATCTTCCAGTTCCGAAAGGGAGAGGATATTCCGGATCCTGAAAAGCGGACTCAGGGTGCATGTCTCATCCATCAGCTTTTCCAGGGTGAGAGAGGGGGTGGAAAACCTGTAATATACCTTCAGGTTTTTCAATGCCCCGGGCACACCGATCCGGCTCCCGGTTACATTGAGCTGAGCGGGAAAAAAGAAATACAGATCCTGCCTGTAAACGGCTTTTTTCTCTTCCAGCTGCGGAAAAAGAGGATACTCTGTTTTCAGCTCCAGATGGTGATGGCTGTGTGTCCGCACATCAGAGTTGTAAGTGTTCATATCCTCATCTCCCGTACTCTAGAATTGATAACCCATTGCCTCCATTCTAGTATAAACATCCTCTAGTGGCGAGGAAAAAGGCCCCGGAGCTTCCATTTTCAGGGAACAGAGCGCCGCAGCATAGTAGACAGACTCCTCTGGCCCCGCATGAAGCCGCTTCGCCATATAGGCAGCAAAGGTGGTGTCCCCCCGGCCTGTCCGTCCGGAAAGATTATTCGGTGTATAGGGAGCTGTGAAGATCTCCCCCCCCGCCACGACCAGGACTTCATTGTTGTGGGTAAGGACCACCTCATCAGCACCTTTACCGGCCAGCATCAGAGCGGCAGCTTCCCGGTCTTTCAGACCCGTAAGGATTTCCGCTTCTGCAGCATCCGCTTTGAAGTAGGTGATATGAGGCATAAGCAAATCCATGGCCTCCCAGTTTCTAAAAAGGAGCTTCCCCTCTTCACTGCAGCGGAGGAGTCCCTGAGCATCCACCCCGACAGCACCCTTTTCAGAGAGGAAGGGTATAAAGGTGTCGGGGATCTCTCCGCGGAACAAGCCGGCCAGATGGTAAATTTTACTGGGTGAATCGGGAATGGTTCCGGTGGCAAAGGGCACCGCCTGCGAAAGAAGCCGGACATTCCGCCTCTCCCGATCTTCTGTAAGATAGATATTTTCGATACTTGTAGACTCTGGAGAATCCATCCTGGTAACTGTCACTCCCTGATCTCTCATACCGTCAAGAGAAGCATCATCCTCTTTGCTGCATGCTGTAATAACATGAACTGAAGCACCGGAACGGGCCGCCGCAATAGACGAGTAGATAACAGGTCCGCCTGTAAACCTCTGCTCATCCTCTTTATAGATCATAATATCCTTCGAGATATGCCCTATCATGGTAATATCATACATTTTTTCCCTCCAATATGGATTTCAAAACAGTTCCAACACCATCTTCGTTATTGGTCGGTGCAACAATATCAGCTACCTGTCTGACCTCTTCCCGGCCATTTGCCATAGCCACCCCGATTCCCGCTTCCTGAATCATCTCAAGGTCATTCAGGTTATCTCCGAAGCAGATAATCTCATCCAGAGAAAGATTCAGATGGTCTGCCAGGACTTTCAGGGCATCCCCTTTGTTGACCCCCTGGGGCAGAATTTCCAGATAGGCAGGTTCGGACTGAACCAGATTGGCCCTGCATGCGGGATTACTGGTAAATTCCTCCCTGAAATCACTGAAAAACCGGTTATCCCCTATCATCAGGATTTTGGTAATTTCCCGGTTCAGAATCTGGGAGATATCCGGCTCTACGACACAGGTAAATCCATCACCTTTTTCATAGACTCCAATCGCTGAAGAGTGCCTGAGGATATACGCTTCTCCACCGGAGTAAAAAATAAAATCAAAGGGATAATCCAGCATCATAGCGGCAGCCTGGTTCACTTCTTCAGGACTCAGCAGCAAATTCCGTATAACTTCTCTGGTCTGGGGATGGTAGATTTTTGCTCCGTTATACAAAATGACAGGAACCGAAATCGCCATATCACGACAAAAGACTGCAACGGATTTTTCGATTCTTCCGGTGGCCAGAGAGAACTCCCCTCCCTGACGCCTGAAAAGCTCAATAGCCTCACGGGTAAGCGGAGAGACTTCTTTTCGATCGTTTACCAGAGTCCCATCCACATCACACACAACAAGTTTATAGGAAGCACTCATTTGTTATCTCCCCTCTGCTGCTCCAGTATACGGATGCTCTCAAGATTCAGACTGATTCCGACCTGATCATCCACACTATAGACCTTCTTCTCCTGGGGGCAGTAAGACTCTACTCTCAACAGAGAATCTTTGACCTGTACCTCATATTCCACAAAATTCCCGAAGAACACCGCTTTTCTCACCTTACCATTCAGTTTTTCTTCCTCAGGTTCTACAAGCTTCACAGCTTCAGGGCGGACAACAGCTGTCATTTCTCCGATTTCCCCCTGAAAAGCTTTTCCGGGGGAAGGAAAGAGATAGGATTCTCCCAACAGTACCGCCTCTACCCCATTTTCAGAAAAGCGGCTCACATCCAGGGGGATGAAATTGGATTTCCCAATAAAATCCGCAACAAAGAGAGAGGCCGGTTCGTTGTACAGCTCCCTGGGTGTCCCGACCTGCTGGATCCTCCCCTCATTCATGAGCACAACTTTGTCAGAGATTGCCATGGCTTCGGTCTGATCATGAGTAACATAAAGGCTGGTAATTCCCAGACGCTTCTGAAGGGACCTGAGTTCATCCCGCATGTACTCCCGCAATTTGGCATCCAGATTGGAAAGGGGCTCATCAAAGAGGAGAACTTTCGGTTCTATGACAACAGCTCTGGCCAATGCCACCCGCTGCTGCTGGCCCCCGGAGATTTTTGAAGGAAGACGGTGTTCCATCCCCCGGATTTGCATCAGATCGATGATCTGATTTGTTCTTCTGTCAATTTCCTCCGTCGGCAGTTTCTGAATTTTCAGACCATAACGGATATTGTTATAAACCGTCATATGCGGAAAAAGTGCGTAACTCTGGAACATCATGGCCATATCTCTCCTGTTGGGAGGAACGGACTCTATGGATGAGTCTCCCAGGAGCAGTGTCCCCGATGTGATACTTTCAAACCCTGCAACCATCCTGAGAGTTGTTGTTTTACCGCAGCCCGAAGGCCCCAGCAGAGTGGTAAGCTCTCCGGATTTTATTTCAAGGTTGATGCTGTCTACAGCGGTAAACTCACCATCCCCGTCATGGCTGGGAAAAGTTTTTGTCAGATTAATCATTTTCAAGCCGCTGCTTTTCGCCTTGATTTCTTCTTCAATTCTAGTTTTCATCTTAGGATTTCCTTATTGTTTCTTAGGGTCCGGATTGATTTTCTCAACCAGGATATTCAGAATAAAAATAGCTGTGATAATTACAGCGATCATAATCACGATATAGGCAGCTGCATCGCTGTACTGGCTTACTTCAAAAAGCGAGAAAATCCGGGTTGTGACCACATTCCATCGGGCGGAAACCAGAAAGATTATGGCACTGACCGCAGTCATGGCCCTGACAAAAGAGTAAACAAGGCCCGAGAAAAACGCGCCTTTTATAAGGGGAAGGGTCACATGAAAGAAAGTCTGGAAACTGTTGGCTCCCATGTTGACAGCAGCTTCTTCAATGGAAGGATCAATCTGCATCAGAGCAGACGTTGCCCCTTCGATCCCCACAGGAAGATTCCTGAAAACAAAAACACAGATAAGGATCAGTGCGGTACCGGTAAACAGGAAGGGCCTGTCATTAAACGCCAGGATAAAACTGATACCCACGACCGTACCCGGCAGGGCAAAGGTGAGCAGAGAAGCCAGGCTCATATACTTTTTACCGATAAAGCTTTTTCTTACCGTAAGAAAAGCAATGGCCATTCCGGTCAGCCCCGTCAGAGGAGTGGCGATGATTGCCAGGAGCACAGCATTTTTCAGAGGTTTGAATCCAATAGAGAAAACATACCGGAAATGATCAAAGGTGGGTGCATAGTTGATTCCCCAGACTTTTACAAAAGCCCCTCCGATGACAGTTCCGTAGAAAAGAACGATGATTCCGCTGAAAAGCAGACAGAACGTGATAAGAGGAACAACAATATGCTTTTCATCCAGTTTTTTCCGATGCTGGGATGGTTTCCCTGTAACAGTGACAAAACCTTTCCCGCTGACCCAGTATTTCTGCAGAAGGAAAGCAATGAGGCTGGGAACCAGCAGCATAATGGAGAGGATGGCACCGGTTCTCAGATCATACATCCCTGTTATAATACGGTAGGCTTCCACTCCCAGAGTGGGGAACCCCCCTCCGATGACAGCGGGATTGCTGAAATCCTGCAAAGACTGGATAAACACCAGTAATAAAGCACTGAATATACCCGGAAGAGAGAGGGGAAAGGTTACGGTCCAGAATATTTTCCATCGGGAAGCTCCCAGATTCAGGGCGGCATCTTCTACAGATGAATCAATGGCCTGAAGTATTCCGGATAACGTCAGGTAGGCTACCGGAAAAAATGAAAGGGACTGTACCAGGATCAGACTGTGCATACCATAAACATTAAAATCAGTGATTCCAAGCAGGCCGTTTGTGATCAGCCCTTTCCTGCCGAACAGAAAAATAATAGACAGGGAAAGGACAAATGGCGGTGAGATCACCGGCAAAGTAGCCATGGTTTTAAGAAACCCCTTAAAAGGAGCCTCTGTCCTGGTTATGGTAAAGGCAAATATATACCCGATAATTGTCGCGATTACAGCTGAAATCAGCCCGAGCTTTATACTATTAAAAAAGGTAACCCTATAGGAACTGTTCGCAAGAACAGCTTTTATTGTCTCCAGCGAAAACTTTCCCTCTTCGGAAGAGATGCTGTAACGGAGAATCATAAATAGCGGATAGATCACAAAAAGGGTCAATAATGCAATCAAAACTATGATAAAAGCGAGGAGTACCGGCTCCTTCCGGAGCATTTTCAGTTTCCATAATAGATCTTTTATTGAATTGGTCATAAATTTTCCTGTTAAATAAAGTCTCCTCTGACTGATCCCGGAGGAATCCGGGTTCAGCCAGAAAGGATCCTACTTCAGATTATCAGCACCGGCCACAACAGCTGAAAATTTCTCTATCAGCCTTTTGCGGTTTTCTCCAGCCCATATAAAGTCATATTCGATAATGGGAAGATCCTTGATATTGACTGCTCCGTCCGGAACAATCGCAGTGGTATTCACAGGAAGACGGAAAGACCCGTTTTGAGAGTAGATATCCTGGCCTCTTTTACTGAGAACCCAGTCAATAAACATTTTGGCGTTTTCCACTTCATCTTCCGGCCCGCCTTTGATCAAGGCAATAGCCCCAATTTCATAACCGGTTCCCTCTTCCGGAAAAGAAATTTCAACAGGATACCCCTGCAAAGCCGGTTTCAGGCAGTCGTGAGAAAAGGAAAGCCCCACAGCCGCTTCTCCCAGACCTACATTTTTAGGGGGTGCGGATCCTGATTTTGTATACTGCCTGATATTGGCATTCAAATCTTTCAGGTAGTCCATGGCTTCATCTTCACCCAGCATCTGAACAAGAGTGGCCAGGATGGTGTATGCTGTTCCGGACGATCCGGGATGAGCCATGGAGATCTGATCCTTATAGACAGGGTCAAGAAGATCGTTCCAGGATGAAGGGTAATCGAGCCCTTTGTTTTTAAACCAGTCCCTGTCCACAGCAAATGCCAGGGCTCCTACATAAACAGGAGACCAGAAACCATCAGGGTCCTGATAACTCTCGGGGATATTTTTCAATTCGGAAGAAACATAGGGTTCCAGAAGATCGCTTCCCGCCGCAGCGATAAAGGTATCGCAGTTACCGCCGTACCAGACACTGGCCTGGGGATTGTTCTTCTCCACCTGAACTTTGGATAAAACCTCACCGGCAGAGAGCCTGACAAAATCTACGGTAATGCCAGTATCCTCTTTAAAGGCATCCAGATAAGAGGGGATTTCAGTCTCGGGAAGAGCGCAGTAGATGGTCAGATTTTTGGATGTTTTGTTCCCTGATTCTGATGTACCGGATTTTTTATCAACACATCCCATCAGCAGAGCCAATGCCAGAATCATACCGGACAGTGCCACAACAATTTTCATTCGCATATTACCTCCTTTATGCGACGCACACGCAACATCATATCCAAACTCACACGTGTGCGCTTTCAGTTGATAATAAGATGACTCTCCGGTTTTGTAAAGCTGTTCTTTTATTTTTTTATCAGACCGATTCCCGTACAACCAGCCAGGGGGGAACAATAATCCTGCTTTTCACATCTTCCCCCGAAAGGAGTCTGATCAGAATTTCACAGGTTTTTACGGATATGGTTTTGGAAGGCTGAGCGACTGAAGTCAGAGCCGGTTCGACAAAGGTGCATAACCCGATATTATCGTACCCCACAATAGCGATATCAGAAGGGATCTGCCAGTCTTTTTTCTCTAATGCCTTTTGAGCTGTGATAGCCATTATATCTGTA
Source organism: Oceanispirochaeta sp. (assembly GCA_963677615.2). GTDB lineage: Bacteria > Spirochaetota > Spirochaetia > DSM-2461 > DSM-2461 > Oceanispirochaeta. Next base: position 113,948 of record CAXXQW010000009.1, on the reverse strand, counting down.
TGAGCAAAAATGGCATCGATACGGCCTGCCTGTCCGGAAAGGATATCCCACATCTCATCCCTCCGGGAAAGATCATTAATACCGCTGACAACCAGTGATTTATCATAAGATAATCCGAACTCCATAAGCGCCGACTTGTACCCCAGAGTTCTCTGGGAAAACTCAAATCTTTTGTCCGGCCTGGTCAGACAGAGGATGCGTCTCCGTCCCTGCTCCAGAAGGTGTCTTGTGGCCAGATAGCCCCCATTGACATGATCGCAGTAGACTGCATTGACCTCTCCCAGTTCTTTCGGGGGAATCTGATGGGAAAAAACAAAGGGGACTTTATTGTCCCGCAGAAAATCGATGGTACCCGAATCGATGGTAGAGCTGAGAATAATAAAGCCGTCCACCTTTTTCCGGTTTACCAGCCTGACAATATTATCTTTCCCGGAGATATTATTCCGGGTGAATGTGGTAAGGATATCCAGGTCCTCCTCTTCCAGCTGATGCCGTATATGACGGAGGAAGGTGTTGGTATAGAAGTGAGGCTGATTATCATCAGCATCATCATTCAGAATGATCCCTACTGTGCCTGTTTTGCTGGTATTCAGGCTCCTGGCATTGGCATTGTATTCAAACCCCAGATCCCTGGCGATCTTTTTTATCTCAACCCTCTTGGCATCAGAAACACCGGGTTTGTCATTAAGACAACGGGAAACAGTAGAGTGGGTAACACCCGCAATGCGGGCAATATCTTTAATTGTAACGGCCATGAATACTCACTAATTGCAGCTGCGTTGGGATACGTTCATTTAAAGAATAGATTATATAAGGAAAATGTCAATCACTTCAGGGAGCTATACCCCCTGCCGGCTCCAGCGGCAGATTCTGTTTTCTGCAAAATCCAGAAGCAGAAAAAGCACAAGCCCTGCCAGACTCAAAGCGGCAATTCCGGCATACATCTCCGTATAGGCAAACCGGGACCAGGCATCCATGATATACCATCCTATCCCCTTCCGGGTGGCGAATGTCTCCGCCAGAAACAGCACGGCAATCGCTGTTCCCAGGGTCATTCGCAGGGATGAGAAAATACGGGGCATCAGTGCCGGGATAATAATATGACGCCACTGATCAGCTTCCCCTCCCCCCAGTGTGGTCAGAGAGTCAAAATACCGCTGATTTATTCCCGCTGTTTCATCACGAAAGTTCAGAAAAAACTGAAAAAAGATGATAAGGGCGACGAAGAAGATCTTTGAAACGTTTCCCAGCCCCAGAAAGAGGAGGATAATGGGCAAAAGAGCCACCTTGGGAATGGGAAAGAGAAGGTAAACCGCCGGACTGACGATACGGTCGACACGGCTGTTTTTTCCCGACCAGATACCCAGGATAAGAGCAGGAAAAAAAGATACGGCCAAGGAGCTCAGTACTCTGAAAAGCGAGATTCCCAGATGAACAGCAAGGGTTCCCTTCAAAAGTTGATGGAACAATTCCAAAGAGACGGAAAAGGGTGAAGGCAGAAAAGGGATCTGAAGAAAAAAAGAGAGAGACCACCAGAGAAGAACAAGCAGGAAAAGGGGCGGAACCAGTTTTTTCATCGCCCCCCCCCTGAATAGGCATCAAAAGCCTGCCGGAGGGCTACACACTTTTGAAAATACTCCCCGGCTATGCGAAAACCAGGACCGGGAGAATGGTTCTCAAAAGACCGGATTTCCCCTTTCTGATTCATAATATGTACCCGGTCACTGAGAAAAACAGCTTCCTCGATGCTGTGTGTTACATGAACGAGAGTAAGACTCTCACCAGTGGACCTCCGGTGTTTCATCTCCCACAGACTATCCTGAAGTTTCTCCCGGGTCATGGCATCCAGAGCCGAAAAAGGCTCATCCAGCAGCAGCAGATCCGGCTCGAGAACCAGGGCTCTCCCGATAGCCAGTCTCTGCCGTTCGCCACCAGATAGCTCTCCCGGAAATGCGTCATCCAGTCCCTTCAGGCCCAACTCATCCAGCATGGATGAAACCTTCTTTTGAATATGAGCCGGCTTTTCTTTTCGGATTTTCAGCCCCAGAGCCAGGTTTTCCCAGGCACTTTTCCAGGGGAACAATCCATGATTCTGAAGGATAACAGCTGTTTTCCGTCTTCCCGGAGGAGGTGTTTCACCATCTACCGAAAGGGTTCCGGCCTGAGGCGTCAGGAGTCCCGCCAGCAGATACAGGAGGGTGCTTTTCCCGCATCCGGAAGGACCAATCAGCCCATGAATCATCCCCCTCTCCCAGTTACCGGTAAGACCTGAAAGAACAGAGACCCCGTTGTCGTAGGAAAAAGAGAGATCCTCAAAATTGATCATACCTATGGAATCAGCTGCCATACATCCCGCCGGGAAGGTAAATATCCAGAATAACAAAGAGCAGAAACAGGGGAGAAAGGATCTGATTAAGATGGTAGGAAGCCAGAGGGATCCACTTCATCTCGCCCCTCCAGGCAAGAAGGTGCTCAGCCAGAAGCAGGAGCACCGCAGCAGCCAGGGCAAAACCATACCAGATCCGCAAAGGGAAAAACAGGGAATTCAGGGCAAAAAAGAGGATGGTGCCCATATGGCTCAGGGCGGCAAGTAGCAGAGCCCTATTGCGGCCGAACCGGGCGGGAACGGAATGGATCCCGTGAGCCCGGTCGTGCTCAAGATCCTGGAGGGCATAGATAATATCAAATCCGGCCACCCAGAGTGCCGCTGCGATGGTCAGGGGAAAGTACCGGATTTCAAACCTTCCGGTCAGAGCCAGAAAACTGCCCATAACCGCAGCGGAACAGGTCACTCCCAGCCAGAAATGGCAGAGCCAGGTAAAGCGTTTTGTAAAGGAGTATCCGCCCATCAGTATGACTCCCACAGGAACCAGGAGGAGGCAAAGGGGGTTGAGCATCGCTGCGGATATCACAAAAAGGCCCCCGCAGAGTATGGTAAAAATCCAGAGATCCCGGGCTTTCACCCGGCCTGTGGGAAGGTCCCGGCCAGCGGTACGGGGATTCTCCTTATCAATTTTCCGGTCGATCAGGCGGTTTAGGGCATTGGCTCCGTTTCTGGCGGCAATAACAGCCAGAAGAATCCAGATCACCACCCGGCCTTCCGGCCTTCCCCGGCTCTCCAGCAGAAAGGCAGCCACCGCCAGAGGAAGGGAAAAAATGGTATGCTCCAGCATCACAGCCCGGCTGATTCCCTGTCCCCTGGCGATTTCTCTTTGAGCCAGTTCTTTTATTTTCTGAGTCCTACCCAAGCCCCAGCTCCTTCCAGCGGCGATCCACTTTCTCTTTAATCTCGTCGGACATCACAATATCTTCCGGCCATTCCCTATGATGCCCGTCCATAGAGCCTTTCCGGGTGGCATCCACACCGAGGCGGGTTCCGAACCGGGCTCTGGGGGAAGCATGGTCCAGAGTATCCAGAGGCCCCTGGCTCATAATAAGATCCCTTTCGGCATCGATGTTGTTAAAAACCTTCCACATGACCACACTCAGATCCTGCACATCCACGTCATGATCCACCACGATGATCATTTTGGTGTACATCATCTGGCCCAGTCCCCAAAGGCTGTTCAGAATTTTATGCACATGTCCTGCAAATCTTTTCCGGATGGAAATGACGGCACAGTTATGAAAGACCCCTTCCAGGGGGAGGTTCATATCCACAATTTCGGGGTGCATCTTTTTTAAGAGGGGAAGAAACAGCCTTTCCGTTGCCTTGGCCATATAACAGTCCTCCATGGGAGGCTGTCCCACAACAGTGGCGGGGAAAACCGGTTTTTTCTTCCGGGTAATACAGGTAACATGAAAGACAGGAAAATCATCCGCCAGGGAGTAGTAACCGGTATGGTCCCCGAAAGGTCCTTCCCGCCTTAAGGGTTCCGAGGGATCCACATACCCTTCCAGGATAAATTCCGCATTGGCCGGTACCTGAAGATCACAGGTCACACACTTGACGGTTTCCACTGGCTTTCCCCTGAGGTATCCGGCAAAAAAGAGTTCCGAGATCCCCTCGGGAAGGGGTGCGGTGGCAGAATATGTGACAGCGGGATCATCACCCAGAGCCACAGCCACAGGCATAACCTCTCCCTTTTCTTTATATTTCTGATAGTAGTGGGCCCCGTCCTTATGATGATGCCAGTGCATCCCAGTGGTATTCCTGTCAAACACCTGCATCCGGTACATCCCCATATTCTGGGCTCCTGTCTCAGGATCTTTTGTAATCACAAGAGGAAGAGTGAAAAACGGGCCGCCGTCACCGGGCCAGCAGGTCAGAACCGGTAGCTTTGTCAGATCCGGATCGTGATCTACCACCTGCTGACAGGGAGCGGAAATAACCTTATGGGGAAGAAAGAGCCGGGCCCATTTGATTTTGGGAAAAAAACTCATCACATCAAGCTGACGCATCTGGGAGAATCCCCACTCCATCAACTCCTCCAGCTCCCGGGCTTTCTCATCCAGAGAACCGGCTCCCAGAGCCAGAGCCATCCTCTGATAACTTCCCATGGCATTGATCAGAACGGGAAAATCAGAACCTTTGACGTTTTCAAAAAGGAGCGCCGGACCATGCTGTTTGCTAATCCTGTCTGTAATCTCCGTAATTTCCAGATAGGGATCCACTTCAGCGGAAATCCTTTTCAGCTCACCCTTCTTTTCCAGAGTTTTTATAAAATCCTGAAGATGCCTGTATGCCATATATACTACCCTCGGGGGAGAATCAGATCTTCGTAGGAGACCTCTGAAGAGAGACCGTATTTCTTCTCATACCACTCCAGAACCTTTTCCACAGTTCCTGCAGGAGGCAGGGTTACAGGCTTGAAGGAAGGAACCGGATAGGGATGATCCGCATCCTCGGGCAGCCTGATTTTTTCCAGCAGGAGAGACCGGAAATCTTCGGGATGGGCGTTAATCCTTTCCACGGCCTCGTTCCAGTTTTTCATGAATACCCCGAGAGTCTCTTTGTGATTCTCTGCATATTCTGCAGAAAAAGCCAGAACGGCAGGTTCCAGGTCTGAATCGGCCTGGTCACGGATAACAGGAAAACCCTGGCTGAGAAGCGGCCATGCCATGGCATCTGTCAGACAGGCCAGCGGGATTTTTCCGGTCCGGAGCATCTCCATCCTGACAGGAACCTGGGGGATGGCTACCTTTTCCACGGTTTGATCTCCCGCCAGCTGATCCACCATGAACTCAATCACCGTATTTTCAGATAGACCCACACTCCAGGAATACCCTTCCCGGAACCCGGGATACCCGACAATCATAAAACGGCTCTCTGTCAAGGTCATCACTTTCAGGGGCATCCCGTGCTGTCCGTAGGAAACAACGGCTACAAGGTCGGTCATGATACCGTCCAGCTCACCCAGCTGCATGGCTGTATCCCGCTCCTTGGCGCTCAAAAAGGGAACGGTTTCCACATTATCCATCAGAAAGAGCGGAAGAGCCCCCGCATCGGGCATAACGCCGATTCTGACCGGCTCAACCTTTCCATCCGTATCCTTCTGTCCTCCTCCGAAAAGGGAGACAACGATCATTAGCGCATATATTAAAGAAACGACTTTTTTCATTACAACTCCATAACAATTCTTTTGAATTCTTTTAACATAAGAGAAATTTCTTCTTCACTGATAATCAGGGGAGGCTGAAATGCCAAAACATCCCGACCCAGGCCGTTTTTTCCAATCAGGAATCCCCGGTTTTTCATCTCTTCCAGGATATAATCCGTTTTTTCCGCAGGATCCCTGTCTCCGGAGGGAAGCACCGGTACGCCGACCATCAGCCCCAGTCCCCGGGGGGCTCCCAGATGCTCACAGCAGCCACAGATCCCAGCAAGCCCCTCTTTCAGCTGACGGCCTCTTTTTCCTGCAAGTTCAACCAGATTCTCATCCCGGATAAAATCCAGGACTCCCAGCCCGGCCTGACAGGAAACAGGATTCCCTCCCAGAGTGGAAGCCGAAGGCTTTGTAAATGATGAAGCGATGGTCTCATGGGTGGCAAAAAAACCGATGGGGAATCCGTTGCCCAGGGCTTTCGCTCCGGTCAGGATATCCGGAACTATCCCGTAATGCTCTATGGCAAACATCCTGCCAGTCCGGGCAAAGCCGGTCTGGATTTCATCACTGATCAGAAGAACATTCTTCTGTTTCAATAATGGACCAACTTCAGAAAAAAACTCCTCCTCCAGGGGGCGGATACCCGCATTCCCCTGTACAGGTTCAACCAGCAGGGCCGCGATAGAATCTCCCCGCTCCTCCAGAATCCGGCAGACCTCCTGCGCTGAAGAAGCGAAATGAACCGGCACATCATCACAATAGGGATCAGTTCTCCACATTGCAATTCCTGTTGCTCCCGAAGTCAGGAAGGTCCTTCCATGCAGGCTTCCCTCCATAGCAAGGAATTCCTTTTTTCCTGTAACAACCCTTGCCAGCAGCATGGCTCCTTCATTGGCTTCAGAACCTGAATTACAGAAAAAGCTCCGGGTGAGGTTCCCGGGCAGAACTTCCGCCAGCCTCTCGGCCAGTTCAACCACAGGCTGGGTCAGGTAGATGGAAGTGGTATGCTGAAGGGTATTGATCTGGTCTATGACTCTCCGGTTGATCTTTTCATTACAGTGGCCGCAGTTCATCACAGAGACGCCTGCAAAAAAGTCTGTATACTCCCGTCCCCGGCTATCTGTCAGTTTTGTCCCCTTCCCTTTCACAAGCTGAGGGGGATCCTTATAAAAATGGTAGGAACAGGGGAGAAGAAACTCTTTCTTTTTTTCAATGATAACTTCCGGTCCCATAGGGTCAAAACTGGTGTGCGCCATAGGTAAATCCTCCTCCGGCAGGTTTGAGAGTCTGTAAGATTTCCGCCCCCCTTTCAGGCTCATCCAGAGCCGCTCTGCAGGCTTTCAGGACCATTTTACCAGAGTCCTGACCATACCCCTGCAGCTCAACCCGGAACATTCTGTACCCTGCATTAATCAGGGAAGTCAGCCTGGGCAGCAGGGACAGCTCTTTATGGGGCAGCAGATGATACCGGTTCCACCAGTCACGGCGGATAAAAAAACGGGGATTCCGGTGTTTCCAGGACAACCTGAGCCTCTTTGCTGCCGCTTACATCATGATCCATATACATAACCGTGGGAAATCCGTGCAGAACCACCTCTCCCTGAAGAGCGGCTCCCAGAGCGGCGGCATCAGCGGGCATCGCCTTCAGTGAGGCGAAGTGAAGTTCCACGGAAGGGGTCCATCCGCAAACGCCGTGATCCGAAAGGAACCTGATGGCCCGGGCATTATACAGATTCATAGCAGTATCGCAATGGATGGGATAAGCATCTGCTCCCGGGATTTCCAGAATTCCTGTATGCCCCGCCAGAATACCGTGAATGGACGGGCTTTTATCCAGATAGGACTGAAAAAGCTCCTGCTGGGTATCGCTCATCATTCTGGGAAAACCGAGAAAAAGCTCTGCCTTATGACTTTCACAAAGGGTGTACAAAGAGTTCAGGTCTTTTAAGGAAGCAGGGGTATCCGGTAAAAAGGGCTCTGCAGAAAGATAGATCCTGCGGGCGCCGTTTTCAAGAGCCAGCTCAGCCTGATCGGGGGAATTCACCCTAACAGAAAGGATGAGATCATCCCCCCGGGCAACAGGCTGATCCACCGATTCTACAGGTTTGACCTCCTTCTCTTTTGCAGGAGTACTGAACATCTTCCCGGTGGAATAGAATTTTCCGGTGCCCTCTCCCCGGCTGTTGATATTGGAGAGCCCGGGAGTTCCAAAGGCATAGGCTGTTGAGAAATCCCGTTTTTTAAAGGGTTCCATATCCTCAGGGTCCCCATGAGCTCCTCCCAGAGGATCATCCAGAAACCGGTCCAGGGCATCACCATAGGTATCAATCAACCTGGTGATAAAATCTTTTTCCCGCATCCGGCCTTCGATTTTGAAAGACGACACTCCCGCGAGGATCAGGTCTGACAGATGGCTGTAGAGACTCAGATCTTTCACAGCCAGAGGAAAAGGCTTATCATCCGGATATCCGGGCCTGGAATAGGGCCACCGGCAGGGTTTGAGGCATCGCCCCCGGCTGCCGGACATTCCGAAGACCCAGGAACTGTAGAGGCACTGGGATCCATGGGCTATACACATATCTCCATGGGTAAAATATTCCAGTTCCACATCGGACTGATCCGCAATTCTGCGGACATCTTTTAAAGGCATTTCCCGGGAGAGGACCACTCTGGAAATTCCCTGTTTCTTCAGAAAATTCACCATCCCGAGATTGTGAATATTCATCATCACCGATCCGTGCAGCGCCAGGTTATACCTGTTTTTCTGCACCAGATCCAGAATGGCCATATCCTGTATGATCAAACCATGGGGCTGTATCTCATTGAGGAATCCCAGATAATCTTCAGCCACAGCCAGTTCGTCTCTATCCAGAAGGCTGTTAACTGTAACATAGAGTTTTTTACCCCGTTCTCCTGCCAGGAGTACAGCCTCTTTCAGTTCAGTATTGCTAAAATTGAATCCTTTGCGGATCATCCTCATATTCAGAACCTGTCCGCCACAGTAAACGGCATCGCAGGCTGAATCAATAACAGCTTTATAAATATCGAAGTTGCCCGCAGGAGCAAGCAGCTCCAGGGGTCTTCCGTTAAAAATCCTTCTCATGGGCCCTATTATAGGGATTTACTCTCTCCATTGGAATATTGAATGCCCTCAATCAGACCACCTAATCCTGATGTTTTTACAAATATTTTACAGACAGGCGCCCCGGGAGAGAATGTTTGTTTTTTTTGGATTTCCCGCCAGATGAGTTTTATTTCAGACAGTCGTCCCGCCAGCGGCAGTCCATCTGGTCGCATTCCCCGTTCTCTGCCGTACCGTAACAGGGGAAATTCCCCTCAGCTTCCTGAATGGTATGGATCAGTTCTTCCTTTTTCATTTTCCCTGCAGCAATTCCCATATCCTTGGCAATCGCTTTGATATCTTTAACCAGCATAGATTCCCTCTTTCTTTTTAACAGAAAGTATGGGGGAATCCGGTTCGTTCTGCAAATAAAAGCCGGTAATTCCATTAAGAATTAACCGAAGAGACGCCGATAGAGGTTCCTGAGTCCGTCTGACGCATCGCTCCTCTGGGTTCCCGCAAAACTGTGAATATTATCCTGACTCCCCGCCAGGAGCAGAATATCCCCGTCCTGAATTCTGTAATCGGCTTTTCGAAACAGGAAATCCTCTTTATCCCTTTCACGGATAGCAATCACATTCAGATTGAGAGACTTTCTCAAATCCGCTTCTATCAGGGTTTTGCCTATGAGTATTTCCGGAGATTTCACTTCGGCAATCACCAGGTTCTCGCTGATAGGCAGGTAGTTGAACAGATGGGACGTCAGAAGCATGGGGGCAATCCGGATAGCAGCTTCCCGGTTGGGAAAGATAACATGATCGGCTCCTACCAGATTCAGAATTTCTCCATGTTCGTCTGTTTCCGCCCTGACAAAAAGATTTTTCACACCCATCTTTTTCAGGTAGTTGGTCACAAGAATAGAGACTTCGATCCTGTCGCCCGGATCCAGAATAACCCCGTCAATATCTGCCGGAACCAGACGGCGGATGGTCTCCTCATTGAGAACATCCGCAATAAAGGAGCGGGACACCCGGTCTTTATACAGCTCTATGGCTGCAGGATCCTTGTCGATCAGGAGAATATCACAGGGATAGGCCTCCAGTTCCTCTATTATTCTCTTGGCAAAAGAACTCAGCCCGATAATGGCAAACTGTTTCATCCTATCAGAACCTCCCCTTTCGGATAGCGTATATATTTCTGGACTTCCTGTTCGTACGCCTGAGGCATAATCACGGCAAAAAGACCGATCCTTCCGGCAAACATGGTACAGATAAGAATAATCTTGCTTAAAAGATGGAGCTGGGATGTTATCCCCATACTGAGCCCCACAGTTCCCAGAGCAGAGACCCCTTCAAAGAGAACCGCCAGAAACCCGGGAGAACTCCCCCACAGGGACTCTTCCACCAGCAGGATCAGGAGAACACAGAGAAAGAGAAGAGCCATGGCTTTCATCAGGTACACACCGGCCCGGTTCAGATGATCCCGGGTAATCCTGCGCTGCAGAAAAGTCACCTCTCCGTGATCATCCACTCCTTTCATCAGAATCAGGGAAAGCAGAAATATGGTTGTGATCTTCAGCCCCCCCGCGGTAGAACCGGAACCTCCTCCGGTAAGCATCAGAAAAAGCGTGATCAAAAGAGAAGGAGATGAAAGGGAGGTCTGGTCCACGGTGTTAAAGCCGGCAGTTCTTGTGGTAATGGACTGAAACAGAGCGGCACCAGCCGCCTCTTTCAGCCCCATCAGGGAAAAGGCGCCATTCCACTCCTGGAAAAGATAGAACAGGAATCCCCCCAGGATAAAAAGGGGTGTAAGAACCAGCATTACCCTGGTATGGTACATAAGGCTCACCCCTCCGGGATGACGGATTTTCCGCCCCAGGTTCCAGAGAACCATGAACCCCAGTCCTCCGGTAACGATCAGAAAGGAGACCCCGGTAATCACAACAGGATTCCTGGCAAATCCGGTTAAACTGTCCGCATAGAGTGAAAAACCGGCATTGCAGAACGCGGAAACCGCATGAAAGAGCGCCGAAAACCCGGGATGCGCTACCCCCTGGGCCCTCATTCCCCAGAAAAGCACAACCGCTCCGGCAAGTTCCAGAGAAAATGTCATTCCCAGTATGTTTCTGATAATCCTCCGGGGGTTGAGCACCCGGCTGTTGCCGAAATATTGTTCAATGATGGAAGAATCCCGGAAGGAAAAACGAAGCCCCGGAAAAAACAGGAACAGGGTTGTAAATGCAATATATCCCAGCCCCCCGGCCTGTATAAGAAAGAGGAGAAAAACCTGACCGGCCCGGGAGAGATCTCCTGTGGGGAATGTGGAGAGACCAGTAACACACACCGCAGACACAACAGTGAAAAAGCGGTCGATCACAGGCTTGGGATTTCCATCCTTATATGTGTGAGGAAGAGAGAAGAAGAGCACACCTGTCAGGATGAGCGTAATAAAATAGAGAAACAGAAGCTGCCGGTCCGAAAGAGTTTTTCTTTTCATATCTGCCCCGATGAGCTGTCAGGGATTCAACGATGCCTGAATATCCTTAAAATCGCCTTCCGGAACGGTTCCTTCCTTAAAGTACCGGACAATCCCTTCAGGGTCTATGTGATAAAAGAGTGAGGCCCCGTCAGGAGCAGAGAGATCCTGTTTCATCCTGCCACTCCAGTCTCCGTAAATGGTGTACCCGGATCGGCGGGACGAGTCCTGAAGCTGGTTTTCCCAGATTTTTTTTCTGAGTCCCGCATGGGAGCAATCGGCTATAACCACCATTCTGACAGAGTCATCAGGAAAGCTCCAGTCCTGAAGATAGGCTTTCAGATCCCGGTTCACATCCAGCTCGGTCCTATCCTGATAAAACAGAAATGTATCGCGTCCTTCCAGATCCGAAGAGATCAGGATTTTCCCGTCTCCCGAGACAACTGAGAAAGAGGGAAATGACTGGCCCGGCCCGATAGCCGGCAGAGCTGTACAGAAGAATAGAAAAAAAATCACAGGCAGAATCGATCGACCTTTGAACATAGCGGATGCTCCCCAGGGGAAATATAATGGACCTATTATAGGACGGATAGGAAAAAATACCAATCATTCTCTCTTGATTTTCTGACAAGACCTGATCTTATAGTATAATAGGAGGCAACCGGCAAGGAGCGGAGAATGGTTCAGAATTACCGATTGAAGAAAAAGATAAGCGCAAAAATGGATGGCATCGGTGACCACAGGGATGAATCGATGCGCATGCATAAATCTGACATTGAGGACGGGGATTTTCAGGGACTTTCCGGAGAAGGCTCCTCTCCCGAAGAACTGACCGCCCGCATTCTTGCCCAAATGAGCCTCCAGGAGAAGATCCTTTATATCAGCGGATACAAAGAGCTGGCCATTCATCCCCTCCCCCGGTTCGGATTACCCAGTGTCTGGTGCAGTGATGCCACCTCAGGGCTCAGGAGCTTTCCCGGCGGAACCTCCTTCCCGGCGAATCTTGCTCTGACCGCCACATGGAACGAAGAGCTGATAAGCAGCGTGGGAGAAGCCCTGAGCCATGAATTCCGTCATAAAGGGATCTCTGTCATCCTGGGCCCGGGTGTGAATATCTACCGTGTCCCCACATGCGGCAGGAATTTCGAATATATGGGAGAAGACCCCCATCTGGCAGGCAAAATGGCGGCAGCCTATATCAGGGGGGCCCGCAAGGGAGGGCTCATAACAGCGGTGAAGCATTTTGCCTGCAACAACTCCGAATACGACAGGCATAAAACCAATTCCGTTGTAAATGAAAGGGCCCTGAGAGAGATTTACCTTCCCGCTTTTGAAATGGCAGTAAAAGAGGGAGGAACAGGGGCCGTTATGAGTGCCTACAATCCTGTAAACGGCACCTACGCCAGTGAAAACCGGAAACTTCTCCATGAGATCCTCCGCAAGGAGTGGCAGTTTAACGGTTTTGTTATCAGTGACTGGAACAGCCTGTACAGCACCGCCGGACCGGTGAAGAACGGACTGGATCTGGAAATGCCCCATCCCAAATGGCTCAGTGAAAAAAGGATCCGCAAGGCTCTGAAAAAAGGTCTCATCAGGGAATCTGATCTGGACAGGATGGTGACCCGCCTGATGGGGACACTGATGAGAGAAGGGGTATATCACCGTCCGCAGAAAGAGCCGGAACGGCCTTTTCATACCAGATCTCAGATTGCTATAGCGGAAAAAGCCGCTCAGGAGGGCATTATCCTTCTGAAAAACAATGACAGGCTTCTCCCCTTTGACCCCCAAACCGGAGGCACCCTTATTGTCACTGGGAGAATGGCCCGGAATACAGAAACAGGAGGGGGCGGCAGCAGTTACGTCCAGACCGCACAAGCGACAGACTTTCTTAGGGGAATACAGAAGGCTTCCGGAAAAATGGAGGTAAAGTATATCCCCTGGGAACCGGGTCCCCTGAGGGAGGAGAGCTTCAAACAGATGAGAGAGGCGGCCGCAGTGGTTTACTGCGCCGGATTCAATCATATAGAAGAGAGCGAAGGATGGGACCGCCCATGGGATCTACCCTTCGGCCAATCCGACAGCATCCTTTCCATAGCCAGTGAGAACCCGAATACTGTGGTTGTCATGACAGCAGGAGGAGGGGTGAATACAACCGGCTGGATTGATAAAGTGAAGGCTTTTATTCACAGTTTCTATTTGGGAGAGACCGGCGGAGAGGCTCTCGGGAAGATCCTGTTCGGCAGGGTCAATCCTTCGGGAAAACTGCCGTTTACCATGTCAGAGCACTGGGAGGATTTCGGCGCCACCGCCCACTATGTGACAAATCCCGATAAAACATCTCTGAGACAAATCGTCCTGGGACAGGGGAATCCCCACTTCAGACGGGTCAGAAACATGGAGTACCTGGAAGGTATATTTGTAGGTTACCGGCATTTTGAACGTGAAAGGATCCCGCCGCTATTTCCTTTCGGTTTTGGAATGAGCTATACCAACTTCAAAATGTCCGGCCTGAAGACCAGCGTTTCCAGGGTAAAAGGTTTTTCATGCGAGGTTTCGCTAATACTGAAGAACACTGGTCCAGCAGCCGGGGCGGAAGTGGTACAGATTTATATCAGGGACCCCAAAAGCGATCTTATCCGCCCTCCCAAGGAACTGAAAGCATTCTCCAAGGTTTTCCTGCAGCCGGGAGAATCCCGTACCGTATCTTTTTCTCTGGGAAAGAGAGCCTTCCAGTACTACGATCCCTACAGGGGAGACTGGCGTCTTGAACCGGGAGAATTTATTATTATGGCCGGAAACAGCAGCAGGGATATTCAACTGAAAGAGACGATTCTTGTGGAGCCGAAAAAAGGAAAACTCTGAATGTTAAAGAGTCGTCAGGAATGAGGAAGAACTAACTCAAACAGCTTGAGAAAGCCCCTGCCATTTCCTATACTCTTTTACATAGATGATTCCCATGGTAAGGTTTTTTTACTGACAAATTGGGCGAAAGGATCTTTCATGTTAAAAAAAATCGGTTTTGTACTGTTTTCGGCGGTACTGGCAGCTTGTTTTATACTACTCGCACCAGAAAGGAAACCGGATGAGCTGAAAATTTACGCAGACCTGGAGACAAATCTTCTTGTCCCCCAGAGGAATGTGGTCGTAGTGACCATTGACCTGACAGAAAACAGGAAAGATCTTTCTTCACTAAAGGATTTTCAACTCCTTTATTCCCTGGACAGAGCCTTGTCATCCATGAAGGGGGTTACCAGAGCCGACTCCCTGTTCAATGCCAAAGTGATCAAATCCGAATGGGACGATATTATCGTAAGCTCCCTGATCCCGGCAGATGGAAGCGCATTGACAGATGATTTTATCAGGGCCCTGCCGCAGAAAATCGACAGTTACCCGGAGCTCCAACCCTACATAAATGCCCGTAAGGACATGCTCCTCTACTATATTTATTTTGCCAACAACATACCTGCCGGGGAAATTAACAGCCAGATGGAAACGATCCGGAACTCCTACAAGGGCACCCTGGATTTCCATTATACCGGCAGAGGCCCCATCCTGGCCAAAACAGAGCAACTATTAACCAAAGACATTACGATTTTTTTACCGGTCCTGATCATTCTGGTACTGCTGGTCTTTCTGAGCTTCAGAAATGTCAAAGCCATTTTACTCTCCTGGAGCCTAATTCTCATTTCAGTAGGCCTGTCCTATCTTCTCATCAAATTCCTGGGAATGGAGGACTCTCCCCTGATCCTTCTGGTACCTGTTTTCGGCATGGGATTGCTGAGCGACTATATCATCCACTACTTTTATCACTACTTTTATGAGCCTGATGTGCAGGAGGGGAAAACTGTCCGGGGCCGCCTGCTCTTTCCTCTCTCGCTCACAGCTATCTCCACCCTGACCGGATTTCTCTCTCTCCTGTTTCTGGATGGAACAGGCCATCTCCAGCTGGGAACCCTGATTTCTTTCAGTATAATACTGACTTTTACCGGTGTATTCCTCTGGCTTCCCTACCTGGAATTCAGAAAACAGGAAAAACCCCTTCTGTTAAAACTGCAGGGCAAACAGCAATCCCTGTTTTCCCTTATATCCCGGCACAGGATTGTCCTTTTCAGCCTCCTGGGACTGATGAGCCTCTGGGGTATCCTGCAGCTTCCCAAACTCAGAATAGAACCCTACCCCATAGAGCAGCTCCCTGAATCGAATACTGTTAAAATAGCGGATAAACTTATCAACAATGCCTTCTTCGGTACGGTACCCTATTTTATTGAAGTGGATACGGGAGAGAAAAACGGGATTCTCTCAAAGGAGGCTCTTTTGGCGGTGAACCGGATTCACTATCAACTGGAATCCGGAGAATCCGTTGGATATGCCTATTCACTCCTTTCAGTTCTGAAGCGGATGAATTACTATTTTCAGGGATCGGAAGAGACTCTTCTGACGGATAACAGTTTTGATGAGATCTACCCCATGCTGATAGAACAGTACCTTCTTTATTACTCCTCTTCAGTGGATCCGCTGGAATATGAATCCCTTCTGGATGCGTCCTATCGTTACCTGTCCATAAAGGGTATGGTGTATTACAAGAATGTGGAGAACCTGGAAGAATTCGGTAAAACCATAAAACTGGTGGAATCCACTCTGCCGGAAGGCTGGTCCATGAGTGTCCATGGAATGGTGGAAGACCTGGAAAATGAACAGACCAAACTGCGGCACAACTGGATTGTCTCCTTCCTGGTCGGAAGCGTACTGATTTTTCTGACGGTTCTTTTCTTCTACCGGAACCTGAAGCTGGCCCTCCTCAGCCTTGTTCCTGCCATTTTCAGCATGATTTTCTCATTCGGCATTATATCGAGCGCGTCACTCAGTATTGATGCCTTTTCGATTATCTTTGTGGCCATCATAACCGGTCTGGTCATAGACTACAGTATTCATACTTTGACTGCCATAGAATCCATGGGTGAGAAAAGTTCCCTTCAGGAAGCCTACGGTTTTATCCTCAGTTACAGCGGAATCCCGATTTTCCTCAGTTTCCTGACGTCCCTGTTCTCCTTTTCCGTCCTGTTTCTCTCCTCCTTCAGGGGAGCAAGAAATCTGGGTGTTCTGCTGATAACCTCACTGGTGGTCTCATTCTTTCTTAGCCTTTTCCTGCTGCCCCTGCTGGCGCTTCCCCATAAAAAAAAAACAGAGGTATAGAATATGAAAAAAATTATCCTTTCCATAATGCTGACAGGACTCATTTTTCCTGTTTTTGCCGATCCCGACATTAACGAGATTCTCGAACGGTTCGGAAAAACCCTCTACTTTCCCAATCTGATGGGTTCTATACGGGTGGAAATGATCTCCCAAAAAGGAGATGTCAGGGAAGTGGAAGCAGAAGCCTACCAGAAAATCATCAGTGAAGATCAAACCAATATGCTGTTCCTTTTCAATTATCCTCCCACAGTACGGGATACGGGAATCCTCCTCCATACCTTTTTCAACGGTGAAGACAGCAATATGTGGATCTACCTCCCCGCTGTCAGGCGGATTAAAAGGGTCGCTCTGGAACAGTCCGGCGGCGGGTATTTCATGGGAAGTGACTTTACCTATTCCGATTTTATCCTGAAAAGACAGGACAACTACGAGAGGCAGTATCTGGGAGAGAGGGAGATAGACGGAAGAACCTGTTATGCCATTAAGGACTGGGCGAAATCCCTGGAAGAGAGGCAGGAGAGGGGATACAGTTTTATGATCAACTACTATAGCACCGAGGACTACTTCCTCTATGCAAGGGATTATTATGATCTTTCGGAAAACCTTCTGAAGACATACAGGGTCAAGGAGGTTCTCAGAGACGGGGATTCCATTTACCCCACCAATGTTATCATGCACAATGTACAGACAGATCACAAATCCATTCTGGAATTCTTTGACTACAGCATGGAGGAGATACCGGAAAACTACTTTACCACCCGGTATCTGAAAAGCCGGTGACCATGAAAAGACTGCTTCCTGCCGTAATACTGACGGTTTTTTCGTTTATGATCTATCCGGGAGAACTGCGGCTTCTGGGGTTTGCCGATTATTATGGCAATATCGAAGAATCCCGGGGTTATGAAACCCTCAGAGGCCGGCTGTATTTTCAGCCCCGCTTTCAGGCAGGCCTTTTTGACGGCAGGGCAGATCTGACGGTTTCCGCCAACCTCTGGTATCAGCCCATAGGAGAAGATTCCCTTGTAGCTGTGGAAAATATCCTGAGAGAGGCCTATTTGTGGATACCCGCAGGGAATTTTGATTTTTCAATCGGTCAGAAATTTGCAGCATTCGGATTTGCCGACGCATACAGCCCGCTCAATGTAATCAATAGTTCAGACCAGACAATCTTCAGTTTAGATGACACAACAGACGGACGCCGCCCCGACGGAATGGTTCAGATCGAATACTATCCCAATTTCAGTGACACTCTTGAACTCATCTATGTTCCCTTTCCCCGGGGGGATTACGATCCATATGCAGAAGAATCAATTCAGGGCGAAACCTACAATCTGGATTTGAATAGAGCAGAAAAGGCCTATCTGACAGAAAAACCTCACTCCCTGTTTGCCAGGTATTATCATTTTTCGGACAATTTCGATCTTCAGCTGGTCTATGCCTGGTTTACCGAACAGACACCGGGTTATGATTTTTCCGCTACATCTACCGACAGCGGAACTGTTGCAGGTGTTCTGGAAGAGGTCTATTACAGAAACAACCTTTTCGGTGCCGGAATCAGTACCGCGGCTGGGGATACAATCCTTTCGGAAGACCTGGCATTTACCCTGACCAGTGACAGGGAGGGCAAAGATCCGGGCATAGCCAACTCCAGCATTACCGCCAACACACAGATTACCGGAACGGTTCTGAACGGTACCTTTGCCCAGGTAAACATTGTGTATCAGTATTTTCTGAACTTCGGACAGGAAGAAGATTTTTATGGTAATCCTCTTTACAGAGACCTGATCAGTCAATACAACAGCCTGGTCATTCAGCCTCAGGAGCAGATTGCCTTTCTGGTGGCTCATCTCCACCGGTATTTTCTCAGGGAGAAGCTCTATCTGGGACTGAATGCGGGACTGTTTTATCCCCGGATTTACCTTGCTCCCCGGATAGAATACGCCCTTTCCGACAGGATGCGCCTGGAAGCAGGGGCGGATATCAATACAGGAGAAGCTGATAATAATGTCTTTACCGGAAAAGATGAAGCGGATAATTTCTACCTCAGGGTAAAGTATGAGTACTGAAAGGGCAGCGGAATCAGGCTCTTGCGGCGGCACAGCATTTTTCTCAGCAAATCCGGCACCCCCGGAAAGAGCGGCAGATGGCGGCAACTCTGGTATAATCCTGAGATTTTAGCGATTTACAACCCCGAAAATACCCCAATTCAGTTGAAAATTCAGCCTTTTCGTAATATGGTTCCTTATATACAATGGAAAATACAATTCTAGTCGTTGAAGACAGCCAGTTTTTTGGAAAACTGTTAAAACATAATATTGAATCCAGGCTGGGAATTTCGGTCCACTGGTTTAAATCTCTGGCAGAGACGAAAGAGGCTTTTGAAAAGGAAAGCAGCTATTCGATTGCTCTTCTGGATTTTCATCTTCCCGATGCGGAAGAGGGAGAGATCATAGACCTGTGCAACTCTCATGACATTCCCTCAATTGTCATGACCGGAAGGTTTTCGCCGGATGTACAGGAATCCACCTGGTCCAGGAAAGTCATAGATTATGTTTTAAAAGAGGACAGCAACTGCATCAATTACCTTCTGGACATGATCCAGAGATTCTTCCGGAACCGGAATCTGGGAATCCTGGTGGTTGATGACTCATCAGTTGCCAGAAAACACCTTCACCAGCTTCTTGATATCCACCAGTTCAAAGTTTACGAAGCCAGAGACGGACTGGAAGCCATGGAGATCCTGGAAAGCCATATGGATATCAAACTGGTACTGACCGACTATAGCATGCCCCGCTGCGACGGATTTGAACTGACCAGAAGGATACGGCAGAACTTTGCCACCGACCGGCTTGCCATTATAGGAATTTCAGCCAGAGGCAACCATACCATGATGATCAAGTTCATTAAGTACGGTGCCAATGACTTTTTTACCAAACCTTTTATCAGCGACCTGCTCTTCTGCCGTATCTATCAGAATCTGCGCCTGGTAGACAGCTTTGAAAATATCAAGGAAGAAGCGCTCATAGACCATCTGACAGGCCTTCACAACAGGAGATATCTCTTTGAAACAGGTGATCTGATTTTCAAATCAGCCAAAAGAACCGGACAGTTTCTGATTGTCGCTATGATCGACCTGGACAATTTCAAGAACATTAATGATACCTTAGGCCACGATATGGGGGATATGGTTCTCGAAAAGGTGGCGGAAGTTCTGAAAAACAGCATCAGAGAGAGTGATATATTGTGCCGCTACGGCGGAGAAGAGTTTTGCATAGTCGGAAACAATATGCATCCCAAAGATGCGGTACTCCTTTTTGAGGAGTTGAGACATAAAATTGAAGAACTGGAGTTCAATTCGGAATTCAAACCGTTTCATATTTCCGCAAGCATCGGGCTGTGTCTGGAAAAAAAGAACTCTTTTGCGGATATGATCAGCCTGGCTGATAAAAAAATGTACGAAGCAAAACAGCAGGGCAAGAACAGAGTCAACATGTAAACCTCCCCTGCCTTTGGAGCCTATTTATGGAATATACAGATTTAAAAACCCTTACGGAGGAGAAGGTTCAGGAACACTTCCGCAGCCAGGGTTTTTTCAGCTGTTCAGTCCCTTATGTAAACCGGGAAACAGATACATACCTTTCCCGGATCCTGAGGGCGGTTTTAAGGGAAATTAATCAGGAGAGCTTGTACTCCTATCTGGAATACGCTCAGAACGAACTGAGCATGAATGCCAGTAAAGCCAATTCAAAAAGGCTCTATTTTGCCCGGAAAGGGCTGGATATCAACAACAGCAAGGACTATGCCGCCGGCATGGAAGGTTTCAAAAAAGAGGTCTTCGGCAATTTCGAAGAGTTTGCGGCTCTTCACGAAAACCAGGGCACCTATGTGACGATTAGTTACGAGAACAAAGGGGATGTCCTGAGCATCAGAATCCTCAACAACAGCCCCCTGGTTCCGGAAGAGAAGCTCCGCATAGCTGAAAGGCTGAAAAAAGCCCGGAAGTTTGAATCCCTGAGCGAAGTTCTGACCCACGGTTTTGATGAAACAGAAGGCGCAGGATACGGTCTGATCGTAATTCTCCTTATGATGAGAAAAGTGAATCTGGATGAAAAGGCGCTGACCTTTCAGAATCAGGGCGAATCGGGCTGTACCACCATTCAGATCCCTCTGACTCATATATCCCAGGAGCATGGGGTGATTCTTGCCGAAGAGATTATTGCCGAGATAGAGCAGATGCCTCAATTTCCCAGAAACATACAGATGCTTCAGAAAGAGCTTAGCAAGCCGGGCTGCACGTTTGAAACCATTGCAGATTCTGTAACATCCGATCCCTCCCTGGTAACCGAGATCCTCAGGATTGCCAACTCACCGGTGTACAGAACCAAAAACAAGTTTTCCGATGTGGCTTCTGCAGTCAGGATGATAGGGATGCTGGGGGTTAAATCGATCCTTTATAACTATGGAGCCCGCAAGGTATTTGAGCAAAAATACAATGCCAGGATGGTAGACGAAGTCAACGAACACTCTTTCCATGTCGCCCTGACAGCCAGCTTTCTCGCCAAATACAAGGGACTGAACCGGCTGGCCGAAGATATTTATACTGCGGCCCTGATTCATGATTTTGGAAAGATCGTGGTCAATGCCTTTTCAAAGGATCTGGAGGAAAAGCTTGAGAAGTTATGCCGGGACAAACATATTCCCATTTCCATTCTGGATGATCTGACAGAAGGATATAATCATGCCCTTATAGGGGCGGAGTTGGCATCCAAATGGGATTTTCCGGAAAAATATATCGAAACAATCCGGTATCACCATGCTCCTCTGGAAGCGTCTGAAGAATATAAAGTGATTACCTTTGCAGTTTACCTGGGCAATGAGATTTACTACTACGAAAAGAAAGAGAGAGACTTTGAGGATATCAATTATATGGTTATGCAGTTTTTTGGCATAGAAAACGATAAAACCTTCCACTCATTTCTCGAAGAGATGAAGGCAGAAGGCCTCAGTTTCTCCTTTTAACCTTCCTTGCATGACAAGAAAAATTCTGATTGATACAGATACAGCCAGTGATGATGCGGCAGCCCTGGCAATGGGGCTCAGATCGGAAGAGCTGGATATCTGTGCGATTACAACGGTAAGAGGAAATGTATCGGCAGAACAGGCCGCCCTGAATGCCCTGATGACTATGGAGGTCTGTCAAACCCGCCATGTTCCTGTTTATACCGGAGCAAACGCCCCCTGGAAAAGAGAACCTCTCCCCTTTGGAGGTATACATGGACGGGACGGGATGGGAGACAGTCAGCTGATCTGTCCCACAACCCGCCCCCACCCTGAAAGGGCTGATCAGATTATTGCCAGCCTGGCTCAAAGGTTTCCGGGAGAACTTGAAATTCTCACCATCGGGCCGGTCACGAATTTAGCCAGAGCAATATCGGACCAGACAGAAAGCATGAGTCAGGTGAAACGGATATATACCATGGGAAGTGGAGGTTTCGGGCCGGGAAATATTACACCCCATGCAGAATTTAATGTCTATTCGGACCCCGAGGCTTTTGAAATTCTCGTCTGGTCCGGAATCCCTATGATGATCATAGGATTCGATGTCTGCACTACCGGAACTTTTTTCACACGCCATGATCTGCAGAAAATGGCATATTCCTCCTCTCCTCTTATGAGGTTCCTTTTTCAGAGCACCCTGACACTGCGGAAATTCATGAAAGAAAAACAAGGGGTATCCGGCATATCTCTCCCTGATGCAGTCGCAATGGGAGTTCTCCTGAAAGAAGAGCTTGTGCTGGAAAAGCAGCGCTGCATCCCCCTGGTCCGGACAGTCTTGGACGAAAGATATGGTATGGTTCAATGGGAACAGGACTCCCGCTCCCCTATTGAAGTGTGCCGGAAAATAGACGGTAAAGCTTTTAAAGAACTCTTTTTTACAATCCTTACCTGATTCTTATCTTCCTTTCAGGATCTCCAGCTGTCGTCCTCCCCCGGAAAGAGCAATCACAGGTAGCCTGTTATCCTCCGGATGCTCACTGATCTCCCCGAGCATATTTTACTGGCAGGAACACCGGGAATATTTGAATCGGATAACCGGAACGGACAGTAGTACACACCCATCAGATCAGATTCTCTTTATTCACTTACAGCATATTTCCCGGTAGGGGAATTCCGGGATAACAGGAACTTTCGACTTGTAAAATCAAGGGATTTTTTTCAAATTATATTGATATTTTTATTTCGATAAATTAGTATAGATAAAAATTTCTACAGAACCTGTTCGGCGAATGGATTCTGTACAAAAACGAGGAAGTAAAAAAGCGATGAAAAGACTGATTCCCTTAATCATGATTGCTGTTATGGCTTTTGCATTTTCTGGGTGCGGAAGCAAAGCCAAATTCGAACCCGGAACATATCAGGGCGGAGCCCCAGGAATTCATGGAGAAGATGTTGTACTCCAGGTGACAGTGGATAAAACCAGCATCAAAGAGATAAAGATTATTGAAAACCATGAAACACCTGGAGTCTCTGATACAGCTTTCGAAAGAATCCCCAAAGCGATCATTGATGGGCAGACTCTGAATGTGGATACAGTAACAGGAGCGACCTATTCGAGCAACGCGATTATCGGCGCTGTTACGGAAGCTCTGAAAAAAGCCGGTGCAGATATGGCGGCCCTGACGGAAGGCACAAAGACTGAAACGGATGCCGTATCTGCCGCAACCGAAGTGCTGAATGCCGATATTGTAGTTATCGGAGCAGGAGGCGCTGGTCTTGCCGCAGCTGTTTCGGCGCATCAGAACGGCGCAACAGTCATCGTTCTGGAAAAAATGCCCCAGGTAGGGGGTAATACCATCATATCCGGTGCCGCATACAACTGTGCCGACCCGGAATTTCAGGCTCAATTCGGAATTGAAGATTCTGTAGAAAAACATTTTGAACAAACATACAACGGAGGAGATCAGATGGGAGACCCTGTTCTGATCCGTACTCTTGTTGAAAATGCTCTCCCTACCCTCAAATGGCTTGAAGGAATGGGAATGGAATTCAAAGATCATATTTTCACAGTACTGGGAGGTCTCTGGCCCCGGGCTCACAAGCCTGTCAAACCTCTCGGAACAGGATTTATCGGAACCTATATGGACTACATCAACAGCCATGAGGGAGTTACTGTTCTTACGGATACCAAAGTGACCGACATTTACATGGAAGATGATGGAAAAGGTGGAAAAAGAGCCAGTGTCGTGAAGGCTCAGGGACTGAACGGTACCGTTGTAGCACAGGGACACAAAGCGATCATCATTGCTACCGGCGGTTTCGGAAGCAATGTTGAAATGCGGATGAAATACGACAAACTCTGGGGAACCCTGGATGAGAACATCAAAACCACAAACCATCCCGGTGCTACCGGAGACGGTATTGTTCTGGCCGAAAAGATCGGAGCAGACCTGGTGGGAATGGAATACATTCAGCTTCTTCCCATGGGAGATCCTGAAACAGGAAGCCTTTCCGGAAATATCGAACAGGGTGTGGAAAACCGTATATTTGTAAACAAGGATGGAAACCGGTTTGTTGATGAAGGAGAGAGACGGGATGTCATGACCAAAGCTCTGTTTGAACAGGAAGATGCCTACATGTGGATTGTTCTGGATTCCCATAACTATCCTACCCGGGATACAAAAAATAACTTTAATGAGACAATCCAGGAACTTCTTGATCAGGGCCGTGCCTTCGAAGGAAACACACTGGAAGAGCTGGCAGAAAAAATAGGTGTCAATGCAGACAACCTGAAGGCCGCTGTTGCTGAATTCAATGCCGCCGTAGAAACAGGAGGACCCGATTCCTTTGGAAGAACTCTTTTCCAGCATAAGATTGATACTCCTCCCTACTATGCCGGTGCAAGGATGCCCACAGTTCACCATACCATGGGTGGTATCAGAATCAATGCAAATGCCCAGGTTATTGATACAGAAGGCAATATTATTCCCGGACTTTATGCCGCCGGAGAAACGACCGGAGGCATTCACGGGAAAAACCGTCTGGGAGGAAATGCCCTGCCCGACATCAATGTATTCGGAAGGATTGCCGGAGCCAATGCGGCTGCGGAATAACAATTCTACATAAATATCGCTCAAAAAAGCCGCTCCTCCGAGCGGCTTTTTTAATCCATAAGTCCTTTTAATATTCTTTCCATAGTATCTTTCATTTTCAGGGAAAGATCAAAAGCCCCCTCATGGAGGCACCAGTGAAAAACCACTCCCCTGGCACACATGAAAATCAAATCACAGGCATCTTCAGGAGACATATTCAGGCTCAACTCTTCCTTTTCCACAGACATTTTAATAAGTTCCAGCAACCGGGTCTGCATGGCACGGCCTTTTCTGACAAAGGTTTTATTTTTCCAGGTATAAAAATGCTTGGCAAATTCCAGTCCGTGATTCATTACCAGCCGGGAATAGGAGTCCATGTAGGCAAGGATTAGATCCATACCTTTTACAGCCTCCTGATCCGGAGAGTTCCAGCCTTTAAACTCCTCATCTGCCACATAAAAAATCTCTTCCAGAATTTTGTCTTTGGAAGAAAAGTGATGATAGAAGGCTCCAATGGAGCAACCCGCCTTTCGGCAGATATCAGAGATGCTTGTTTCCACATAGCCTTTTTCCGACAGGAGTTTTACGGCGGCCTGAAAAATCCTCTCTCTGGACTTTTCCGCCTGAATGTCACGGGAAGTTTTCTCACGGGTTCTGTTCATATTTTGCTGCTCAGTCTGTTCCATCTGTTATTGAATATATCAGATATTCATCATAGATAGAAATTTATTAATAATACTTTTCAACCAGCCGGGTCTATCCCGGTTGAAGATTGTTTGATAATTCCTGGATAACCATAAAGTCCGGCAGGAATGTAGCAATATCGGGAAAAATCATAAGAAGAACTGTTGATGCGATTAAAGCAAACCAGATCGGATCAACGATGGAGTGGAATTTGGCCATATCAGAAAGTGTATCGGCAAGTTCGGTTATAATCGCCTGATCCCCGGAAGAGACCTTATTCCACAGATCCTTGTTTACAAACCAGATAAAAGGAGTGGTATACATATTCAGCTTCACAATTTCATCAGTCACTTCCATAAGCCTGAAAGACTGAAACAATCTGAAGAACAGGATCGGCTCTATTCAGAATTGTTTTACTTATTACGCATATCTTTTCGTTATATCAATTTGTCTGACAATCTACCTTTTAGAAAGCCCTGCTTCCCGAAACTGATCTGAATTATGCCCGAACTTCAGAAGACTCAATAAAACGTTCAATATCGGAGAAAACAAGAACAAGAGAATCCTTTATTCCATTGAGAAGAAGCTGAATCTGTTCCTGATCCACCTTCCGGGAGCGCAGGACTATTTCAAGCGATCTTGCCGACTGTGATAGTTTATCAGCCCCGATATTCCCTGAACTGCCTGCAAGGGAATGAACCATTCTGAGAGCTTCATCCAGGTCTTTCCGGTGAATGGAAACACCGATCCTCTCTATGATTTTCTCATTATTCTTTTTAAATGTTTCCAGTATCACCCTATAGGATGACAGATCACCCATAAACCGTTCCAGTCCCTGTTGCCAATTGAGGGAACTGCTTTCAGGAAAATCCTGCTCCAGCAGATTCTGTTTATCCTTTCCCCGTGTACGGGTTTTTATTTCCTTAAATAAAACATCTACATCCAGCGGCTTTGTCAGATAGCTGTTCATACCTGCTTCCAGGGCCTTCTCTTTTGTTCCCTTTAAGGCATCAGCGCTCAGAGCGATAATTGGCAGTGTCTCCAGCTTGAGTTCCTTCCTTATCCGTTCTGTGGCCTCGTAACCGTCACATTTCGGCATCTGCAAATCCATCAAGACCAGATCAAAGGTATGATTTTCCAGTTTTTCAAGAGCCTCCAGGCCATTTTCTGCAATATCCACGGAATATCCGGCTTTTGTCAGAATCTGTTTCAAGACATCCTGGTTAACGCTGTTATCCTCTACGACAAGAACCCTCATCTCCTCATCCAGAGTGTCCGGGAATACAGAAGCCATGGATTCCCGTTTCCGTGTAGCCATAGAATGTCCGAATTCATGGAGTATCGAATCAAAGATTGTGGAACGGGTAATAGGCTTCATCAAGATTCTGTGAATACCGGAAGCTGCCGCGGTGTCTTTTATATACTCCTGACCATAAGCAATAACCAGAACGACTTTGGGAAGATTCTTCCCTTCATGGATGGTTTTGATCCTGTTCCATGCAGCCACACCATCCATACCGGTCATCTTATAATCAATAAAAATCAGATCGGGAGTACAATCATCCCGATACAATTCCTCATACATCCGGCAGGCTGTCTCTCCTGATTCCGCTTCAAGAAACTCTTCAGCCAGCTCACTGAGATAGTTTCTAATCACATACTTGACACTGCTGTTAGCATCCACAATCATAACACGGGGAATTTTGAAAAAGCCGTCCAGAGACTCCATTTCAAAAACCAAGGAACTTTTACTCTCCTGAAAAACTGCATCAAACCTGAAGAGACTCCCTTTCCCGGGCCGGCTTTCCACTCCAATGCTGCCCCCCATTAACTCTACCAGGTGCCTGGAAATTGTAAGTCCCAAACCGGTTCCGCCGTATTGCCTTGTAGTGGAAGAATCAGCCTGGGAAAATGCAGTAAAAAGTCCTTCCAACTGCTCCTCTTTCAAACCGATTCCCGTGTCCCTCACTTCAAAAAGCAGACGCACACTCATCTCATCAATTTCAGCAATGGAAACCCGAACAATCACCTCGCCTTCTTCTGTAAATTTCACAGCATTATTGGTCAGATTCATAAGAACCTGTCCCAGCCGCAAAGGATCACCTATCAGATTTACCGGGACATCCTTATCCCGGATAAGAACAAACTCAAGGTCCTTTTGAAAAGCACTTATACCTACAATTCTTGCTGTATTGTCCAATACTTCATCCAGATTGAATTCCACACTATCCAACAGGAGTTTCTGAGCCTCGATTTTTGAGAAATCCAGAATATCATTCACTATTTTTAAAAGGTTTTTAACAGCATCCTCGGTAAAACTCATATACTCTTTCTGATCCGGAGTCAGGGATGTCTGAGCTAAAAGGCTGTTAAACCCCACGATGGCGTTCATGGGAGTTCTTATTTCATGACTCATATTGGCCAGAAAATCACTTTTTGCTTTGTTAGCCGTTTCGGCTCTTGACGCCAGAATGGTAGCCAGCTCTGTCTGCTTTTTTAAACTCTCATTCATTTCCAGAAGATCTGTTTCGGCTTTTTTACGGTCGGTAATATCTATAAATGTTTCCAGAAGGCAGGGATGTCCCTGATATTCCAGCGGAGAAATAGTATTCAAAATTTCCAGAGTGGTATTATCATTCTTTTTCAGGCTCTGTTCCCTGGTTATCAGAAACATTTCCTCATCAGGGCAACAGGAATCATGACTCCCGTCGCAGAGATAAAGATCAAAAACCTGCCCTATAATGGAATCTGCATCTACCTGCATCATGTCGGCCGCATTTTTATTGGCAAACTCCACCTGCTGGTTTTCTCTGTTTATAATCACAACCCCTACCGGAAGGTTCTCGAAAATACTCTTTATCTGTCTTTCACTCTGAACCAGTTTTTTTTCAATCTTCCGCCTCTGACGGATGATCATGGTAAAATAGAAAATCACCAGCCCTATCATGGCGATAAAACTGACAATGATAATAAGAGTCTTGGTTTTGATCTGTCCAAACCATATTTTCTGATCTACCGAAAAGATAACACCATATGGGCGGTTAAAAATCTGAATGGGATAATAGGCAGAAAAAACGGAGATATCCTTATCAAAAAAAAGGGTGTGCTCAATCAGTCCCTGATAATTCTGATTGATGTCCATGGTTATATATTCCAGGTCCTCCGGATCCAGAACGGAGTGGGAAGAGGTAGAAGGAAAGTAAATGATATTTCCTTTTTCATCGATGCACCAGTACCAGGATCGACGTCCCGTATAATGAAATTTTTTTAGCTCCTGACTAACAGCCTTGGGAAGATTAATTCCTATTTCCAGGTTTGCAACAACTTCTCCATTGACTCGGATGGGAAGAATATAAATGGGGAGATCTCCCACATAGATAACTTTTTCCCTTTCGATCAATTCAGATTCTTTCAGATTTCTTACAATTCCCGATATGGTAAAATAGTTTTCTTCACTTTTCAGTAAAGACCTCTGATGAACAGAATCATAAATAGTAATAGAATTTATAATCGACTGGTATTTGGAATAGAACCTTCTGATCTGATTGAAAAGGTTGGAATCTACAACAGGATTGTCAAGCAGTTCATTAAAGGGTGTTACTGTTAGCTGATACTTCAATTCATCATCAAAAGAAAGGATATAATTCTGTAAATTATTTCCGCTGATTTCTGTCTGTTTCAAGAGCATCTCGTTGGTATACTCTTTCTGAGTCTCCAGAATATCATTAAAATGAAGCGCTACCACAACAATGGACACCAGGAGAATGAGAATAAAGGGGATTGATACAGCTACAGCTCTTTTCAAGATGGTATCCTATAAGTGTATGACTTTGAGTATTTTCCAGTCCAGTTCTTCAATTGTCTCAACAAGCACAAGATAACTCACATCCCCTTTGTTGAAGGGAATTTCACTCATGCCATCATAAAAGATTCTCTCCGCGAGGTTCCGGACATCCTTGGATTTGCTCTTCAACAGATTATAATCATCCGCCAGGTAGGTATTCTGCTTGATTGTTTCCAGATACTTGTGATTCCGCAGCATGGGTAGTGAAAAAAGAGTAACCAGGTAATCCTGAACAGAAACAATAGCTCCCTTTGAGTCCAGTATGGCAAAATCTTCCAGATCCTGAGTAATATATCTGTCAGTTATCGTATTAATTGTAACATCCAGACCGGGGACACCTTCCAGCTGATCATTCACATAAACCGGAGCAATCGCAGAAACCATCCATCCTCTACCAGCAGGATCCACATAGGGCTCATTGACCCATAAAGCATCTCTGGCGGGGTTATGGTCGGCATCTGCCAGGTAGTAAAAATTAAAAATCGGGATTTCCATTTTAGGCTCATACTGGGTTATCACATCAAAATAGGGATAAATCCTGTTATAACTGTGTTTGTCATTGTAATAGGCCTGAACAACCGAAGGAAACTTCTGGATAATGTCCTTGAAATACTGATCCATAGGTTCTGTAAAATAGACAATATTGAGAATATCTCCTGTAAGGGGATAATACCCGGATACAAAAACAGCAGATCCCCCATCATTTTCCGGTTTGTACAAAACACCATTCTGATGAACCTGGTACTTGGACTTATCCACCCTCTCCAGGGTCTTTTCTGCCGTTATCGGGTCATAAAGGAGCGAAATCTTTTCAGCCAGGACCTTTACTTCATGTCGGATATGTATAAAATCTTCATTAATCTGATCAGCTGCATATTTCAGCTCTTTGGAAGCCAGTGTTTTCTGCAGTTCCAACTCTTTTTTATGACTGCATGAAGCCAGTCCCATAAGGAGTAATAGAAGTATTATTCTCCCTGATAAGCTATACATCGGCGCCCTCTCCGCTCTCTTATATAAAGATGAATTAATGCTATATCCCTGAATCCGGAAGATAAAATAAAGAACAGGGAGTATACGTTAGAATTGTAACGGAAAGAGGAGAAAAACACCAATCATATACGAAGAATAAACGATTCAATACCTGAAATACCGTTTAGTGACAGGCCATAAGGATCTGACCCTGCTTTTTGGTTTTTTTAACACGGTACATCTCCAGGTCCGCTTCATGTATCAGGTCATAAAGATTATTATCATTTCCGGGGTGGACCAACTTGTAACCACAGCTCAATTTAAGCTCGTATGGCACATGTCCGGCCTGATTGTATTTACGAAGATTTGATTCAATACGGACTATGACTTTTTCAATTTCATCCTTATGATCCTCTTCCAGTAGAATTAAAAACTCATCCCCTCCAAACCTGGCTACTTTGTCTATGGAGCGAACCGAATGAAAGAGGATCTCAGCTGCTTTTACCAGAGCCCGATCTCCTTCTTTATGCCCAAAGTTATCATTAATACCCTTAAAGTCATCTAAATCAATCATCAGTATCGTAAAGCCGTGTTCTTTATCTGGATGAGAAAGACGCCTTTGTATCAGATCATCAATCTGTTGCTTATTAAAAAGTCCTGTAAGATAATCCTTCCGGTCTTTCTGAGTTTCCATAAAAATAAAAATATAAACTACGGCAATTGCCACTGTTGGCCAGACAAGGATTGTTCCCGGTATCAGAAATTGCATAAGATTCCCCAAAAGGGGTATAACGCTGAACATGACGAGACTCAAAAATACACTGCGCCCTACATCTTTCTTTCTTTTTAATGCAACAATAATTGTTACAGCTAATATGATGATGTTAAAAAATACAATTAGCGGTATTAAAGGACCTCTCTGATAATAATTGTCATCACTTATAGAAAAAACCCAATGCGTTAGAGGATCTACAACCAACAGTACAAAAATGATCGAAAAAACAGGAAAGTAGTAAAAACGTTTTCGTAAACGTTCCCGGGATTTATAAAGATAATAATCCAGATAACAGAGCCAAAACACCATAGGGAGAGGTTCAATAAAGAAATAGAGCCAGGTTGTTGCATAACTAAGGTAATAAGAATCACCGCCATCAATGAAGCGGAAAACCACATCCAGCCCCATCATAATCAAGGTACTGTCACAAAGTCTTTTGAAAAGGGATGACTGAACGGATCTCGCCCGCCTGTTCCTGTAGTGCAGAACAGAGATCATGAGCAGAACTAAAAAAAGGAATATACTCAAATCAGCAGAGAGATAACGTTCTAACAGCACAAAGGAATAATATGATGAATCATAATTAGATTCAATCGAAGAATACAAAGAAAAACGTAAAGTCACTCAACCTGTGCACCACCCACCCCGCAAATACCAAGGCTATGAAAGAAAATACTTTACTTGCTAGGACTGGTTTCATAGTAATTCTCCCGATGGAGATTCTACCGGGATGACTTGGAGGATTGTAAGCGTCAAATAAACCGCATCTAATAATTTTGAAAACCTCCCAGTACAATCTCACAAGGAGGTCTTCTTTGAAACAATATAAAATGGATCAGCGCCATGCTCTTCTTGCAGAATGGGAACTGTCTGGCAAATCTGTAAATCAATTCTGCCGGGATAAAAACCTGAAAGCAACAACATTCCATGGATGGAGGAAGCGATACAAACGGAAACCACAATCTTTGGTTGAAATTCCTGCTAAACAGCCCGGGGAAACATCCATAGGCTCATCCATTGAATTGCAATGGAAATCCTACCGGATAAAACTGGATCGGAACTTTGATACGATCACATTGAAAAAACTGCTTCAGACACTGGAGCAATACAATGATTAAGGATTTCTCCCAGATAAAGATATTCATCCGGCCCGGTGTTACCGATATGCGGAAAGCCATTAACGGTTTGGCTGTAGAAGTACAGGATGAAATGTCACTTGATCCCTTTTGCGGCTCTCTTTTTATGTTCTGTAATAAACAAAGACGGATTCTGAAAGCTCTCTATTGGGATCAGACAGGGTTCTGCCTCTGGCAGAAGCGTTTGGAGAAGTACCGTTTTCCCTGGCCGGATACCGAAGAAGCTGCAAAAGCCATCAGCTTTGAAGAACTCTCTATGCTTCTAAAGGGTATAGACTTCTGGAAAGCCCACGAAACATTGAAATATTCAGAAATTGCCTGAAAGGAATTTACTCAAATTCCAGTCTTTGCTAAAATTCTTTTATGGATAAAGCAGCTCTTCCAAAAGAGGCACAGGAGTATATTTCACAACTTGAAGCCCAGAACAAGAACTGGGAAAAGAAATATCAGCTTCTTGAAGAAAAACTGGCTTTAGCTCTGCATCGTCAATTCGGTCGAAGAGCAGAAAATATTCCTGATCAGATTGAATTATTTGATACAGATGAAGCTGTGACTCCAGAGGAAGACAGTTCGGTAGAACAGCAAATAGATACCTACAAGCGTAAGAAAACAGGCAGAAAGCCTCTGGACGAGAACCTTCCCCGTAAAGAAAAGATTATTGATATTCCTGAGGATGAGAAAACCTGTGCCTGCGGTACGGAACTGAAGAAGATCGGGGAAGAGATCTCTGAGAAACTGCATGTGATTCCTCCCCATATCTGGGTAGAACGGATTATCCGGTTTAAATATGCCTGTGGTAATTGCGAAGGAACCGCCGATGAAGATATTCCTGCTGTAAAGATTGCCCCTCCGGAGCCTTCCATCATCCCCAAAGGGATAGTTACTCCCGGTCTGTTGGCATTTCTGATGGTAAACAAGTACGTGGACCATCTTCCTTTTTACCGACAGGAAAAGCGGTTTGAGCGTATGGGAGCCCGGATTAGCCGTCAGAATATGAGTAATTGGCAAAAAAAGGCTTTTGAAGCTCTTCTCCCTCTCTTTGAACTGCTGAAAACCCATATAAAATCCGGTCCGGTGCTCCAAATGGATAAAACAACGGTCCAGGTTCTAAATGAACCAGGTCGGGATAACAAACAAAAATCCTATATGTGGCTGGCTAGAGGCGGTCCTCCGGGACAACAAGCTGTTTATTATGAATACCATCCGACTCGGGCATCGGAACATGCAAAGAATTTTCTCACAGATTTTGAAGGGTATCTCCAAACCGATGGATATCAAGGGTACAAAACTGCAGTGGAGGGAAATCCGGATATTTCTCTGGTTGGATGCTTTGCTCATGCCAGAAGGAAGTTCTTTGAGGCTGATAAAGCCAGTAAAAAATCTAAAAGTGCTCTGGAAGGCATCAAGCATATCAAGAAACTCTATGCCTTGGAAAATGATCTAAGGAGCAAGAAATTATCTCCCGAAGATTTCCTGGAACAACGGAAAAGCAAGGCTGAACCTATTCTTGATGCATTTAAACGATGGCTGGATAAACGGTCTGAGAATCTTCTACCCGAGAGTGCTTTGGGAAAAGCGGTTCATTATGCATTGAATCAATGGAATTATTTGATCCGATATCTGGAAAGCCCTTATCTGACTCCGGATAATAATGCCAGCGAAAATGCTATTCGTCCTTTTGTTCTGGGGAGGAAAAACTGGCTATTTTCCGGGAATCCCAAAGGGGCAGACAGTTCCTGCGGAATGTATTCTCTGATTGAGACTGCAAAACAAAATAATTTGAACCCCTATGATTACCTACATTATGTTTTTTCCAAGGTTCCATTGATCAATAATGAACAAGAATGGGACGCCATATTACCCTGGAATTTAAAGGAAGATATTACAGCTGATAAGTAAGTGTCAAATAAACCCCATCTAATAATTTTGAAGACCTCCCAGTACAATCTCACAAGGAGGTCTTCCTTGAAACAATACACAATGAACCAACGCCATGCTCTTATGGCAGAATGGGAACTGTCTGGCAAATCAGTAAATCAATTCTGCCGGGATAAAAACCTGAAAGCAACAACATTCCACGGATGGAGGAAGCGATACAAACGGAAACCACAATCTTTGGTTGAAATTCCTGCTAAACAGCCCGGGGAAACATCCATAGGCTCATCCATTGAATTGCAATGGAAATCCTACCGGATAAAACTGGACCGGGATTTTGATACAATCACATTGAAAAAACTGCTTCAGACACTGGAGCAATACAATGATTAAGGATTTCTCCCAGATAAAGATATTCATCCGGCCCGGTGTTACCGATATGCGGAAAGCCATTAACGGTTTGGCTGTAGAAGTACAGGATGAAATGTCACTTGATCCCTTTTGCGGCTCTCTTTTTATGTTCTGTAATAAACAAAGACGGATTCTGAAAGCTCTCTATTGGGATCAGACAGGGTTTTGCCTCTGGCAGAAGCGTTTGGAGAAGTACCGTTTTCCCTGGCCGGATACGGAAGAAGCTGCAAAAGCCATCAGCTTTGAAGAACTCTCTATGCTTCTAAAGGGTATAGACTTCTGGAAAGCCCACGAAACATTGGAATATTCAGAAATTGCCTGAAAGGAATTTACTCAAATTCCAGTCTTTGCTAAAATTCTTTTATGGATAAAGCAGCTCTTCCAAAAGAGGCACAGGAGTATATTTCACAACTTGAAGCCCAGAACAAGAACTGGGAAAAGAAATATCAGCTTCTTGAAGAGAAGTTGGCTTTGGCATTGCATCGTCAATTCGGTCGAAGAGCAGAAAATATTCCTGATCAGATTGAATTATTTGATTCTGATGAATCAGACACACCAGAGGAAGACAGTTCGGAAAAACAGGAAATAGCCTCTTACAAGCGTAAGAAAACAGGCAGAAAGCCTCTGGATGAAAACCTTCCCCGTAAAGAAAAGATCATAGATATTCCAGAGTATGAGAAAACCTGTGCCTGCGGTACGGAACTGAAGAAGATCGGAGAAGAAATCTCTGAGAAACTGCATGTGATCCCTCCCCGTATCTGGGTAGAACGGATTATCCGGTTAAAATATGCCTGCGGTAATTGTGAAGGAACCGCCGATGAAGATGTTCCTGCTGTAAAGATTGCCCCTCCGGAGCCTTCCATCATCCCCAAAGGGATCGTTACTCCCGGTCTGTTGGCATTTCTGATGGTAAACAAGTACGTGGACCATCTTCCTTTTTACCGACAGGAAAAGCGGTTTGAGCGTATGGGTGCCCGGATTAGCCGTCAGAATATGAGTAATTGGCAAAAAAAGGCTTTTGATGCTCTTCTCCCTCTCTTTGAACTGCTGAAAACCCATATAAAATCCGGACCGGTGCTCCAAATGGACGAAACAACCGTACAGGTCCTGAATGAACCAGGTCGGGATAACAAACAAAAATCCTATATGTGGCTGGCCAGAGGCGGTCCACCGGGACAACAAGCTGTTTATTATGAAAACCATCTGACACGGGCATCAGAACATGCAAAGAATTTTCTCACAGGTTTTAAAGGGTATCTACAAACCGATGGATATCAAGGATACAAAACCGCGGTAGAAGGCAATCCCGATATACATCTGGTAGGCTGCTTTGCTCATGCCAGAAGGAAGTTCTTTGAGGCTGATAAAGCCAGTAAAAAATCTAAAAGTGCTCTGGAAGGAATCAAGCATATCAAGAAGCTCTATGCCTTGGAAAATGATCTAAGGAGCAAGAAATTATCTCCTGAAGATTTCCTGGAACAACGGAAAAGCAAGGCCGAACCCATTCTTGAAAAATTTAAACAATGGCTGGATAAAAGGGCTGAAAATGTTTTACCTGAAAGTGCTTTAGGTAAAGCTGTTCATTATGCATTGAATCAATGGAATTATTTGATCCGATATCTGGAAAGCCCTTATCTGACTCCGGATAATAATGCCAGCGAAAATGCTATTCGTCCTTTTGTTCTGGGGAGGAAAAACTGGCTATTTTCCGGGAATCCCAAAGGGGCAGACAGTTCCTGCGGAATGTATTCTCTGATTGAGACTGCAAAACAAAATAATTTGAACCCCTATGATTACCTACATTATGTTTTTTCCAAGGTTCCATTGATCAATAATGAACAAGAATGGGACGCCATATTACCCTGGAATTTAAAGGAAGATATTACAGCTGATAAAGGGCCTGTGTTTATTTGACGCTTACGCTGATAAAGGGCCTGTGTTTATTTGACACTTACGACGCTTACGGAGGATTTTAGATGCTGTTTATTTGACGCTTACTTTTGACGGTTACGGTTTGCCAGTTTCGCTGGGCAAACAAAAAAAAGCCCTCAATCCGAAGATTAAGGGCTAAATAAACTGGCAACGACCTACTCTCCCACCGTAGCAGTACCATCGGCGCAAGTGAGCTTGACTTCCGTGTTCGGGATGGGAACGGGTATAACCTCACCGCAATGATTACCAGATTGTGTGCGCTAGCACACTATATATATAATTAGAGATCGTTCCTCGGGGCTTCGCCCCTGTGGTACGACTCAGAGAAGGGACAAATAATAATATGGTCAAGCCGCACGGAAGATTAGTACTGGTCGGCTGAATATGTTTCCACACTTAGACCGCCAGCCTATCAAACTTGTATTCTTCAAGATTCCTTCAGGGCACTTAAAGTGCCAGGGATGTCTCATCTTGAGGAGGGCTTCCCACTTAGATGCTTTCAGCGGTTATCCCTTCCGAACTTAGCTACTCAGCACTTACCGTTGGCACGATAACTGATACACCAGAGGTTCGTCCGTTTCGGTCCTCTCGTACTAAAAACAGATCCTCTCAAACATCCAACGCCTGTGGCAGATAGGGACCGAACTGTCTCGCGACGTTCTGAACCCAGCTCGCGTACCGCTTTAAATGGCGAACAGCCATACCCTTGGGACCTGCTCCAGCCCCAGGATGCGATGAGCCGACATCGAGGTGCCAAACTTTGCCGTCGATATGAACTCTTGGGCAAAATCAGCCTGTTATCCCCGGAGTACCTTTTGTCCGTTAAGTGACGACCCTTCCACTCGGAATCGCCAGATCACTATGACCTACTTTCGTACCTGCTCGACTTGTAAGTCTCGCAGTCAAGCTACCTTATGCCATTGCGCTTACAGCACGATTTCCAACCGTACCAAGGTAACCTTCGCGCGCCTCCGTTACTCTTTAGGAGGCGACCGCCCCAGTCAAACTGCCCACCTGACATTGTCCATTACCCGGATAACGGGCAACGTTAGAAATATAACTGATAAAGGGTGGTATTTCACCAACGACTCAGTACAGCCTGACGACCATACATCACAGTCTCCCACCTATCCTACACATCATCAGCCATAGTTCAATATCAGGATACAGTAAAGGTTCACGGGGTCTTTCCGTCTAACCACAGGTAATCGGCATCTTCACCGATACTTCAATTTCACCGAGTCTCACGTTGAGACAGTAGGAAAGTCGTTACACCATTCGTGCGGGTCGGAACTTACCCGACAAGGAATTTCGCTACCTTAGGACCGTTATAGTTACGGCCGCCGTTTACCGGGGCTTCAATTCACTGCTTCGCAAAAGCTGACAGCTCCTCTTAACCTTCCGGCACCGGGCAGGTGTCAGACACTATACTTCCCTTTGCAGGTTCGCAGTGTCCTGTGTTTTTGGTAAACAGTCGCTCTCCTCTGGACTCTGCAACTTCGCCATCACGCGTTAAGCCATACTTCTCCCTAAGTTACGTATGCATTTTGCCGAGTTCCTTAACGTGAGTTCTCTCGTACGCCTTAGAATTCTCATCCCATCTACCTGTGTCGGTTTGCGGTACGGTACCCAATAACCTAGCCTTAGAGATTATTTCTCGACTCGATGAATCACTACTCTTCGCATCCCCCGTAGGATCGCTACCCTTAACATCTCAACTCCAGAAGCGGATTTACCTACTTCCGTCAACGTCTAAATGCTTGGACCAGGACAACCAACGCCTGGCAGCAGATCTCCTTAAGTGTCATCCCATCGAAATTATTGGATGTACGGGAATATTAACCCGTTTCCCATCGGATACGCATTTCTGCCTCTCCTTAGGGGCCGACTAACCCTGGGAAGATTACCTTTACCCAGGAAACCTTAGATTTTCGGCGGGGAGGGATCTCACCTCCCTTTTCGTTACTCATGCCTGCATTCTCTCTTCTGATATCTCCAGCATTCCTTACAGAACACCTTCGTCGACATACAGAATGCTCCTCTACCATACAATTAAATTGTATCCGTAGCTTCGGTACTATGCTTAGCCCCGTTACATTATCGGCGCACAACTACTCGACCAGTGAGCTATTACGCACTCTTTAAAGGAGTGGCTGCTTCTAAGCCAACCTCCTGGCTGTCTGTGCAATCGTACTTCCTTTTCCACTTAGCATAGTTTAGGGACCTTAGCTGACGGTCTGGGCTCTTTCCCTTTCGACCACGAATCTTATCACCCGTAGTCTCACTGCCATATTTGGAATACCGGCATTCGGAGTTTGACTAAGTTTGGTACCCTGTGACAGGCCCTAGCCTAATCAGTGCTCTACCTCCGGTATTAAACATATGACGCTGACCCTAAAGCCATTTCGAGGAGAACCAGCTATCTCCGGGTTTGATTAGCCTTTCACTCCTACTCACGGTTCATCACTGCCTTTTTTAACAGACTAGTGTTCGGTCCTCCACTCAGTGTTACCCAAGCTTCAACCTGACCATAAGTAGATCACCCGGCTTCGGGTCTAATGCAGCAAACTCAAAACGCCCTGTTCAGACTCGGTTTCCCTCCGGCTCCGGTACTTCTATACCTTAACCTCGCTTACTACATTAACTCGCAGGCTCATTCTACAAAAGGCACGCCATCACCCCATAAAGAGGCTTTGACCGCTTGTAGGTCCACGGTTTCAGGTTCTATTTCACTCCCCTCCCGGGGTGCTTTTCACCTTTCCCTCACGGTACTATTCGCTATCGGTAGCTATCTCGTATTTAGCCTTGGAGGGTGGGCCCCCCAGATTCAGACAGGGTTACTCGTGTCCCGCCTTACTCAGGTACATGCCAGCTTGCATCGGATTTCGCATACAGGACTTTCACCTTCTTCGGTCGGCCTTCCCAGTACCGTTCCGCTATCTTCCGCAAATGCATTATGCATGCCCTACAACCCCATATCCACCGAAATGAATATGGTTTGGGCTAATCCCCGTTCGCTCGCCGCTACTAAGGGAATCTCAATTGATTTCTTTTCCTTCAGGTACTTAGATGGTTCAGTTCCCTGAGTCTCGCTTTATACACCTATGGATTCAGTGCATAATGACCGTCAGTAAAACGGCCGGGTTACCCCATTCGGGAACCCCGGGATCGCAGGATGTTTGCTCCTAGCCCAGGATTTTCGCAGCTTACCACGCCCTTCATCGCCGGATAGCTCCAAGGCATCCACCATGGACCCTTAGTCGCTTGACCATATTATTATTTATCCCTTCGCTATTACCTATTTCAAAACAATCATACCCTAAAGGCATAACCGACCGTCCAAAGACGGATTTTCTATATTTTAGTCGGGAAATTACAAGTATTTGACGAAAGCCAAATCTTTTACGTACCGCAGACACTTGTGCCGAGGAACGTAAAACTGATAGAGCACCGATAAAATCAGTGACTGACTGCTTAAGGCGTACAAACCTCAAGACTTTAGTACCTTTCACGCTGAAAGGAGGTGATCCAGCCGCACCTTCCGGTACGGCTACCTTGTTACGACTTCACCCCCCTTACCGAGCATACCTTCGGCACCGGCCTCCTAAAAGGTTAGCCTGGCGACTTCGGGTACCCCCAACTCGGGTGGTGTGACGGGCGGTGTGTACAAGGCCCGGGAACGTATTCACCGCGCCATGCTGATGCGCGATTACTAGCGATTCCACCTTCATGGAGTCGAGTTTCAGACTCCAATCCGAACTGAGACCGGCTTTATGCGTTTCGCTCCACCTCGCGGCTTCGCATCACTCTGTACCGGCCATTGTAGCACGTGTGTGGCCCAGGACATAAGGGCCATGCTGATTTGACGTCATCCCCACCTTCCTCCGGTTTATCACCGGCAGTCTTGCATGAGTCCCCAACTTAATGATGGTAACATACAACAGGGGTTGCGCTCGTTGCGGGACTTAACCCAACACCTCACGGCACGAGCTGACGACAACCATGCAGCACCTGTATACAAGTCTCCGAAGAGAAACAACTATCTCTAGCTGCGTCCTGTATATGTCAAGCCCTGGTAAGGTTTCTCGCGTATCATCGAATTAAACCACATGCTCCACCGCTTGTGCGGGCCCCCGTCAATTCCTTTGAGTTTCACCGTTGCCGGCATACTCCCCAGGCGGTACACTTAACGCGTTAGCTACGGCACCTAGTTTCAAAAAACCAGACACCAAGTGTACATCGTTTACGGCGTAGACTACCAGGGTATCTAATCCTGTTCGCTACCTACGCTTTCGCACCTCAGCGTCAATCCAGAGCCAGTGTGTCGCCTTCGCCTCTGGTGTTCTTCCTAATATCAACAGATTTCACCCCTACACTAGGAATTCCACACACCCCTCTCGGATTCAAGTCAAACAGTTTCCAACGCAACAATGCAGTTAAGCTGCACGCTTTCACATCAGACTTATTCAACCGCCTACATGCCCTTTACGCCCAATAATTCCGAACAACGCTCGCTCCTTACGTGTTACCGCGGCTGCTGGCACGTAATTGGCCGGAGCTTATTCATACGCTAACGTCATCACAGAGTCATTTCCTACTCCGCTTATTCCTCACGTATAAAAGTGCTTTACAATCTCTCGACATTCTTCGCACACGCGGCGTCGCTCCGTCAGACTTGCGTCCATTGCGGAAGATTCTTAGCTGCTGCCTCCCGTAGGAGTCTGGGCCGTGTCTCAGTCCCAATGTGGCCGGTCACCCTCTCAGGCCGGCTAATGATCGTCGCCTTGGTAGGCCATTACCCTACCAACTAGCTAATCATACGCAGGCTCATCCTCAAGCGAAGCAAACGCTCCTTTCCTACTGAAACAAGATCCAGCAGGGTATTCGGTATTACCCCATGTTTCCATGGGCTATCCCCAACTCGAGGGTAGATCACCTACGCGTTACTCACCCGTTCGCCACTCTCACCAAGGTGCAAGCACCTCGGATCCCGTTCGACTTGCATGCTTAAAACGCGCCGCCAGCGTTCGTTCTGAGCCAGGATCAAACTCTCCATGATATAATTTATCGCCCGAAGGCGATAAGGTCTTATCAAAGCTTCAAAACAGATACTCATCGGATGTGATCATCCTGATCTGTTTCAAAGTGAGTCAGAATCCCTTAGAATGTGTGTTTGCCTATCGGCAAGCCCCACAATGCTCTAAAAGAAAACTAACGTCTTGGATACAACTTGCTACCATATGGTTGCAAACTGCATCCTAAAGGACAAAACAGACTGTTAAAAAACAGAATGTTTTGAACATTTCTACCAGTATATTGCGTCCCTCAATCCTAAGAATCTGCGGTTCGCAATCGACTTGACTTTCGTCAAATACTTCAATTTCCCTTCTCTAATATCTTTGTAAAAGATCCGTATCAGCAATATCTAAACGAATGCGAAGCGAGCAAAAGCAACCCTTTCCATCCTTCGCTAAACACCTTTTTGAAAAGTTTTTAACTCTTTTCAAAACCGATATTTGCTTGCCCCGTTTCCCGAGGACGTGATGGTGATACTATTGAAAAAACTTTTTCTTGTAAACCCATATTCCGGATTTTTTTTGAAATAATTTCTCCGGTTTTTCTGGTGAACTTACTAATTATCGACAGGCTATCAAAATACTTAAGCTATATACTATTATTTAATAAAAAAAATACAGATTTCAGGGAATCAGCTTTCGTCCCG
Organism: Oceanispirochaeta sp.; assembly: GCA_963677615.2. Taxonomy (GTDB): domain Bacteria; phylum Spirochaetota; class Spirochaetia; order DSM-2461; family DSM-2461; genus Oceanispirochaeta. Next base: position 72,235 of record CAXXQW010000009.1, on the reverse strand, counting down.
GACAGTCACCCTGCAAACAAGAGAGCCTTTTTCGTCCTGGCTGAAATCCATCAGTCCTTCTGCTTTTTTCTTATAATGTACATAGACCCATTGATCTACGGCTTCTCTGATATCCCTGTCATTCAACTCAAGATCAGAAAGCCTGGTTGCCGGAATGGGCTCTTCTATAATCCTTGAACGCATCCATAAAAAAAATGGAAACAGGAGGATTCCTGCAAGAAGGGAAACACCCAAAGACAGAAAAAAGCCAAAGTCCATTTTTTTCAAAAGAACCTTGTCAAAAAAAACAAGAACAAGAAGTATGACCACTGCTGTGACGATAGAAAAGATCATGGCATTCAGATATCGTTTTTTCTCCATTCAGCCTCTCCTGTTAAAAAGGAAGTTTCTATTATACATTAAAACAGAGGGAAATAACAGTAGACCCTTTAAAAGCTGAGAATGAAGGGAACCAAAAAGGGAACCAGGACTGTTAAAACAATACCGCTGAAAAGTGAAATCACGGCAAAATCCCGGCCTGAGTAGAGGGATATAATAGGAAGAGTCGTATCCATACTTGTAGCCCCGCCGGATGCAATGGGAGCAAGGGGGCCTGTAAGCCTGACAAGCAACGGTGTCATAAGAAGAGTAAAGATCTCTCTCATAATATTAGACAGAAGTGCAAGAGTCCCCAGCATCTCTCCCCTGACATTTGAAATATAAAGGCTGGATAAACTGTAATAACCGAATCCGGCACTTACGGCAAGGATATCTTTTACAGCCATTCCCTCCAGCAGGGATGCTGCCAGTAAAGCGCCCCCCAAAGATCCTGTTACGATTCCCGCCGGAACCAGAAAGATCCTGATATTTGCTTTTCGGAGAACATCCCATGCATGAGAATCTCCTCCAATACTGACTCCGACCAGAAACATAAGCAGATAGAGAACATACAAACTGATATCGTGATTACCCGGAAGATCCGGGATAAGATCATATATCCCGATGAGAATACCAGCAGTAAAAAAACATAAAATTATGAGACTGTTTTTCAATGTTTATTTCCGGAGGATCTAAAAAAAAGAGAATACACAAGCCAGCAGACGAACACACTCCCCGCAATGGCGGCCAGAGTAATAATGAGGGCATTTATCCCAATATTATGAATATTATGCACTACCATATCATTCTTACCTACAGTCAGTCCTAAAAGGAAAAGGAGAAGATAGATTGTATAGGTAATCCACCGGTCAAGCTTTGCCAAAACGTCACTCTTTTTCCTCACCAGAAAACCAAGAGTCATACCGAGAGACATCAAAAGAACAACTATCAGCATTCACGGTCCAGCCCGGGAGGCATCCGGCTTTCCAGGTCAATCATTTCTCTGGTCAGTTCCCTGATTTTTTCCCGGAGTTTGAAAACACAATCTGTTTCGGAAGCTTTTCCTCTGACGATATCCTCAGCCAGGGCCCGGCAGGAAGGAGCCCCGCAGGAGCCGCAATCCAGACCGGGGAGCTCCTTTTGAAGCGCTTCCATCTTTTCCATCATCTTAATGGCTTTCCGGTAATCCCGGTCCAGTTGAAAAATGGACCGTGTCTCCAGTTCCTCTTCCCATTGAACTTTGATATTCTCCGGCAGAGATAAAGAGAGAGGAATGGCCTTTTTCTCATGACTGATTCTTTCTCTATTATAAATCCTGGTTTTGGCTATATAGGGATTTTCCACAGTCATAGGCCCACCAACACATCCGCCAGGACAGCACATCATCTCTACAAAATCCACATCCTGAATATGCCCGTTTTCCAGATTCTCCAGTACATCGATCACATGATTAATCCCGTCTACGGAAATATGGTTCTCGGCGTAGACAGCAGACCCCTCACCATCAGTTCTGGCCCAGCTGATTCCGACAAAAGAGGCCTGACTCAGAGGCTCCTCTTCTTTTAAATCCGCAACAGCCTGTTTCAGAGGCCTGTAAATATCCTTAATGGCAAAGACACCATCCACAGAGGACTTCATAAATCCACGGGGATTTTTCACTGCGGTGACTTTTGCAGCACAGGGAGAGATGAAAAAGATCCCGGTTTTTCCCTTCCGGTCTTTCAGTTTCTCACGTACGATTCTTGCACTCAGCTCCATAGGGGAAACAAGGGGGATAATCTGTTCCACCAGGGAAGGAAAACGGGACTGAATAAGCCGAACCACCACAGGACAGGATGAAGAGATCATGGGAACACCATTTTTCTTTCTGCTCAGGTACTCTTTGGTAAGATCTGTAATAATCTCTGCAGCCAAAGCCACCTCATAAACCTCGTCAAACCCCAGAGACTTAAGCCCGGTGAGGATTCGATTACAGGAGACAATGTCTTTAAACTGTCCATACAATGTAGGGGCCGGAATAGCTACGGTATAATCAAACTGCTTCAGCAGGTCCAGTGGATCAGAGATGGCTTTTTTCGCTTCATGAGGACAGGTTCTGATACACTCTCCGCAATCGATACAACGCTCAGGTATGATTAACGCTCTTCCTTTCTGCACCCGGATCGCCTCTGTGGGACAACCCTTAATACAGACCGTACAGCCTTTACAGCTATCCTCATCCAGTGTTACAGAGTGGTAGTACATTCCTCATCCTCAATACTATCCATTTTCAGTACAATGGTAACCTTTGTACCTTTTCCCACTTCAGTGTCCACCTGCAAATGGTCTGAGTTCCTTTTGATATTCATAAGTCCCATGCCCGCTCCGAACCCCAACTCCCGGGCTTCTTCCGAGGCGGTAGAGTAACCTTCCTGCATGGCAAGTTCAAGATCGGGGATTCCCGGCCCCTGATCGGACAGGACGATTGTTATCGCATCAGTTCCTATATCGACTTTTATATCACCGCCTTCTGCATGGATCACCATGTTGATTTCCGCTTCATACATGGAAATGGCAGTTCGTTTTATCAGGCAGGAAGGAAGACCTAATTGTTTGAGTTTTTTCTTAATACTGCTGGACGCTCGGCCTGCCAGGGAAAAATCATCTCCCGAGACCTGATACTCAAAAGTCATTGTACTAGAATACACCACAAAATTAAATGAATCAATTTATATCGATTAAAATATTCGAAGGCAAAATGCAAGCAAAATGAAAGGGATTCATTGACTTATTGAAAAAATACAGTAAAATATATAGCAAAAATAGGGCTTTTATGCAGAAAAATACGTTTTTTCCCCAGAAATGGCAAGCCCGGAGGTAGATATGAACCCCTTTCTTTCGGAACGTGAAAACAGGATACTCAATATGCTGATTGAGGATTACAACCTTTCAGTAACAAAAATCAGTGAAGCCCTGGAAGTGTCCGCAGTTACCATCCGGAGCGATTTGTCGAGCATGGAGGAAAAGGGATTTATCCTGAGAACAAGAGGAGGCGCCCTTCCTGCCTTTCATCCGGATATCCTGGCGAGTCAGAAAAAGCATATTGATGAAAAAAACCGCATAGCCAAAGCTGCTGCAGATATGGTTAAAGAAGGTGACGCCATCATGATTGATGATGGAACAACCACCTCACTGCTGATGAAATATCTTATGGGCAAGAGGAATATCCACGTTGTTACCAACTCCACCCTGGCACTTACCTACGCTAGGGTGAATCCCACCATCCACCTGACCATGGTAGGAGGAGAATTCAAACCCGGTTCGGAGTCTCTTGTGGGCCCCGTATCCTTAACTCATCTGGAACGGTATCATGTAAAATATGCTTTTGTAGGAACTGGAGGGTTCTCTTTGAAAAACGGAATGACAACCCATATTGAAGAATCCGCCGAGATTATCAAATACATGGAAAGACAGGCCGACAAAACCATACTGATGGCAGACTCTTCCAAATACGATCAATCAGGATTTGTAAAGATTCTTCCCCTGGACAGCGTTGATATGATCATTACCGATAAGGGAATGAAAAAATCAGTTGTTGAAGAGATTCAGGAGGCGGGAATCGAGGTTCTTCAGGTTTGAAGCCCCGGCTGGTTGTCTCACCTTTCCATGACCCCTATTTGAATCTTGCCCTGGAAAACTATTTCCTGGAAACTCTGAATCCCCGGGCGCCTCTCCTGTTTTTATATTCCAATGAACGTTCGGTAGTTCTGGGCCGTTTTCAGAATCCCTGGATAGAGACCAATCCCGCTCAACTGGGATCGATTCACCTGGTACGCCGCCAGAGCGGAGGCGGAACGGTCTACCACGACAGAGGTAATTTGAATTTCTCTTTTATCACAGGTCAGAATGAATATGATAAAACCGAAAATCTGAAACAGGTCTGTCATGTTTTACAGCAGGAAGGGATTTTCCTCACAATCAACAGCCGTCACGATCTGACTGTAAACCATAAGGGCCAGACATACAAAGTCAGCGGCAGTGCTTTTCGGTTGAAAAAAGACCGGGTATTTCATCACGGAACTCTCTTGATTAATTCAGAAACTTCCCTTTTGAAAAAGGCCATTACACCTTTAGCTGACAGGATTTTCCTAACACCCAAAGGTACAGAATCGGTCCGTTCAAAAGTGATCAACCTTGCAGAAATCCACCCGGATTTAAATGTACAAAGCGTCTTAAACCTCTTTCGGAACATTTATGAGGAAACCAAACCGGATTGGCAGAGCCTGGCTGTATCGGAATCTGTAGAAAAAGATAGAAAGACTCTTGTTTCAGAAAACTGGATCTACGGAAAGACACCCGGTTTCAAACAGGATATCAGCGAAGCGTTTGGTCTGAAAATGGGTGCTGTTATTATCGAGATACGTCATGGAGTAATCCATTGCGGCGTGAAGGAGTTCGGGTTTCTGAACGGAATCTCTTACGGAAGGAGCAAAACTTACGCAGAAGTGGAAGACGCTTATCGGAAAGCAGGCAAACCGGTTTCAGGGAACGAATCTTTCAGGAGACTCCTTCAGATTCTCGGATAAATAGGTACAGTTTCTCCCCATTCTTTTAGCTGTATAGAGATGAGAGTCTACCAGACTGGTGAGGCGGGTAAACCGGGATTTTACATCTTCAACAGGGATTTCCCCATAGATCCCGCAACTGAATTCCACTTGAAACTCTCTTCCTTCTTTTCCTTTAAATGTGATGCCTTTCAAATCTTTTCTCAATTCATCAACCCTCTGGGCAGCATCACGCACAGACATATCCCCTGCAATTATCAGCAACTCTTCTCCGCCGTAGCGGCAGGCACAGTCAAGGGCTCTTTTAAAATAGTGCTTTACCCGGGCTCCTATTTTCTTTAAAACAACATCACCTGCCGCATGGCCATGGATATCGTTGATCTTTTTAAAATGATCCAGATCTATCATAATAAGAGAAACCCAGAAGCGGCTTCTTCGGCAAACCCGCCAGATATTTTTTGCCTGATTAATCATCTCCCGCCTGTTGTACAACCCGGTCAGACTGTCTATGGTGGACTGCTTTTTCAGAACTTCATTTATTTCATTCATTTTTTCTGTCTGTACGGCGTTTCTGAGGGCTATACCCGCATAGGTTCCCAGGGCTCTCAGGTTTTCCAGGTCCCGGTTGGTATAGGCATTTTTTGTTACAGACTGAACGGAAATAACACCCACGACTTCATCAATATACCAGAGGGGGATACACAAAACAGAATGCATATCCTCTTTCCCATACTCCTCTTCAAAGTTCATGGGAGAAGAAATATACTGAACCGCATCTTCCATATGGTTCCTGATAAAGACTTCTTTCCGGTTTCTGACAGACCAGGCCAGCAGACTGTTCTGCTCCTGAACAGGAATAGTCACCGGCTTGAACCTCTTTCCGTTCTTGAGAGCAAATTTTACATGGATGGATTCGCCTTCCACCAGAGCAACAAGGAGCAGGTCTACCGGCATCAGGACATTCATCTGGGCAAAGATAAGATTGAGTATGCGTCCCAGATCCAGATTGGCGACCAGCTCCTGCCCTATCGTACTGATCAGCCTCAGCTGATGGTTGCTCTCCTTGAGCTGCCGGTTCTCCTGCTGAAGGATGGATTTGGTGATATCTTCTCCATGAGATTTTTCTTTCTCTTTCAAAAAACGTTTATAATACTTCAGGGATTCCCGAAAGTCTTCCCGTAACTCCAGAATTTCCGCCCGGAGCTGATAATACAGACTCTTATGCCTCAGGGAACTGTGAGCTGCCGCAAATTCCTTAAGAATGTCCTCGGCCTGAAGAGCATCGCCCTGAAGGATAAGCAACCTTGCTTTTTCATAAACAAGACTGGTAATAACATCATGATTGAAAATGTTTCTGCTCTTCTGAATTCCCTGATCAATATAGATTTCTGCAAGATCCAGGCGATTCTGTTCCAGCATAATGGCTCCCAACTGATTCAGGACTGCACATTCCAGAAAGTTCCATTCATTGTGCGGTATTTCTTCGAGAAGTTTTAACAAAACAGATTCAGACTGGGCCGATTTTCCCAGACCATGAAGAGAAGCTCCGAGATTGAAGGCGGCAACACTTTCCAGAAGAGGAAAGTCCAGGGTTAGAAAAATATCATGTGCTGTTTTATAATAGAGGTAGGCATCATCGAATTCCTCCTGCTCCATTTTGATATTTCCCTTACCGTTTTCACTTAACCCCCTGTATAGAACATGCCCCAGCCGGGAAGCCAGATTTCCGGAGCGGCTGAATGCATCAAAAGAGTCCTTGAAGTTACGTTCTTTCAGAAAATAAAGTCCCCGGATATAGGAGAGCCTCATGAGGCATTCATCGGGAGAGGCATGCAGGATGAGGTCTTCCTCTATCAATCCGATCCGGTCTCTGACCAGGTCGGTATTTCCCTTGAAAATTTCCATGGAACAGAGAACGATACGGGCATTTATGATCCCTTTGTAATAGTTGAGCTGTTCTGATTTATCCAGACTCTCTTCTGCCATTTGCTCAGCCTCGGCAATATCCTTGTAACAGAGGATTAATGACTGATCACAGAGAGAATCGATTTCAGAGAAACCTTTCTGATCCATATAATTTAAATATCCATTCTCTGGGGGAAACTGTCAATATCAGGAAAAAAAGGAAAATTAAGTAGGGTGTTGCGGAAAAAATTCCGCAACAGCCCTCTTACAGAACCGTACGTACGGACCTCGTATACGGCTCCTGTCCAGAATCCCCCTATACAGGGACGATGAGACCTGTTTCAACATGGTACATATTGAATAGACCAAGTTCATCAAACCACTTATTCGGCATAGACAAGCTTGCCAACTGGCTGGATGAATTACACCAGTGATCCATCTTCATTTTCTTGAAAGAACCTGAGACACCTAATTGTCTTAGACGACGATGGAGCCTTCCCGGTTTCTTCCAGAGTTTTAACTGGATGGCACGCAGACGCCTTCTGACCCATTCCATCAGCGTTCTAAAAACGTTCCTACAGTTGGCAATTCGAAAATAATTGGCAAAACCCCTAAGAACAGGATTCAGCCTGCGAATTACCATTTCCAGATTCATTCCCTGATTCTTCTTAGTAAGGCTTTTAACCTTCCTTTTGAAGGCCGTGATCTTCTCTTCCTGCACTAACGTGAAGGTACTGAAGATCTCAACACCCAGGTATTTAACACCACCTTCCTCTGTTCCATTCCAGCATACGTATGTTCGACGGAAGTCTCTGCGGTTTCTATCCAAACGGCAATATTCGCAAGGTTACCCACCATTGTCTGCCGAATCAGGTTTGCTTTCGCTATGAACCATTCACTTCCTATTGCTTCCTTCAGACCCCTCCGTTACCAGAGACGCCCTTGCAATTCGGATTATCTTCCCCCTGATCGGGGCGATGTCTTCTTCTTTCAGAAGACCGGGTTTGCCAGCTTCGCTGGGCAAACAAAAAAGGCCTGCCGGAAAGGAGGAACCGGCAGACCAGAAAATAATGAAAAAGTCGGTCTATCAGTATTTGCCGTAAAGAGGACCGAAATTTTGACAAGCTCTATAGTCAGCACCTTCGCTGTCCATACCGAAAGAGGCCCAGGCACTCGGGCGGAAAAGTTCACCCTCGATATTGTGCATGCAAACCGGAATTCTCAGCATGGAACAGAGAGTCACCAGATCCGCTCCGATATGTCCGTAGCTGACAGCGCCGTGATTGGCTCCCCAGTTAGCCATGACAGAATACACATCCTTGAAGGCCCCTTCTCCGGTTGTTCTGGGAACAAACCATGTAGTCGGCCAGGTAGGATTGGTTCTCACATCCAGAGCATCGTGAACTTCCTGGGGAATATCGACAGTCCAGCCTTCAGCAAGCTGCAGAACGGGTCCCAGTCCTTTCACCAGATTCAGACGCACCATAGTAACGGGCATACCGCCTCTCGTCAGGAAGTCGGAAGAGTATCCGCCGCCGCGGAAGTATCCGCCGTCACCCACGCAGAACTCTGTGGCTTTCATGGTTTTTTCCACATCTTCGGGTGTGATTTCCCAGAAGGGCTTCATAACAGGATTTCCCTCGGAATCAGACATCTGCCCTGCTCCGTCCAGGGTTGTGGAACCTGAGTTAATCAGGTGAATAAATCCCTCTTTGGCCATTCCATCGGGTTTCCATCCGGTCACCCTTTCAATCGCTTCTGGACTCCAGTAGGTTCTCACATCGCTGAAAATCTGAGCTGTGTTGGTTAAAAGATGACCGAAAAGCATGGAAATTCCGTTAAGGTGATCATTCTCGGTGGCAAAAATAAAAGCTTCGCGGATACCGTCCCAGTCAAAGGAGGTATTCAGCATAATCTCCATAAAATCCCCGTTGGGATAGTGGTCGGTCCATGATCTCTGTCCCTGGAATCCGCCGGCAATGGCATTTCTACCTCTGGATTCCTCACCGAAACCGAGTTCTTTCAGTTTGGGATTGCCAACCATCAGGTCCTTTCCTATAAGAACCATCTTTACAACATATTCCCAGTCAGCGTCTCTCTGTTCTTTTGTTCTTCTGTATTCAGGGGCATTGACGGTATCTTCCTGCTCTTTGCAGTTTTCCTTCACCCATTTGAGAGCTCTTTCAAACTCTTCGGGATCATAGATATTCTCTTCCACGCGCCGGGCTACTTCGCTCATATCCACGACTTCTGTTCTGAGTCCCAGGTAATCCAGAAGGAAGTCCTGATCTACCAGAGATCCGGCGATTCCCATGGACATTCCCCCCAGAGACAGATAGGACTTTCCTTTCATGGTTGCCACAGCCAGTCCGGCTTTAACAAAGCGGAGGATTTTTTCCTTTACATCTTCAGGAATGGAGGTATCGTCAGAATCCTGCACATCCCGCCCGTAAATACCGAAAGCGGGAAGACCTTTCTGGGTATATCCGGCCAGGGCCGCTGCAAGGTAGACGGCACCGGGACGTTCTGTACCGTTAAACCCCCAGACAGCTTTAGGCATAAGAGGATCTGTGTCCATAACTTCTGTACCGTAGCACCAGCAGGGAGAGACGGTCAGAGAAACTCCCACCCCCTCTCTGGCGAATTTTTCTGCACACTCGGCAGCTTCCGCAAAACCTCCGATCGTGGAATCCGCTATAACACACTCCACCGGCAGCCCGTTGGAGTGCCTCAGATTTTCCTCTATCAGTTTGGCGGCGGATTTTGCCATATTCATTGTCTGAACTTCCAGAGATTCTCTAACCCCTCTTTCACGTCCGTCAATAGCAGGACGGATCCCTACTTTGGGCATCTGCCCTTTTAACCTGTTCACAGGCTTGGTCATTTTAATATCCATTAATGTCTCCTCATGTTCGCGGGCTAAATATCGTGGAATACCGGCGAATTCAAAAAAAACTTTACAATTTCAATGTAATCGATTACATTTTTACATAGCTTCGCCAATGTTGCAAGGTTTTTCTTCAAAATCTTTTTTCCCATTGTCACAAAGGGATTTGCCCCCTATGCTTGGGAGACTTTAAGCAGGATCGATTTGAAAATGGATGAGAATAATCGTACAGTTACAGTAAAGGACGTTGCCCGTCACGCAGGAGTCTCCACCGCAACGGTATCACGTGTTATTAACGGTGATTCCAAAGTCAAAGAGGAGACAGCCCGACGAGTGAGGCAGTCCATAAAGATCCTGGGATACAGGATGAATCAGGTGGCCAGAAGTTTGAAGACAAACAGAACCCACACGATTGGAATCATTGCTCCCGAGTTCAGCAACGACTTCTTCATGAACATTGTCACCGGAGTTGAAAAAGAACTGAAGCTGCACGGTTATTCGGTCATTCTCTGCAGCTCCAGCGAAGACACGGCAAAAGAGAAGGAACAGCTCCAGCTTCTTAATGAGAAGAATGTGGATGGAGCCATTATTATTCCCGGGAGCAGTCTGGGAAGCCACTTCTCCCTTTTTCAGGACAAACCCATTGTTCTAGTAGACAGAACAGTAGATGATTTTGAAGCGGATGCCGTTTTATCGGACAACTTCAGAGGAACCTATGATGCTGTTCAGTATTCTATTAATAAAGGAGCAGAACGTATCGGCTTCCTGGGAGGAGATATGGACCTTACCTCAGCCAGAGAGAGATACGAGGGATACCTGGCTGCCTTAAAAGATAATGGCCTGGAACCGGATGAATCGATTATTCTTTTTGGAGACTATCACACCCAGAGCGGATTTTTGCTGATGAAAAGCCTTATGGAACACAGTAACCCGCCGGAACATATCTTTATTGCCAACTATTTTATGCATCTGGGTGCCGCCCGTTATCTGCTGGAAAGCCCCGGAGGATCGGAAGGGCTGCACATACTCTCATTCGACGACCTTCCTCTGGCCTCCTTTTTCCCTTACTCCAGCATTATTGTAGCTCAGCCTATGGAAGAGATCGGGCGGAAAGCCGCAGATATACTGATTCAGAGGATCCAGGGGCTGGAAGATGCTCCCCGGATTATACGGCTTCCCACAACCATGAGAATTGTGGATTAATCTATCAGTCAGGTCAGAAAGCGCGAGGTGCGGTCCTTTCTGAACTGACTGGTATACAGATCATAATAAAACCCTCTGCCCCTGAGCAGCTCAATGTGATTTCCCTCTTCCCGAACAGCACCATCCACCATAACCAGAATCCTGTCCGCGCTCCTTATAGTGGAAAGCCTGTGGGCAATAACAATCCCTGTTCTGTTTTTCAAAAGATGCTCCATGCCCTTCTGTATTTCCTGTTCTGTCAGAGTATCAATAGAGCTTGTTGCCTCATCCATGATTATGATATCCGGATCAGCCAGGATAGTCCTTGCTAAAGAGATAAGCTGCTTTTGCCCCATGGAAAGCAAAGTACCCTCCTCTCCCACTGTCTCATCATAACCATTTGGCAGCTGTTGGATCATCCTGTCGGCACAGGCTGTCCTGGAAGCCTGCATCAGCTCCTGGTCTGAAGCATCGGGATTCCCGTACAAAATATTTTCTCTCACTGTGCCGGAAAAGAGATGAGGGGTCTGGAGAACAACCCCGATCCGGGTCTGGAGAGCTTTCTGTGTAAAATGCCGGTAATCTGTTCCATCCAGCAGGATAGATCCTTTGACGGGTTCATAATAGCGGGAGATCAGGCTGGCCAATGTTGTTTTTCCCCCGCCTGTAGGGCCGACAATCGCAATGGTTTCACCAGGAGAAACTTTTAAAGAAAAATCCCTCAATACGGGAGCATCCTTTTTGTAATGGAACCAGACGTTCCGGATTTCCACTTCTCCTTTGAACCTGACAGATCCCCGGGCATCTTCCCTGTCTTGAATATCAGGTTCCAGATCCAGGAGTGAAAATACCCGTTCCGCACTGGCTATACCCTGCTGCATCTCACTGAAAACCCTGGCCATTTCCTGTATAGGCCAAAGCATGAAAGTGATATACCCGATAAAGGCTCTCAGACCACCGACTGTCATATCCCCCCAATGGATCTCCCATCCTCCATAAAGGAGAACGGCTCCCAAAGCAAAGGATGTGATCAACTGTACAACCGGGAGAAAAAGAGATGAGAGCCAGGCGGCCCTGAAAGATGCACGGAACATTTCTCCCGAAAGACCACCGAACTGCCTTAGATTATCTTTTTCCTTTACCATCGCTTTTATAACCCGGACTCCGCTAATACTCTCATTGTACGCTGTGGTTATCCGGGAATTAATGGAACGGACTTTCCGGTACTCACGTAGAATATGCTTCTTGAATTTGACTGCCGAAACAGCCAGTAATGGAAGGATAAGAAGCATGAGAAGCGCCAGTTTCACATTTATCAAAGCCATAAAGACCAAAGAGATGGTTATATTCATGACCCCCCAAATCGAATCCAGAAGCATCCAGCTGGACAATTCTGCTATCCGACGGGTATCACTTGTGATCCTGGACAAAAGCCATCCGCTGGAGGTTTTATCAAAAAATGAAAAAGAGAGGCTTTGCAAATGATTAAACAGCTTCTCTCTCAGGTCATACTGAAGCTGCTGCCCCAACCTGTCTGCGCAATAGATAAAACCGAAAATACTCAGACTGTTCACCCCGAAGCAGATCACCTGATACCAGGTATATCTCCATAAGGCGTCTCTGTCTCCTGCAAGGATCCCCTGATCCAAAAGGAATTTTGTCAGATACGTTGCCAGAGCATCAATAAAAGCTGTCAATATGATAAAAAAGAGAAAGGCTCCCAGCAAAGGGAGGTGAGGTTTTGTCTGCATAAGGATTCTTGTAAGCGTTTTTCCATTAAATGCGCCCCCATATTTTCGGTTTTCCAAAGTTTCAGAATCTTTTGTCTCTATCATAATTATTCCTGTCCGGCTCCTGCATCCCGAAGCTCCTTCTGAAGTTCTTCTTCCATCTTCGTCTGAAGATGAAAAACACCCCTGTAAAAGCCCTCCCGGGAAATTAAATCCTCATGCCTCCCTTTTTGAACAATCCTCCCCTGATCCAGTACCAGAATAAGATCAGCCGCCATAAGGGTCTGAATCCGGTGAGCAATTATAAAAGTTGTCCGGTCAGCTTTGAGTGCATCCAGAGCCGATTTTATCCGGGTCTCTGTTTCTGCATCGACGGCAGAAGTGGAATCATCTAGGATGAGGATAGCAGGATCCTTTAAAAGGGTTCTGGCTATGGCAATTCGCTGCCTTTGTCCTCCCGAGAGACTGACCCCTTTTTCCCCGACCATCGTATCGTACCCAAGGGGGAAGGAGAGAATGGATTCATGGATGGCTGCTGCTTTTGCTGCTGCTTCAATCTTTGCCCGGGTAACCTCTCTATCCACAGAGTACATAATATTCTCCCTTATGGTCTGAGAAAAAAGAAAAGGTTCCTGTTCAACAATCCCGATATCCCGTCTCAGGGCATGCCTGCTGTACTGCCGCAAAGGCAGGCCATCCAGCAGGACCTCACCGGATGTATAGTCATAAAAACGGGGGATCAAGTTCACCAGGCTTGTTTTTCCCGAACCGGTCGTTCCCATCAGAGCAACAGTGTCTCCGGCCTTGCAGGAAAAACTTATCTGATCCAGAACTGGAGGCCCCCCATTGTAGCGAAAGCACACTTCTGAAAAATCAAAATTCCCTTTCAATGAAACCTGTCTCCTTCCTGAGTCCAGATCCTCCTTCTCCTCCTGAAGGATTTCCCTTATCCTTTTATAGGAGACATGACTTTTGGAAAGCTCTGTGATTGTTCGCCCCAACTCCTGCATAGGCCAGATAAGAGAGTTCACCAGGCTGGAAAATGCTATATAAGTACCCACAGAGATTGTGCCGTTTATAGCCATGATCCCTCCTGCCAGCAGGGTAAAACAGAACTGAAGTCCGCAAAGGAAATGAGCGAAGGGCCAGTAGAAGCTGTGCCACCATGTTAACCTCAAGCCCCGCCTGAGCTGCTCTTCATTAATCTTTCTGAAGGATTTCATTTCCCAGTCCTGCATGGCAAATGCCCTCACGACCCTGCTGCCGGAAAGATTTTCCTGAATTTTCGATGTCATAATACCTTCATGATCCTGAAACTGCTCATAGGCATCAAAGATTCTGAAAAAGAACCAGGTTGATAAAGCCCCCACCAGGGGAACGGCAATGATCGAAAGAAGAGCCAGATGCCGCTCCAGAACCAGCAGAATCGTCAAATTTATGGAAAACATGAAAAATACCCGGAAGACTTCCGGAATATGGTCGGCAAAAAATCTCCTGACCGTATCAACATCGCTGGTGGCTCTCTGGACAAGTTCCCCTTTCCGGGAATTGTCATGAAATGAAAAGGAAAGGCGCTGCAGATGGTCATACAGACCATTCCGTACACTCAGGGTAACCATTTCAGCGCACCTGGCTTTACCCCGTCCATGAAGATAGCTGAATAATCCTTTTCCGGATGCCGTGAGAAAAAACAGACCTGTCCATCCGGCCAGAGACTTGAAGGAGGCTTCACCCTGGAGAAGAGAATCTACCAAATGACGGATAATGAGAAAACCTCCCATTTCCAGAAAGACTGTGAGACCAAGAGCCAAGATTGATAATACGTAGAGCTTTCCGGAAGAACCCAACAGAGAAAAAAGTTGAAGAAAAGCTTTAAAACCAGCCTTTAATTCCTTTTTGCAACAATCATTCATTCAACAGCCCCCTCCGGGGGGGGAAAAACAAAAGATATCCTGCAGATAAGACAAAAGGGCATAAAAAAACCGCAGGATCCGAAGATACGGCCTGCGGTGCGATACTCAAATTCTGATCAATTCAGACAGCAAACGCAGACGTATTTTTAAAAGGTACTAACCGCTCTGATTTGACGGCAGCCGGACTGACATTTGAAATCATCATAAAATACGTCTCCTTCCTTATTTTTTCATAAATTATATTCAATAGATCATATTGTCAAGAGAAAAGCAAACAGCCATTCAAATTCAGAATCTTTACTCCAGAATCTTTACTCCATCATTTTTCCGGATCATTCCGGATTTCAAAACCCTGGCGAAGACGGCTCCTTTCTTCAGGCTGCAGACCTCTCCTCCCGATTGAATAACCTCGCACTCTCCGAAGCAACGTTTGCCGACACCGGCAATTTCCAACAGAGCTTCACCAGCCTGGAATTGTGTTCCCGGGGCATACTCTTCCAGAGGGATCCCGTCGACCTGCAGAGTTTCCTTGAAACGGGGAAAACAGAGACCGTTTCTGATATCATCCTCCACATCCAGTCTGCGTTTACGAGAAAGTATAACCACCTGGCGGTCTCCGGCCCCGGACCAGGAATCTCCTTCCAGACCGAAATTTTCTTTAAAATATCCTTCCCGAATCTCTTCCCGGGGATGCCCCTTCTCTTTGCTTATGTAAAGGGCGGATACATACCCGGAGGGTGAGTCTTTTGTTCCATTCATATCACTATTGTAGGAACTCTCAGAGGAAAGTCAATTCTCATTGGTTTCTCCCGGTCCTATAGCTCAGAGAGAACGAATCTGATATGGTGTGAGAGAGAAAAATGGAAAGGAAGGACAATAGTGAGCATTTTCGAAGCCCTTATGATTTTTGCATTCGGCTGTGCCTGGCCGGCCTCAATATACAAATCCCTGAAATCCCGGAGCACCAAAGGAAAAAGCCTCCCTTTTCTGATTATAATCTGGCTCGGTTATATCAGCGGAGTACTCCACAAGATCATTTTTTCCATGGATATTGTGATTATTTTTTATATTTTGAACCTTCTGATGGTATCCATTGATGTGGGTCTGTATTTCAGAAACAAACGCTGGGAAGCCCGGGCCGAATGATCTACCCGGGATTATCCGAAAATTTTCTCGGCTGCCCTTTTAAAGGCCGGTTCGGACCGTTCAATCACCGCATCATCCACACAATAGGAGAGCCGGAAGTATCCGGGCAGACCGAACCCCTTTCCCGGAACAGTAAGGATATTCTGTTCCTGCAGAAAATCCACTACCAGCTGATCGTCTCCCATAGGAGCCCTGGGAAACAGATAGAATGTCCCTTCCGGCAGGTTCAGATCAAATCCGCACTCCTGCAGGATTCCCCCGAGGCGGTTCCTCTTTCTTTCGTACTGGCTGACATCACAGGCGACTCCCTGAAGGCGTCCCACAACCCGCTGCATGAGAGCCGAGGCATTCACATACCCGAGGATCCGGTTGCAGAGTATAGCGCCCCCCGCAATATGATCCCGATCTTCTGTTTCGGGAGCGATCGCAAGGAATCCGATTCTTTCACCGGGAACTGAAAGGTCCTTGGAATAGGAGGTACAGATAATCGTGTGGGGATAGAGAGCGGGAACGGAGGGTACCACCGCATTTCCGTACACGATCTTTCTATAAGGTTCATCGCAGAGGATATAGATTCTCCTCCCGATTTCCCGGCTTTTCCTTTCCAGCATGTCAGCCAGACTTTTCAGAGTACTTTCCGGATAGATTTTACCGGAAGGGTTATTGGGCGAGTTGATTATCACAGCAGCTGTTGCTGCATCTATGGCTTTTTCGAAGGCTTCCACATCCAGGTCAAAATCCGGTTTACAATCAACAAGCTCCAGAGAACCGCCATGGTTGTCGCAGTAAAATCTATACTCCATAAAACAGGGTCTGCTGGCCAGGACTTTATCGCCGGGATTCAAGATTGTTTTCAGCGCCACATTCAATGCGCCGCCGGCACCGCTTGTCATGAGGATATGATCTCCTTTGAAAGGAACCCCCTGTTCTTTTTCCAGATAGGCAGCAACCTGTTCACGGACAAAAGGGTATCCCGCATTGGGCATATAACCGTGCATTCCCTCTTTGGCGGCTTCTTCCAGCAAAACTCTGGTGAACTCTTCAGGAGGAAGTGCGTCGGGGTTTCCAATGGAGAAATCAAACACATTTTCCGCTCCGAACTCCTCTTTCAACCGTGCTCCTGTTTCGAACATTTTTCTGATAAATGAAGAGGATGCCTGCATATCCTGAATCCGTTTTGACACTGCCATAAGAATACTCCTGAACCATTGAAATGAAATCGTTAAGCTACTGTTCCCCACTGTAGCATGGATGATATTTCTTTCACAATCCGGGACATTTCAAAAGGATTCTGCTACAATGGGCAGAATGAGAAAATGGTGTTTTCTTTTATGTGTCTTACCGGCGCTGGCAGGCTGTATAACCAAACCTCTTATCCTGCAGCCCTACAATATAGAATCCATGCCTCCTCCCATCATTTATGATAATTTTGACTTTACCCCTTTTTCGATAGAAACAGCCCTGGATAACAGCAGGACTCTTCCCCTTTTATATGCCACCACAAGGAAACCGGCGGAAACAGGAGATTCCCTACCTTTCTATCTGAATGAAAGGGGACAGGTTCTCCGGCTGGGAAAAGCGGATATCCGCATGGTTAACCCGGAAGACTGCTGGGATGATCTGACCCGGTTCGGAGAACCCAGGCTGGAAGAATCTGATTACGCTCTGTATGTCAATGAAGTCAAAGAATACGGCATACTGAGGCAGAGCGTCAGTGCCTACATAGATCTGACAACCGAAGAACGGGAACTGGAAAACAGGGATTCCCTTTTTCTGCAGGAACTTAACTATCTGCTTAACAGGAATGAAGACAGAGATATTTTTATTTTTGTCCACGGGTTCAATGAAAACTTTGAAAATCCCCTTCTTATGACCAGTCAGTTCTGGCATTACCTCGGCTACAGGGGTGCTTTTATCAGTTACGGCTGGCCTTCTTTTCACAGAGAGACCGCCTATGTGGGCGATCTGGATACAGCGATGGCTTCAGCCAGAACTTTCAGACTGTTTCTCCAGTATCTGGCAGAAAACACGGATGCCCATAAAATTCATATTATAGGATACAGTGCGGGGACAAGGCTTGTTACCCAGACTCTGAATCAGATTTCCCTGCTCAATAAGCATCTGAGTGCCCGGGAATCCAGAGCCAGAACCAAACTGGGATCTCTTATCCTGTTGGCTAGCGATATGGACCGGGAACTTTTCGGCACCTACCTTCTGGACGGCTTAATGAAAACTGTGGAACAGATTGATATTTACGTTTCTGAAAAGGATCAGCTTCTGAAGGCCTCCCATGCCATACATAACAATCCCAGACTGGGAGAGAAATGGGAGTATAATATGACACCGCCGGCTCTCACTCTCTTTCTGGAGAGTCAGGAGAGGCTGCATATTATTGATGTAAGCGATGCCGTTCAGATTGATACGAGAGGGGGGCACTTCTATTTTCTGGACAGCCCCTGGGTCAGCAGCGACTTTCTGACCACCCTCTATACAGGAGCCCATCCCAGGGACAGAGGGCTAGTAAAACACAGGACCCTTCCCTACTGGACCTTCCCCGGGGATTACTCTGAAAAAAGCCGAAAGGCTATTCTGGAGTTCAAAGAGGAACAGCTGAGGAATCAAACCGGGGATTCACTCCGATAACAACAGAAACAAGAATTTCATACCATGAAGAGAGGTAGTTTAAAAAATGATGGAAACTGTACTGAGTATATTGCCAGTGATACTGTTTTTCCTGTTGGGTTACACACTCCACAGGTTGGATTTTCTAAAAGGCAGTTCTGTAGGAGATATCAAAAAGATTGTGTCCTCTCTGGCACTCCCGGCGCTTCTTTTTAATGCCTTCGCCAGCCTGGAACTGGAATGGGGCTATATTCAGTTGGTCATCCTGATTTTCCTGCTCTGTATTATCATGATTGTTCTGGGAAAAGGCGCTTCAAGAGTTATGGGAATCAGCTCTCCCTATTTTTCCCTGATGATGGGCGGATTTGAAATGGGCATGCTGGGATATGCTCTTTTTCTTTCACTCTATGGTCAGGAGAACATCAGCCGGTTTGCCCTGATGGACCTGGGTCAGGTGATTTTTGTCTTTTTTGTACTGATGACATTGCTTCTCAGAGAGAAAGAAGGAGCCGGCCATCCTTCTCAGCTAATCCGGGGATTTCTGACTTCACCGGTGATCCTGGCCATTTTTGCGGGTATTCTTACAAGTCTTTTGAAAGGGCATGTCCGCCCTTCAGCATTTTCAGAAAGCCTGAACATGTTTCTGACCCTTTTGGGAGGATTGACAGTCCCTCTGATATCACTGATGATCGGATACGAACTTTCTTTTCAAAAACAGGGTATGCTCATGGCCTTGAAAACCGTTGCTGTCAGAAAAGTGCTTCTGTTTCTTCTTGCCCTCCTGATTAACATTTTTTTCATACGCCGCTACATGGGGCTAGGTAAAATTTATGAGTACGCCCTTTTCACCATGTTCCTCCTGCCTCCTCCCTTTGTCATATCCATCTATATGAAACAGGAAGACCGGGAAAATCTGGACTATGTGAACAACACGCTCTCCCTGAGTACCATTGTTTCGGTGGTTTCAATAATTGCGGTCAGCATGTTTTATTAAAAATCTGGATTTTTCCTACCCGGGACCTTACACTTGTGAAAGAAATACAATTCCCAGGAGGATCACATTGAGAAAAACCCTTATGATTGCCGTCTCGGTTCTGTTATTCAGCACCGTCTCTTATGCGCAGAACCTGGATCTCGGCGGAGTCGATGCATCGGATGTAAAAGTACCGGAAGTAGAAACGCCTGAGGTTGAGGTACCCGAAATGGAAATGCCCGATACCGGGAATTTCCCAGTGGGGGAATGGCTGGATTCGAATTATAATGCGGTATGGACCTTTACCAGCGGTAATATACAGCTTTATACCTCAGAAGGTTCTCTCGTTTTTGATTTTGAAGGAAAAATGGAAGGCTTTGACCTGTCGGGAGGAATGGGTGGAGTTACCGTAAGCTTCAGCTGCGGCGAAACCGCCAGATCCTATCAGTTTGTCAAGGGAGTTTCCAACAGGGATATGACTCTTATCATAGATAAAGATAATGGCGTCCATTACGAAACTGTCATGAAAATGCAGTAAATGCCATTACGGGGAACTGATGATCTAAAGAGTCATCACTCCCCGGTTTCAGATGAGACAGCATTTAAACAAAAAGTATAAATAGCGCATATGTCTAATGATTTTCAATGAATGACACCACATCATTATAAAAATCTGAAGGCTTATCCAGAAAAGCGGCATGAGCGCAGTTATCATACATTTTGAAATATTCGTCTTTCATCTCCGGTGTATGATCATAAAACCCCATGAGATCAAACCACTCGTCACTCATATAATTGAAGGCAATCTTATCATCATTTCCTGCTATGAATAGTGTGGGAATATTGATATCATTCAGATGCGGTTTTTCCGGTCCCGCCAGGGTTTTGTCAGCAATATCAAGATAGGTTCTGATGGTATTCTGGTTATTGTAATAGTCATAAAAGTGAAAAGGCGAGAAAAATATCATCTCGGGAGCCAGCTCCTGCGTGAGAATATCGTTTCTGTCCCGCTGCACAAGCATTCCGCCGGCGTCTTCGATATACTGATAGTGTACGGCCACATCCTCTCCGTAAAGCAGGCCGTCCTGCAGATGGTCTTCATACCATTCCAAAGCAGCCGTCCATTTTTCTACATCATTTCCCTGAGCGATCTGGGAGGGAGCATAATCAAAC
Source organism: Oceanispirochaeta sp. (assembly GCA_963677615.2). GTDB lineage: Bacteria > Spirochaetota > Spirochaetia > DSM-2461 > DSM-2461 > Oceanispirochaeta. The sequence continues at coordinate 51,803 of CAXXQW010000009.1, read as the reverse complement.
CTGATATAGGCAATCCCGTCAGAGATGGATCGGGCGATGTCCAGAATAGGATTTAACAGGATAACCCCATTGAACAGGCTCTGACGCCTGGCCGCCTCCTGATCATCTCCCTCGGCAAGCAGATAATAGGAGGTGAGGAATCCCCCCCAGGAATGGCCCAGAACAAACAGGTTATCGGGGTGATATCTGTTTATGACAATATTGACCACACCGTCGTGATGGCTGGCAAATTTGCTTAAGCTGTAATCCTCTTCCCCGGGATTCCCTGTTGATCCTCCCGAGCCTAACTGGTCCCAGAAAACAACCCTGTAGTCTTCATGAAGCACCTTGATCTCATCAATATCACCGTAATAGAGTCCGGATGAACCAGGCCCGCCATGAGTCCAGATAATATAGGTATCCGCATCGGCATTTCCTCTGACATAGACAGGCAGATAAGAGTCATCCACTTTCAGATACAGGATTTCTTCACCTTCATCTATTCTGACACAGGAAACAGAAAGAAGAGCTGTGGAAATAAGGAGAAGTACACTTTTCATAACAGTATTAATTTTCACTTTGTCTCCTGAAAGATCCTGCCCGGTAATTAATACCCATCTGAATCACAGGCTGATTCTGAAAACCCAGGTTATTGGGGTACAGGCCCTTCCATCCTAAAGACAGATACAATTTATATGGCCAGGATAAGGAGAGCCTGGAAAAATCATACCCGAAATAAAGCTGACAAAAAAGAACCAGCTGCTTTGTAAAAGGATCCCGGATCTCCTGACCTTCCATGTTGTATACCGGGACAACCTTCCTGCTCAAAGACAGACCTGCCGCGGCCCCTGCTCCAAAGTATACACCCTTCTGACCGACTCTTCTGAAAGAGAACTCGGGATAGATATAATACGCTTCATAGTTATAGGGAAAATAGAAATAGGTTACAGAAGGAAATCCGACAGCCAGACTCCACAGACCGTTCAGAGGGAATTCACCGTCCAAACCAAATGAGACACCCGGCTTCAGCGCCGGTTCATTATAGTAATTGAGGAACATCCCCCAACCGGATGAGGATCTGTTTTCCTGGGCCTCCAGACTGATACCTGACAGGAGAATCAGGAGTATTAGGATACGAAAAAATTGTGTCCTTCTTATAAAAACATGAGCATTTACAGTCAATTCAATCACAAGCTTTCTTTCATGATCCTACCAGCGGAATCCCTCAATAGGAGGATACGCTTTTTTTACTGCGAAATAAAGGGGAGTTCCCACCAATACACCGGCAACATTCTGAAGGATATTTCCGGGGATTTCCGCAGCAGCGGCTCCAAAACCGTACATGAGCCCCCCGGTAACAAAATAGGTACCAGCCATAACAAGCGTTCCCACCAGAAAGGAGAAGGCAAGGCTGATCAGAAAACCGGCGGTTTTTTCGTTTTTTACCAGCATAAAAATAAATCCTATGACCAGACCCTGAACACCATGAGCAAAAAAGGTAATGGGGGCCCATTGGGCATATCCGCCGAGAATATCAGCCAGAGCGGTACCCAGACCTCCTGCCGCCAATGCGGTAAAAGGACCAAAGGTAAGAGCAGTAAAAAAGATAGCCACATCCCCCAGGTTTATGTACCCCTGAGTGGGTTTTACCGGGATTCTCACTATCATTGTAAACACAGTGGTTACCGCGGTCAGAATGGCAATGGAAGCTATTCTGAAGGCGAGCTTCTGCTTGGAGGCACTGTTTGATGGTTCCATATATCTCTCCGGAATGAAAAAAATTACAGCCATAGTAGCAAAGTTAGACACAGGAGTACAAGAACCAGAGAGCCCATAATAATCTGAAATGCCGGGCGGGCAGGATTTGGCAGGACTCTGTATTGAGAGCGGGATTGATCCCTTCCCACACCTTTCAGCTCCAGAGCCATGGAAAGAGCGGGTATCGTTTTTACACTCTGTATCATCAGAGAAACAAGAATCGGAAAAAAACGGCGGATCCTGCCGGAAAACCCCGTTTTTTCCATTGGGTCGTCAAAACTGCACCGGAGCGAATGGGCAGAGCTGATCTGCGAATACAAGCCTGTCAGGTGGGGTATGTATCTGAGAGCGACTGAGATAACCAGGGTCATAACATAAGGAATCCGGAACCAGCGGAGTCCTAGAAGCATATCTTCCATAGGGGTTGTTCTGAAGAAAAGATAAAAGGCCAGGGTAATCCCGGTAAACCTGATAATGTAGATAATGGTCTCTATCAAGCCTGAACGTGTCAGAATCGTCAGGCTTCCCGCAATAATCAGAGGATCCCCGCCTCTGTTAAACAGGGGAGTCAAAAGGATAATCAGCAACAGCAGGGGAAAAATCATTTTAAGAGGACGTAACAGATCAGCAATACCGCTGACCGAAACAACCAGAAAGGCTGTGAGAAATAGAAGAGCTCCCGGACAAACAGGGGGAAGGGGAAAAAAATAGTAGATCACAAAGAAGGGGAGCATAACCAGCTTCAGTCGGCAATCAAACCTGTGAAGAGGGGAATCTCCTCTCTCATAGAGAGTATCGATCACGACAGGCCTCCTGACTGGGAGGAAGAAACAGGCAGGATTTTCCCCTCTTCCATATGAAAACAGGAAACGCCGGCCCCATGACGAAGATCAGTGTTATGGGAGATCACAATCAGAGCCGCTCCTTTTTTTCCAAGCTGTTCCGCAACCATGGCATAATCTGAATAGTTCAATCCCGAATCGGCTTCATCCATTATATAGATCTTTTTATTCAACAGGTAATAGATAGCTCCCTGAAGTCTTTTTCTTCCGCCGAAGCTCATCAGAGAGGGAGGGGCATCCTTACCCGGCAGCCGGAACAGTTCCACTGTATGATCTATCAGCTCTTTTTTTTCCTGACGGGAGAGACCGGCGCTTTTAAGTCCCAGAGAGAGTTCATCCTCCACAGTGGGGAGAAAGAGCTGATAATCCGGATTCTGAAAAAGGTATCCGCAGCTCCGGTTCAGGGTGTTTTTATCTGCCGGTATGCCTTCCAGCAGAACCGAACCCTCATGGGGTTCAAGGATTCCGCAAAGGATTTTTGCCAGAGTGGACTTTCCGCATCCGTTGGGGCCTCGCAAAAGGGAGATGGACCCGGCAGAAACAGAAAAATGCCCGATCTGAAGCACAAACCCCTTATTTCCGGGATATTGATATTTGATTCCTTCCAGTGTAATCAGGGGCTGGTCAACCGGGGCTCTCCCTGTCAATGGCCCTGAAAAGATATCCGGCTCCCCCTGAACAAGTCCCAGTTCCTGCATGAGAGACAGCTTTCTCTCATTGTCTTCCGGAATGACAATTCCTCCTTTAGAGAGAAAAGCCAGAGAGGCTCCTGAATCTTCATAACAGGGGCTGTACTTGGATGCCAGCAGAAGGATTCCCTTCCCTTCCTCCTCGGCGATCTGTTTCAGCTCCTTCAGGAGAAACGCCCGGCTTTCACTATCGAGCTCATCCACTGTTTCATCAAGAATCCAGAGATCGGGATTCTGCATGCGCAGTCCGGCCAGCAGGAGCCGCTTTTTCTCTCCCCCCGACAAGCTCAGAGGATCCCGCTCTTCCGGCCAGTTTACCGAGAAATCCCTGAAAGCCTGTTTCATCCTTTCTGCAATGTTCTCAGACGGCACTCCCAGGGACTCCAATGGGAAGGCAACTTCGTCATCACAGCGGGAGGAAACGATCTGCTCATCCGGATCCTGCAATACGACCCCCACCCGGTCTATCCAGTCACAGGCAGACCGGTTTTCCACCCTCTCCCCGTCTATAAGGATCCGGCCCTGGGTCTCTGCTCCGGTGAAACCGGGATACAGGGAAGCCAGACAACGGGTTAATGTGGTTTTTCCGCTTTCCGGCGGCCCCAAAAGAACCCGGAAATCACCTCGATTGAGAACAAAATTCATCCCTTTGAACAGGGGCTCTGCCGTAAGTCCCGGGTATGAAGGATAGGTAAAACTGTAGTCTTCTATTGTCAGAAGAGCCGAACCGGACGAAGGTTTCATAAAGGGAGTATATCCATCCTCAGCGGAGAGTTGCAACATCTGGAAAAAAATCCGGAAAGGGCTATATTGGATTTATGGACAAAAAGAAAAAAGCATTGATCCAGGACATAACCAATATGCTGGAACGGATCTCTCCGGAAGGACTGGTGTTTCTGAAGGAACAGGCATTGGTGCTGATATACAATCAGGAAGTGGAGCTTCACAATGCAGCGGCAAGAGAACAGCAGAAAAGAAAGACACTATCCGGAGAAAGGAAAAAATCTCCGGAGTCGAAACAGAGGGGAGTTTCTATTGAACAGCTGGAAAAACCGGGGTACTTCAACATCCGCATAGACAATGCGAAACTCTTTATGGACCGTCACGAAATAAAAGCTATCTACAAAATCGCTTCCGAAGCAGAATCGCCGGCTCAGGGTGCGGCCCGGCTCTACAGATGGTTTCAAAAAGAAAGGAGCGATGTTCTAACCGAGGGGGCCATAGAAAGCGAAAAAAGTCCCCTTCTCCCTCTGATCTATCAGGAGCTGCTGGATACCTTTACAAGCTCCTGATCAGGTTCGCTCTCCGGTTGCATACTCCAGAATCAGCTCTTTGGTAGCCTCTTCCGAAGGGATATCACAGACTATCCTTCCGTCGGAAAGAACCATAACCCTGTCGCACATCCCCAGGATTTCTTCGATGTCAGAAGAGATAAACAGGATTCCGGCTCCTTTACGCACAAGGTCGTTCATGGAATTGTAAATATCAATCCTGGTGGGAATATCCAGGCTCCTGGTAGGCTCATCCATAATGAAGACTTTAGCCCGGTTCATAATCCATCTGGCAAAGACGATTTTCTGTTGACTGCCTACGCTGTAATCTCCCATTTTCTGATCGTACCTATGGCCTTCCAGGCTGAATTTCTCAATATATTCGGCTACAACCTGGTGAAGGATTGTGGTATTCAGAGTCAGAAACCGGGAAAACCTTTTCAGAGACGAGATTGCTGCATTGTTCGTGATATTCAGACTTCCCATGAGAGCATCATTAATGCGGTCTTCCGGAATAAGTGCCATCCCATGACTGATAGCGTCATAAGGCTCCCGTATATAAACCTCTCGTCCGTTCATCCGGACAACGCCCCTGTCCCGTCTGGCCGCCCCGAAAAGGCATTTCGCCAAAAAGGTCCGCCCCGATCCGGCCAGTCCGGTTATCCCCAGTATCTCGCCTTTATGAAGGGAAAAATCAACCCCCCTGAGAATTGAATCCGCCGCAAGCCCGGAGACCTGAAGAACCTCTTTTCCTCTGGGAATTTTCAGTTTGGGATATCTGTTTTTCAGCACAACACCCGACATCAGCCTGATAATATCATCGTCAGAGGCGCTGTTCAGTTCAAGAGTTCCCAGAAGGCGCCCCTGCTTCATAATGGAAACACGGTCTCCCACCCCTCTCACCTCATCCATCTTATGGGAGATGTAGAATATTCCGGCACCTCTGAGTTTCATCCTTTTCAGTATGGTGTGAAGGATTCTGGAGTCATGCTCTGTCAAAGCCGTTGAAGGCTCATCCAGAATGGCAACCTTTGCCCCGGAGACATAGGCTTTGCAGAATCCCATAATCTGTCTCTGTGCCAATCCCAGATTTTCAACCGGATCAAAAACACCGAAAGGCAGATCCAGATCCTTAATAAGGCTCTGGCACATTTTATTGAGACGGTTGTAATCGATGATTTTGAAAAAGCGGTTCCGGAAAGGCATATTATGGTGAAAAATATTTTCCGCAACAGAAAGGTTTTTCAGGATATTGGCATCCTGCTGAATATACACAATGGAATGATCCCAGGCCTCTCCGGGATTGGACAGATCCAGAGCTTGTCCGTCCAGAAGGATCTTTCCCCGGTCAGGTCTGATCATGCCGCTGATAATCTGCATAATACAGCTTTTCCCCGAACCATTCTCTCCCATGACCACATGAACCTCACCCGCCTTGAGATCAAGGTTGATGTCCTTCAGATAGAAATCGTCCGGAAGGCTTTTGGAAATGTGCTTTAACTGCAGGATAGTATGATCAGACATGTCCCTCGTACATTTGAACGGATGTAAAAAGCTGAACGTTCTGTTCAAAAACATAGTTTTTGAAGCTGTCGCTGATGGATGAATTGGTGATGATTTTCTTAGCCAGCGAAATATCTCCCACCGGATAGAACGCTCTTTTTCCGAAACACTCCCCCGGACAGAGGCAGACAGCCTCGCCCGCTCTTTTTGCAGCCTCCTGAATCAGGTTGGCCTTTTCTATACTTGTCACTGTAAACCCCGCATCCGGGGTCACTCCTTCCACTTCAAAAAATGTCTTATTTACAAAAAAGCTCCGGATACTGTTGATCGTAAAATTCCCATAGACCCCCCGGGACTGGCTCTCCAGATCGCCTCCCAGAATAATGACTTTAATATGGCTGAACGCCGAAAGTTCGAGAGCGATCAGAAGGTCATTGGTGAGAACAGTCAGACTGTTTTTTTCCTTGAGATGCCGGGCCAGCTGAAGGCTTGTGGGACCCTGAGTGAGCATGATGACATCGTTATCCTGGACCATCTGGGAAGCGATCTCGGCAATCTCCTCCCTGAATTTCAGAAGAGGATCATCCTGACGGGAAGGTAAAAACTCCTCTTCCGGACTCTCTTCATTCAGGATAGCTCCACCGTGAGTCCTTTTCAGAAACCCCTCTTTTTCCAGCTTTTCCAGATCCCGCCGGATGGTCACTTCCGACACATCCAGAAGACTGCTCAGGGAAGCGACTTCCACCTTCTGGTTTTCATTGAGATACTTTTTAATTAATCTGACACGTTCTACTGCAAACATAAAGGCTCCTGTTATCATACAGGATTCTGGTTTTAATGAACAGAAGAAAAGGTACGGCCGAAGCCGTACCGGAAAGAAAGTATAAAGGAGATTGACATTCCGTCTGTTTTATACCTATTTTGCTTTTTTCTTGGAAAACACATCAAAGGCTACGGCAAGGAGAAGAACCAGGCCTTTGATTGCCTGCTGCCAGTCGATACTGATCCCCATGATAGACATACCGTTGTTCAGGACTCCCATGATCAAACCACCGATAATGGCACCGATAACGGTTCCCACACCACCTGTTGCAGAAGCCCCACCGATAAAACAGGCAGCAATGGCATCCAGTTCGAACAGGGTTCCCGCCTTGGGAGTCGCCGCATTCAAACGTCCCGCAAAAATAATACCCGCCAGAGAAGCAAGAACCGCCATGTTTACATAAACTCCGAAAAGAACACGGTTGGTTTTTACTCCCGAGAGCTTTGCGGCTTTTTCATTTCCGCCGAAGGCATAGATATGACGTCCCGCAATGGTTTTATTGGTGACAAATGAGTACCCCAGGATCAGCAGAGCCAGAAGTATCAGCACATTGGGAATCCCTTTGTACCGGGCCAGCCAGAAGGTAAACAGGTTTATAACAGCCATCATAAGAACCATCTGAAGAGCGAAGACCGGAAAAGATGCAACATTGAAGTTGTACTTCTGTTTTCCCCTTCTGTCTTTCAGCTGAGAAAAAAGGTAGAAAACCGAAGCGATGATTCCAATAACAATCGTCGTCATATGAAGCCCTTCGGGACCACCGAGAAAATCGGGGATAAACCCGGATGCGATTTTCTGATAGGACACAGGGAAAGGCGCGAGTGTCCGGCCTTTCAGGATGACCATGGTGAGCCCGCGGAAAACAAGCATCCCCGAAAGGGTTGTAATAAATGCGGGAATTCTGACATAGGCGATCCAGTAGGCCTGCCATACCCCCACGAGAGCTCCGATTATGAATGTCAGAATCAGGGCGGGGAAAACCGGCATTTTCATGGTAACGATGAATGTAGCCGAGATAGCACCTATAAAAGCTGCGACCGACCCGACACTGAGGTCAATATTACCACCTGTAAGGATACAGAGCAGCATACCGATCGCAAGGACCAGTATATAACTGTTCTGAAGTATAAGGTTTGTTACGTTCAGAGGTTTCAGCAGGATCCCTTCTGTGAGGATCTGGAACAGGATCATAATCGAGACCAGGGCAATAACCATGGCATACTGTCTCATATGAGTTTTGAAAAGATGGGTAATTTTTTCCATTACGCGCTCTCCCTTTTATTCTGCATAATGCATTTCATAATGCTTTCCTGAGAGGCTTCGGATTTATCAAGCTCTCCCACAATGGCCCCTTCGTTCATGACATACACCCTGTCACTCATGCCCAGGACTTCCGGCAGTTCCGACGAAATCATAATAATGGATTTTCCTTCCGCCACCAGCTGATTAATGATGGTATAGATCTCGTACTTGGCTCCCACATCAATCCCCCGGGTGGGTTCATCCAGGATCAGGAGATCCGGATCGGAAAAAATCCATTTACTCAAAACCACCTTCTGCTGATTCCCTCCCGAAAGATTACCTGTTCTCTGGAGGATGCTGGAAGACTTTATGTTGAGCTTTTTTCTGTACTCTTCGCTGACCTGAATTTCCCTGTTATCATTAACAACCAAATTCTTACTGATATTTTTCAGGTTTGCCAGGGTAATATTCCGTTTAATATCATCAATAAGGATGAGTCCGGCGGTTTTCCGGTCTTCTGTGACATAGGCGATCCCGTTTTCAATAGCGTCGCTCACGCTCTTTAAATGGATCTCCCTGCCCTCTTTCAGGATGGTTCCCGAAATTTTCTGACCATAGCTTCTTCCGAAAAGGCTCATGGCAAACTCGGTTCTGCCCGCCCCCATAAGTCCGGCAATCCCGACGACTTCGCCTTTTTTCACATTGATATTGATATTGTGAAGAACCTGCTTTTCATCATCCATGGGATGATAAACATTCCAGTCCTTCACCTCCAGCATCACATCTCCGACATGGGGGACCCGGGAGGGAAAACGATCGGTCATCTCACGGCCAACCATGCCTTTAATGATCCTGTCCTCTGTGATCTCATCACTCTCTTTATTCAGCGTCTCTATTGTAGCCCCATCCCGGATAACGGTTATCTCATCGGCTACCTTGGTAACTTCATTCAGTTTATGGGATATAATAATGGAAGTAATTCCATGGGTTTTCAATTCAAGCAAAAGATTCAGAAGGTTATCGGAATCTTCATCGTTCAATGCTGCCGTAGGCTCATCCAGAATAAGGAGCTTCACATCCTTGGCCAGAGCCTTTACGATTTCCACCAGCTGCTGCTTTCCCACACCGATATCCTTGATTCTGGTATTGGGATTATCATTCATCCGCACTTTTTTCAGCAGTTCTGCAGTTCTGGTTTTGGTGAGATCCCAGTCTATCACACCCTTAACGGCTTGCTCATTTCCTAAAAAAACATTTTCTGCAATCGAGAGAAACGGAACCAGCGCAAGTTCCTGATGGATTATGACAATCCCTTTTTTTTCACTTTCCTTGATCTCTTTAAACTCGCAGACTTCCCCTTTGTAGACAATTTCACCTTCGTAGCTTCCGTGGGGATATACACCGCTCAATACATTCATCAATGTAGACTTGCCGGCTCCGTTTTCACCAACAAGAGCATGGATCTCGTGCTCCCTGACTTTCAGGTTCACATTATCCAGCGCTTTGACTCCCGGAAACAATTTGGTTATATTTCTCATTTCCAGAATATATTCTGACATAATCCGGCTCCTATATAAGTTGTCGGGAACTGACAGTTCCATAGTTCTCCAACACATCAGACAACAGGATTCTTACCGGAGGGTTTTCCGGTACGGCACCCTGTAACAATCCATTGCGAACAGACAGGTCATCTGCTCAATACCCGGCGGTAAAACTGTATCGGAAATACCGCCGGTATGACGTAGTTTTAATACTTATTTCAACTGATCTGCAGAGTAGTATCCGGATCCGATAAGTACTTCTTCATAGTTGGTAGCATCCACAGACACCGGCTCCAGAAGGTAGGAAGGAACAACCTTCACACCATTGTTGTAGGTTTTGGTATCATTGATTTCCGGTTCTCCCCCCTGGAGGATAGCTTCAACCATTCCCACAGCCACTCTGGCCAGCTCTCTGGTGTCCTTGAATACGGTATGAGTCTGTTCTCCCGCAAGGATGGATTTTACAGAAGGAAGCTCCGCATCCTGACCGGTAATGATAGGCAGAGGCTGACCGGGAGTTCCGTATCCGATATTTTTGACAGAAGAGAGAACGCCGATGGAAATCCCGTCATAGGGCGAAAGGATGGCATCAATGGTTTCGCCGTCCGCATAAAAAGCTGTCAGCAGGTTATCCATTCTGGCCTGGGCAGTCGCACCATCCCATCTGAGGGTGGCCACTTTATCCATTCCCATCTGTCCGGATCTAACAACCAGAACACCTTTGTCGATATAGGGCTTGAGAACACTCATGGCACCGTCGTAGAAAAAATAGGCATTGTTATCATCGGGAGATCCGCCGAAAAGCTCTATATTGAAAGGTCCTTGAGCTCCTTTGTCCAGCCCCAGTGCTTCAACAATATAGGAACCCTGCTGAACACCCACTTTAAAGTTATCGAATGTAGCATAGTAAGACACATTGGGAGTGTTCTTGATCAGTCTGTCGTAGGCGATTACTTCGATTCCCTGCTCTCCTGCCTTTTCCAGAACATTGGTCAGAGATTCTCCGTCAATGGAAGCAACAACCAGAACCTCTACACCTTTTGTAATCATATTCTCAATCTGGGATACCTGGTTTTCCACAATATCCTCACCGTACTGGAGATCGACTTTGTAACCTTTTGCCTCCAGCTGTTCTTTCATGTTTCCGCCGTCCTGAATCCATCTCTGAGAGGACTGGGTAGGCATGGCAACTCCGACATAACCGGCTTCTCCGCCATTGTCTTTCTGACCTTCAGCAAACACTGCTGAACATGCGATGGAAACCATCAGTAACAGGGTAGAAATTTTCTTAAACATTTACCGCTCCTTTGGTATTTTGTCTTTTGCGTTCTCGTTAACGCACCCTTAGAAAAACACGATCGCAACAGACTGTTTGTTTTCGTTTATGATCGCTTCTGTTTGGGTATGATTTTATGGTAGACCCGGTTCTGAAATTATGTCAAATGAAATTTTCATTTTTTTTCGTTTCATGATTTTTCACATTAAACGATCATAAACGATCACGATACCGGGCAGAACAGACAAAAAGAGCCGTCCCGGGAGGGGGCGGCTCTGACTGGTACTGCAGAATCTTGCTTTCAAGGAGTCAAAAGGTCAGACTTTTTTCAGATATTTTTTGGTATCCAGGGAGACAGCAACAACGATCAGAACCCCTTTGATGATATACTGGTAGTACTGATCAAGCCCCATAAAGGTCATACCGTAACTGATGATAGTGAACATCAGAACACCCACAATGGCTCCGGAAACCTTACCGACCCCTCCGCTGAAGGAGATACCCCCGACAACGCAGGCAGCTATGGCATCCAGCTCGTATCCGAACCCCGTTCCGTTATTGGCGCTTCCGATACGGGCGGCTTCCAGATATCCCCCCAGTCCGTACATAACACCAGCCAGAAGATAAACCAGAATAAAGGTTTTGGTTACATTAACCCCGGAAACCTTGGCTGCTTCGGGGTTTCCGCCCACCGCATACATGTTCTTCCCAAAGGTGGTTTTATTCCAGAGCACCCACATAATCACGCTCACCGTGGAAGCAAAAAGCACCAGGTTGGGAATCCCCAGAACCTGCCCGTTGATAAGATCCACATACCTGTTGTCATGGCCGCCTATGGGCTGGGGCCCCGGAGCACCTGACGCAAAGTAGATAGAGAGGATCCCATAAAGGGTTATCATCATACCCATGGTTGCCAAAAAAGGATGAATCTTGAAGGTTGCCACAACCCAGCCGTTAATAACCGAAAAGATACTACAGGCGACAATGGCAGCCAGAAGAGGGACAAACAGGGGAAGCTGAACCAGATCCGGATAGAACCGGGAGGGATAGTCCGGTCTCTGCAGGAGGGAGGCGGAAATCACCGCAGCAAACCCTACCATCCTTCCCAGAGAGAGGTCTGTTCCCTGGAGGATAATAATCCCCGCCACTCCGAAAGCCAGGATGAGACGAACCGAAGACTGGGTGAGAATATTCTTCAGAACCGCCCAGGAAACAAATGCCGGCTCGCTGATAATGATGATCAGAATAATCACCGCTATGACAATGTATATTGCATTATTAATAAAAAAGTCTTTCCACTCTTCTTTGGTCTTCCGGACGCTGAAGAGGTTTTCTCTTTCTGAACTTATCATACTTCCGCCTCTTTACTATTATTGAGAAATTTTGTCGCCAGATTGAAAATTTCCGTCTGGGTGGTTTCGTCGGTATTGACGATTCCCGAAATTCTTCCGTTGCTCATCACCATAATTCTGTTTGTGATCCCCAGAAGCTCGGGCATTTCCGAAGAAACCACAATAACCGATTTACCGTTTTTGGCCAGATCAATGATAAGCTGGTAGATCTCGTACTTGGCTCCCACATCGATACCCCTGGTGGGTTCATCCAGAAGCAGAATATCCGGATTGGTCAAAAGCCAGCGTCCGATAATAACTTTCTGCTGATTTCCCCCGCTGAGAGAACGGATCAGCTCCCGTCTGTGGGGAGTCTTTATTCGCATATTCTGTATCTGCTTGTCCGTATCTTCCTGCATTTTTCTATCGATCAGCCATCCGAAACGGTTTTTATAGGAGTTCACATTGGATATGGTTGAGTTGAAAGTAATATCGGCAATAGGATAGATCCCCGTCTCGCGTCTCTCTTCCGTCAGTAGGGCAAACCGGTTGTTGATAGCCTTATGGGGGGTGGAATTATCAATTTTCCTGCCATCAATATAGATCTCCCCGCTTTTCAGGGTCCTGACCCCGAACAGAGCCTCCACCATTTCGGTTCTGCCCGCGCCGACCAGACCGGCCACACCAAGGATCTCTCCCCGTCTCAGTTCGAAGTTGACATTTTCCACAAAAGGTTCATACATGGTAGAAAGATTTTTTACCGCCATGTGAACATCTCCGGGAACATTGGTTTTGGGGGGGAATCTCTCTTCCAGGTTCCTCCCGACCATCATGTTCACGATCTTTTCCATATCGATGTCTCTGATTTTTTCGGTTCCGATATACTCTCCGTCCCTTAAAACCGTCACTTCATCACAGATTTCAAAGATCTCTTCCATTTTATGAGATATATAGACAACCCCTACCCCTTCGTTTTTCAGAACAGTAATAATATCAAAGAGCTTTTTCACCTCATTGTCAGTCAGGGAAGATGTAGGTTCGTCCAGAACAATTATTTTCGCATCGTATGAAACCGCCTTGGCAATTTCCACCATCTGTCTTTGCGAGACCGAGAGTTTGTGCAGATGGGTATTGGGATCCAGATGGATCCCCAGACGGTCAAACAGGGCCTTTGTATCTTTGTACATTTTCCTTTCGTCGACAAAACCGCCCTTTTTAGGATACCGGCCAAGCCAGATATTATCAGTAATGGTGCGCTGTACAACCTGATTGAGCTCCTGATGCACCATGGAGACTCCATTTTCAAGAGCATGTTTGGGATCCTGAAAGTTATACTCCTTTCCTTCCAGAAAAAACTGCCCTTCATCCTGTATATAAATGCCGAAAAGGCATTTCATCAGGGTGGACTTACCGGCACCGTTTTCACCCATAAGAGCGTGTACGGATCCGGGTCTGACGTCCAGGTTGACATGCTTGAGAACCCGGACACCCGAAAACGCCTTACAGACATTTTTAATTTGTAATAAAAATTCTTCCTGCAAAAGAATCACCTCTCTTCGTGACACGGCACGACGAACTTGAAAAGTTCCTGAATATTCTGCCCCTATATTTCTGGGCTCCATTTTCATCTTACAGGCTAAAAAATGACCGGCTCCGAAGAGCCAGCCATTTCCGGATCAGACATACCCCTTACGGGATCTGCCGCTTAGCGGAAATCCTGATAGTTATCGGGAGTTACGGCAACATAGGGTACGCGGACTGCTTTGGTTCCATCAGTGGTCAGTTTCCATCCGGTTCCGGCAACAACGTCTTTACCCATGGCAGCATTGACAGCCAGATCGATAGTAGCTCTGGACTGGTTAACACCGTCGTTAAGAACAGTTCCGTCCAGCTCGCCGTCTTCGATATGTGTCAGAGCCTGAGCCAGAGCATCAACACCATAGATGGGAAGTCTGACACCGGCGGCTTTCATAGCAGTGATGGCACCGAAAGCCATACCGTCGTTGTTACAGATAACAAGTTCGATATCTTTTCCAAATGAAGAAGTCAACCATGCAGCCATTTTGTCGTTTCCATGCTGGGTAGACCAGTTGGGATCGGCTTCCAGAGCCAGCTGTTTTACCTTGATACCGGCATCTACAAAAGCTTTAACAGACTCTCTGGTTCTGGCTTCCGCATCGGGATGTCCGGGTTCGCCTTTGAGCAGAACATACTGAACAACACCGTCCTTGTTTTTGTCCCATTCGGGGTGGGCTTTCCAGTCGGCAACCATCATCTGACCCTGAATAATTCCGGACTCTGCTGAGTTGGTTCCCACATACCATACTTTATCGTAGGAAGACATGGCTTCCACAGACCCTTCCTTGTTGAAAAGGATAAGGGGAATATCGGCTTTCTTGGCTTTGTCGATTACAGACTGGGCGGATGCGGGGTCTACCAGATTGATAGCCAGAACATCGACTTTTTTGGTAATGAACACATCGATCTGGTTGTTCAGAATAGCCTGCTGGCCTTCGGAGTCGACAACCTGAATCTCAACCCCTTTTTCAGCGGCGTATCTTTCCAGTTCGGGCTTCATAACACCGTTCATGAAGTTGTCTGCGAAGCTGTAGATATTAGCTCCGATTACGATCTTTCCGTCATCTTTCTGTCCTTCAGCAAAGAGACCGAAAGGCAGCACCATCAGTGCGGTCAAAGCGATAAGAATAACACTTCTTTTCATAAAAAATACATCTCCTTTAACCATGTTTTTTTATGGTTATGAATCCAGTCTAGCACCGATCCGGGAGACCACAATGTGATATCTTCTTCAATATTTATAAGATTTTCGAATTTTCGATTTTTTTTCAACAATGATGGAAACCACAAATAATTCCGGAAATTTTCATGATTTTCATTCATAAAGAGCATCTTTTCTACGCATTATTCAAGAGTAAAGGGCTGGTAATTCACCCAGACATACTGACCTTCAGGAGGCATTCCCTTCAGGATCCTTTCGGCAAGATCAATGATGGCCCGGGCCTGAGCCTCCGAATCATTGAGCACGGTTCCATACAGATTTCCCGCTTTGATCTGGCTCACAGCTTCTTCAAGCCCATCGATTCCCACAACCGGAATAGTGATATTCCTCTCCTCTTTAAGCATCCTGTCAATGACACCGAGAGCCATGGCATCGTTATTGGACAAGACAGCTTCCAGACGGTCCCCGTAGCGCTCCAGAACCTCACCGGTTTTTTCATAGGCTTCCGTTTTGTTCCAGTTGGCTCCGACAATTTCCAGGAGATCCAGATTATAGCCTGCATTCTTAAAGGAGCGGATAACTTCAGAGGTTCGGATTTCCGCATCCTGATGGCCCTGCTCCCCTTTGAAAATCACAGCCTGAATCGCATTGTCTCCATTCAGATCGTTTCCGTTCAGATGACCGGGGTTATCTCCAAAATAGTCCATAATCAGTTTTGCCTGCATCTGACCGGACTGTTCCGCCAAAGCCCCCACATAATAGGCCCGGTTCCAGAGGCCCATATCCTTCAAAAGAGGTTCTCTGTTAAAGAAGATGACTGGAATGTTCTCTTTTTTCAGCTTTCTTATAATAGGATAGACCCCCAGCCTGTCTACGGGATTTAACAGGACCAGGTCCGGTTCGTCTTTCAGTAAAGCCTCTATATACTCATTCTGCAAAATCTGGGAGTTCTGGGAATCGTACAGATTTATCTGAAAACGGGAGGGTGCCATCTCCTGGATTTTATCGGCAAAATCTCTGACAAAAGGGTCATCCATATTGTAGAGGATCAATCCGATACGGCGGTTACCGGCATCACAACCTGTAAACATCACAACCAGAACGACAAACAGAAAAAGCTTTTTCATGACGGTCCTCCCCCTTTTTTCAAAGGGATCCGGATGGATACCCGGGTCCATTCATCCAGCTCGCTGCTGAAAAGGATATCCGCTTTGTCCCCGTAGTAGATTTTGAGCCTGAGATACACATTTTTCAGACCTACGCCGGTGTCTCCCTCTCCGCCTTTGAGAACCCTCTGTATCTCCTGAATCCTTTCCTGGGTAATGCCGTACCCGGTGTTTGTCACATCAAAACAGAGAAATCCCTCCGTTCTGTATCCCACAATGGTGATCTCTCCCTCCTCCTCTCCCACTCCATGGTAGATAGCATTTTCCACCAGAGGCTGCAGGATCAGTTTCATGACCTTCTCATCCAGAATACTCTCATCCACATCAAAGCTGTAGGAAAACCTGTTTACATAGCGAATGGACTGTATGGTAAGGTAGTTCCTGATATGCTCGATCTCATCCCTGACCGGGATAAAATTGTTCCCCCTGGAAATACTGATTCTGAAAAAGCGTGCCAGAGCCACCACTGTGGTGATCACATCCGAAGTCCTCTGATTTTCTGCAAGCCAGACAATGGAATCCAGAGTATTGTAAAGGAAGTGGGGATTGATCTGATTCTGAAGCGCCTTGAGCTC
Organism: Oceanispirochaeta sp.; assembly: GCA_963677615.2. Taxonomy (GTDB): domain Bacteria; phylum Spirochaetota; class Spirochaetia; order DSM-2461; family DSM-2461; genus Oceanispirochaeta. The sequence continues at coordinate 35,067 of CAXXQW010000009.1, read as the reverse complement.
TGTCTTTCTCTTCTCCCTCTGCTCATCCACCACTTTTTCCATAAGAGACCGGATTTCATCGATCATGCTGTTGAAAGATCCTGCCAGCATAACAATTTCCTTCTGGCCGGAGACTTCCACTTTGGAGTGAAAATCCCCCTGCTCGATTCTCTGCATGGTTTTTTCCAGCTGATGCAGAGGCCGGGAGATACGATGGGAAATGAGATAGGCGATAACCGCTGTGATAAAAAAACTGGCTACAAAGACAAGAAACAGGATAAGAATCATCCTGTCTTTTGCCTGGGCGATGGCATTGATATTGTAAACCGTGACAATTCTCCACCGGGTCTGGGCCAGGGTATTGATATTGATGTACATTTCCCGCCCATGGATTAGAGCCTTGAAGCCGCCCATGAGATTCTCAACCGACAGATGATAACTCTCTGTCAGGGCTTCCAGATCATCTTCACCAAAGTAATAGATCAGAGCGTCCTTATCGTTCAGAATAAGAATGTGCCCCCCCTCTCCCAGGTTTGTCTGGGCAGCCAGTTCCGAAAGGGAGTTGAAATTCAGTTCTATCAGCAGAACCCCTTCCAGAACCCGGTCTCCCCTGGTGTACTCGATCAGGCGGGACACGGATATAACCTGTTCTCCCGTATAGGCGATAAGCTCCTGATCATGGGGAGCCGAGAAATGGAAGATCGTACTCTCGTTGCGGGCATTGATGAACCAGTTCTCCCGGGAATAGTTTTTTTCAGGGGCTTCGGTTTCAAGACTTCCCAAAACGATATTCCCTTCTTCATCAAACAGAAAGATCGAAGCCACATCTTTTTTCATATCCATACTGAGGGAGTAGATATTGCGCAGTTCTTCATAGGAATCATCCACATCCAGATTCAGTGATGCCGAAAGGATATGATTGGCCGTTTCGATAACGCTGGTAATATAGCTTTTATAATTGAGAACGATTTGTTTATTGATCTCCCGGGACTGGCTTTCCACCAGAGCATCCGTACGGCGGGAGAATGTGGTGTAGTAGATCAGACTGGTAAAGAGAAGCACAGCCACAACGATAAGAAGCGTGGCTGTGAGGATGCTCTGGGCTATGGATAGATCGTGGAAGGATTTCCTTCTCATGAAACCTCTTCCCGGTATTTCTTGGGTGACATGCCTGTGTACTTTTTAAAGCTGTGACTAAAGTAATAGACTTCGCTGTATCCGCATTTTCCGGCAATATCAATAATTTTATCACCTGTCAGCTTCAGATACTCCTTGGCCTTCTCCATCCGGACGCTGGTCAGGTATTTGACAAAAGTGGTCTCCCTCTCTTTTTTAAACAGCAGACTCATATAGGAAATACTGATGCCCAGCTCTTCGCAAACCATTTCCATGGAGATGGCAGGATCGGCAAAATGGTCATGAATATACCGGATAGCCCTGTCCAGCAGCTTCTGGGAACTGGTCATTTTTGTTGTCAGATTCATTTCGCGGAGCTTCAGGAATACCGACAGGGCCCAGTCGAACATCTGTTCAAGACTTCTGAATTTTACCATCTCTTCCAGAACATCCCCTCCCAGAAGGGAATTCAGATCCAGAGCGATCGAATCGGCATAACTCACCATGATATGAAGCAAATTTATAATATAGGGTCTGTAATTGGCTATGGTTTTGTTATCCCGCAGGGCATTGAGCTTCAGGGTTTCCATAAGGTTGCGGAGTTCCTGGTCCGTACCGAATTTCACGGTATGTTCCAGATTGCGGATTTCCGACTCGCTCAGGTTCAGGACTTTCGGCTTATCCTCTTCCAGCTGATCGATGTAGATAATCCTCCCTGCATTGAGGAACTTGCTGTAGGCCAGAGCCTTTCCGGCTTCCTCATAGGCCCGGTGAAGCTGCTGAAACTCCCGGTGCAGGGAACTGACGCCTATATCAATCCTCACCGATAGGAACCGTTCCGCCTTTTTCAGCATCTCATAAAAAACCTGGTCTACCTCCCGGAGAAAAAGTTTTCCCTTTTCCTTAATGATAAAGACGATGCCGTCGTTGAAAAGGAAGCTGTAATGCCGGTAACTGTGACGCTCCATAATGGACTGGATCACAGAACGGAGGGAGAGCTTTCTTTTTTCGTACTCCATCACATCCTGTATGGACTCATCCCGCTCCATTTTGATAAATGACAAAAGGTAATTGCTGTCATCCAGAGAGACCCCATAGGATTTCAGGTTTTCGATATCTCCGGCATTTCCCGCCGAAGTGGAGACCAGATAGGATACAAAGTAGTTGTCTATGATCAACGGGATGCTCTGTTCAAACCGGTTTCTCAGAAGTTCCAGGTTATACTTCTCCTTGATCTCCTGATCCAGTTCTGCCTTGAGCTTATTGAGAAACCGGGAGATATCCCCCTGTGTGACAGGCTTGGTCAGATAGCTGTAAACATTCAGCTCGATAGCTTCCCTGGCATAATCGAACTCATCGTACCCTGTAATAAATGCCACACGAACCGTGGGAAAATCCCTCCTGATGATAGATGCCAGCTCAATTCCGTCGATAAAAGGCATTTTTATGTCTGTCAGCACCACATGAGGAGAGTGTTTCTCTATCAGATCCAGGGCATCGTATCCGTTTCCCGCTGTTCCGACCACGGAAAATCCGCTGTCTGCAGAGATTTTTGATGAGATTCTTCCCCGGACTTCATCTTCATCATCCACGAGAATCAGTTTGTACAGTTCTTCCATCTGCCAGTCCGACCTTTTCCGGTAAAGTTGAAAATATATCATACTCCCTGATTGCCCTTTCGTCTATTTTGAATATCAAACGGCTTCTCAAATACACAAACAGGGGATTCAGTTAAATATTTATAAAATTCAAATACACCATTGTTGAACTGATATTTATGGATCCTTTTTCATTTGCCGATACTTGAAAAGTAGCCTTGTATCCTTCAGGAGTGTCTTTTGTTCAAACGCGGTATAATTTTTCCCATAATCCTGTTCCTTTCGGGATTTGCCGGTGCTCAGGAACCGGCAAATGCATCTTCTCCGGAAGTCGCGGAGCCGGAGATTTCAGGGGTCCTTAATACCTATTTCCCCGTAAACGGCCTGTATCAGTGGGAGTATCAGCTTGATGTATCAGACCTGGAAGAGGGGGTTTACAACATCCTGGTGGAAGGTAGGGACTCTGCAGGTAACAGGAAAATCGCCGAAGCGGTGGACATCAATATAGACCCCGACTCGGATCTTCCAAGGGTATCACTGGCTTATCCTACAGAAGGCGAGGTCCTACGGGGCAATATCAATATTTTGGGAAGCGCCGAAGACGACGATGGGGTGGACTATGTGGAATTGCGCCTGGGAGACAAACCTTTTGAAAGGGCCGAAGGCTACGATTACTGGTCCTATGAGCTGAAAACAGAAGATCTCAAGGACGGGATTTATACCATCTATGCCAGAAGCGTTGATATTTACGGATCAGCCGGTCCGGAAAAAGCGGTCACATTCCATATAGACCGTTCCGCTCCTGCAATCGATTATAAATCCCATAGCAATGGAGATTTCGTCAGCGGTAAAATCGATGTATCCGGAACCGCGGAGGATCAGAACGGTATTTCAGAAATCCGTTATTCCCTGGATAACGGAGAAACATACAGGGCCGCAAAGGTCAAAGGGAAAGAACCCGATGCGCCCTATGAGTTCTCTTTTAATCTGGATACCAGGGATCTTCCGGACGGCCCCTTGACGATTCAGGCAGAAGGCATGGATAAAAAAGGCAGCCGGGGGACAGGAAGCCTCCTCCTTTATGTGGACAATACATCCCCCAACCTTGAAATCCTCTCCCCGACTGAGGAGAGTCTGATCAACGGGCAATACACCGTAATTGGCCGGGTATCTGATGATGTGGGAGTCCAAAGCCTCCAATATTCTCCCAAAGGTGAGGAGCCCCTGGAAATTCCGCTGGAACCGGGGAATCCTTTCTGGTTGATCCACCTGGATGGATCGGGAGAAAAACAGGGGGTAGTCAACTTTACAGTCACCGATATTGCCGGTAATACAACGGAGTACGATTTTAAACACCCCATAGACCTGGAGACGGATATTCCGAAATTGACTGTCCATTCTCCTGATTTGGATGGGAATATTATAACGCCGTCCCTATCGGGCTGGATCCTGGACAATACGTCAGCCTCGGGAATCCGGTATTCCATTGATAAATCACCGGAGAAAGAAGTCGAAAGCGGTATGGTCTTCAACATACCCATACCGGAGACTCGACCGGGGTCCCATACCATTACGCTGAGAAGCTACGATTGGCAGGGCCTGGAAAGTGAGGAAGAAACCAGAGAATTTTCTATTCCCGCCGCACCTCCGGAAATCGAATTCCTGGAGTACTATCTGGCTGATAAGACCACGGAAAAATATACACCGGGCAAAGAGGTTTCTATGGAGGAACTTCCCGGGATATCCGGTAAAATAACCTTTGCCAGCGGAACCGGAACAGCCAGATTTGAGCTACCGGACAAAACATCCGGAGAAGTGAAACTGAAAAAGGCCGCAGCCCCCGGGGAGTATACGTTTCAGCTCCGCCTGGAGGATATCAGCGGCACCGGTTTCTATCCCATCACGTTAACAGCCCAGGACAGCCAGCAGAGCAGGAGTGTAGAAAAAGCAATCCTCTGGCTCCCGGGGGCTGGCAGCGACGGGATCTATCCCATCACGCCGTCCCAACCGAATGAGCCTAATACTTACCGTTTTGATGAGACCATGGAGTTCCTGTTTCATGGGAATGGAATCAATAGAGCCGAATTAAAAGGAAGCGACGATTTCAGTCTGTCCCATTCCGGTGATATTCTCACCTTAACAAGCCTGACTCCTTCCCGGGGGGACAATTTAACAGTAGAAGTCCAAGACAATGACGGGAAGATCTGGGAGTACGGCCCTTTTACCTGCATCACAGACAATGAAGCGCCCGCCCTGCAGATAACAGGCCCTCTGGATGGGACCATACTGGGAGATATGATTACTATAACCGGAAATGCCCAGGATATCCTGGGAATAGAAACTCTCCAGTACTCAGTCAATGGCAGTGATTTTCAAAACATAGAAGCAGGGGCACCCGAATCCTCCGGATTTACAGTGGAGGTTCCCCTGACATCATTACCAGACGGTCAAATATCCATCCTTTTTCAGGCCGTAGATACAACAGGCAATGCATCCTTTGCGGAAAAGCTCTATATAAAAGACACCACACCGCCCGAACTTCTTCAGATTCTCCCGGAACCGGGAGAACAGGTGAACGGCTTAACCACTGTGATTCTGACAGTCAAAGACGAATGGTCGGAAAGTTTTGCCGGAGAGCTGCGGATCGGTGAAGAGAGCACCCCTTTGGAAGTGGTCAATAAAAAACTCGCCGTGCCCATAGACCTGGCGCCCTATGAAGAGGTACCCGAAGATCTGGTTATCGCCGTAAAAGACCATAGAGGAAATGAAGCCCTCTTCCATCCGGTTTTGGCGTTTGCTCCTGAAACAGATAAACCTCAAGTTCAGATCCACGTTCCTTTGGAAGAGAGCCTGATCCTGACAGATACGGTCTTTTCGGGGATAGTACTGGATGATGACGGAGTGGCGTCCATAGAATACAGGATTGACCAGGGGGACTTTGTAAAAATCGGAGAGGGCAGCAGCTTTGAAATCCCCATTTTACTGAGCTCTTTGAGCGACAATCACCACACCCTGGAAGTCAGAGCCTTTGACCTGGGCGGTGTAGAAAGCGATGTGGTGTCCGTGGGTTTCGAAGTCTCTCTGGAATCCCCGGAAACCCAGCTGATTTCTCCTGATATCACCATCACCAATAAAGAGACCATAACATTGGCAGGCACATCCTGGGATGCCAACGGGATGGAGGGCGTGTATGTTTCCGTAGATAACGGGAATACCTTTCACAAGGCCCGGGGAACCGAACAGTGGACCTACTCACTGGACACCACCCTGCTGGTAGACGGAAGCTATATGATCCTCCTGAAGGGAGTGGACAGCTACGGGATAGAAGGGATCTCATCGGCTCTGATCAAAGTGGACAACACCGCACCGATTATTGAGCTTTCCAATCCCAGAGACGGGGCTTCAGCCAGGGATGAACTTTTTATCCAGATGCGGGTCAGCGATGAAATCTCGGTAGACCGGATTTCCTATACCCTCACTCCTCTTGAATCGGAGACTCCCGATGAAAACGAAGAGGGGCCGTCCCAACCCGCTCTGAAAGAGGAGCTGGAAATCCGGGACGTTGTCCTCCATAAAATTGATATATCCGGACTGCCCGCAGGCAGGTATAACCTCTCTCTCTTTGCAGAAGACAGCGCCAGCAACGAAGTGCTGGTATCACGGAATGTGCTGAAAATTGATTCGTCCATAGAACCGGTACCGGAAATCCTTTTTCCATTTGACGGCGCCTACCAAACGGGAGAGTTCAACCTGGAAGGCCAGATCCGCAGGGGAGATCCTGTTGCCAAAGTGGCCCTGATCATTGACGGCCTTCCATTCGATGTGGTCGAAACAGATCCACTGGGGTATTTTTCCAGACCCATCCTTCCGGAAGAATTGAGTGACGGAGAGCACACTGTACAGGCAGAATTGACCCTTGAAAGCGGAAAAACCATAACGGGAGGGTTATCTGGCTTCACCTATTCCAAGGCAGGCCCATGGATACGGATCGATTCAGTTAAATCCGGAGACTTTGTAGGCAACAGGCCCTGGATAAGCGGAAGCCTGGATTATCCCCTAGAGCCCGCTGCTAATGAAGAAGAGCCGAGCAAAGAACAGATCAGAAATCATGAGGTCAGCCTTCTGGAATACAGCCTGGATAACGGTAAGCAGTTTGTCAAATTCAAAGCCCGGGAGGCGTGGAAGTTCCGGCTGGAAACACAGGAGATTCCCGACGGTCCACTGGGAATCCTTGTGAAAGCCACCTTCAGGGACGGAAGCACTGCTGTGACGAAGGTTTTTGTAGAAGTGGATGAAACATCTCCTGAACTTTCCGTTCTGACGCCACTGGAAAATTCCCGTTTTAATGACCTGATAGATGTGTCCGGGACCGCCTTTGATTTGAACGGCCTGGAGGATATCTCGGTGATGCTCCGTGAGGGAAGCAAAGCCAGCCACGAACTGCCCCAGTTTATACAGGGGCTGTATATAGATACCCACTTTCTGGGAGGAACCACATGGGAACTCGGGGCGGGACTCACCTTTTTTGACGATAATGTGAGGCTCCAGGCATTGATAGGCCAGGCACCGGAAGGCCGCTTCAACGGTACTGTGTTCGGTTTGAAACTATTGGCCAATGTGGCGACTCTCCCCTACGGCTACTTTTTCGGTCCCGACTTCGATTTTCTCTCATCCAGCCTGGCCGTGGGTTCGGCCTTTGAATATTTTACTATGACCGAAAGCCCCATAGACCAGAGCGGTCTTGTTCTGGGGGCCATGACGGTACAGCTGGAACTGATAAAAGTGGAGCTGGAACAGCTGAAATTCTTCAACACCTTCAGTTTGTATATGGAAAACCAGTTCTGGTTTATCTCATCGGACATAGAGGGCGGCCTGGAATACAGGATCGCCTTTGGGATCAGGTCAAATGTTTTTTAACATATGCCTGAAAAGAAATTAGTTTTTACAAAAGTTAGAGTTATATTAGTAATTATTACTAAGGAAGCAGGTTAGTACAGTTGAACAGGTTACAAAGAAAGAACATTGGAAGATATCTCATCTATTCACTTACGTCCCTTATTATTTTTCTGCTTGTGGCTTGCGACGTATTAAACCCGGGACTGGGAGATATGGTAGATCTGTCGGCGCCGACAGTAGAAGTCAATAGCCATATCAATGGGGATTATGTAGGTGGTTCCATTACATTATCCGGTGAAGCCATCGATGATATCGGAGTAACTTCAGTTACAATCAGCTCAGATAAAGAAAGCGTGAATGCAACAATAGATGGACAGAATTGGACTGCCTTGATTGACACAAGCATCTTGGATGATGGAGATAATGATTTTACAATCACTGTAACTGATTCTTCTGGAAAATCTGTCAGTATCAGCTTGCTTCTTATTGTCGATAACAATGCTCCGACGGTTCTGGTAACAACACCTGATTCCTATGGACATGATATTGAATTCAACAAGAACATGTCCATCAAAGGGGAAGCTACTGATTCAACAAGAGTCAGTAAGGTTCTGATTTCACTTTATGACAATAATGGAAATGCTCTCTTTACAGACAAACAGGCGACAGGAACTTCAAGCTGGTACTATATATTTGATACAGAAGATTATGTCGATCCAGAGACATTTTCTGATCCTGGAAATCTCAGTACCTATTATTTTGATGTAAAAGCTGTTGATAACTCAGGGAATTTTAACAGTTGGTTTTACCATTTTCAGGATTTTCTCAATTCTATAGATGATCCCACAGAAATACCCAGCATTGAAGAAATTCACAAAGTGGATTTTGAAGGTGAGACGTTTCCTGCAAACCTATTCAATAGTAATATAACTTTAAAAGATCTTAGGAGAACCACAGATAGCGGCCGCTGGATGGAAATTGATATAAATCCGGATTCTGATGCTCCTCAATTTACTTTTATCAGCCCTGCAGATCCCGATGAGAATGAAAATATTCCAACCACACTTGGTTCTCCCCAGAAAATGAGTGGTATTGTTGAAGATGATGATGGGATAAAAGATAAACGTGTAGATATTGCGATCTGGAAGGAAGCAGATTACCTGAGTAATGATGATACCAATGCGGTAGTTCAATGGACGACTCTCTCCCTATCAGGGAATCAGTGGAATTTCACACCATCAACAGACCTTGCCGAAGAAGAATCCTTTATCCTGAAGCTACGGGCCTGGGATATTTATAGTTTAGACTTCAATCCCGACAACGCAACCTACTCAAAGACTATTGAATTCAACACAACCAGCGCTCTGCCTCCGGTAATAAGTATAACAAGCCCTGATCAGGGATCATATATCGGCAGTAATTCCATTGTGAACATTGAATTGTCAGTTGATAGATTAACAAGTGAAGGTGTTGTAAAACTTGATCCAAACGGTGATGGAGACTTCACAACCGATCAGATTTTTTTTACTAATCCCAGCGCCGATGGTATGACCTGGACATTATCAATAGACCCAGGAACTGATTTCACTTTACTGGAAGGACCTCAGATATTCCAGATTCGTGCTGGAACTGCAACTAACTACTCAACCACGTCATTGCAATACACCGGAGATGCAACCATTCCGCAAGTATCAATTGAATACCCCGAAGAAGGACAAAATGTAAATGGGATCATCAATGTATTAGGAACTTCCAGCGACAACAACATTATTGATTCCATTACCCTCGAACTTGACGGCTCTTCGCAAACCATCTCAGGAGGCACCAAATACAATTGGATTTCTCAATTGGATACAAACAGTCTCACGTCCGGATCCCACATTCTGTCTCTTACAGCAGCGGACGGTGCCGGCAACGTGAGTACATCAGTATCTGTAAACTTTAATGTAGATCAGGAATCAGATAGACCAATTATCTCCTTCTCAAACCTGGTTGAAGGTGGAATTTCCCTAGATAACGGTCTTGGTCAGGATAGTAGTATTATTGGATCGATTGAAGATGATGATAATGTCGATGTGTCTACAATTGAAATCAAAATAGATATTTATAATGATGATTTAGAAATCAATGCAATTAACCCAATAGATCTAAACAGTGATGGAGATACAAATGACATAAATGAATCAGGAGATTGGCAGCTTATATCATCTCCCCCTGGTTCGGATGGAAGAATTGTAAACTGGACTCACAGCCTTCAGAATCTGCCTCAGGGTGAACACAGTATGCAGCTGCGGGTTCACGACACCAACTCTTCCGGTACTGCCGACGAGGGAACCAATCCGAACTTTGCCCTGACGGCATTGACTGAGTTTATGATTGATTACGGCCCGCCGGACCTTATTATTTCCCAGCCGGCCAACAACAGCCTGTTCAACACAACCTTTGCCATCAGCGGTACCGCTTCGGATGCCAACGGGGTTTCGGATGTGGAAATTTCATTTGATGGCGGAACAAATTTTACTTCCATTATGGATGTTGCCGATTCCGAAATGTCGCTGTTGCGTGGTCCTATGATTTCACTGTTGACGGATCCAACGACGGAGACTACTCCTACCAGATCCGGGCCACAGATATGTCCGGTGGAAAAACAACTCTGGACCGTCAGGTGATTGTGGATGCCACTAGTCCCACTTTAGTGATAGAACAACCCGCATCAGCCAGTTCTGTCAACGGCAGTTCCGTTTCCATCAGAGGTACTGCCGATGATAACAGAGATGTCACGGCTGTCTATATTGATATAAATCCCGATGGAGGCAGCACACCAGAAGTTGATCCGACTTTGTGGGATTATACCGCCACCGGAACCTACAGTTGGTCACAGATATTTGATTCCCTCGCACTGGTTCCCACTGATACAGCCACCGATTATGTCATCACGGTTCTTGCCGAAGACAGCGCCGGCAACGACTCAGCCCAGTACACCACAACAATCTCCATTGATCAGGGATCGGATCGTCCTGTCATCACGTTCAATGACATTGATAAGGATGAAACAGTCGCCGCCAACAATGTTCTTGTGGGGGCTACAACCCTGACAGGGATTATTGAGGATGATGACCTGATGGATCCTGCTCTTTTCAGCGGCGAATCCATTGAAATAGATATCGACGGCGGCGGATGGCAGGCGGTTTCCGCACCCCCTGCGGCATCCGGCAAAGTGGTGGTTTGGAAACATAGCATATCCAGCCTCACAGAAGGCCTTCACTATGTGAAACTGAGAGCCCGGGACAATCAGTCTGACGGAACTGTCGGAGCATCCAGCGCTGCGGCGGAATACAGCAGCAATTTTAACTGGAATATTGAAGACTCGGCAGATCAGAACGGGATTCCCTTTATTCTCAACCTGGGACCTCCCACGATTACCATATCCAATCCTGCTCCTTTCAGTTACCACAATACGGATGTGGTCATCTCCGGATCCGCTGTAGATGCCAACCAGGTGGCCTCTATGGAAATCAGTTTTGATAATGGAACAACCTGGACAACAATCCCCATTACTGCAGGGACTACAGTCAACTGGACTTACACGGTACTCCAGTCCAGCGGAGATGACACCTACAGTTATCTCATCAAAGCGACAGATGCCTACGGCTCCACAGGAATAGAGAGCAGTCAGTTCACTCTGGATACAACAGAGCCTTCGGCATCAGTCGACCGCCCCTCGGACGGTGCTACTGTCAATGGAGATCTGACAATAAGCGGTACAGCCTCAGACAACACAAGCCTTTCCTCTGTTTATTACAATGTAGATCTGGCCAGTGCCGGACCCCCCACATTCCCTGATGACTACACCCTTTTCTCAGGCGGGCAGACCTATTCCTGGAATACAGTACTGGACACCACAGACACTGGGATTTTCACCAATGGCGACGATACCTATACCCTGAGAATCGTTCCTCTTGATACGGCAGGGAATGCGGGAGAGACCTCCATAGCCTCGGTTGATTTTACGGTTGATCAGAACTCGGATAAACCGGTCATCAGCTTTTCCTCCATTACCGCAGGAGGCAGCTTTACAGACAATCTCCTCCCTGCCTCGAAACAGGTAACCGGTTCGATCATAGACGATGATGGGGTGGATGTATCATCCATTCAGTACACTCTCTATAACGAAGATCTCTCAAGCATGTTAACAGACTGGACCAGCATCAGCGGTGCTCCCGGCAGCGACACCACCCTGGCGACATGGTCCCATACGTTCACGGAGTCAGATGGAAAATATCAGATGGCCCTCAGGGCCGCGGATATCTACGACGGGCCCAGCTTTACCCCCGGAGACTTCAGCTGGGATGACACAACTTACGTCAAATTCGCCATAGATACGGCCAATCCGGTGACGACCATTACATCCCCCGCTACCAACGGCGGTTATACCAACCAGGACTTCACAGTAGCCGGAACAGCCAGCGATCTGGGGGGGATTAGCAATATAAAGATTCAGTTTAACTCGGAGGGAGAGATAACCCTCTACTCGGATCTTTCAGAACCCTACTCCACCTCCGTCCCCTGGACAACAAGCTATAATGTCAATGAAATCACCCATGCCAATGACGGGATTTTGAATTATACGGTCACTGTAACCGATTCCTATGGAAAACAGAGCACCTATGAACGGTACATCAACGTGGATACGGTAGATCCCTATATCAACAGCCTGACCCTGGTGAACAACGACCAGACCGGCGGCGGATATGTGAATGGTTCGGTTCTGATTCAGGGAACCCCCGGCGATGATGAAACCCTTGTCAATGCCATCTATCTGATGAATGCCACGGCCGCACCGGCTGAACCGGGAAGCGATCCCACCTCAGACGGATGGGAACTTCTCTCCAGTACCACCAGCATCAGTTACCGGTTCGACTCTTCCGACCTGACAGATTCCACCGATTATTCGACCTATCTCCTGCTGGAAGACCTGGCCGGTAACAGAACCGCTGTGGGAGATTACACTCTGGGATTCCATACCGAACAGTCGGGCAATACACCTGTCATAACACTCAATACAAGCGATGGAGCTCTCTTGTGGAACAGCGACAGCATCAGCGGATCTATCACCGACGATGACAGCGTGGATGTCTCCACCATACAGATATCCTTTGACGGCGGAACCAACTGGGTTCCTGTTTCCTCAGCATCCGCCTCTGACTCCACCAATGTGGTCTTTTCCCACTCTCTTGCCTCGGTTGCCGAACAGGCGGCAGCCTATTCGGTAAAGGTGAGGACCTCCGATACGGGAGAAGATTTTACAGATGACACCCAGGATATTCCGGCAGTGTCCACAGAAACTGCAACGATCTCTGTCTATGTAGACAATTCTGCCCCCACAGCTGGCATCACTCTGCTGGATAACGGAAAAACCTCTTCCGCCTCCCTTCAGGGAATCTATATCAATGACCAGTTCACCCTGACCGGAACCTCTTCCGACGGGGTTGGAATTGCTGAAGTCCGGGCCAAGCTGGCCACTGATGCGGGAGATCCAGCGGCTGTAACCAATACAGGAACAGCCTATGATACCTGGTCCTACAGCAGAGCCGGTCTGTCCATCGGGGCAGACAGCGTGGGACTCGTTGTGGAAGTGGAAGATGTCCACGGCAGGACCACCACATACAATTACACCCTCCTTGTGGATGAAACAAAACCGACGGTGTCTTTCATTACCCCCACCGGTACGTACTACGGCAGCCAGGAGTTCCGGGGGACCGCCTCGGATAACGTGAAAGTCGATTATGTCTATCTTGCCCATGGCGACACCCTTCCCTCAGCTCCTGCAGGAGGAGATCCTGCCAGCGATCCCGCCTATACCCAGCTTGGTTCCACCTACTCCTGGAATACAATCCTCGACACCCTGTCGATACAGGACGGTTTGGGAATTGCCGATGCGGATAAAGACTCAGACCTGACCTACTATATTTCTGTGGTATCTATAGATGGCGCCGGCAACCTGTCGGATAAAACCGATATGCTATTTACCATCAATCAGGGAGATGACAGGCCAACCTACTCTTTTACCAATATCAGTGAAGGGGCCGCAGCTTCGGTAAACCTTCTGGAATCCAATGCGAAAATCCTGGCTTACTCCGACGATGATGACGGTTTGTCATCCATCGAGATATTCACCTCCGATACAGACAACAGCGCCACCTGGGACACTGACGGCTTTGATACGGATACCCTGACATGGAATGCGATAACCACTGATGGAACGACCCCCTTCACAGTCAGCGGGCTCAGCCAGAACTGGCAGAGCTATGTAGCTGACCTGGGAGAGGGTGTCCACTATGCCAAATTCCGGATCAAGGACACCAACTATACAGACAGTGCTTCTACGCCTTTCAATTATATAGTCACTCCCACTGTGGCATTTACCATCGATACGGGAGCCCCCTCTGTGGCCATTACAGATTTTGACATAGACGGTGGCGGAAATAAGGCAGCCGCGGCTGGACTGCTGATCAATAACAGCTTTACCATTAACGGTACAGCCACCGACGGGAATACCATATCCTCAATTCAGATAAAAACTGACAACGCCCTCTTTGATACCTATATAGATGTGGATACTCCCGGAACCAGCTGGTCCCATGTCATTTCGTTCTTCCCCCTGGACGGGTCTCAGGACGGCAGCATGACCATTTATGTCACGGCTACAGATCAGTTTGCCAAATCCACAACCATAAGCCTGCCCATTAATATTGATACTCTGGCACCTGTAATTTCAGCAACACAGCCATCGGGGATGACATCGGCAGATCCACCCAATGTGAACGGCTCAGTCACCCTCAGGGGAACCATCACAGAAGTCAGCGGCATCAGCAGTTTTTCTGCCATCGGCGGCGTCTCGGATGATGTTGTCTTTACCAATTCCGGTTCTGATCTGAACTGGGTATTGGATGTGGATTCAGACCTTTACGCCAGTGCGGCCTACTCTGTCGATCAGGGCAGCAATATCTGGCGTTTCCCCATTGATCTGACAGCAGAAGACAGTGCCGGTAACATCGGGGCAAACACCTTCCAGATTGATATCGATCCGGACAGTGATAAACCCATACTGTACCTGTCGACTCCCTCAGACGACTCCAGTGTGGCCGGAGCATTCATTGTGCAGGGAACGGCAACCGATGATGATGATATCCAGACTCTCACCATGCAGGTAGACATCAACTATGACGGTGATTACAACGACACCTATGACCTGGATGGAGACAGCACTGCCGGGAACAGCGATTTTGAAGATGAAGCGACACCTGTAGATATTACCGTATCCAACGGAACCTGGAGCATCCTGATGAACCAGGACAGTGAGTTCAGTCTTTCCAATCTTACAGCTATCGGCGTACCAGCCGGGGGAGACACCGACATCGGAACTTCCGGCGCGGATGGATGGATCAGACTTCTCATGACTCCCTATGATGTAAACGGTCTGGCAGGCAATCCAGTTGAGATCCGTGTATACATCGATTCTACAGCACCGATTATCGAAGGACAGGGACAGGCTCTGCCTGATCCGGCAAATGGTTCCATCGTAAATGGAACAGTCAACCTGGCAGCACGTTTTAAAGATGATAAAGCCCTGGAATTGAGCAAAATGCAGATATCCTATGACGGCGGTGTAAGTTATCAGACAATTTCCGCCGCCGGCGGAACCGTAACGGATAACGGCGTGGTCAGCGGGTATTATGAGTACGATATCGATCTACCCATAGATACTACAGACACCGGAGGAATTGTCTCTGGAGGAAATGGTCTCCTTCAGCTCGTTCTGAAGGTGACTGATGAAACCTATAAACAGAACTCACAGTCCATTCAGCTCAATGTGGATAACACCCTGCCTACAGGGATATGGAACTACAATAGCGACCTGACCGATCAGGCCGGGGTCTACACCTTCTCGGGGAATGCCACCAACGGCGGAGACTATCTCCTCATAGGCAGTGCGGAGGACTCGGGGACCATCAGCGGTGTGGAAAAAGTGGATGTGTTCTTTGTAAAAGATGGCAACTTCTATAATCCCACCGATGGCTCCACAGTGACAACCACTGGAAATACCTCGACAGTGGCTGATATGACGGGTACAGACCAGTCAATCCCCTACCCGCCGGCGATCAGTTATGATGACCTGGTGATCAGTATCGACAACCGTTCGGAGAGAGGTATTTATGATACCGATCCCACCGACGGTGATCAGGACGGATTTGAAGAATCCCTCAGATCCAAAGGTACGTATGAGGAATGGTTTGTCTACTTTGATACGGAAGTGTTCCCCGACGGCCCCATGGACCTCTACTACGTGGTCTATGACACAGCGGGAAACATGTCCTATGAACTGGTATCTTCCCAGATTTCCAATAATCCTCCCAACATTGACAGCTTTGATATTGGAGGAACCAACTATACAGCGGACTCTATTTACCTGAAAGTCAGCGGAGATGTCTCCTTTGCCATGAATGTGGATGATGCGGAAGGTATCGATGCAACCAGCTACGTTCTGACCATAGCCAATGAATATGCCATAGGAGGCGATGGATATCCGGGTACGGAAAATACATCATTTACGCCGATCGTCTATGCGGATCTGGACTTTACAACCCAGACCTCATCACAGGCAACTGTAACTCTGGAAACAGTGCCCCTGGGCCTGAACAATATCTGGTACCGCCTGGAAGCTCAGGTTCAGGATTCCCACAGCAATATAGTAACGAAGGATTTCTATCTTCTGATCGATAACAATGACTCTACAGGTCCCATTGTCACGATTGACGATTTTACCCAGACCCACAATGTGGACGGTCATATTGAAGAGGCTGACAATAGTCCCGACAGCGACAACCAGGCAGACATCAGTGGAACAGTGAACATCACCGGAACAGCCAGAGACGGCAATTCTGTAAACTCCGTTGGGATCTATCTATCCCAGGATGGCGGAACCAGTTTTACCTATCTTGGTGATGCTGTACTGACTTCCGACAGTAATGGAGATCCCCTGGACGGAGAGGAGTATGTCTGGACTTACGACTGGGACTCTTCCTCAATTACAGGAGTAGCTGATGAAGATGTTGTTATACTCCCCATAGGATATGACGGGACAAACTACACCTATACGGATACCCTGTCAGATGGTTACGATGATAGCGATGTTGATATTGGTTCCATTGATGCAACAGCCTTTAAAGAAGTGGATGTTGTTCCCTATGTCTCAGAAATTCAGACAGGACTTGATAATGCTCTTCTCAAACCTGCCAGAAGATCTGTCAGGGGTTGGTATCCTGTCAGAACAGATCAGAGCATAACTGTGATCGGTTACAACCTGCCTGTTACTGGATCAGGATCTGTCACTGTGGGGGGAACATCTCTCACTCATAGCGGATCAGATAACCAGACACTTACGATGACACTACCATCTACAGACTCTTCAGGAAATCTGATCGTGACAACAAACAGCGTATTGAGCCGGAACCACTTGAATACCAATACATTAACCCAAAACCAGGAAGATAATGCCTATAATGACAGCCTGACTGACGATAGGTATCTGGCATTCTTCACCTTAAATACAACAACATACACAGGTATAGATGCTGTAATGAGAGCCAGCCAGCCTTCTGGCACGAGAGACGGTACTTTTGACTGGTTCTATGTACAGAATAATGTGGATGTTTTATACAATGCGAATAAGCTGGCATACAGTTTTAAAGTAAACGGCGGAGATTTCACTTTTAATGAAAGCGGTACACCCGTGTACCTCTTCCTGAATGATTCCAACTCAGTTGACGACATTACTGACCGCCAATATTACTTCTATGGCTCTGTACTATGGGGACTAGGAAATACAGCTTACGGAGCGGCCACATCAGGTTATTATGCTATGAATTGGAATGTTGATGATTATCCCACCCTGGGAGTAGGAAACCTCTCATTCAATACAGGTACAAATTATACGTCTACCACTTATACAGATAGCTATAAGATGTCCCGTTATGATAATTTGAGAATCCTCACCAGTGGTGATGATACAGATATGACAAACTATGTATTCTATTTTGACAACCACCCTGATACCCGCAGCATTGTTTACTATACTTACAAGACAGGTACAACAGCGACGATTGGTACTGCTATGGGATCTTATGATGGCAGTACATGGTACCGGGAGTTGGATGAAAACAACGTCCAGGATACTGTTTTCAAATACAATAATGGTGGAAATGACACTGGTATTGAGACACCTGAAGGCCGATACAATCTAACCAGTGGATCAAACGATTCAGAATACTTTGCTCCCTATCTGGACTCCAGCGGAACCATGCATCTGGTATACTGGGATGAAACGAACAATCTTCTTTACTATACATACAATGATACTCCTTATGCAGATCCCAACACCGGGAATGTAGTAACTCCCGGTACCGGCACTTCTATCGGATGGACGACCCCATTGGAAATTGATTCCAATGCCGGACAATATCCGGATATTGTCGTGGATGATACAGGAAAGGTACACATTGTTTATCAGGACAGCGCAAACAGCACTCTGAAATATGCTTATTTAACCTCTAAAACAGACACAACTGTGGAAAAATTCCATGTGGATGGCCTTTTTGGAGCAGGAAGCTGGAATTCCATCTCACTGAAAGAAGATTTCGATCTGAACTCTGATGGAGACTATACGGATTCCGGAGAAAGCCAGAATGTTCAGAGGCCGGTTATTACAACATATGCGGGAGGCTTGTCCGGAACCAATTATGCGGTGAAGATGGCGTTCCCCCTGGCAGATCCCGGCAGTGTAACAGATGGATTCAGCCCTACGTCCTTTACTTATTCAGGGACCTGGGAAGTCATGGTTGTACCATCAACCGTTAGACCCACAGCAAACAAGACTTTTGCCGAAACAAATGGAACTGTTTATGGTGCGGGTAATATGGTAGCCGGTTACAACGGATCGACATTGCAGTCGGCAGTATTCAGAGCGATTGATTAATCAGGGTTTCTGATCCAGGTACTTTAACAGTTCCTGCATTTCGGTTTCTATGGTCCGGTGGGCAATAGAGGGAATGTCTTTCCTTTCCCTCTGCCCCTGGTCCGGCAGAAACCGGATTCCAGTCTGTTTCAGAAACCGCTGCCGTATGCCTTCGCTCCTCAGGTAATCCAGCAGGAGGTCTCCCGCTGCCAGAGTATTTGGCGAGACCTCTTCTGAAGCATAGGCTTCGAGATAGAAGTTGGATCCCACAACCCATTTCTGCCCTACAGAACCGGGGAATGGAACAGACCCTAGAAAATCTCTCTCACGGGGGGGGATATTCCTGTAAATATTGGAGTCGCTGAGAACAAACAGGGACTCGCCACTGTTTACCGCCAGCTGGGACCAGGCGAAATTCCTGGTTCGGAAATCCGAATTGAACAGATTACTGTCAAAAAGGAACTCCATATAGGCGATCCCTTCTGACCAGTCTTCGGGGGTTACCCCTTGGGGATTCTTCCCATTATGAAGAAGCAGTTCCAGATGCTGAACCCAGACCAGCCAGGGCCAGTAATAATCAGCCCCCAGGGAAAACAAAGGCCTATCCGTTTTTGACAAAGGACTGAATTCTTTTAGGAACTCCTCAAACCCCGCAGTGCTGAAGCTTTGAATGGACTCCTCATTATAACCGAGCTCAGAAAGGGCCTCTGTATTGTAATACAACTCCCAGGTATAGGATATCCAGGGAGAACTAGTAGGAGACTTTCCAAAAATATCATTCACATCCTGTCCGGTAAGAACAGCGATGGTCGGGGATGTTGGATCACTCACTGTCTTCATATCATCAGACAGGGTCTTTTTCATGTCCTGATAGGGTTCTATCACCCGCACCAGGGTTATCTCAGGATAAAAACTCTCAAATTCATCAAGCAAAGTATTAAATGACTCTTTTACTGTTGGGGAATAGAGATGGAAATAACACTTTATCACACCGGAGGGAACAATTGTTCGGGATTTGAATGTAAAAAATCCCAGAAGGGCAAAAAGAATAATAAGAATGCTAATAATTAACAGGATGACCTTTTTCTTCATACAAAGAAATATACCACATCAATTTCCTGTTGAATAAGAGTTTCCTCTTAAAAACACACATATCCTCAAAGGAATAACCACAGAGATAAAAACAAAAAATCTTCATTTGACCAATCGGTCAAAAACACATAAAATACGGTCATATTCTTAATATTTTTTCATAAAATGCCTTTATTCCCTATTTTAGGTTCCATTTTAAAAATATGAGAAATTTCACCTGAGGAGCCATATAACCATGAAACTGAGAACCAGAACTATGGTATTTTTCTTTCCTTTATTTATCCTGAACATCATTATCATACTTTTTTTCGTCAATATGAATTTTCAGTCCCTGATCGAAGAGAATACAAAGGAAAAATCCGGGCTACTGGCCAATCAGGTGAAGATTCTGGAAAATCAGCTTCAGACAAAAGCCTTAGCAACCGCAACAGCCATAGCCACCAATCAGGGAATCATTGATGCCTACAGAATGCCGACTCCCGAAGAGAAACACCAGGCGATCATTCCCGTTGCCGATGAGATTGCCAAAGCCCTGGCCGTATCTATGAAATCCGACAATGCCAGGATCCATTTTCATCAGGCACCGGCCAGAAGCCTCTACCGGACCTGGACCGACAAATGGAACGATGATTTAAGCACATTCCGTTTCACAGTCAATCAGGTAATATCCCAGGGCACTCCCATCATGGGCATTGAATTGGGAAAAGGCGGTATGGTTATCAGGGGAGTTCACCCGGTCAGGGCGGATGGAAAAACCCTGGGTTCGGTGGAAATGTATTTTCAGCCCCAGGATGTACTGAAGATGATGCAGATGGATTCCGGAAAAACCGGTATGGTTCTTCTGGCAGGAAGAGCGGCTTTGGAAAAGATCCTGTTCAAAGAGGATCTGGCAACCTATTACAATCAGGGTGAAATCGGCGACCAGATGATTTCATTCATTTCGGATGACTGGATCCTTCCGGAAAAGATGATCTTTCCTGAACTGCTGGAAGAATCGGCTCAAACCGGAGAGAGCCTGTTTGACCAGGTGGGAAATTTTACAGTGAACTATATTCCCATTAACGACTGGCAGGGAACCAGGGTGGGTTTTTATGTCTTGGTACAGGATATTTCCCAGGAGATTCAGTCCCAGATGCTGATAATCAGAAATCTCTCTGTTCTTCTGTTCCTGATCAACGTCATCATCCTGGCGTCCCTGCTGTTCCTGATCATAAAATACATTGTCAGGCCTATAAAAAGACTGGACACAGCCGTAGAGATCCTCTCAAAAGGAAGCGGGGATCTCTCCCACAGGATTCCGGTTAAAAGGAAGGATGAACTGGGAGATATTGCAGGCAATTTCAATCTTTTTATAGAAAAACTGTCAGAGATTATCCGGCAAACCAGAAATGCCTCCCTTCAGAGCGAAATGAGCATAGATGAACTGTCCAGCGTATCAAGCGAAACCATGGCCGCCACCCATCAGATTATGGATGCCAGCAGAAAATCTTCCGAATCCATAGAGAATACGGGACAGGAGATGCGGAACTCCGGCGAGTACACCACAATCATATCCAGCAAACTGGCGGACTTTCAAAGGAGCATCGAACAGCTCTCTGCCATAGTAGAACAGTCAACAGCGGGACTCACCGAAATGATGGCATCCATAGACAGCATCAACAAGGTCGTACAGGATCGGGAACAGATGATGGTAAAACTGGTAGAACTCTCGGAGGATGGCGAAAATACCATCGTTGAAACCAATGAACAGATCGGTTCTATCCGGGGAGCTGTGACCCAGATCGAAGAGTTCACCACCATGATCAATTCGATCGCATCCCAGACCAACCTGCTGTCCATGAATGCAGCCATAGAGGCCGCACATGCCGGAGAAGCGGGAAAAGGATTTGCCGTTGTGGCGGAAGAAATCCGGAAACTGGCCGAAACATCTGCCGAAGAATCGAAGAGGATCACAGACGCCATCAACGGCATAACACAAACCATTGCCAACACCGAAGAGTCAGGAGAAACATCAAAACAGGCCTTCCTCAATATTGCAGAAACCGTGAAAAATGTTGCGGACGGTCTGCATGGCATTGCCATTTCGGTAAATGAGCTCTCAGCGGGGAGCAGTGAAATTATGACTGCCATTACCGAAGTCCGGGATGTCACCCTTCTGGTCAAAGACAGTTCCATGGAAATCCAGAATCAGCAGGAGAACCTGAGAGAAGTTGTAGATAAAAGTGTCATAGCCATGTCAAAAATGCAGGAAATGGGCAGCGAAATGTCTAACAGCAGCAGTGAAATTGAATTTTTTATGAACCATCTACTTTCAGTTGTGGAAAAACTCACAAAAAATACCGAAACCATGAAAAAAGAGATCCATAAATTCCAGCTGGAAGAAGATAAATAATATTTTCAGGTGTCACAGATGGCGTATCTGTGGCACCTGAGAGGTCTCGGGACACCGGAAATATCAAATCTCCCGGATGTCCACGATCCTTTCTACCAGAGGTTCCACACAACCGATCAATTCCTTTTCCGAAAGATTCTGAACCTTGAAAATCCCGTACCGGTTAGTCGCGTTCTCGCCCAGCATATTGCCAAATGAAACGATATCCCCTCCCGCATTGGCTATGGCGCTGGAAACAGCGGCAAGCTCACCATGCTTTTCCGGCATAAGGATCGTGAGCCTGAGCCCCTTATCCCTTGCTCCGAATAGCTCTATAAAAACCTTGAAAAGATCAGATTCGGTTATAATCCCCACCAGGATATTATCTTCCATAATAGGAAGGCCGCCGATATTGTTATCCGACATGATCCGCGCGGCGTCTTCAATGGGGGTTTCTGTTGTGATGGAGATGACGTCTTTTGTCATGACCGAGTGAACTTCCAGCTTGTTCATCAAACTGGAAATTTCCCATACATCCAGAGTGGTAGCAGGAGAGGGAGATGCATAAAGGATATCCTTTTCCGTCACTATTCCTTCCAGGTGTCCATGCTTATCCAGTACGGGTAAACGGTGAATCTTCTCTTTTTTCATGATGTCCCTGGCTTCGTTTACCGGGGTGTCTGAAGAGATGGTAATCGGATTTTTCGTCATTCTGTAAGCTACTTGCATTGCTGCCTCCTTAATTGCTCTCAATTCAAATTTTACTAGCATTGAAATGAATTGGCAAACAAAAAAACAGAATCATCCCTTTCGGGATATAACCGTAAAAATCCTGTTAACCCAAAAAAACACCCCGGCCGGCAAAGACGGGGTGCTCAAATTTCTCAGGAACTGAAAATCAACGAATCTATTTCCAGTGCTTCTCCATCCTTTTCTTCAGAGAAATTTTATAGGCGTCCCAATCGGTAATCGGTTCGGCAGCCAGACCCTCGTCGCAGGCGGCTTTGGCAACTGCTACAGCTTCCCACTCTATGACCCTCGGGTCAAAAGGTTTGGGAACCACATACTCCGGGCCGAATGTGAAATCTCTGCCATAGGCAGACCTCACTTCATCGGGAACCGGTTGCCTGGCCAGTTCGGCCAGGGCTTTTGCTGCGGCCATCTTCATACCTTCCGAAATACCGGTGGCTTTCACATCCAAGGCTCCTCTGAAAATAAAAGGAAATCCCAGAACGTTATTTACCTGATTGGGATAATCACTCCGTCCTGTTCCGATAATAATATCGTCTCTGGTGGCATGAGCCAGGTCGGGTTTGATTTCCGGGTTGGGGTTGGCCATGGCAAAAATGGTAGGTTTGGGTGCCATGGTTTTCAGCATCTCAGGAGTGAGACAGTCAGCCACTGACAATCCCATAAAGACATCCGCCCCATCCACAGCTTCTGCAAGAGTCCTTTTATCAGTATCCGCAGCAAATTCCAGTTTTTCCGGTGTCATCCTTTCGGTCCTGCCCTTGTAAATCACCCCTTTGGAATCCAGAAGAAGCATATTCTCCTTTTTCACACCCGCAGCCAGGAACATCCTGGAACAGCTGATACCGGCCGCACCGGCACCGTTCACAACAATTTTCAGATCCTCCATCTTTTTTCCCTGAATTTCCGCCGCATTCATCAATCCTGCTGTGGCAATGATAGCCGTACCATGCTGATCATCATGAAAAATGGGAATATTGCACTCTCTGATCAGGGTCTGTTCAATTTCAAAGCAGTCGGGAGCACCGATATCCTCCAGGTTGACTCCCCCGAAGGTGGGCTCCATGGTTTTGACAATATCGATGATTTTTTTGGGGTCATCCGTATCCAGTTCGATATCAAAAACATCAATATCTGCAAACCTTTTAAAAAGGACACCCTTTCCTTCCATAACCGGTTTGCTAGCCAGGGCTCCCCGGTTCCCGAGACCGAGAATGGCAGAGCCATTGGAAATCACAGCCACCAGATTCCCTTTATTGGTATAGCGGTAGGCATCACGAGGATTCTCATCGATGGCCAGAACCGGGTGGGCAACTCCCGGTGAGTAGGCCAGAGTCAGATCATCAGAGGTTCTACAGGGCTTGGAAGGAACCACTTCCAGCTTTCCGGGTTTGCCATCCAGCTCATGGTATTCCAGAGCCTTTTTTTTCATATTTTCCATGTGTTCTCCTTCCCTCTCCCCCAAAGATAACAGGGAAAAGTCTCTTTGGAACCAACCCTCACCCCCGGGCCCTTGGTCACAAACTTCGTTTGTTGCTCAGGCATGCATCCTACCTCACCCAAAGGGCGAGGTGTGGAATGTTGTTTTTAACTCCCTCTCCCATTGGGAGAGGGTTAGGGAGAGGGTCCTGAACCAGATTAATCATGATTTTTTGTATTATTTAATTCTACTACTTATCCCAGCTGAATTGAAAGTCCAGATTCCATCTGTCCCTCAGTTCGCTCATCTGATTCTGAAGGGTCACGGGAACCGGGCATCCATGATCTTTTCTATACTGCCAGGCCAGGTATTCCTTTTCACCGGCCGTGTAGATCCGATCTTCGCCGGGGGCTTTCCGGGAATCCCTGAGATTACGGAGGATCGTTCCCGCTACTTTCCGGAAGATCTCTTCGCCCAGGAAGAAGTTGGTATTGATGGCAATGAAGAAGTGACCCAGCAGGATGGGTTTCTTTTTACCGTTTTCATCCACACCATTCAGATCTTTCAGAAATTTCCCATCCTGAAGAGCTGCGGAGAGAATCTCTACCACTGTTGAGTAACCGAATCCCTTGTATCCGCCGGTAGTATCTCCGATTCCGCCCAGGGGAGCCAGGGCGGCTTTTCCCTTGGTCAGGTCCACCAGGATCTGATCCGTATCAGTACGGGTTTTTCCGTCTTCTCCGATAACCCATCCGGGAGGGAGGTCTTTGCCCGCTCTGCCGTAAACCTCGATTTTTCCCCTCTGGGTTACCGAGGTGGCGCAGTCCAGGATAAAATCAAACTCCTCGTCTGTGGGAATTCCTACAGTTAAGGGATTGGTACCCAGCATATTTTCAGTTCCGAAAGTCGGAGCGATGGAAGGCCGGGCATTGGTCCCGGTCATCCCGATCATCCCCTCTTTGGTTGCCATGGATGTATAGTAACCGGCGATCCCGTAGTGTGTGGAATTCCGGACAGCCACCATTCCCAGACCATATTTTTTCGCTTTATCTATAGCCATCTGCATAGCCTGTTTGGCAGCCACATGCCCCATGCCGTTATTGGCATCCAGAACGGCTGTGGTTTCGGTGTCTTTCAGAATATCCACTTTTGTGACAGGTTCCTGGGTTCCCGCATCCAGGCGGTCGATATATATGGGCTTCAGTCTGCCGATACCATGGGAGTCGATACCCCTCCTGTCCGATTCAATCAGGACTTCCTTAACAATTTCCGCATCCCCTTCGGGAACACCGCTTTTCATCAGGACCTGTTTCATAAAACTCTCCAGAGTCTCGAAATCCACCCATTCACAATCTTTGTAGGCATCTGCATATCCCATTTTATCTCTCCTATTTTCTCAAAAAGGCTGATACAACCGTCTGGTCAGATCTGTTTATCATCTGCCCTTCTTTAAATTATCGAATTCGCGCTGTTTAAAATCAAAAACACGGATTTCACCATAAACTTTTATTAGAGAAAAATCATCAGCCCCCACATGGAAAAAAATCCCAGGACAAGGGAGAGATTAATAATCCCCGAAGCAGCATGCTCATCGTAACCGAATCGGTAAGCGTAGGGTATGACAAGGAATCCCGCAGGGAGAGTCATACAGATGATCGTGACCTTTTTCACGACCGGATCCAGGGGCAGAAAAAACCATGTTACCAGAGCAAAAATCAAAGCTGTAAAATACCGCAGCAGAAGAAGCCGGATCACGCCGTTGGAACCGTGAAGTTTCCAGTCGAAGTTCAGCATAAGCCCCAGAACCAGGAGAACCATAAACTGATTGGCCCGGCTGAATATGCTGACCCAGTCCATGATAAGCGGAGGAATCATCAGCCCCGAAAGATTTATTCCCAGAGCAATCAGGTATGTGATAAAGGGAGGAGATTTAAAAAGGACCGTAAGAGTGGAAAAAGGATTCCTCCTTTTTTGTTCCAGGACCGGCGAGTAGTAGGCTCCCAGATAGTAGGACAGGCTGAAGATCATGAAAGCATTACCCATATCCATAATGGCCGCAATTTTCAGCCCCTCTGCACCGAAAAGCCCTTCGATGATAGGAAAGGCAAAAAGGCCGATATTCAGCCCTACGGTGCTCAGCATTAAAAGGCCTTTTGTCCGGGCCGGAAACTTCCGGAAAAAAAGAGACCCCAAACCGGCACCGGTCAAAGCCATCCCGATGGGGAGGAGCGGGATCAAAACAAGATCAAAACTCAGCTCAGTGGTGGAAATATTATAGAGAATCACCGCCGGGAAGGTGAAATTCATGACAACTTTGGAAAATCCTGCTGAATCTCCTGCCTTGAAAAGTCCTGCTTTTTTCAATCCGTATACCAGCAGGATAACCAGGAGGCTGTAGATAAAAGGTAAATGCATTGCCAAAGGGTATCAGTTTCCCAGGGAAAGCACAATCTGACCCGGGTTCACAATTCCAGGTCGTAATTCACATGGACCAGATGCCACCGGGAAGGGGGAACTCCGGTTTTTTTCTTAAAGAGCCGGGAAAAATAGTAGGGATTGTCAAAAGCCAGTTTGAAAGAGACGGTTTTTACACTCATTCCATCCTGAAGGAGCAGCTCTTTTGCCTTGTTAATTTTCATCTGGAGATAATAGTGGTAGGGAGAAAGACCGGTATTCTCTTTAAAATAGTCCCGCAGGGTTCTATAGCTGACCTTGAGAGACTGAGTGATACAATCCATATCGAATCTGCCATAAAGGTTCTCTTCAAAAAGGATTCTGGCCCTCTCCAGCAAAGTCTCCCCGTCTCCTGCATCTCCCGCATCTTTCCGGATGGACTGAAGCCTGGCCAGGATCTGGGGAACAAGCGAAGCGATCAGCTGCTGCATACCTGCCGGCTCATCGTCAACAAAATCCACAGCCTGATTGAATAGGGAGATGATGGACCTGCTGAATCCAATATGGTAGATATTATGCTCCCTCTGGATAAACTTCTTTTCCAGCCATCTGTGGGCAGTCTCCCCGTTAAAACCCATCCAGTACTCTGTCCAGCCTGTATCTTCATCCGGCACGTACCAGTACCGTTCTCCGGGAACAAGAACCAGCATGGTTCCGGCCCTGACAGGAAATTCACCATGAAAAGACCGGAAAACGCCCGCCCCTTCCACAATATAGACAAACTGGAATTCACTGAGAATCCTCCCGGAGGACCAGTTATGAGTGTAGGGTCTGGGATGCTTTTCCCACTGGTAGGGATAGGGATCCCCGGGTTTGATATGGACATGCCCGATGGTTGTTACATAGAGCTGCCAGTCCATATCCTCCTGGGTATAATCAAAGTAGCGGAAAAAGTTTTCCAGACTGTGAGCAGAGTTCTGCACCGTGCGTTACTTCCTGTCTCCCCTTAGGAATTCCTCCCGGCTTCTGATGGTTTCTACCGTGATTTTCACAAGCTCATCCAGAACTTCCGGGTCGGGCCTGCCGTACATGGCCGGATAGGGATCGCCACCCGGACCAAGAGGTTCGGGACTCATAAAACAATCCCTTGTATTGTAACCTATCAGATACAATGCCTCAATAATTCTATCCAGATCCAGAGAACCAGTTCCCAGAGCGCCCCTTTGACTGTCCGCCAGATGAAGGTTTACCAGCTGCTCACCCGCATCCAGAATGGCCGAAGCAATATGGGATTCCTCTGACTGCATATGGTAAACATCCCCGTTGATCCAGGAAACTCCGGGACAGTTCAGATCTGCAATATATTTTTGGGCATCTTTCACAGTGTGGATGAATGAAACCTCCGCAGACCGGATGGGCTCAACCGCTCCTTTCACATTATGAGATTCAAATACCTCCGCCACAATCTGAAGGGTTTCGATACTCCTGTGATATTCCATATCATCATAGGCGGCATTTCGGCCCACTGCACCGGGAACAACCAGAAGATAGGTTCCGCCCACCTCCGCAGTAAACTCCACTTCTCTTCTGATATAATCGATGGCAGCCTGTCTCTGGGAAGCGGATACACTGGAAAGGTCATTAGCAGCAGAGAACATACCGCAGACGCCGCTGACTTTCATATTCAAGTCGGACAGCAGTTTTTTTACATCCTTGACCTTATACCCCAGGTCCGGACCGTAATGATTTCCATGAAGTTCAATATATTCCAGATTATTCCTGGCCAGCCTCTCCATGGACGTTTTCAGGGGTTCCACACCAAAACCCCAGTTACTCCAGGATATTTTCAGTGTCTCTTTCATAGCCGAAGGATTCCGGGATTTGAAAGAATCAAAACTATCATCAATTTTTCTGTTCAGCTTTTCGTAGTTCTGCAGCATGTGAGAATCTCCTTAGAATTTTCAATATTCCCGGTTATTATCAGGCTGTCCTGCCGGATTTCACCATTCAGGAAATTTCACAATAGGATGCATTTTTTTACCCATAAATACACTTTTTTTGCATATTAAATACATATTATTTAATAATAAAGCAGGAATACCAGGCATAAAATACATATTTTTTAGAAATCATGTAATAATGGAATAAATCCTGTAATATATTCCTATGCGTCTTAAATTCCCTTTAATCTACATCTTCCTGATATCCCTGGCGGCTTCTTCATACTCCCAATCACTGGAACTTCCGGCGTTGGAGGAAACAGGCCGGATAATCTGTCACAGCGGCTTTACCCTCCACTACAGCGAGGAATTCGAACAGGCTGACTGGGTGGCTTATGAACTGACAGCCCAGGAAGTTGCGGGATCTGTAAAACGGAAAGATGATTTCAGACCGGACCCTCTGATCCCCACAGGATCTGCAGAATTATCCGATTACAGGGGATCCGGCTATGACAGGGGGCATCTGGCTCCTGCAGGTGATATGAAATTTTCTGAACAGGCCATGTCTGATTCCTTTTATCTTTCCAACATGAGCCCCCAGGATCCCTCCTTTAACAGGGGAATATGGAAATCCCTGGAAGAACAGGTGCGAACCTGGGCGGTTAAATACGATCGTATATACATTGTATCAGGGCCGATACTGAACCGGACGGATCTTCCCAGGATCGGAGCAAACAGGGTTGCTGTACCCGGCTACTATTACAAAGTACTCCTGGTGTATGGACAGGAGAAAAAAGCCATCGGATTTATTCTTCCCAATAAAAAGGGAGAGTTTCCCCTCCCCTCCTACGCGGTTACGGTTGATGATGTGGAGATATTAACCGGAATCGATTTTTTTCCGGCACTTCCGGACTCTGAAGAAGAGATTCTGGAATCATCATTGATAAAAGAGTTCTGGTTTTCCGTTCAGGAGCTCCGGCAGACACCGAGTTCGCTCCCTCTGCAGGCCCCTCTGCTGCAGATATCGGACAGTCACAGTGATTTGTTTTGGATAAACAGCCCTAACCATACCCGGCATAACAGAGACTGCCGTTATTACGGAAACACAGCTGACGGGTATTATACAAATGAGAGGGAGGGAAATCCCTGCGGTTTATGCGGAGGCTGATTGCTGTCAGCGGCAGGTTTTGAAGGGGAGTTCATCCTCTCCCTGTACATCCGAGGCGCTAAGGGCATCAATGATAACAGCCAGAAGATATCCGGGATCGTCAAAATCCAGAAGCTCCGTCAAAACCTGATGTGTGGCTGTGGGGTGGTTATCCGTCACAATGCTGAGAACGCCCTGGCGTATCATAAGCTGTTCCAGAAGTTTTTTTCCTGTAAACCTGGACTTTTTTATGGTTTTCATAAGGAACCGGTCCAGTTTCTCAGGTTTTACACCGGCCAGAACATGCCTCAGGGCTTCATTCAGAAACTCCTGATTTGTTGTACCGGCTTCGCTCTCAATGGCAGAAATCCCTTCATCCTTGAAACTGTGATGAAGAGAGAGAAGTTCAACAAACAAGGGGACAAGATCCCTTTTCTCCTCCTCGGAACAGCAGGACTGATCCAGCAGTTTTTGAGACAGAGGGGTTATGGAATATTGATCATGGATTGCTTCGTTTATTGAAAGATCTATCTCCAGTTTTTCAACCTGAAATTGATATATTGTGGCCAAAACAGGCTCCTTGATTTCCAACAATTTTATCAAAGTATAATACTTTCTCTTATGATTTCACGGATTTTTAAAAAATATTTCACTTTTTTGTGATTTCATTGCCTGTTTCTGCAAAACGGTTTTTGAAGCGGTTATACAGGATATTCACACCCAGCATCAGAATGCCCACGCCCAGAAAAACAAGCCCCCGGATAAAAACGGTGCTCCCCGACATATCTACCAGAAGCAGCCTTAGTACACAGAGAAAGAGCCCTCCCTGGGAAACATACCGGAAATGCTCTTCCCTGAGAAAGAGACTGGCTCCGTATATAAGAAAACACTCAAGAGCCCAGAAAAAGGTCCGGGATTGAGACCCTGCCGCAGCCAGAATAAAAAATGCTCCTGCCAGGATCGCCGGATACAGAACAAGAGCATGAATCCTCCGGGCCGCAGCGCGGGAAGCCTTTTTAATCAGGATCAGATTATCCGGAACCGGAATATCTGATAAATTCCCCAGAAGATAGATTCCCGTCAGATAGAGAATAAGCATTACCATAGCCACCGCACCGCTAACCGGAAACAGGGGATCATCCAGCCGCCTGATAACAGAAACCATAAGAACCGTGACGGCAGCCCAGTATATAATAAGAGAGTAAAACCGTAACCGGCCGTTCTCCCCGCTGAAGTGGCCCGAAATCAGCAACACAAGAGCCAGAAACCCCAAAGATCCGGAAATCCAGAGAAAGGAGATATCCATCAGCAGGATGGAAGTCACAAACAGAACAGCCCCCTCCAGAAAAAGCGCATACCTTCCCTCTGCTTTTCTATCGCTAGTTTCAGATCTCTGATGATACCAGAACAGGATGAGTCCGAGGGTGATAAAGTCCAGAAGATACCGAACCGGTAGTCCGGAAATATTTATCAGTATATCCCTCTGCAAAAGGAAATGCCGTACCAGATACACTCCGAGAATCAGAGTCCCTGTTCTCTGAAACAGCCGGTGATACTTTTTAATGTTACCCGCCAGAAAAGAGAGAGAAAGCCAGAAAATCCCGGGCAAAATATCTGATAGAGGATTCAAAAGGGCAAAGGACGCAAACAGAAGCGAACCGGTAAATAAAAGAAGTCCGTACCCTTCGAAAGAAAACCATTTCCGATCTTTTTTCATGGAAGTCAGAGAGAACCCTGCAGCAGCCAGAAGAGATGCCCCTGTAGAGAAATGAATCAGCGGATCACCAGATCCGGCCAGAGAGTCCCAACCGTCAAAAACAAAAGCCGAAAGGAGGATGACCGTCCCGGCTGTGATCCCCCGGGATGGAGACTTCCTTCTGGCCCCTGTCATAAAAGAGACCAGGAGCATTCCCAATGGGAAATCCAGAACAGGAGGACAATCCGCAAGTCTGAGAGCGCCGAAAGCAGCCGTTCCCATGATCCCTGCAGAGAAGCCGGTAAGAGAGAACTCTTTTTTCACTTTTTTCAGCCCCGGGAGGGTATCTTCCCTGATCAGTAACTGATTCTCCGATTCCCAAAGAGTCCTGTGAAGCCAAAGGGCCAGGAACGCGGTAAGAGCCGGAATAACCGCTGCGGAGAATTCCCGGCCGTTAGCATCCAGGGCTTTTACCGCAAGAACCGCAGCGGCAGCATAGCCCAGATTCAGTGCGGCCCGGCAAAGCAGAAGAGACTTCTGGCGGACCATCATAAAGGCAAAAAGAAGAATTTCCATATAGAGGATTCCCCAGACCATCATGTCCGGCAGATCCCAGCCTTTGAGCGTCAGCAGGGCAGAAACGAAAAGAGCCTGCATAAGCATATAATCCGATGTTCTCAGCCAGGATATTCCTTTTTTCTCCGCCTTTCCTGCAAGAATCAGAGCCAGAAGACCGGCAGCCAGAAGAGGAACGGTCCGCCAGGGGTATTCTCCCGCATAGAGAACAATACCGGTGATAAAGTAAAACCAGTTGGACAGATAAACAAGAAAGGGTATGAGTTCGAACGTTCCTGCAGCATAATTTTTCCGATAGTGAATAAACGCGGCAGCCAGAAACACCAGAGTTACTGCTCCAGCCCCCTGATAACGCAGGATCTCGGAAAAACCGGACTGCTGAAGCATGAGCATCCAGTATAGATGATAGGCAAAAAAACCGGTAATCGTCAGAAAAAGGTGAAGATCCCAACGTTCCCGGTAAGTCTGAATAATCCCGTAAAGACAGATTACGGCTGCCATAAAAAGAGAAGGAGTTCCCGGAGGAATGACAGCCAGTGCCGTCAGACTGAGAAGGGTATGAAAAGAGGCAAAAAACTGCTTTCCTCCCAGAGAGGAGAGACCCAGATTAACTCCGATCCCCAGAATCAGAAGCCCCAGGGACTGAAAAGGATTATGAATCCATTGAAGGCCGGGGATTCCTCCCGACCCAAGACAGGCAAAAAGAAAGACAGCTCCGCTGATGCTGCGGAACCAGGACGCCTGCCGCTTCCACTGCTCCTTCTCTTTCAGATAAAAAAACAGACCCGCCGGTATGGCCGAAAAGAACAGAAGCAGAAGGAACCGGGCAAACTCTTTCATCTTCAAAGCCGCATAAATACTGAGGAATCCAGCTCCCAGAACAAAAATAACGGCTCCCAGAATGCCGGTCCAGTTGTCCAGAAACTGTTTTTCCAGCTTTTTCATAACAGAAAAAAGATGGCTCTTTCCGGGAGGAATATTCTGAACGGAAGAGCGGGAAAAAGACACCGACAGGGCAGTTTTTTCTTCCTCTACCCTATTCTTCTCCTGCTGCAACTCTTCCTTGAAATCCGGAAAATCCTGGAAAAACCCGCCTGCAGGAGGAGAAAGCTCCTCTTCTCCCGGTTCCAGCCTGGAAAGCCTCTCGTTCAGACGTTCCAGACGGTGCTCCATATTTTTCAGCTTTTTTCCCAGAACCAGAACGGCAATAAGGGGGGAGAAAAAAATCCCGAAACCGATAAGCGCTGCCACTACTTCCATACAAGTGAGTTTACAGCATTTCTCCAGAAATGTACGATTTCCCGGATGATCCGATGGGATTTTTTTTTCTCCTCTGATCCTTCTGCCGCAATGCCCCTTCACCGGTAGCCAGGACACTTCCCGAAACCTTCCGGAAGGAATAAAGGCAATTCGTACCAAAAGGTCATGCAAATTCCGATAAACGGAAAATCCCGGCCTTTTACAGCAGGAATATCAAATATTACACGTTAGATAATATTAAAACCCTAAATTTCGTAACGATAATCATTTAATTGGCTCATCTGCTTGGTTATTTCCCTCTCTATGCTGTATGATTATAAGTAGGGAATCTATAGATTCATGAGGTATTTCCATGATTAAAAAAGTATCTATTGTCTTATTTTTTTTATTGATAGTTATGAACGGGACCATTTTTGCCGAAAGCCCCTTTACCCTTGTAACCCAGCCTACCCTGCTTTTTCCTTCGGGCCCGACCACCGATGAAGGAGTCAATTACTACTCTCTGGGCGGAGGAGCCACGATGGAAGGGGAACTGAACTTTAAAAAACTCAGCTTCCTTCATTTCGGGCCTCAACTGGAATACAGTATCCTCCCCATCAATCAGGGAACCATCAATTTCACCTATTTCAATTTCGGGGGAACCATAGGTTTGAAACTATCACCTTTTCCCCGTTCCATTTTGAGACTCTGGGGCGGCGGAGGCGGATCCTACGGGATGCTGGATACAGAGTCCTCCCTTTTTCCTTACTATACCGGCGGAGCCGATCTGACCTTCCGTCTTTCTCCGGCTTTTAATATTGGAGTAGGCGGCCGCTACATTCAGGGAGAATCCTCAGCCGGAACAATTTACCAGGCAACAGGGGCAACCCTCACCATGGGATACAATTTCCAGCCCGGCGGATCCGGCGCTGCTCTGAAAGTCATCCCCTTCACCAAGGATATATTTCCTCTCTACTATACCTGGTATGACGAAAATGCCCTGGGGGAAGTAACCATTACCAACAACTCTTCCGAAGTGATAAAAAATGTAAGAGCCAGTTTCTACGTACCTCAGTATATGGAGCAGCCCAAATACACCAGCGGTGAAGTTCTGAAAATCGCCAAAGGAAAGACAGCCTCTCTGGATCTGCAGGGTCTTTTCACCAACAATATTTTTCAAATCAACGAAGGTTTGAAAGTGGCCGGAGAAGTCAGTGTGGAGTATACCTACTACGGAAAAGAAGTAAAGGAAACAGTCCCTCTTACAATTTTCATAAATAACAAGAACGCCATGACCTGGGATGATGACCGCAAGGCCGCATGTTTTGTTACAGCTAACAATCCCCTGATCTACAGCTACTCCAGAAATCTCTCAGGCGAGATACGAAGCGGAGCCTTAAGCGCCCTGGATAAAAACTTCCAGATCGGCATGGGACTTTTTGAATCACTGAACCTCTATGGGATCGGTTATGTGGTGGATCCTTCCTCCTCATATGCAGACATGTCTGAAAGTGAGCAGGTGGTGGATTATATCCAGTTTCCCCAGCAGACCCTGGTCTCCAAAGCCGGTGACTGTGATGATATCTCTGTTCTGTATGCGGCCATGCTGGAAGCATCGGGAATCCCTGCAGCCTTCATAACCATTCCCGGACATATTTATGTGGCATACAAACTGGACATGGATGAAAGAGCCGCCAAAAAGAATTTTCCCAACTCCGGAGACCTGCTCTATATAGACGGAGAAACCTGGCTGCCCGTGGAGATCACCCTGGTGAAAGAAGGCTTTCTGGCTTCCTGGCAGACCGGAGCCAAACAGATCCGCGACAATAACGGAGAATA